>NZ_BAAGQL010000013.1:0-542897 GCF_054783495.1 Luteococcus sediminum | reverse complement strand
GTGTTTGAGGATGGCGTTGGCTCGTTCGGCGGGTGCTCGCAGGCCGGTCAAGAGACGGTTGCGGCAGCGGTTGTCGGGGTCCAAATGGTGGCCCTTGACCGCGTGTTGGATCCCGATCCCGGCGCCGTGGTAGCCCTTGTCGGTCAGCGTCGGCAGGCCCTTGGCCGCGGCCGGATAGAGCGCCGGCAGGGCGTGTTCCCGGGCGGCGGTGATGTCGTGGGTCGATCCGGGAGTGACCGGCGAGGCCCAGATGGGGAAGCCGGTCGAGTCGGTAAGGACCTGGACGTTGCCGCCGTGACGATGGTGTTTGCCGAAGTACCACCAGTCGTTGCCGTTTCCTTGTGGGGAAGGGATCTGGACTGCGTTGGTGGCGATCAGTGTGCCGTCCAGGCAGACGAAGCCCGCCCCGCTGTGGTGTTGCTGCTCCAGGACGTTGGGCAGGTCTGGCGCGTGATCAGCGACCACGTCGAGTGCTTCGTGGAGGTAGCGGTAGGCGCTGGCCTGGGACAGGCCGTGGTCACGGGCCAGGCGGTGGATGGGTGTCGCGTCCAGCATCCATCGGCAGAACATCATCGCTTGGGTCCAGCAGGTCGCGGCACGTTGCCATGGGCGTCGGTCATGGACTCGGCGATGGGCACGAAGCCACGCCGCGATACGACGCACGATGGTTTCGGGCAGGTCGAGGATGGCACGATAGGACAGCATGCGGGCTCGGTTCTGGTCGGGCTTGGGATCTTCGTCGAAACCGATCCTGCACCACCCGACCCGCATGCACCCATTCCCCGAACGCCATCACCCCTTGTCACATGGTCAACGACGACTATCCAACGACTAGGTCTGGTGAGAAAACCCCACTGTGAGGGGTACCAAGGCTGCCGTGGTCCCGATTCGCGTGCCCACCACCTGTTTGGTGAAGGGCATCAGGACGACCATCAGGATGATGAATGGCAGTGATCGCACGATGTTGACCATCGCGTTGATGAAGCCATGCGCCAAAGGATTGGACTTGATCCCGCCGGGCCGCCACAGCACTAGGGCAAGTGCCAAGGGAATGGCCACGATGGTGCCGAGGGCCAGGGACCATCCGACCATGTAGAGGGTGTCGACCGCTGCCCTTGCGAGCTGATCTGGACCGATGCCGAAGTAGGATGCAATGAAATCGGTCACAGCGGTCTCCCGTCGTTGAGCTCCGGAGCCGCGGTCAGCTCCGCCAAGGGTTGGTGGGCGACATCGACACCAGCGTCTTCGAGGAGGCGACGTGCTGCCGCTCGTTGCGCCTCGTCGCCGATCGCCTGAACCACCAGGACTCCGAGGACCTGCTCGTCGATCTCGTGAACGGTGGCGTAGAGCAGCGCCGTTCGCAGTTCGAAACGCGAGTTGATCTCCGAGAGCCATTGCCCTGTGGAGGCCCCACCCGTGTAGGTGAGGCGCCACAGCTCATTGGGCTCAGTGGTGGCCTGGACGCCGGCCACCAGCGCATGGGGACGCGGTCGTCGATGATGGTCCGCACGAAGCGGCGTGTGATCGCCGCCTGCGGGTGTGAGAAGACCGACAGGACAGGGCCCTGCTCGACGATGCGTCCTTGGCTCATGACGGCCACTTGGTGGCACACCTTTGCAATCACATTCATTTCGTGGGTGACCACCACGCTGGTAACTCCGAGTTCCCGATTGATCCGGCGCAGCAGCGCGAGGATCGAATCGGTCGTCTCAGGATCGAGGGCAGATGTTGCCTCGTCGCAAAGCAGGATCGAAGGAGCATTGGCCAGCGCGCGCGCAATTCCCACGCGCTGCTTCTGACCGCCGGACAGCGTCGCTGGGCGAGCGTCGGCCTTGTCCGTGAGTTCGACAAAACCCAGCAGTTCGTCCACCCTGGCACGGATCTCACTCTTGCTTGCTCCGGCCAGCTTCATCGGCATCGCCACGTTCTCGAAGACCGTGGAGCTTTCCAGCAGGTTGAACTGTTGAAAGACCATGCCGATCCGACGTCTTTGCTTGGCGAGTTCTCGCCCCGACAGTTCGGCGATATTGACGCCTTCCACCAAGACGGTGCCACGGTCAGGACTCTCCAACAGGTTGATACATCGCAGGAGCGTTGACTTCCCAGCACCTGAACTGCCGATGAGCCCGTAGATGACCCCTTCAGGGATGTGGAGGCTCACGTCGTCCAAGGCCACTACCGAACGGCGTCCGGAGAAGCGGCGGGAGACATGGTCGAGTTCGATCAAGGATCGTGCCTGTCTGTTGGTCTAGCGATGAGCAATGGAGGGCCAGCACGGCTAGTGGTGCGCAGGAGTGTCCTTGCGGTCGAGTTGTGGGACACGACTGATGAAATAGTCCTTGGACCGTGCTGGGCGACGTGCAGGTGCGGGTCTCAGTGCTCGCGACAGGCGCAGCAGGCGCCAGCGAGAGGAATGACGGGGGAGGCGACGTCGAAGGGAGCCCGGATGTCGGACTCTTCGCGCGTACGCATACTCATACCTCCGTCGTGATGTACGCAACACTAGGCGCAGTCCCTGAGATATTCAAAGGTCGCCGCTCCGTGCTGAAATCATCCTTTGATGGCCGCGGGAGTCGGGGTCAGGGCAGGACCATGACCGCCCTCAGCACGCCCGACGGGGCCTGACTGCAGGGGGATGTCCGTCAGCGACGGTCGTGCTTGCGCAGCGCCGCGGCGGCCTGGGCCAGCCCCAGGTGGCTGAAGGCCTGCGGGTAGTTCCCCGCGTGGCGCCCGGTGGCGGGGTCGTACTCCTCGGCCAGCAGCCCCAGCTCACCGCCCAGCGCCACCAGCTTCTCGAAGCGGGCCTGGGCCTCGTCGAGCCGGCCACTGCGCGCATACTGCGTCACCAGCCAGAAGGTGCACAGCAGGAAGGGGTGCTCGTCGCCCTCCAGGCCATCGAGCTTGGCCTCGGTGCGGTAGCGGTGCACGAAACCGTCCTCGTCCACCAGGTCCTGCTCGATGCGGGCCACGGTGCCCAGCATCCGCTCGTCGTCGGCACTGACCAGGCCGGTGCCGGGCAGCACCAGCAGCGAGGCGTCCACCTCGGTGCTGCCATAGGACTGGGTGAAGCTGTTGAGCTCGGTGTTGAAGCCCTGGTCCCAGATCTCGTCGTGGAGGCGGTCACGCGCCTCTCGCCAGGCCTCCACATTGCCCTTGAAGCCGTACTGCTCGACGGCGCGGACGCCGCAGTCGAAGGCCGCCCACATCATGGCCCGGCTGTGGGTGAAGTGGTGCAGGTCGCCGCGCATCTCCCAGATGCCGTGGTCCGGTTCGTCCAGGCGTTCCAGCGTCTCGTCGAGCAGGACGGCCTGCAGTGTCCAGCTGAAGCGGTCCTCGGCGATGCCGTGCTCGCGCATCTTCTGCAGCGCCAGCATCACCTCGCCGATCACGTCGGCCTGGTACTGGCCGGCGGCACCATTGCCAATGCGTACCGGGCGCGAGTCGGCATGGCCCGCCAGGTGGTCCAGCTCCTGCTCCTGGCCGAGGCGCTCGGCCCCGACGCCGTACATGATCTGCAGGTCGTGGTGGTCACTGGCCACCGCCCTCAGCAGCCAGTCACGCCAGCTCTTCTCGGTCAGGCCGTGGTCCAGCATCACCTCCATGGTCAGCGCAGAGTCGCGCAGCCACACATAGCGGTAGTCCCAGTTGCGCTCGCCCCCGAAGTCCTCCGGCAGCGAGGTGGTGGGGGCCGCGACGATCCCGCCCGTCTCGTGGTGGGTCAGGGCGCGCAGCACCAGCAGGGAGCGCCGGGCCTCACGGCAGTGGTCGTCGGAGAGGATGTCGTCGGCCCACTTCTGCCAGTCGCCCACGGTCTTGTCCAGCTCCGCGGCCACGTCGGGGGCGGCCGGTGGGGTCAGGTGCGACTCGAACCAGGTCAGGGTCCAGCAGGCGGATTCGCCCGAGTCCAGCTCGAAACGGCCGGCGTGGTGGGCGTCGTCCGGGTGCAGGTCGGGTCCGTGCAGCACCAGGGCATTGGGCCCGGAGATGGCCACCAGCGCCTGCTCGCCCTGCTCGTCGGGGGCCCGCCGCATCCACGGGAGGCTTTGGCCGTAGCGGAATCGCAGCGTCAGCTCGTGCTCGATGGTGACGGTGCCGCTGGTGCAGGTCACGTGGCGCACGAGGTCGGCGCGGTCATTGGCCTGCGGCATGAACTCGGTGACCAGGCACTCGCCGCTGGGGGTGCGCCAGCGGGTCTCGAGGACGAAGGTGTCGTCGCGGTAGCGCCGCTCCACCACTTCCCCGTCGACCGGTGCCATCAGCCAGCGGCCGTTCTCGCGGTCGCCCAGGATGGCGCAGAAGACGGCCTCGTCGTCGAAGCGGGGCAGGCACAGCCAGTCGATCGAGCCCTGTCTGCTCACCAGCGCCGCCGTGCGGCGGTCGCTCAGCAGGGCGTAGTCCTCGATCGGGGTGTGCGTGCTCATCCAGGTCTCCTGTGCGTCGGGGGGGCGGGCACGCGCACAGCTCCACCGGTCACGCCGGGCGAGGCTCTACTCGGAAGGCTTCGTCCGGGGCGGCGAAGGCGTCCTCGTCCATCGTGGCGCGCAGCTGCGCATCGCTCGCGCGGCGGGTCACCAGGCGGTGCGGCACCCGGTCTCGATTGTAGGACACCGTGGAATAGCCGTGCGGCTTGGGATTCCCGTCATCGTCCAGGGCGACCATGACGATCTTGTCGATGGAGATGATCACCTCGCCGGTGAAGACATTGCGCACCACCGCCTTGAGGGTCAGGCTGGTGCGGCCCCAACGCACGACGCTGAGGCCCATCTCGATGATGTCACCCTGCCGGGCCGAGGAGACGAAGTTGATCTCGCTCATGTACTTGGTGACGGTGCGTTCGTTGCCGAGCTGGATGATGGCGTAGATCGCTGCTTCCTCGTCGATCCAGCGCAGCAGGCTCCCCCCGAACAGGGAGTGGTTGGCGTTGAGGTCCTCGGGCTTGACCCACTTGCGCGAGTGAAAATTCATGGAATTCGGCACGGGGGCAAGCCTAGTCACTCCATGCTGAGGACAGGAAAAGGCCGCCGGCCCCCGAATCGGTCAGGGGCCGGCGACGTGCTGATCGCTGGCTCAGGGCAGGTGGATCAGAGCAGGTAGGGGTCGTCCTCCCAGCTGGACAGGCTCTTCGGATCGGCCGCATTCGTGTCGCGACCGGCTGGTGGCAGGTCCGCGGCGGTGGCCGGCTCGGTGGGCTTGGTGGGCTGGTCCAGCTCCTTGCCCACCGCATTGCGCGCCAGCCATTCCGCGCGGGAGTTGGCCGGCGTGCCGGTCAGGTCGACGGTGGAGATGTCGATGCCCAGGGCCTTCGCGACGCCCTCGCCATAGGCGGGGTCTGCGTGGAAGCAATTGTAGATGTAGCGATGTTTCACCTGCAGCGTGGCGTCGCCCATGGCCCGTGCCGTGTTCTCACAGGTCACCAGCTGCTGTTCCGGTGTCATGGCACGCCACAGCATCCCGGGCTGGGTGTAGTAGTCGTGGTCGTCGGCGCGGTAGTCGTACATCGCAATGTCACCGCCGGCCTGCGTCGGCTCCGCCAGCTGCGGCGAGTCCGCCCAGTTGCCATAGGAGTTGGGCTCGTAGTGCAGTTCCGAGCCGCGGTTGCCGTCGACGCGCATCTGGCCATCGCGGTGGAAGGAGTGCGGGCAGCCGACGCCCTTGGGCTGGTTCACCGGAATCTGGTGGTGGTTGATGCCCGTGCGGTAGCGGGCCGCGTCCCCGTAGGCGAAGAGCCTGGTCTGCAGCATCCGGTCAGGGGAGTAGCCGATGCCGGGCACGATGTTCTGCGGCGTGAAGGCCGCCTGCTCGACGTCGGCGAAGTAGTTCTCGGCATTGCGGTTGAGCTCCAGGATGCCGACCTCGCGCAGCGGGAAGTCCTTCTTCGGCCACATCTTGGTGAGGTCGAAGGGGTTGGTCTCCATCGCATCGGCCTGCTCGACCGTCATGGTCTGGATGTAGAGCTTCCACTGGGGGAACTGGCCCTTCTCGATGGCCTCGTAGAGGTCGCGCCCATTGGACTCGCGGTCCTGTCCGACGACCGTCGCAGCCTCCTGGTCCGTCAGGTTCTGGATGCCCTGTTGGGAACGGAAGTGGAATTTCACCCAGGTGCGTACTCCGGCGGCGTTGACCATCGAGTAGGCGTGGGAGCTGAAGCCGTGCATGAACCGGAAGGACGACGGGATGCCGCGGTCGGACATGATGATCGTGGTCTGCAACAGGGATTCCGGCAGCGAGGTCCAGAAGTCGAAGTTGGTGTTGGGGCTGCGCAGGTTCGTCCGGGGGTCGCGCTTGACGGCGTGGTTCAGGTCGATGAACTTCTTGGGGTCGCGGAAGAAGAAGACGGGGGTGTTGTTGCCCACCACGTCCCAGTTGCCGTCCTCGGTGTAGAAGCGTGCCGCGAAGCCGCGGATGTCACGCTCGGCATCGGCGGCGCCCCGCTCGCCGGCGACCGTCGAGAAGCGCATGAAGATCTCGCACTTCTTGCCCACCTCGGAGAAGATCTTGGCGTGGGAGACGTCGGTGATGTCCTGGGTGACGGTGAAGTCGCCAAAGGCGCCCCAGCCCTTGGCGTGCATCCGCCGCTCGGGGATCACCTCACGGTTGAAGTGGGCCTGCTTCTCGATGTTCCAGGCGTCCTGCAGGACGACGGGCCCGCGCACGCCGGCCGTGGCCGTGTCCTGGTTGTCGACCACGGGCGACCCATTGGCCATGGTCATCGGGCCTTCGCCCACCACATTGTTGCGGCTCGGCAGGTGGTCTCCCACGCCGTTCTTCGCCATCGGATCGGTCGTGTCAGCCATGTAAGCCTCCTGGAAGATGGAACCATTCCAATGTTGGAAGGGTTCTGACTTGGATGCTAGGCGGGCTGGCCCTGGACTTCAAAAGGTCGACGAAGGATCGAAGCCGCAAGGCATTTAAGTTAGGATTGCCTCACCTAAATGTCTGGAGGATGACATGAACGCCCCACGCCAGCCCCGCCCTGCCCGCCACGCCACCGTCACCGGCAAGGAGGTCCTCACCCGGGACATGGTGCGCGTCCACTTCGAGGGGGCGGACCTGCGCCAGATCGGCCCCCTGGAGAAGACCGACAGCTACGTCAAGCTGCTCTTCCCACCATCGGGTGCCGGCTACACGCTGCCCTTCGACCCGGACCGGGTGCAGGACGAACACCCGCGGGAGCAGTGGCCGGTCAGCCGCACCTACACCGTGCGCCACCATGACCTGGACGCCGGGCGGATGAGCATCGACTTCCTCGTCCACGGCGACGCCGGGATCGCTGGCCCATGGGCCATGAGGGCGGAGCCGGGGGAGTCCGTCGTCTTCCGCGGGCCGGGCGGTGGCTGGGCCCCGCGGCCCGACGCGCCACACCACCTCCTGGTGGGGGACGAGACGGCCCTGCCTGCCATCGGTGCCGCACTGGACGACCTCCCGCACGGCGCCTCCGCGACGGCGGTCCTGCAGGTGGCCGATGCCTCGGTGCACCTGCCCCTGCGTTCCCTGCCGGGGCTGGACGTGATCTGGCTGCACCGCGACGAGCAGCCCGGTGCCGAACCCGTCCTGGCCGCCGTCGAGCGGCTCGAACTGCCCTGGGATGGGCTGGAGGCCTTCGTGCACGGCTCGGCGGACATGGTCAGGCTGTTGCGGCGTCACCTGCTGGGCGAGCGTGCCATGCCCCGCGAACACCTGTCCCTGTCCGGCTACTGGCGCCCCGGTCTCGACGAGGACCACTGGCAGGCCAGCAAGCAGGACTTCGTCGCCCAGATGGAGCAGGAGACCACCTCGGGGTCCTGAAGGTCGGCACCGTCCCGTGGACCCGCCTCGGTCTTCGGCCGGGTTCTTGGTAACGTCCCGGGGTCACCCGTGTGATGCTTGAACACTTCACGAAGGACGGCCCATGGCCCAGACCCAGACACCTGCACGCGACGAGCACCAGCTCCACCGCGGACTGCGGGCGCGCCACCTCAACATGATCGCGATCGGCGGTGCCATCGGCACTGGCCTGTTCGTCGCCTCCGGTCAGACCATCAACGAGGCCGGTCCGGGCGGCGCACTGCTGGCCTATGCCGCCATCGGCTTCATGGTCTACCTGCTGATGCAGTCCTTGGGGGAGATGTCCACCTGGCTTCCCGTCGCCGGCTCCTTCGAGGCCTTCGGCACCCGCTTCGTAAGCCCGTCCTTCGGCTTCGCGACGGGCTGGAACTACTGGTTCAACTGGGCCATCACCGTCGCGGCCGAACTGGTGGCCGCATCCCTGGTGATGAAGTACTGGCTGCCCGACGTGCAGGCCTGGGTCTGGAGCGCCATCTTCCTGGCCATCCTCTTCCTGCTGAATGCGGCCAGCGTCGGCACCTTCGGTGAGAGCGAGTTCTGGTTCGCCTCCATCAAGGTGGTCACCGTCATCATCTTCCTCGTCGTGGGCCTGGCAATGATCCTGGGCATCATGGGCGGCCGCTCGGCAGGCTTCAGCAACTGGACCCAGGGCGAGGCCCCCTTCGTCAACGGTTGGCAGGGTATGCTGGGCATCTTCATGATCGCTGGATTCTCCTTCCAGGGCACGGAGATGATCGGTGTGGCAGCCGGCGAGGCCGAGCACCCGGAGAAGTCCATCCCGCGCGCCATCAAGGCCGTCTTCTACCGCATCATGCTCTTCTACATCGGTGCCATCGCGGTGGTCGGTTTCCTGATCAGCTACACCGACAAGCGGCTGCTGTCCGCAGACGTCGACAACATTGCCGTCAGCCCCTTCACCCTGATCTTCGAGCGGGCCGGCATCGCCGGTGCCGCATCGCTGATGAATGCGGTGATCCTGACCTCCATCCTCAGCGCCGGCAACTCCGGCATGTACGTCTCCACCCGGATGCTGTACGGCATGGCGCGCTCCGGGAAGGCGCCCAAGGTCTTCGGCACCACCACCAAGCGGGGCGTGCCGATGGCGGCGCTGCTGGCCACCACCCTCGTCGGTGCCTTCTGCTTCATCGCCAGCCTGATCGGCGACGGCGGCGCCTACCTGTGGCTGGTCAATGCCTCGGGCCTGGCCGGCTTCATCACGTGGATGGGCATCGCCTGGTGCCACTACCGCTTCCGGCGCGCCTTCGTCGCGCAGGGCCACTCGCTGTCCGAGCTGCCCTTCCGCGCCCAGTGGTTCCCGCTGGGCCCACTGGTGGCCCTGGCCATGTGCGCCGTGGTGGTGGCTGGACAGAACTACCAGGCCTTCGTCGGGGACGTCGACGTCGAGGGCCTGTTCGCCAGCTACCTGGGCCTGCCGGTCTTCCTGGCCCTGTGGGCCGGCCACAAGCTGGTCACCCGCGCTCCCAGCGTGCGGCTGGAGACCGCGGACCTGTCGCGCACCGACTGAGCGTCCCCCGGACACGACTGGTGCCCGCCGCCCCGAGGGGTGGCGGGCACCAGTGCGTCTTGGGGTCAGCTCTCGTCGACGGCGAACAGGCCGGTGACCTGCGCCCGGCCCAGCTCATGGGCGTGGATGGCGAAGCGGGCCTGGGTGTTGGTTGCCTCCAGCGGCACCGGCAGCTCCTCGCAGCCCAGTGCGTGCACCGTGTGGATGTAGCGGTGCGCCGGCCCGGGCGGCGGGCAGGGGCCGCCGTAGCCGGCGAAGCCGTAGTCGATGACCCATTCGCGGGCGCCCTCGGGCACCGGGCCGCCCTCGGCGATCTCGGTGACCTCGGCGGGGATGTCGGCCATCACCCAGTGCCAGAAGCCCGAGCCGGTGGGGGCGTCGGGGTCGTAGATGGTGATGGCGAAGCTCTTGGTGCCCTCCGGGGGATTGCTCCAGGACAGCTGCGGGCTGACGTTCTGCCCGCCGGCGTCCTCGGTGGCGTACTTCCGGGCGATCTCGGCGCCCTCGGTGATCGACGTGCTGGTCAGTTCCATGGCTGCTCCTTCGTCCAGGGGGCCGAGTGGGCCCTCCGCTCGGGGATGGCACTGCGCCTGCAGTGCACCGCGTGGATGCCTCGAGCCTAGTGCTCCGATGCCTGAAGGGGCAGGGCCTCGGCACCGATCAGTCGATCCTGCTGAAGCCCAGCACGTGCAGCACCAGCTCCCCGGCCTCGTCACAGGCGTCCAGGTCGATGGAGGCCTGCAGCTGCCAGTCGTGGTCATGCTCGGGGTCGTCGACCACCTGCGCGACCCGCCAGGTGCGCGGCTCGCCACCCTTGCCGCCGAACTTCTCGATGCGCAGCATCCTGGGCCCACGCGCATCGCCGTCCAGGCCCATGTCGTCGTGCTCGTCCCAGTAGGCACCCAAGGCCTCGTCCCAGGCATCGGCATCCATCACCGCGGCGGGGTCGCGGGCATCGAGCTCGGCCAGCTCGTCCACCTTGTCGTAGGCCATCAGCTCCACGTGGCGCCACATCAGGTTGCGTACCATCACCATGAAGGCGCGCTCATTGCCGGTGACCGGGTGGCGCTTCTCGGCCGGGTGGGTGAGCGCCTTGAGGCGGTCCTCGGGGTCGGCGTCGGGATCGGTGAGCGCCTCCCACTCGTCCAGCAGCGAGGAGTCGGTCTGGCGGATCACCTCGCCGAGCCACTCCACCAGGTCGGTGAAGTCCTCGGTGACATAGCGTTCCGGGACGCTCTGGCGCAGCGCCCGGTAGGCATCGGACAGGTAGCGCAGCAGCAGGCCCTCGCTGCGCTGCACCTTGTAGTGGGCGACGTACTCACCGAAGCCCATGGCGCGCTCGTACATGTCGCGCACGATCGACTTGGGCGAGAGCTGGTTCTCGGCGATCCACGGATGGGTCAGCCGGTAGGCCTCGTAGGCCTGCTCCAGCAGCTCGGCCAGCGGCTTGGGCCACTCGACGTCCTCCAGCGCCTCCATCCGCTCCTCGTAGTCGTAGCCGTCGGCCTTCATCTCCGCGACGGCCTCGCCCCGGGCCTTGTACTGCTGCTGAACCAGGATGAACATCGGGTCCTCGAGGGTGGCCTCGATGATGCTCACCAGATCCAGCTCGAAGCCATCGGCATCGGGGTCCAGCAGGTCCATCGCCGCCATCGCGAAGGCACTCAGCGGCTGGTTGAGGGCGAAGTTGTCCTGCAGGTCCACCGCCAGCTCGTAGCGGCGCCCCGACTGTTCGGGCCGGTCCAGGCGGGTGATCACGCCGGCCTGCAGCAGCGAGCGGGCCAGGGCGACGGCGCGTCGCTTCAGCTTGCGACGGGTCGCCTCGTCCGGCACCGACTCGTCGATCAGCGCCACCACCGCAGCCGCGGTGTCGGTCTCGCGCTCCAGGATGTTCAGCAGCATCGCATGGGTGATCTTCATGCGGGCGTGCAGGGTCTCCGGGGTGGAGTCGACCAGCTTCTGGAAGGTCTCCTCGGAGTAGTTCACGAAGCCCTCGGGGGCCTTCTTGCGCTGCACCTTGCGGCGCTTCTTCGGGTCGTCACCGGCCTTGGCCAGTGCCTTCTCGTTCTCGATGACGTGGTCGGGTGCCTGGGCCACGACGTAGCCGATGGTGTCGAAACCGGCGCGCCCGGCACGGCCGGCGATCTGGTGGAACTCGCGGCTGCGCAGGATCCGGGAGCGTCGGCCGTCGAACTTGCTCAGCGAGGTGAACAGCACGGTGCGGATGGGCACGTTGATGCCGACGCCCAGGGTGTCGGTGCCGCAGATCACCTTGAGCAGCCCCTGCTGGGCCAGTGTCTCCACCAGGCGCCGGTAGCGGGGCAGCATGCCGGCGTGGTGGACGCCGATGCCGGCGCGCACCAGTTTGGACAGGGTCTGGCCGAAACCGCCGGCGAAGCGGAAGTGGCCCATCGCCTCGACGATCTGGTGGCGTTCCTCGGTGCTGACCAGCTTGATGCTCAGCAGCGCCTGCGCCCGCTCCAGTGCGGCGGCCTGGGTGGAGTGGACGATGTAGACCGGCGCCTGGCCGGTGGCGACGATCTCCTCGACCGTCTCGTGCACCGGCGTGAGTGACCAGCGGTAGGTCAGCGGCACCGGGCGCACCGCGTCGTCGATGACGGCGGTCTCGCGGCCGGTGCGGCGGGTGAGGTCCTTGGTGAGCTGGCTGACGTCGCCCAGGGTGGCGCTCATCAGCACCTGCTGGGCCTGCGGCAGCTCGGTGATGCCCACCTGCCAGGCCCATCCGCGCTCGGGCTCGGCGACGAAGTGGTACTCGTCCATCACCACCTGGGTGACGTCGGCCTCGCGCCCCTCGCGCAGGGCGATGTTGGCCAGGATCTCGGCGGTGCAGCAGATGATGGGGGCGTCGGCGTTGACCGAGGCGTCGCCGGTGACCATGCCCACATTGGTGGCGCCGAAGACCTCGCACAGGGCGAAGAACTTCTCGCTCACCAGCGCCTTGATCGGGGCGGTGTAGAAGCTGACGCCGTCGGTGGCCAGCGCGGCGAAGTGGGCGGCGATGGCGATCAGGCTCTTGCCGGAGCCGGTGGGCGTCATGACCACGGCATTGTTCCCGCTGAGGATCTCGAGGATCGCCTCCTCCTGGTGCGGGTACAGGGTCACGCCATTGCTGGTGGTCCACGCCGTGAAGGCGTCGTGGATGGCGTCGGGGCCGGGGTTGGTGCCCAGGGCAGGGAGCTGGTCGATGAGGCGCATGGTGCCTCCATCGTCCCACGAGGCGAGCCCTGGTCCTCTGACGATCCGCTGCCGTGGCCGTGCCGGCGCCGGGGCTCGGGACCGCGGGGGTCCTAGTCTGGGGCGCACGAGCGAGCCGACCATCCCGATGCCCGAGGGCACCCGGGGCACTTCGTCCCAGAACCCTTCGTCCTCACAGGACCACTCCTCGTGGCCGAGTGGGCCGTCCCCGTGGTCCTCGCAGGGCTCGCTGCCCGACTTCGATCCCTGTGCCGAGCCGGCCTGGTCGCAGGTCGGGCAGCCGGCCCCGCAGCCGGCCGCGCCCCGACAGCCCCAGGAAGCCGGCTTCGCGCCGCCTCCCCAGCCGGCACCTGGGCAGATCCAGTTCGGCCAGGTCCAGCCGGGCCAGGCCCAGTTCGGCCAGCAGGCGCAGGGATGGCAGATGACTCCCTGGCCCGGCCCCAACCCGGCCGCGCCCTATGGCTACGAGCCGACCACCGGCCTGCCCTATTCGGACAAGAGCAAGGTGGTGGCCGGCGTGCTGCAGCTGCTGGTCGGCGGGCTGGGAGTGGGCCGCTTCTACAAGGGCGACGTAGGCATCGGCATCGCGCAGGTGGTCGTCACCCTGGTGACCTTCGGCATCGGGGCGCTGTGGCCCTTCATCGACGGCATCCTGATGCTCACTGGCCGCCCGCTCGACCGCCAGGGCCGTCCCCTGCGCGACTGAGCCCGGACCGGAGCACCACCATGCAGACCTCCTTCGCCGTGACCTTCCTGGGCGGCCTGGCCGCGCTGTTCAGCCCGTGCGCGGCACTGCTGCTGCCCAGCTTCTTCGCCTTCGCCTTCTCCCGCACCCTGACCATGGTCGGCCGCCTGCTGCTCTTCCTGGCCGGGCTGCTGGCCACCATGGTGCCGCTCGGCATGGCTGCCGGTGCACTGGGCAGCGCCCTGCCCGTCGACCCGGCCCGCCTGCTGAAGGTCGGGGCCGTGGTCCTGGTGCTCCTGGGACTGGTGACGGCCTCGGGCGCCAGCCTGTCCCTGCCGGGTCTGCGGGGTCAGGCCAAGGACCCCGCCCACCCGCTGGCGATCCTGGCCCTGGGCGCCAGCTACGGGCTGGCCAGCGGCTGCACCGGCCCCATCCTGGGATCGGTGCTGACCCTGGCGGCGATGGGGGCCAGCCCGGTGCTGGCCGCCCTGTTGATGGCCACCTACAGCCTGGGGATGACGCTGCCGCTGATGGTGCTGAGCCTGCTGTGGCAGCAGGTCGGGCCGTCGGCGCGCGGCTGGCTGCGTCCGCGGCCGGTGCAGCTCGGCCGGGCGCGCACCACTGTGGGTCAGCTCGTCACTGGGCTGGTCTTCGTCGCACTGGGGGTATTCCTGCTCGTCAGCGGCGGCCAGGCGGGTTCGGTGCTGGACGCCCAGGGCCAGTACCGGCTGGAGAACCGCCTGCACGGCATCGGCCAGGCGCTGGGGGACTGGCCCGTGCTGGTGCTGGTCATCGCCCTGGTGGGGGTGCTCACCTGGATCTGGCTGGGCGAGCGCGACCGGGTGCGGGACAATGACTGACATGAGCACTCCCGGGAACGACGCCAGCCCCGTCCAGCTACCCGAACGGCTCCTGCAGCAGCGCCTGGTGGGCACCCTGCCCGACCGGGCGATGCCCTCGCTGGTGGCCGCCGTCGAGGTGATGGTGCAGGAGGGCATCGGCGTGGTCAGTCTGCCGGCGGGCAAGGTGGAGCAGGCCGCGCGGCTGCGTGCGGTCTTCGGGCCCCGGGCCACCCTTGGAGTCCACGACATCTCGAGCGGGCAGCAGCTGGACGAGGCGCTGGAGGCGGGCGTCAACTTCCTGGCCCTGGCGGGTCCCGACGAATCCCTGGCCGCGCGCATCCGCGAGGCCGGGGTTCCCTTCCTGGTCTCGGCGCTGACCCCCACCGAGGTGCAGGCAGCATGGCGCAGCGGGGTCTCGGCCGTGCTCGTCGTGCCCGCCGAGGTGATGGGCTCGGGCTATCCCGAGGCGCTGGTGGAGCTCGCGCCGGGCGTCGACCTGTGTGCCCGCGGCGGCCTGGGCGCCTACTCGGCCCGTCGCTGGGCCGAAGCGGGCGCGACGGCGGTCTGGCTCGACGATGCGCTGCTGGGCGATGCCTTCGGCGGCGGATCCCTGGGCAGCCTGCGCGAGCGCTGCCAGACCTTCCGCACCGCCGTCGACGAGGGCTGAGGCCCGGGCCCGGGCGCTTGCCGGCCGGCCTACTTGTGGGCCCCGTTGGCCTCGAGGGTCTGGGTGAAGACCCGCAGCGGCTGGGCCCCCGACAGGGGAGTGGTGTTGATGACGAAGAAGGGCGTGCCGGTCAGTCCCAGTTGGCGTGCCTCGGTGACGTCCTTCTCCACCGAGGCCTTCAGGCCGGCACTGGTGGAGTCGGCGCTGAACTTCACCAGGTCGGGCACTCCGGCCTGCTGGGCGAAGACCTTGAGGTCGGCGGCGGTGATCTCCGGGTGGCCGCTGGTGGGGGCTGCGGCGTGCACGGCGTGCGAGAACTCCCAGTACTTGCCCTGCTGGCCGGCGGCGCGCGCGGCGATGGCGGTGGCCATGGACTGCTCACCGAAGAGCACCAGGTCGCGGTGCTCGATGCGCAGGCTTCCCGAATCCACATAGGGCTTGAGCTGGGGGAAGGTGTCGCGCGCCCAGACCGAGCAGAAGGGGCAGCGGTAGTCGGACCAGACGATCATCGTGACCGGCGCGTCGACCTTGCCGAGTGCGGTGGGGTCGTCCTTGACGCGGCGCGGCAGCTTCTTCATCGCGGCGACCGCCTCCGGTGCCGGCGTGGCCTGGGTCTGCTGGGGCGCCTGCTGTGCGGCCGTCGCGGCTGGGGCGGGGGCCTGTTCGGCCATGCGGCGCAGGTCCTGCAGCTCACCGTTCTGAGCCACCAGCAGGCTGCCGAGCACCAGGCTGAGCGTTGCCAGCATGGCGACGATCACCCACGGCAGACGGGCGGCCGAGCGGGTACGAGACCGGTCGGTGCGGTCACTGCCCGGTGCCCACCCCTGACCCGGGCGCAACCCACCGGTTCCCCCGGGGGCCTCGTCGGGGCCGCCGGGAGTGGTGGCGTCGCCGTCGGGCGGCAGGTAGGCGTCGGGCTGCTGCTGCTGGGGGGAGGAGCTGGGCATGCCCCCAGCCTAAATGGCCCGTGCACGGCGGCACGCCCGGCGCGCGGCGGGCGAACTCAGTCGATGAGGCGTCCGTGGTGGCGCTCGGGCTCGCGCAGGCTGAGGCTGGCCGCCCCGAAACCGACGACCACGCCCAGGGCGGCGAGCAGGGCCATCGCCCAGCGCAGCGCGCGGGGCAGCACCTCTGCCTGCACGGTGCGCACGGCGTCGGGTTCGTCGGCCCAGGCGAGGCCGGCAGCGGGGCCGAGGGCCAGTGCCAGGCCGAGGGCGAAGATGGTCATGGGGCGGGTGGCCGGGGGGCTGGGAGTGCGGCCAACAGGGCCGGGAAGTGGGCAGGTCATCGCCGGTCACCCTACGGATCGCCCCGGGAAGTCGTTGCGGCACACGCCGGGATGCCACACTTGTCAAGATGTGGTTCGCGGCGCGGGGGCGTCGGGGTCATCGAGAAAATGCCTGTGACGGTTGGGAACCAGGCGAAACGGGGGGGAGTGATGTCAATGACGAGGATGAGCTTGGCCGACAGGCGCGAGAAGCTGCTGGATGCCGCGCTGGAGGTGGTGGCCCGCAACGGCGTGGCCTCGGCCACCACGCGCGCCATCGCCGCGCAGGCAGGGATGCCCCTGGCGAGCTTCCACTATGCCTTCGATTCCCACCAGGCCCTGATGGGCGCGGCCATCGAGCGCCTTCAGTCGCTGGAGCTCGCAGCCTGCAAGTCCCTGGAGGTGGCCGGCGACTCTCGGCAGGAGATCGCCCGCTCCCTGACGGGCTCGATGCTGGACGACATCGTCGCGCGCACCAACCAGCACTGGAGCCGTCTGGAGCTGCTCGACCACGCCATGCGCACCGAGGGCATGCAGGAACTGGCGCCGCGCTGGCGCCAGGCCCGTCTGGACTGCCTGGGGCACAAGGTCGCAATGGCAGCCGAGGGCGTCGAGGGGCTCCAGGGGCAGCACCTGGGGCAGTTCACCGCCGCCCTGGTGGTGATGGCCGACGGCCTGCTGCAGGACTACCTGGTGCACCGTGACGAAGAGGCCTCCCGCCGGGCAATGGATGTCTGGCTTGCCCTCCTGGGGTGAAACTGAGGGGATCTTGGGGTTTTTCTCAGGCTTGGGTTAGGCTCGGGAGGCCCGATCACGCTGAGAGCGAACCGGGTGCCAGCCCCACAGCCACGAACAGGACCTCCCACGGTGACCACCAGCAACGAACCCTCCGGCCTGCCGCAGACCACCGGCGAGCACACCGCACCCATCGACGAAGCCGGTGTCGTGGACAGCGTGGTCGTCGGACCCGCGACGGATGCCGCCGAACAGATCGAGGACGACCCCCGCCCCCGCCGCCGTGGGCTGGCTCCGCTGGCCCTGGTGGTCGGGTTGGCCACCGTCGGCACCGGCGCCTGGCTGCTGCCGGGATCGGTCAACGACGAGGCTGCCGAGGCCACCTCGCCCGCCCTGGGACGCCAGGAGCAGGCCGCGGTGAGCCGTTCCCAGCAGCGCCCGGTCATCACGCCCAGCGCCAGTGCCACGCCCAGTGCCAGCGCCAGCGTGAGCCCGAGCGCGAAGGCCACCCCGAGCGCGAAGGCCACCCCGAGCGCGAAGGCCACCCCGAGCGCCAAGGCCACCCCGAGCGCCAAGGCCACCCCGAGCGCCAAGGCCACCCCGAGCGCCAAGGCCACCCCGAGGACTGCCCGGTCCAGTGCCAAGGCCACCCGGGCCAGCACACCGAAGGCCACCAAGCGGACGGCCACGAAGGCTCCCTCGTCGAAGGTCGCGGCGCGGCCCGCCCCGCTCGCCGAGGTCATCGGCACCCGCTGGAGCACGACCGTCGTGAACGTGCGCTCGCTGCCCAGCACCGAGGCCCGCAAGATCGGCAGTCTCGACCAGGGCGAGTCGGTCAAGGTCACCAGCCTGCGCCAGGACGGCTGGCGCCAGGTCTCCCTCGACGGGAAGCCCGGCTGGGTCCGTTCGGCCTACCTGACCGACGACAAGCCGGCTCCCCGTTCCGTGGCGACGAGCGGCGCCACGTCGACGAGCCGCGCCAGCGCCGCCCCGAAGCCGAGCGCCGCCCCGAAGCCGAGCACCGGCACCCGGATCAGCACCAGGCCCAGCGCCACCAAGGCCCGCAGCGCCGCAGGCGGCACCTGCAGCTCCTATGCCGTCGAGCGCGGCCTGGTGGCCAATGCCGTGGCCGTGCACCGCGGCGTCTGCGCCAACTTCCCCTCCATCACGAGCTTCGGCGGAGTGCGGGGCTCGGCCGACGCACACGGCAGCGGCCACGCCATCGACATCATGGTGAGCGGCCAGACGGGCTGGGAGGTGGCGCGCTGGGCCCGTGCCAATGCCTCCCGCCTGGGCATCACCGAGGTGATCTACTCCCAGCAGATCTGGACCACGCAGCGCTCCAGCGAGGGCTGGCGCTCCATGTCCGACCGTGGCTCGGCCACCGCCAACCACTACGACCACGTGCACGTCACCGTGCGCTGACCCACTGGCACGACGACACCCGGCCCCCGGCAACGGCGGCCGGGTGTCGTTCAAGCCCTGCCGGTGGCACGGCCGTGGTCATAGGCTGGGTGCCATGCAGACTCCGGTTGATCCCACGTCCACGGCCACCTGGGCCGAACTGACCACCCTCCACGAGGGCTACACGCCCGACCTGAAGGCGGCCTTCGCCGACGATCCCGAGCGGGCCCGTCGCTACACCTTCGACGCCGCCGACCTGCACGTCGACCTGTCCAAGAACTTCCTCGACGACGAGATCCTGCCCGCGCTGCTGCAGCTGGCCGACGAGGTGGGCATCGCCGAGCGCCGCGAGGCCATGTACCGCGGCGAGCACATCAATGTCACCGAGGACCGCGCCGTGCTGCACACCGCACTGCGCCTGCCCGATCCCTCCGCCGGGCTCATCGTCGACGGCCAGGACGTCGCCAAGGACGTCCACGAGGTCCTCGACCGCATCGACGCCTTCGCCGAGAAGGTCCGCTCCGGCGCCTGGACCGGCGTGACCGGCAAGCGCATCGAGACCGTCGTCAACATCGGCATCGGCGGCTCCGACCTGGGCCCCGTCATGGTCTACGAGGCCCTCAAGCCCTATGTGCAGCAGGACCTGGAGTGCCGTTTCGTCTCCAACATCGACCCCACCGACATCGCCGAGAAGACCCGCGACCTGGACCCCGAGACCACGTTGTTCATCGTCGCCTCCAAGACCTTCACCACCCTGGAGACGCTCACCAATGCACGCCTGGCCCGAGCCTGGCTGCTGGAGCGCCTGGCCGAGGCCGGTGCCATCGATGAGGAGGCGGGCCAGAAGGAGGCCGTCGCCAAGCACTTCGTCGCGGTCTCCACCGCCCTGGACAAGGTGGAGGCCTTCGGCATCGACCCCGCCAATGCCTTCGGCTTCTGGAACTGGGTCGGCGGGCGCTATTCGGTCGACTCCGCCGTCGGCACCGTGCTGGCCATCGCCATCGGACCGAAGAACTTCCGTGACTTCCTCGCCGGCTTCCACGCCATCGACGAGCACTTCCGCACCGCCGCGCCGGAGAAGAACGTGCCGCTGCTGATGGGCCTGCTCAATGTCTGGTACGTCAACTTCTTCAAGGCCGCCAGCCATGCCGTGCTGCCCTATGCGCAGTACCTGCACCGCTTCCCGGCCTACCTGCAGCAGCTCACCATGGAGTCCAATGGCAAGTCCGTGCGCTGGGACGGCACCCCGGTGACCACCGACACCGGCGAGATCTTCTGGGGCGAGCCCGGCACCAACGGCCAGCACGCCTTCTACCAGCTGATCCACCAGGGCACCCGCCTGATCCCGGCCGACTTCATTGCCGTGGCCACCCCGGCCAACCCGCTCAAGGACGGCGAGACCGACGTCCACGAGCTCTTCCTGTCCAACTTCTTCGCCCAGACCGCGGCGCTGGCCTTCGGCAAGACCGCCGGCGAGGTGCGCGCCGAGGGCACCAGGGAGGAGGTCGTCCCGGCCCGCGTCTTCGAGGGCAACCGTCCCACCACCTCGATCATGGCGCCTGCCCTGACCCCCTCGGTGGTCGGCCAGCTGATCGCCCTCTACGAGCACATCACCTTCGTCGAGGGGATCGTGTGGGGCATCGACTCCTTCGACCAGTGGGGTGTGGAGCTGGGCAAGCAGCTCGCCATGAAGATCGCCCCCGCCGTCCAGGGCGACGAGGCCGCCAAGCTGGAGCAGGACTCCTCCACCCAGGCGCTGATCGACTACTACCTGGCCAAGCGCGAGAAGTGAGCGAACCTCCGGTTCGACGCCCGGAGTGATCCGCTGAGCACCACGAGCCCCGCCCTCCCTCCCTTACGGGGTCACCAAAAAGGTAACGGGGGCGGGGCTCGTCGCGTGTCGGGGCCCATGCCGTGGGCATCTCCTGTTGGAGTACCCACCGGAAATGCCCACGAGATCGTGGATGACCATCCACCGCCGGGCACCGGCGCCCTCGGTAGGCTGGGTGGAGCGCAGTCGCGCTGCACCACCACGAACCACGGGGACCACACCATGAGCGACGCCTATCGGCTGCCCACCATCGACGACACCGCACAGATCCCCACCGGGGACATGCCCGGTGACAAGGTGGAGATCGGCCAGGACCACCTGCAGCGGGCCGAGGCGATCCTGACCGAGCTGTGGCCCATGCTGCAGCAGGCACTGGAGCAGAGCCCGGCACACCGGGCAGTGATTGCCGTCCACGGCGGCTCGGGCGTCGGCAAGTCGGAGATCGGCTCGGTGCTGGCCCACGTGATGCGCCACAACGGCATCGGCGCCCATGTGATGAGCGGCGACAACTACCCGCACCGCATCCCCCGCGAGAACGACGCCGAGCGGCTGCGCACCTTCCGCGCCGCCGGCGTGAAGGGCCTGGTGGCCGCCGGACTCTACGACGACCAGGTGCGCGCCCGCCTGGCCCAGCTGCAGGTCGCCGACCGAGACGCGGCCGTCGACCAGGCCCACGAGGACCCGTGGCTGACCACCTACCGTGCCGCCGGTGCCCGCGCCCTCGACGACTACCTGGGCAGCCAGGACGAGATCGACTTCGACGAGGTCAACGCCATCATCACCGCCTTCAAGGGCGGTGCGGAGAGCCTGCTGCTCAAGCGGATGGGGCGCGAACCCGGTGAGCTCTGGTACGACCGGATGGACCTGCGTGAGGTTCAGGTGCTCGTGGTCGAGTGGACCCACGGCAACTCCCAGCACGTCGAGGGCGTCGACATCCCGGTCCTGCTGAACTCCACCCCGGCCGAGACCCTGGCGCATCGCCGCTCCCGGGCCCGCGATGGCGCCACCGACAGCCCCTTCACCTCGCTGGTGCTGGCGATCGAGCAGGAGCACCTGCACGACCAGGCCCACCGGGCGCGGATCATCGTGACCAAGGCCGGTGAGGTGATCTCGTACGACACCTATCTGCGCTCCATGGGCCGCCACCTGCCCGAGCACGGCGCCATGCTCAACGTCTACCCCGACAGCCTGGGCGGCACGGTGGGCGACGAGGTCGACTTCCTCACCGACCCGGCGGTGGCGGGGGCCTTCACCTCGGCCTACCTGCTGCCGAGCGTCTTCAACACCGACCTGGACCGCGGCTTCTCGGTGATCGACTACGAGCTGAGCAAGCTCTACACCCAGCCGCAGGACCTTCCGGCGCTGCAGGCTGCCGGCATCCGGCTGAAGTTCGATTTCATCCTGAACCACGCCTCGGTGCTCTCGCCGCAGTTCCAGGACCTGCTGGCCAGGGGCGCGCGCAGCGAGTTCGCGGACTTCTTCATCGACTGGAACAAGTTCTGGGCCGGCCACGGCACCATGACGCCCGAGGGCTATGTGCAGCCCGATCCGGAGCTGATCAAGGACATGTTCTTCCGCAAGCCCGGCCTGCCGATCCTCATGGTCCGCATGCCCGACGGCACCGAGAAGCCCTACTGGAACACCTTCTACCAGGAGGTGCGCTACTCCGCTCCCGACGCGCAGCAGCTGATGCGTGCCACCGGCCTGCAGTACCAGCAGGCAGTGGCGCTGGCGCCCTCGATCGCCGAGCAGCTGGAGGCCGGGCGCACCCCGGCCGAGCTCGAGCTGGGCGAGATGGAGCAGGCCCGCGACCAGGTCGTCGAGCTGCTGGACTCCACCCGCAGCTACCTGGGCCAGATGGACCTCAACATCAAGAGCTCCAAGGTCTGGGACTTCTACGCCGACGTGCTGGACAAGCTGTCGGGCTACGGGGCTGAGATCGTGCGGCTGGACGCCTTTGCCTACGCCCCCAAGGAGCCGGGGGAGAAGAACTTCCTCAACGATCCCGGCACCTGGCAGCTGCTGGACCGCGTCAACACCCTGGCGCGTGACCGGGGCCTCAAGCTGCTGCCCGAGATCCACTCCCGCTACGAGGAGGGCATTCACGAGCTGCTCAGCTCCAAGGGCTACCTCACCTACGACTTCTTCCTGCCCGGCCTGGTGATCGACGCCCTGGCCAAGGCCGATGCCCGCCACCTCGAGCGCTGGATCGGTGAGCTGGTCGACAAGAAGATCCACACCGTCAACATGCTGGGCTGCCACGACGGCATCCCGCTGCTCGATCTCAAGGGCCTGCTCACCGACGACGAGATCGACCAGCTGATCGCCACCGTCGTGGACCGGGGCGGCCACGTCAAGGACCTGCACGGCCAGAAGAAGATGTACTACCAGGTCAATGCCACCTACTACTCGGCACTGGGCGAGAGCGACGAGGCGATGCTGCTGGCCCGCGCGATCCAGCTCTTCATGCCGGGCAAGCCCCAGGTCTGGTACCTCGACCTGTTCGGTGGACGCAATGACCATGCCGCGGTGGAGCGTGCCGGAGCGGGCGGTCACAAGGAGATCAACCGCACCAACCTGACCCGTGAGCAGGTGCGCGAGGCCCTGGGGACCCCGCTGGCCCAGCGCCAGCTGGAGCTGCTGCGCTTCCGCAACAGCTTCGCGGCCTTCGGCTGGGATGCCGAGTGCATCGTCGCCGAGACCCCCGCCCACGAGTTGCAGGTGAGCTGGTCCAAGGACGGGCACGAGGCCGTGCTGAAGGCCGACCTGGCCAGCAGGAGCTTCACGATCACCGCTGACGGCCAGGAGGTCTGAGGATGCGCTGGCGGCGGGTGGTGGGCACAGCGGCGGCCTGCGGGACCCTGGTCCTGGGGCTGCCCTGGCTGTTGACCGTCGCCAGCTCCACGGGGCGGGTGCGCACCGTGGAGGAGCATCGCACCGCGACGGCCACCGTCCAGGGGCCCCGCGTGGCCCTCGTCCTGGGCGCCCAGGTCCATCCCGACGGCCGCCCCTCGCGCTTCCTGCGCGGGCGGCTGGACCGGGCGGTCGAGCTGCACCGGGCCGGCCTGGTGGATGTGCTGCTGGTCAGTGGTGACAACGGCATCGACCACTACGACGAACCCACCGCGATGAAGCGCTACCTCGTCGAGGCCGGTATCCCACCCGAGGACGTGGTGGTGGACTTCGCCGGTTTCGACACCTATGACTCGTGCGTGCGGGCCCGCCGCATCTTCGGGGTCGAGGAGCTGGTGGTGGTCAGCCAGGGCTACCACCTGCCCCGGGCGGTCACCACCTGCCGGCTGGTCGGCGTCGACGCGGTCGGCGTGGGGGACTGGAGCGTGCAGGGCCTGGGTTCGTTGCACGACGTCCCGGTGCTGTGGCGTCTGGGCTGGGCCCGTTTCGCGGTGCGGGAGCTGCCCGCCAACCTCAAGATGCTGTGGGACGTGGGTTCTCGTCGAAGGCCCACGATGGGCGACCCTGAGCCCGGGGTGCACGACGCCCTGGGTCGCTGACCCGGTTGTTGCTTTCGCGTGCGGAGTTGACCCCGCCCGTGCTGACCGCCGGGGGCACGCGCTGCAGCGGGGGCCGTTGTCGGGTGGGCGTGCGCAGTCCATTGCGCACGTCGGCCCGACAGCAGCGAGGTGTTGTCCCAATGTTGTCCGTCCGCTCCCAGCCATGGTGCACTCCGAGCAGGGGCCGTGGAATGGGAGCATGACACTTCGCACCACGAAGGACCTGCTGGCTGAGGGGCGGACGGACCGGGACCTGCGACGAGCCGTTGGCAATGGCCACCTGGTCCGCATCCGACGTGGCGTCTATAGCGACGAGGAACCGGACACGCCGGTGGAGCGACACCGGCTGCTGATTGAGGCGACTGCCCCATGCCTGGGTGATGTTGTCCTCAGTCATGAGTCGGCCGCGGTGCTGCACGGTCTCCACCTTCCGCACGGGCCCGGGGAACTCGTCCAGGTCACGCGCACCAGACGAACACCGGGTGGTGGTCAGCGGAACCAGGTGGTCCACACGCATGGTGGTTGGCTGGCCGCGGATGACATCGTCACGGCGGAGGGCTTCAGGGTGACCGCACGGGCGAGGACACTGGTCGATGTGGCTCGGGGGATGAGCTTCGACGATGCCGTGGTCCTGTTGGATGCCGCCCTGCGCAGCCCCGACCATCCTGGAGAGGAATCTGCGATGTTCAGGGCAGAACTCGAGGGTGAGATCGCGCGCAGTCGGCGAGTGCCCGGGGTCAAGATGGCCCGTGATGCGCTGGCCTTTGCCGACGGGCGCTCTGGCAGTCCCCTGGAGAGCCGCAGCCGGATCATCATGTGGCGGCATGGCCTTCCGAGGCCGGTGCTGCAGCACGTGGTCGTCGATGATCACGGGCACGTGATTGCCCGCCTGGACTTCGCCTGGTTGGAGGAGAAGGTCTACGGGGAGTGCGACGGAGCCGTGAAGTACGACGAGTTGCTGGCGCCGGGACAGACGGCGCGACAGGTGCTGATGGCGGAGAAGCACCGGGACAATGCCTTGGCAGACCGTGGATGGCGGCAGGTCCGGTGGATGGACCCAGACCTTGCAAGACCCAAGGTGTTGTGTGGACGGATCCAGCAGGCGTTGGCTGGATCCCGTCGTCCGGCGGCCTGATGAGCGCCGCGGCATCGACGTGCAGAGCCGACACGGCATTTGCTGATCACCGGGGCACGTGCTGCAGCGGGTGCCGTTGTCGGGTGGGCGTGCACAGTCCACTGTGCGCGTCCAGGCGGGTGGAGCTGGTTCTGAGTGGGGGATCAGTAGGCGCCGTCGGAGGCCAGCACGGCCTTGAGGGTCATCGCCAGGATGGTGAGGTCCTGCGTCATGGACCAGTTGTCGACGTAGTAGAGGTCGAGGCGCACGGTGTCGTCCCAGCTCAGGTTGGAGCGGCCGGAGACCTGCCAGAGACCGGTCAGGCCGGGGCGCACCTCGAGGCGACGGTTCACGTGCGGGGCATACTGCGCGACCTCCTTGGGCAGTGCGGGGCGGGGGCCGACCAGCGACATGTCGCCGCGCACCACATTCCACAGCTGGGGGAGCTCGTCGATCGAGAAGCGACGGATGAAGTGGCCCACCTTGGTGATGCGGGGGTCGTTCTCCATCTTGAACATGACCGCATTGGGGCCCTGGTTCTGCAGCGACTTCAGGATCTCCTCGGCATTGGTCACCATGGAGCGGAACTTGAGACACTCGAAGTGCTCACCGTTCTTGCCCACGCGCACCTGCTTGAAGATCACGGGTCCGTGGTCGTCCAGCCAGATGGCCACGGCGGTGCCGATCATGATCGGACTGATGGCCAGCAGGATCAGGGAGGCGACCACGATGTCGAAGGTGCGCTTGGCCCAGCGGCCTGCCTGCTGCGTGGTGGGCGGCTCGACGAGCACCAGCGGGATGCCGGCGACGGGACGCACCTGGATGCGCTGGCTGGCGATGTCGGTCAGGGCGGGGGCGACGACCATCTGGGCGCGGTGTGACTCCAGGGCCCAGGCCATCCGGCGGAAGCCGCGTGAGGACGGGAAGGAGCCGTCGGCGAAGATCACGATGTCGATGTCGCGCTGGCCGACGATGTCGATGGTCTCGCCGATGGTGCCGAGCACCGGCAGGTCGAGTTCGCCGCGCTGGGTGCCCTCGGGCAGGATCGCGCCGACGATGTAGTAGCCCAGCCAGGTCTCGCGACGCGCGACCGTCAGGATCTCCTGGATGTTCTGCGGGTTGCCGGCCAGCACCACGCGACGGGTCAGCCAGTTGCGGCGGCGCAGGATGTGGATGCCGCGGCGCACCATCCAGCGGGTGAGCACCAGCAGGGGCGTGCCGAAGGCGAAGAGCAGGATGTAGAAGCCGCGCGAGAGGTCGAAGCGCGTCAGGTAGCAGCAGATGCCGATGAAGGCGGCCGCCATCAGGCTGGAGTGCATCACCCGGGCGTACTCGTCGGTGCCGGCCCCGAGGTTCTTGTCGGAATAGGCGCCGGCGCTGAACAGGCACGCGATCCAGATGACCACGGCCAGCGGCCACAGCAGCGAGACGCTGTAGTTGACCTGGATGGGGTCCTGGAAGCCGGGCATGACATTGCGGAAGGCGAGGGCCACCAGGGTCGCGAGCAGCACGGTCAGTGCGTCGCTCGCGGCGAGCAGCCATGGTGCGACGCTGCGTGAGCGGTGCGTGACGCGCCGTGGAATCCTCAGCCGGCTTGGGCTCACGTTGTTCTTCAAAAGCATTGCTCCACCCCTGGAGGCGGGCGGCCAGATCCGGCCCGACGCGCTGGCCGGGATGACACTGACTCCCCCGAGTTCAAATTCGCGTTCCGCCCAGAGTCCCTGGGCGGTGTGCGGGATTGCCACGATCGACGTGTGTGTGCTCCCCCGAACTACGGTTCGGAGTCTATCGGGACGAACCTCTGTCTGCAGGGGCTCCGGCGGGCTTCCAGGAGTGCTTCACGCGGCCATGTAGGGGTCGACGACCTAGCCAGAATCTCATATGTCAGGTGTCATGCTGAAGAATTCTGCACCAACCTTCTTCACGTCGACTCAGCATTCCGTCAGAATCGGTGCCCCTGTCTCCCTGAACGGGGGTCGTGTCTGGGTCCCGGACGGTTCTGTCCGGATCATGGCCAGCGGAATCCTTTCGTGGACACGAAACGGTCACCAGGTGGACACCCCCCGGCCGATGCCGTGGTAGTCCCAGCCGGCCTCGTGCCAACGGTGTGGATCGAGCACATTGCGGCCGTCGATGATGCGCGGCCCGCGCACCCTGGGCAGCAGCTCCGCGGGATCCAGCTCCGTGAACTGCTTCCACTCAGTGAGCACCATCACCAGGTCGGCATTCTTGACCGCCTGCTCGACGGTGTCGACCACGTACAGGTCGGGACGCGCACGTCGCAGGCCGTCGCCGGCGGCAGGATCGGTGATCACCACATCGGCCCCCCGTGCCCACAGCCGTGTCGCGATGTCCAGGGCGGGGGAGTCTCGCAGGTCGTCGGAATCTGGCTTGAAGGCGGCACCCAGCACGGCCACCTTGCGGCCAACCAGGCGGCCCCCGAAGAGTCCCGCCGCCAGCTCCACGGTGCCCTCGCGGCGACGCAGGTTGATGGCATCCACCTCCCGCAGGAAGGTGAGGGTCTGGTCGACGCCCAGCTCGCCGGCGCGGGCCATGAAGGCGCGGATGTCCTTGGGCAGGCAGCCACCGCCGAAGCCGATGCCGGCCCGCAGGAACTTCTTGCCGATCCGGTCATCGTGTCCGATCGCCTCGGCCAGCTTGGTGACATCGCCGCCCGTGGCCTCGCACAGCTCGGCCATCGCGTTGATGAAGCTGATCTTCGTGGCCAGGAAGGAGTTCGCGGCCACCTTCACCAGCTCGCTGGTGGGGTAGTTGGTGAGCAGGCGCGGGATCTGCTCCTCGAGCAGCTGGGCATAGCACTCGTCAAGGATCTCGCGGATCACGGTGCCTCGGACGCGATCCTCAGGCAGGCCGTAGACGATCCGGTCCGGGTGCAGGGTGTCCTTCACCGCGAAGCCCTCGCGCAGGAATTCCGGATTCCAGACCACCGCGATGTCCTTGCCGCTGGCCGCGGCGCGCTCGGCGATCCCCTCGGCGGTGCCCACCGGGACCGTCGACTTGCCGGCGATCAGCACCGGGCGCTCGCCCCGCGGGCGGGAGTGCTCCAGCACCGTGGACACCGCGGCATCAACCTGGCTCAGGTCGGCGGCATAGCGCCCCTTCATCTGGGGCGTTCCGACGCCGATGAAGTGGATCTCTGCATCGGTGATCTCGGCCGGGTCGGTGGTGAAGCGCAGGCGGCCGGACTCCACATTGCGCCGCAGCAGTTCCGGGAAGCCCGGCTCGTGGAAGGGGCTCTCGCCTCGGGAGAGTTTGTCGACCCTGGCCTGGTCGACGTCGAGGCCGACCATCTCGTGGCCGAGTTCGGCCATGCACGCAGCGTGCACGGCACCCAGGTATCCGCAACCAATCGTGGACAGACGCATGGGATGAGCCTAGTCACCCAAGATGAAGGGCAGATGAAGATCCGCGACGGCAGCAGGGCCCCGACCGAGGTCGGGGCCCTGCTGCTCATGGCCGTCACTGCTCAGAGTCGGTGTGGCGTTCCGGACCGCGCGACGGACTCGGAAGCGCGATCGACTCAGAAGTCGGCATCCTCCGGGTTGGCGCCCAGGCGGTTGCCCTCGTCAAGCTTCGCGATGGCCTCCATGTCGGCCTGGTCCAGCTCGAAGCCCAGCACGTCGAAGTTCTGCTCGATGCGCTCCGGCGTGACCGACTTGGGGATCACCACATTGCCCAGCTGCAGGTGCCAGCGAATGATCACCTGGGCAGGGGTGCGGACGTGCTTCTCGGCGATCTTCGCGATCGTGTCATTGCCCAGGTCCTTGCTCTGGCCCAGCGGGCTCCACGCCTCGGTGCGGATGTCGCGGTCGTCCAGGACGCGGCGCAGCTCGGTCTGCTGGAAGGTGGGGTGCAGCTCCACCTGGTCGATCACGGGGCTCTCGCCCTCGAGCCTGTCCAGGTGCATCTCATGGAAGTTGCTGACGCCGATGCTGGTCACCAAGCCCTCGGCCTTGAACTCCTGCATGGCATTCCAGGCCTCGATGTAGGCATCGCCGTGCTTGACGGTCGAGGGCCAGTGGATCAGGTAGAGGTCGACGTGGTCGAGGCCAAGCTTCTCCAGGCTGGTCTCGATCGCCTTGCGGGCATCGGCCTTGCGGTGCATGTCATTCCACAGCTTGGTGGTGACGAAGAGCTCGTCGCGGGCGATTCCGGAGCTCTTCAGCGCACGGCCGACGCCGGCCTCGTTGCCATAGATGACAGCGGTGTCGATGTGGCGGTAGCCGGTCTCCAGCGCCTTGGCGACGGCGGGGGTGGCCTGCTCGTCCTCCACCTGCCAGACGCCGAAGCCGAGCTGGGGGATCTTCTTGCCGTCGCTGAGGGTGACCTCGGGAATGGTGTTCATGCTTCTCCTTGTACCTAGGGGATGGGTCTCTCCACTGTGCCGCGCCGTACCACGCCGAGCCAGCCGTGGCGGGCCGGTTCAGCCTTGGGCGATGATCCCCTTGCGGGTGAGCCAGGCCTTCGCGATCGTCGCCGAGCTTTCCTGCTTCTCCACGCTGCGGGCATTGAGCTCGGTGAGTTCGTCGGTGGTCAGCTGCGCCGTGACGAGCGCCACGACGGAGGCGGCGTCGGCCCCCACCTTGGAGCTGGCGACCGGGACCACGTTCTGCGGCAGCACCAGGTTCTTGGGGTCCGTGAGGGTGACCAGGTCGCGGGCCTTGATGGACGGGCTGGCTGAGTAGATGTCGGCCACCTGCACCTTGCCGTCGGTGAGCGCCTTGACCGTCAGCGGGCCACCGGAGTCCTCCACCGGCAGCACCGTGGCGTCCACCCCATAGACCCGCTTGAGGCCCGCGGGTCCGTAGGGGCGCTTGGCGATCTCGGAGTTGGCGGCCAGTGTCACCTCCGGCAGCTTCCTGAGGTCCGCGATCGTCTGCAGGCCGTACTTCTGCGCGGTCCCGCGGGTGACATTGAAGGAGTCCTGGTCGGTGGCCTCGGCCGGTTCCAGCGCCATCAGGCCGTCGGGCAGGGCGCTGCGCAGGTCGGTGAGGATCTGGCCGGTGGCCGAGGCGGTGGACTCCTTGTCGTAGTACTGCAGCATCGCACCGCCGTACTCGGGCATCAGGTCGATGCGGCCGGCCTGCATCTCGGGAAGGTAGATCTCGCGCTGCCCGATCTGGTAGTTCCGGGTGATCTTCCAGCCGCGCGACTCCAGCGCCTGGGCGAAGAGCTCGGCGATGATCTCGTTGGAATAGTACTGCTGCGAACCCACCACGAGCGTCTTCGAGGCACCTGCGGTCTGACTGGACTTCTGTGTGCCCAGCGGGTCGGAGCTGGCGCAGCCGGCCGCCAGCAGCAGGCAGACGAGGACGGCGAGCAGGCGCAGGGGATTGCGGTTCACGATGACTCCCGGGTCTGGAGGGTGGGGACGCTTCGGCGCAGCAGGCGTTCGGCCAGCTCGAAGAGGAGCTCCAGCGCGACGGCCAGGCCCAGCACGAGCAGCGAGGCCGCCAGCATCTGCGGGTAGTCCTGGGTCTTGAGGCCCAGGAAGAGGTCGCGGCCCAGGCCTCCGGCGCCGACATAGGCCGCCAGGGTGGCCGTCGAGACCACCTGCAGGGTGGCCGAGCGGATGCCTCCGACCAGCAGCGGCAGGCCCAGGGGGATCTCGACCAGGCCCAGCACCTGCCACTCGGTCATGCCCTGGGCGCGGGCCGCGTCGACGGCGCGGGGGTCGACCGACTCGATGCCGGCATAGGCCCCGGCCAGCACCGAGGGGATGGCCAGCAGTACCAGCGCGATCATCGGCGCCTGCAGGCCCACCCCCAGCCACAGGCCGAAGAGGGTGACCAGGCCCAGGCTGGGCAGGGCCCGGGCAATGCCGGACAGCTGCACCGCCAGGTTGCGGCCCCGGCCGGTGTGGCCCACGAGCCAGCCCAGCGGGATCGCCACCAGGCTGGCCAGCAGGACGGCCAGGACGGTGTACCAGAGGTGCTCGGCCAGGTGGGAGGGCCATCCCTGCGGGCCGTGCAGGTGGGCAGGATCGCCGATCCAGGCGAGGGCCTCGCGGACGAAGTTCATCGCCGCCCTCCCGTCCGGGCCTTGCCGGCGGCACGGGTCCAGGGCATCAGCAGCGCCCCGATCGCCATCAGCGCCGCGTCCAGCAGCAGTGCCAGCAGGGCGGTGGCCAGGATGCCGGTGATCACCTCGGCCAGGATTCCGCGCTGGAAGCCGTCGGTGAACAGCGATCCCAGGCTGCCGACGCCCAGCAGCGCGCTGACCGTCACCAGGCTCACGGTGCTCACCGCCACCACCCGCAGGCCGGCCAGCAGGGCCGGCCCGGCCAGGGGCAGCTCGACGGTGAGGAATCGTCGCAGGCCGCCATAGCCCAGGGCGGTGGCCGACAGCCGCGGCCCCTCACCGACAGCATCGAGCCCGTCGGTGGCCGAGCGCACCATCAGCGCGAAGCCGTAGAGCGACAGGGCTGCCACCACATTCCACCGGTCGCGCACCGTGGTGCCGATCACCATCGGCAGCACGATGAACAGCGGCAGCGAGGGGATGGCGTAGACCAGCCCGCTCAGCGCCACCAGCGCCGCGCGGCCCGGCCGCCAGCGGTTGGCCAGCCAGGCCACCGGGAGCGCCAGCAGCAGGCTGATCGCCACCGCGGGCAGCGTCATCAGCAGGTGTGACCAGGCCAGGCCCCAGACCAGGTCGAGGTTGGCGGCGAGCCAGCTCACGGCAGCTCCTGCCCTGCGGCCAGCCGTCCTGCCGGCCGCCCCCGGGAGTCGAGCACCAGGGTGCCGTGCGCGGTCTGCTGCAGGTGCAGGTCGAGCTCGCCGCGGTCCAGGCCCAGGAAGGACGAGACGAAGTCGTCGGCGGGATTGGCGACGAGGTCGGCGGGAGTGCCCACCTGGGCGATGGCGCCGCCGTTCTTGAGCAGCACGATCTGGTCGCCCAGCGCGATGGCCTCGGCAATGTCGTGGGTGACGAACAGGATGGTCTTGTGCAGCTCGGCCTGGATCCTGCCCATCCAGTGCTGCAGCTCGGAGCGCACCAGCGGGTCGACGGCACCGAAGGGCTCGTCCATCAGCAGGATGTTGGGATTGCTGGCCAGGGCGCGCGCCACGCCGACGCGCTGCTGTTGGCCGCCCGAGAGCTGGGCGGGCCAGCGCCGGGCGAGGTTCTCGTCGAGACCCACCAGGTCCATCAGCTCCACGGCCCGCTCGTGGGCCTGTTTCTTGGCGACGCCGTTGAGGCGGGGCACGGTGGCGATGTTGTCGATGACGCGACGGTGGGGCAGCAGGCCCGAGTTCTGCATCACGTAGCCGATTCGTCGGCGCAGCTTCACCGGGTCCTGGCCGGCGATGTCCTCGTCGTCGATCAGCACCCGGCCGCTGCTGGGGGCGACCATGCGGTTGACCATGCGCAGCAGGGTGGTCTTGCCCGAGCCGGAGGAGCCCACCAGCACGGTGGTCTGGCCGGTGGGGACGACGAGGCTGAAGTCGCCGACGGCGGGCGGGGCCTCGCCGTACTGCTTGGTGACGTGCTCGAACTCGATACCCATCCTGCTCCCTTCGCTGCCGTCGACCGACGGCGGGCTGGTGCCTGGCGTGCGGTAGGCCTTCTTCCATCCAACCCTGACTGGGTGGTCATAATTCCCCCTCAAGGGGTGGAATCTCGTGTGCTGGAAGCGGTCCGTGCGTCCGCAGCGGCGTGGGCGCGGCGCGTGGAAGAATGACTGCCATGTCTTCACTGCCCTCACAGCTCACCGAGCGGGTCCAGTCCGTCACGGGGATCGACCCCGAGATGCGTCCCGCCACCAAGCCACAGTTCGGCCACTTCCAGTCCAATGTGGCACTGCGCCTGGCCAAGAGCGAGGGCCGGCCGCCGCGAGAGGTCGCCGCCTCGATCGTCGAGAAGCTGCAGCTCGACGACCTGTGCGAGCCACTGGAGATCGCCGGGCCGGGATTCATCAACTTCCGCATCAAGTCCCAGGTGCTGGCGGCCACAGCCACCGACCTGATGGCCGACGAGCACGCCGGCATCGTGCAGGCCGACGAGCCGCAGCGTGTGGTGATCGACTACTCGGCACCGAATGCGGCCAAGCAGATGCACGTGGGCCACCTGCGCTCCACGATCATCGGCGACTGCTTCAACCGGGTGCTCACTGCCCAGGGCAACACCGTGATCCCGCAGAACCACATCGGTGACTGGGGCCGCCAGTTCGGCATGCTCGTCGAGCAGACCCTCGAGGAGGGCCTCGACCTGGACAGCCTCGACCTGGCCGGCGCCGAGGCGCTCTACAAGCGCGCCAATGCCCACCTCAAGAGCGACGAGGCCTTCGCCACCCGCTCGCGTGATCGGGTGGTCAAGCTGCAGGCCGGCGACCCCGAGACCCTGGCGATGTGGGAGAAGCTGATCGCCATCTCCAAGGCCGGCTTCGAGAGCACCTATCGTCGCCTCGGTGTGCTGCTGGAACCCAAGGACTACGCGGGCGAGAGCATGTACAACAACATGCTGCCCAAGGTCTGCGAGGACCTGGAGGCCCGCGGCATCGCCAAGCTGGACCAGGGTGCGCTGGTGGTCTTCGTCGACGGCTACGAGGCCCCGGCGATCATGCGCAACTCGCAGGGTGGCTACGGCTACGACGTGACCGACGTGGCGGCGCTGCGCTATCGCGTCGGCGAGCTCGAGGCCGACCGCCTGGTCTACGTGGTGGGCAGCGAGCAGACCCACCACTTCAACCTGATCTTCGGCGTCTGCCGCAAGGCCGGCTACCTGCCCGAGGACGTGCGCGCCCAGCACGTCGGCTACGGCATGGTGCTGGGCACCGACGGCAAGAAGTTCTCCACCCGTGAGGGCACCGCCGTCCACCTGGACGACCTGCTCGACGAGGCCAACCAGCACGCGGCCCCGAACATCGCGCTGGCCGCGATCAAGTACGCCGACCTGTCCAACAGCCTGCAGAAGGACTACACCTTCGACGCGGAGCGGATGACGGCCACCACCGGCGACACCGGGCCCTACCTGCAGTACGCCCACGCCCGCATCTGCCAGATCATGCGCAAGGCCGAGGCGGAGCAGGTGGAGGTGCCGTCGGCCGTCACCGTGCTCGACGAGCCGGCCGAGCAGCAGCTGGCCTTGCTGCTGAGCCGCTTCGGCGAGGTGGTGGCCGAGGTGGCCGAGAGCCTGCAGCCGCACAAGCTGTGCACCTACCTGTACGAGCTGGCCGGTGCCTACTCCACCTTCTACGAGCAGTGCCCGGTGATGAAGAGCGAGGGCGAGGTGCGCGGCTCGCGCCTGGCGCTGTGCCAGGCCACCCGCGGCGTGCTCGCCAAGGGCCTCTACCTGCTGGGGATCGACGCGCCCGAGCGCATGTGATCGGGCCTGAACCGTGATGGGGGCCTGGACCGTGATGGGGGCCTGAACCGTGATGGGGGCCTGAGCGGCTCCATCCTGCGGGCGGCCGTGGTGACGGCCGCCCGCCTCAGCGGATCACGGCTGCTGGAAGCTGCCGATGTGCTTGCTGCCGGCGCCCTGGCCGATCTTGCTGGCGATGTCGGCATCCAGCGGTGCGCCGTGCGTCATGCCCGCGGCGGCCTTGTTGGCCTCGGCGGGAGTGGCATGGGACGGGTAGTACTTGTTCACCCAGCCGCGGCCCACTGCGCGGCTCCACTCGTCGATGTCCTTGTACTGCGTGGCCTGGCCATCGGCGCGGCCCCAGCCGACGGCCACCGGGACGTCGCTGCCCTGCGCCTCGAAGGCATTGCCGGTGGCCTGCCTGATCATCTGGCCCGCCGTGAAGACCTTGTTCTTGTCCAGCGAGTAGAGCTGGAAGTTCGAGAACTTGGAGTCGCGGCCGAGGACGTTGTTGTTGATCACGTTCTCCTTGGCCACCCACGTGTTGGTCGGATCGCCCAGCGGGTAGCGCGGGTCCTGCTGGCCCAGCCCCTGGTCGATGTGCTGGCGGCGTGCGTCCTGTCCGACCGTGACGTCACCGATCTCGGAGTTCCAGATGGTGTTGTTCACCACGCGCACCTTCTCCGCGTCGAACAGGGCGATGCCGCGGCGGGTGCCGGAGACGACGTTGTCGGCCACGACGGCCGAGCTGCTCAGCTCGAGCAGCACGCCGGCCCAGCCGGACTGGTCGGAGTTGACGATCCGGTTGCGGGTGACGGTGATGCCCACGCAGGACTCGTCGGTCCAGATGCCGGTGCTGCGGTAGTTCTCGGAGATGTCGTTGTTGTCGAACAGCACATTGCGCGAGGAGACCACCTTGATGCCGGCCGAGGCCGGCAAGGCGTTGAAGCCCTGGGTGTTGTTCTGGGTGATGACCGAGTTGGTCACCTTGCCGTTGTCGAACATGTTGCCGCCGATGCCGGCCAGGCCGGTGCGACGGATGGTCACGTGGTCGATGTGGCCCGAGCCGTTCTTGCCGTCCGAGGTCATCGTGATGCCGACGCCGGCGACGTCCTCGATGGTGACGTTCTCCACCTTGACGCGCTCACGGGCGTTGAAGACCACGCCCAGGCGCCAGATGGCGTTGGCGTGGCGACGGATGCCGAAGCCACGCAGGGTGACGTCGGGCGAGCCGATGGTGAACTGGCGGTCGCGGTTGCTGGCGCGCAGCTCGTGGCCCGAGGGGTTGGAGCCGATCACCAGCTGCTTGTTGCCGGGGTCGACGGCGAACTGGCCCTCCTTGACGCCCGAGCCCAGCGAGACCTGCTTGAGCTGCTTGCCGTCCAGGAAGACCTGGTCGGGCCAGGCGGCCAGCGGGTTGGCGGGGTCGATGAAGGAGGCGTCGTTGTGGCCCTTGGTGTGCGAGGCGGAGTGGTCCCAGAAGGTGGTCCACGGGGCGCGCCAGGTGGTGCCGGACTGGCTCCAGCCGGTGACCGGCACCGAACCGTCCAGCCAGACGGCCTCGCCGGCCTGGTTCTGGATGGTGACCTTCTTGTAGATCTCCACCTCGGGCTGGTTGTAGACGCCGCCGCGGATCACGACGGTGCCGCCGGCCGGGGCCGCGACGACGGCGGCCGAGACGGTGCGCTTCGGGGCCGCCTGGGTGCCGGGGTTGGAGTCGCTGCCGTTGGTGGCGACGAAGATGGCGCCGGCCGGGTTGGGGTAGCTGGCCTGGCCGACCGGCACCGAGCCCCGCGAGCCATTGGCCGCGACGGTCGGGGCGGGTGCCGGTGCCGGGGCGGGACTCTTCGTGGCCGTCGCGGTGGCGGTGGGCGTGGGCTTGGGGCTGGTGGTGGCGGTGGGTGCCGGGGCGGGCACGCCGGTGCGGTCGGGCACGTCGATGCGCTCCAGCGAGGTGGCGGTGAACTGCTTCACCTGTACGGGAACGGTGCCGGCGGCGGCAACGACGGCCATGCCGGCCTGGCCTGCGGTGGTGATGCGACGCTCCGAGCTGTCCACGGAGGTCACCTGCGAGCCGGGCTGCTCGGTGCCGTCGGCCCAGACGGTGCCCTGGATGCGCACCGGGTTGCTGCCGCTGACCACCATGTGCAGGCGCAGGGTGGCGCCGGGGCGGGCCAGGTCATTGACCACGGCGCTGCCGGCGATGGCAGTGTCGCCGCCGCCGGTGCGGTCGGCGCTGAGTCCGATGCGGCCATTGCCGTGGATGCGGAACCACATCCGGTAGCTGCGGTTGGTGCCGACCTCCTCACGGGCGGTCAGCGCCACCATGGTGCTGGCGTCCTTGTCCAGCTGCGGCACGGTGATGGTCTGCTCCACCACGACGTCCGCGGAGCCGGGGGCAGGCAGGCTGGCGTCGAGCACCTGGCCGGGCTGGCCGGCGAAGGTGGCCTGGCCGTCGGCCACGCGCACCGTCTCCGGACCCTTCACGACATTCCATGCCCCGGTGCTGCCGGAGCCCAGGCCGCTGGTGGTGCGGTCGAAGGAGTCGCTGGCCAGGGTGGTGCCCGTCGCGTGTGCGGTCTGGGGGAGGCAGTACATGGTGGGTAGTGCCACCGTGGTGGCGAGGGCAGCGCCGAGGGCGCCCCGGGTCAGGCGTACAGCCGTCATGGATGGTCACTTTCGTGTGGGGTGGAAGGGCCCGCGATCTCATCAGGTTGTGAATTTGCTGAGTCTTTCCCAAGGATACCTCAGGAACTCGCGATTTTTGGTGATCTGCTGGCGATTGCTTGCATTGAAGGAATCGCCATCCTTGGACCCAGCTGAAGCCGGGGCGACGCGCACCCTTGAGGGGGGCTATCGTCGATGGGCTGGCTCACAGTGGGAGCCGGCAGGTGCTTCACGACAACGGGGGAATTCAGCAGTGCGCAAGGGATATGTGATCTCCACCTTCGACATGGTCAATGTCGCCGACCTGGACCTGCTCGACCAGGTCCAGCAGGCCTGCGACGAGGTGACCGTCGTGGTGCTCGGCGACGACTACGCCCAGCGACTGCACGGCCGCGCTCCAGTGATCCCCGAGGACGAGCGGCACGGGCTGGTGTCGGCACTGCGCTCCACCGACGAGGTGGTCCTGTGCCAGCAGGAGGACCAGCTGCCCCGCCGTGGTGGACCGGACGCCACCCTCTACAGTGACGAGCAGGCCCTGGTCGGGAAGGTCGATGTGGTGCTCACTCCCACCCGACGCTCCGCCAGCAGCCAGCTGCGCAATGCCCTGAACCATCAGGCCCTGAACCACCAGGCCCTGAACCACCAGGCCCTGAACCACCAGGCCCTGAACCACCAGGCCCACACCACCAGCCGCTCCAACGACGAGGACCTCTCTGCATGAGTGACAAGAGTTTCGGCAATTCCCTACGCCAGCTCAAGCAGGCCCAGAAGAGCAATACCGGCGCCCCGCTCTACTCGGTGCTGGTGAACCGGCCGATGGGCCGTGTCTTCGCCGCCCTGGCCCACCAGCTCAACATGGACCCCAACCAGGTGACGGCCGTCAGCGCCCTGTTCACCTTCACCGGGGTCGGCCTGCTCTTCTTCTGTGCCCCCACCTGGCCCGTCGCCATCGCCGTGGGCCTGTGCCTGGTGGTCGGCTACGGCCTGGACGCCGCCGACGGCCAGCTCGCCCGCCTGCGCGGCGGCGGCAGCCTGCTGGGGGAGTGGCTGGACCACACCATCGACTCCTTCAAGATCGCCACCCTGCACCTGGCCGTGCTCGTGATGGCCTTCCGCCACTACCACTCGCACGAGTGGCTGCTGGTGCCGTTGGCCTTCGGCGCGGTCTACACCATCCACTTCTTCGGCATGCTGCTCACCGACCTGCTGACCCGCGTGCACCACGCCGGCCGCGGCGAGAAGCTGCCCCCCAAGGGCAAGGGCTCCACCGTCATGTCGCTGGCCAAGGTGCCCACCGACTTCGGCCTGCTGGCGCTGAGCTTCTTCCTGATCGCCTGGCCGCTGGGCTTCAAGGTGCTCTACACCTTCATGTTCGTGTGCACCACGCTCTACACCGTGATGGTGCTGGTGCGCTGGGGCCAGCGGATCAACGCCCTCGACGCGCGCACCCGCGCCGACCGCCAAGCGGGCCTGCGATGAGCAAGCCGGTCAACCCCATCGTCCCCGAGGTGGGACGCATCCCCGACGCCGTCGCGCCGCAGCACCTGGTGGACCCCACCAAGGGCGTCATCGGCTACGTACCCGGCGCCTGGGACATGTTCCACATCGGTCATCTCAACATCCTGCGCCGCTCCCGGCCGCACTGTGACCACCTGATCGTCGGCTGCGTCTCCGACGAGGCGCTGGAGCGCACCAAGGGCAAGCGCCCGATCGTCACGCTCAGCGAACGCATCGAGATCCTCCAGGCCATTGGCATCGTCGACGAGGTCGTCATCGACGAGGGCAGCAAGGTCGAGGTCTGGCACCGGCACCCCTTCGACGTCCTGTTCAAGGGTGACGACTGGCTGGGCACCCCGAAGGGCGACAAGCTCGAGAAGGACATGGCCAGTGTGGGCGTGCGCGTCCACTACTTCCCCTACACCGCACACACCTCCAGCACCGCCCTGCGCGCGATCATCGCCGATCGCTGACCCACGAAAGGCCCCAAGAAATGCGCATCGCACTCGTCGGAACCCGCGGCGTCCCCGCCCGCTACGGGGGTTTCGAGACCGCCATCGAGGAGATCGGTGCCCGACTGGCCGATGCCGGGCACCACATCACCGTCTTCTGCCGCACCCCCGAGGGCGTCGAGCAGCTCGAGACGCACAAGGGCATGCACCTGGTGCACCTGCCCGCGCTGCAGAAGCGCTCCCTGGAGACCCTGTCGCACACCGCGTTGAGCGTGGTCGACTCCCACCTCAAGGGCGTCGACGCGGCGATCGTCTTCAATGCCGCCAATGCCCCCTTCCTGCCCGTCATCCGGGCGCGTCGCATCCCCGTCGCCACGCACGTCGACGGCCTGGAGTGGCGCCGCGGCAAGTGGTCGGGCACCGGCCAGCAGTACTACCGCTTCAGCGAGCAGCTGGCGGTGCGCTGGAGCGATGCCCTGATCGCCGACGCCCAGGGCATCGCCGACTACTACACCGAGGAATTCCACGCGCCCACGCGCCTGATCGCCTACGGTGCGCCGATCCTGCACGACCTGCCCACCGCCAAGCTCGAGCCGCTGGGCCTGGAACCGCAGCAGTTCCATTTGGCCGTGGCCCGCTTCGAGCCCGAGAACCACATCCTCGAGATCGTCCAGGGCTATGTGGCCAGCAAGGCGAAGCACCCGCTGGTGGTGGTCGGCTCGGCCCCCTACTCCGACGAGTACACCGCACGGATCACCGCTGCCGCCGACGAGCGGGTCAAGCTGCTCGGCGGCCTGTGGGACCAGGACCAGCTGGACCAGCTCTACGCCCACTCCCTGACCTACCTGCACGGCCACTCGGTGGGCGGCACCAACCCGTCGCTGCTGCGCGCCGGCGGTGCGGGTGCCTTCACCATCGCCTGGGACGTCGACTTCAACCGCGAGGTGGTGCTCGGCACCGGCGAGTACTTCTCCACCCCCGCACAGCTGGCCACGATCCTGGAGCGGGTGGAGGCCGAGCCGGAGCGCACCCGTCAGCGTGGCCTGGAGCTGCAGGCCTCGATGCACCGCTATGACTGGGACCAGGTTGCGCGCGACTACGAGACGCTGTGCCGCGACCTCGCCGAGCGCAACTACCCGAAGAAGCGACCCAGTGGCCGCCGCCACCCGAGCCGCTGGAGCCGTTGACATGCACACCCACACGAAGCCCAGCACCGGCCACCTGGCCGTCGTGCTGGTCAACTACGCCTCGCATGCCCTGCTGGAGCGCAACCTCGACCCCTCGCTCGGCGAGCACGGCATCAGCGTGGTCATGGTCGACAACTTCTCCAGCGACGCCGAGCAGCAGGCCGTGCGCGAGCTGGCCGCCGACCGCGGCTGGGAGCTGGTGGCCAGCCCCACCAATGTCGGCTTCGGCGACGGCGTGAACCTGGGCGTCGCACGGGCCCGCGAGCTGGGCTGCACCAGCGTCGTGCTGCTCAACCCCGACGCCGTGGTCACCATCCCGGTGCTGCAGGAGCTGCACCGCAGCGTCGAGGCCGACCCCGCCGCCCTGGTCTGCCCGCGGATGAACCGCTCCGACGGCCGCCACTACTTCCGCGGCTCCCGCCTGGACTACACCACCGGACACCTCAAGGGCGGCTGGGCCGACGACGGCACCGAGGACGCCGAGGGCCGCTGGAAGCCGTGGCTCACTGCTGCCTGCCTGGCCATCCATCTGAGTGCCTGGGAGCGCATCGGCGGCTTCAGCGAGGGCTACTTCCTGTACTGGGAGGACGTCGACCTCACCCGTCGGGCCGCCGAGGCGGGCCTGCACCTGGTGCTGCGCCAGGACCTGGTGGCCGTGCACGACGAGGGCGGCACCCAGGAGCGCACCGACAGCCGTGCGCTGTCCGACACCTACTACTACTGGAATGCCCGCAACCGGCTGCTGTTCGCCAGCCGCCACCTGGGCCGCGCCGACCTGGCGCGCTGGATCGTGCGCACCCCGGCCGAGAGCTGGGAGATCCTGATGCGCGGCGGCAAGCGCCAGCTGCTGCACTCCCGCAGCCCGCTGGTGGCCACCGCCAAGGGCTCGGCCTCCGGCCTGGGCCTGGCGCTCAAGGCCCTGGTGACCGGCCCCGGACGCGACGCGACCACGGCACCGGCCGCTCCGCGACGTGCCAGCTGCCAGGCCGCCGGCCAGGGCGTGGACAGCGTCCTGGTGGCGCACCCCTCGCCCGACCTCTACGGCTCCGACCGCGTCATGCTCGAGACCGTCTCCGGCCTGGTCGAGTCCGGCTCCCGCGTCACCGTCGCCCTGCCCGGCGACGGCCCGCTGGTGCCCGAGCTGGCGGCCCGCGGTGCCGGGGTGGTCTTCATCGACATGCCGGTGCTGCGCAAGAGCGCGCTGAAGCCGCGCGGCTTCGTGCAGCTGGTGGGCTGCGCGCTGCGCACCCTGCCGCAGCAGCTCGCCCTGGTGCGGCGCGTCGAGGCCGATGCCGTGCTGGTCAACACCGTCACCATCCCGATGTGGGGCCTGGTGGGTCGCCTGGCCGGCCGCTCCGTGGTGGTGCACGTCCACGAGGCCGAGGGTTCGGCCTCGATGCTGGTCAAGCGGGTGCTCTACGCGCCGCTCTTCCTGGCCCACCACCTGGTGCTCAACTCCACCTTCGCCGAGCAGGTGCTCACCAGCGCCTACCCGTCGCTGGGCCGCCGCTCGACGGTGGTCTACAACGGCGTGCCCGGGCCCGCCGAGGTGGAGCCGCTGCGGGCAGAACCCGTGCCGGTCAACCTGCTGTTCATCGGCCGCCTGTCGCCGCGCAAGGGCCCCGACGTGGCCGTCGATGCCTTGGCCGAGCTGACCCGTCGCGGGATCGACGCGCGCCTGGGCCTGCTGGGCGCGGTCTTCCCCGGCTACGAGTGGTTCGAGGAGGAGTTGCACGAGCAGGTCGAGCGCCTCGGTCTGGCCGACCGGGTCGACTTCCTGGGCTTCTGTCCCACGGTGTGGCCCACCATGGCCGAGCACGACATCGTGCTGGTGCCCTCGGTGGCCGACGAGCCCTTCGGCAACACCGCCGTCGAGGCGATCCTGGCCGGGCGTGCGCTCGTGGTGAGTGACACCTCGGGCCTGCGCGAGGCCTCCAGCGGCTTCGACGCGGTCCGTCGCGTCGAGGCGGGCAGCCCCTCGGCGATCGCCGACGGTGTGGCCAGCCTGGTCGACGACTGGGCCCTGGTGTGCGAGCAGGTGGTGGCCGACAGGGCCAGTGCGATGCGTCGCTACGGCCCCGAGGTCTACCGGGCCGCCATCGTCGCCGAGGTGGAGCGCGCGGTGCTCGGGCGCAGCAATGCATGAGCGGGTCGTCGGTCACGTCCGCGCCGGCCGCCCCGGCCCGCAAGCCCCGCATGGCCTGGCCCGACGTGGCCAGGGGACTGTGCATGGTCATCGTCGTGCTGTGGCACAGCTCGCTGTGGGTGACCGAGGAGATGAACAAGGGGGTGCAGGGGCCCTGGTTCCGGCTGGGACTGTTCCTGACGCCGCTGCGGATGCCGCTGTTCTTCTTCATCTCGGGCTTCTTCGCCACCCGGGCCGTGCGTCGGCCCCTGGCAGCGACGAAGGCACGCACCGTCGGCATGTACTACCTGTACGCGGTGTGGACCGCGCTGTTCGTCTCGCGGCTGCTGCTGCCGCAGGCGCGCGGCGGCCACGACCTGCCGGGAGCGGACCAGTTCCTGCTCGCGCTGCTGCTGCCGACCAGCTTCTGGTACCTGTGGTGCCTGGCCTTCTACTTCCTGCTCACCCATGCTCTGCTGAAGCTCCTCGGTGACCGCTCGGTCTGGCTGCTGCTGCCGCTGGCGGTGCTCTCGGTGCTGGCACCCCTGGTGCGCCAGCACACGCTGGGGTGGGTCGAGGCCCCGCTGGATGCCGTGAAGGCGTCCTCGGTGCTGGCCAACTACCTGTGGTTCTTCGGCGGAGTGGTGCTGGTGCCGCTGTGGACGCGGCTGATGGAGCGGGCCCGCTGGGCCTGGTGTGCGATCGGGGCCCTCGCCTACGTGGCGATCTTCTGGGTTGCCCTGACGATGGGCGCACTGGGCGAGATCAGCTGGCACATGCTGCCGCTGTCGGTGCTGTCACTGGCCACGGCCGGGCAGGTGCTGGCCCTGGCCCCGATGGACGGCCGTGTGGGGCGCCTGCTGCAGCGCATCGGGCGCGACACGCTGCCGATCTACATCTTCCACATCTTCCTGCTCTCGGTCTTCGGCGCGGGCGTGACCCTGAGCGGGGTGATGCCGACGCTGCGGGCCCACCAGGCAGTGGCCAACTGGGTGCTGCCCCCGGTGATGATGCTGGTCTTCGTGCCGCTGGCGCTGGGCATCGCCGCGCTGCTGCGCAGCACCCCGCTGGGCGTGCTGCTCAAGGCCCCGGCCCGGCTGGTGGCAGCTCCCGAGGGCGTCACTCCGCGACGTGCGCGAAACTGAACCTTCACTGAACCTGCGCCATTCGGGCCCGAAGGGCGCCGGATGCCAAATTGGCCCGCCCCGCCCCGCGGGGCGGGCCCTTTTCCTGTCCTGCGGCGGATCGGGGCGACGATGTCGCCGTCGGACGGCGACGAGGGGACTGTGCATCGGCTGAGAGCCCCTGCGATCGGCGCAATTCTCTAGCACGTCGCTCATAGTCTTGGCTCGGCTGCATGCACCGGGGGGTGCATGGATGCTGGCGTACCTCCACGAGGGTTCGCCCCATGATTCTCGGGAAAGTTGTGCCAATGATTCATCTGCGTTCGTCGTCTGCTCGACCCAGTGGTGTCACCGGACTGGCCCTGGCCGCAGTGCTCGGCCTGTCGACCATCACCGCACCCCTGGCCCAGGCCGCACCCAGCGACTACACGCTGGTGGAGCGCGACGCCGCCAAGGGCGTCACCGCCGATGCGCTGCCGACCACGCAGATCGATGGCATCGCCTGGGACCAGGAGATCGTGGGCAACAAGGTCTACGTGGGTGGCGAGTTCGCCAATGCCCGCCCCGCCGGTGCCGCCCCCGGCACCCAGCTGACGCCACGTGCGAACCTGCTGGCCTATGACCTGGCCACCGGAGAGCTGGACCAGAACTTCACGCTCGACACCAATGGCCGCGTCAATGCCATTGCCAAGTCGCCCGATGGCTCCCGCGTCTATGTCGGCGGTTCCTTCACCAGCGTCAACGGCCAGAACCGCTACCGCATCGCCGCCTTCGACACCGCCACCGGCAAGCTCGTCTCCAGCTTCGCCCCCGCCATCAATGCCTCGGTGATGGCCATCACCGTCACCGACACCGCGGTCTACGTCGGTGGCGGCTTCGGCTCGGTCAACGGCAATGTCCGCACCCGCCTGGCCGCCTTCGACCCGAAGACCGGCGCCCTGCTCGGCTGGGCCCCCAGCGCGAACCGGATCGTGCGCGCACTGACCACCACCCCGGACGGCAGCCGCGTCATCGCCGGCGGCCTGTTCAGCACCATCAACGGCGCCAGCTCGCCCGGCACCGCCTCGCTGGATGCCGCCGACGGCACGCTGTACTCCTTCCGTTTCAACAACTACGTGCGCAATGGCACCGACAACACCGGCATCTACAGCCTCACCAGCGACGGCACCAGCATCTTCGCCACCGCCTTCAACTACGGCGAGGGGCTCTTCGAGGGCGTCGCCCGCCTGGAGCCCTACACCGGCGAGATCGTCTGGCTGGCCGACTGTCACGGCGACTCCTATGACGCCACCGCCATGGACGGCGCGGTCTACGTCGCCAGCCACGAGCACAACTGTGAGAACATCGGCTCCTTCCCACAGCTGGGCGACGACGTCTTCAAGCGCGCCACCGCCTTCGCCTACGAGCCCAGCGGCACCGTGCGCGCGAACCGCCAGCGGGGCTACAGCAACTTTGGGGGCATGCCCGCCACCACCCAGGTGAACTGGTTCCCCGAGCTCACCCCCGGCAACAAGTCGGGCATGAACCAGGCCTCCTGGACCGTCGAGGCGGGCCAGGGCTATGTGGTGATGGGCGGCGAGTTCCCCACCGCCAACGGCAAGCCGCAGGAGGGCCTGGTGCGCTTCGCCCGCCCCGGCATCGCCCCCAGCAAGGAGGGCCCGGTGGTCGGTGGCGCCGAGTTGAAGACCACCGCGACGCCCTCCGGATCGATCATCCTGCTGAGCTGGAACAGCTCCTATGACCGTGACAACGGCCCGCTGACCTATTCCATCTACCGCAGAGACAACCCGACCCAGCCCATCGACACCATCAAGGCCACCTCCTACTGGTGGGACACCCCGCGCCTGTCGTGGAGCGACGACTCGCTGAGCGAGGGACAGAGCGCCACCTACTGGGTGGTGGTGACCGATGCCGACGGCAACCGGGTCCGCGGAGACAACGTGACGGCCACGGCGGGCAGGGCCGACCCCTCGGCCGCCTACCTGGCCCGTGTGATGGGCGACGCGCCCAGTCACTACTGGCGCCTGGACGAAGCCAGCGGCACCACCGCCAAGGACGTCGCGGGCACCAACCCGCTGTGGCTCGACCGCACCGCCGTGCGCAACCAGCCCGGCATCACCGAGGGCAATGCCTCGACCCGCTTCGCCAGCACCTTCTACGGCTCGGCCAGCTATGACTACGAGACGGCCCCCAACAACTACACGACCGAGGCCTGGATCAAGACCACCTCGACCAGGGGCGGCGCCATCGTCAACATGGGAACCTCCTACGACACCTACTCCAGCGCCTACGACCGCCACATCTACATGACCAACAGCGGCCAGCTGGCGATGGGCCTCAACTCGGGCGGCCGCCGCGCGGTGATCTCGCCCAACCGTTACAACGACGGCCAGTGGCACCACGTCGCCAGCACGCTGTCGAGCGCCGGCATGAAGCTCTACGTCGACGGCAAGCTGGTGGGCAGCAATCTCAACCACACCACCGGCCAGGCCATGCGCGGCTACTGGCGCGTTGGTGGCGACACCGTCACCGGCCTGCCCAGCCAGCCCTCCTCCCGTTGGTTCCAGGGCCAGATCGACGAGGTGGCCGTCTATCCGACCGCGCTGAGCGAGGAGCAGCTGCGGCTGCACGCCGCCGCCGGTGGCGTGCAGATGCCCAATGCGGCACCCAGCGCCGCCTTCGATTCCACCTGCACCGAGGCCACCTGTGCCTTCGATGCGACCGCCAGCCGTGACTCCGACGGCCGCATCACCAGCCACCAGTGGGACTTCGGCGACGGCAGCACCGGCACCGGCCAGACCGCCAGCCACACCTACGCCAGCTCCGGCAGCTACCAGGTCACCCTGACCGTCACCGACGACAAGGGCGCCACGAAGGCGATCACCAAGACCGTCCAGGTCACCGTGCCCGCCCCGGCGGAGCCCGCCCCCGCCGAGCCCGCCCCCGTCGAGCCCGCCCCGACCGAGCAGCCCACCGCCCCCGCCGCAGACGGCGTCGTCGCCCGCGACGACTTCACCGGCATCCGGACCCGCTGGGGCAGTGCCACCACCGGCGGCGCCTGGAGCTACACCGCCGGTGCCAACTCCTTCAGCACCGTCGACGGCACCGGGCGGATGAGCCTGGCCGCCGGCGCCACGGCCATTGCCTCGCTGGCCGAGGTGCAGGCCACCGATGTCACCGTGCAGACCAGCGTGTCGATCGACAAGACCACCACCGGGGGCGGCGTCAACGTCTTCCTGGCGGGCCGGCGCACCGCTGCCGGCGAGTACCGCGCCAAGCTGCGCCTGCTGTCCACCGGGCAGGCCAACCTGGCGGTGTCCAAGGTGGTCGCCGGCAAGGAGACCGTGCTCAAGGAGATCGTCGCCGCCGAGAACTACACCCCCGGCAGCGTGGTCACCGTCGAGCTCGACATCACCGGCCAGACCGTCGCCGCCAAGGCCTGGACGCCCACCGAGGCCGAACCCACCACGGCAACCGTGAGTGTCCAGGACAGCACGCTCCAGACGGCGGGTAGCGTCGGCCTTGTTGGCTATGCCTCCGGCAGCGCCACCAATGCCCCCTACCAGCTGGCCTTCGACGACCTGGTGGTCACCAGCAAGGCCTGATCCTCGACCGATCACCGGAAGTACCCCCGGGTCCGGTCCCGCTGCGCAGTGGGGCCGGACCCGCCGCCACCACCCGGTGGCCGGCACGACCCACCCCCCCCAGGATCACTGATCGGGTCCCCCCGAACATGGAGAAAGACGAAGAGACGCCCACATGCCAACCCCCCTCGTGAACCACGCACTACGGATCGCGGCCAGCTCGGCCGCAGCCACCCTGTTGCTGCTCGCGCAGCCCGCCACCGAGGCCAGTGCGTCGGTCACCTCCACCTACAACGTCGTTCCGCGCTCGGCGACCGACGTGACCGCCGATGCGTTGCCGACCACACAGATCGACGGCATCGCCTGGGACCAGGAGATCGTCGGCAACACCGTCTACGTCGGCGGCGAGTTCGCCAATGCCCGCCCCGCCGGTGCCGCCCCCGGCACCCAGCTCACTCCGCGCAGCAACCTGCTGGCCTATGACCTGGCCACTGGCGTCCTGCGCCCCGGCTTCGCCCCGGTCGTCAACGGCGCCGTGCGCACCGTCACCGTCTCCCCGGACGGCAGCAAGCTCTACATCGGCGGCAACTTCACCACCGTCAACGGCCAGTCGCGCCAGCGCATCGCCGCCTTCAACACCTCCGACGGCAGCCTCGACGCCGACTTCCACCCCGACGCCAATGCCGAGGTCACCGGCATCGTCGCCACCAATGAGGTGGTCTACTTCGGTGGCGCCTTCTCCACGGTCGACGGCAGTCCCCGCGGTCGGCTGGCTGCCGCCACCACCGGTGGCGCACTGACGGGCTGGACGCCGGTCGCCGACCTCACCGTGCAGTCGGTGGTGCTCACCCCCGACGGCTCCCAGGTGGCCGTCGGCGGCAGCTTCAATGCTGTCAACGGCCAGCCCAGCCCCGGCCTGGCCTTCATCAACCCGGTCAACGGCACCATGACGCCGATGGCTGCCACCCAGGTGGTGCAGAACCACGGCACCACCTCGGGCATCTACTCCCTGGTCAACGACGGCACCAACCTGCTGGCCACCGGCTGGTGGTACGGCGGGGTGGGCAGCTTCGAGGGCGTCATGAGCATGGAGCCGCGCACCGGCAGCATTCGCTGGCTGGCCGACTGCCACGGCGACTCCTATGACGCCACCAGCATGGACGGCACCACCTACTCCGTGAGCCACCACCACACCTGCACCAACATGGGCTCCTTCAACGAGCAGGTCCCGCAGGTCTTCGAGCGCACCCAGGCCTTCACCGACCGGGCCACCACCATCACCCGGCACGACCAGACCGGCTACCACGACTTCCACGGCCAGCCGGCGCCCAGCCGCGTCGAGTGGGCGCCCAAGCTGGAGGCCGCGAATCTGTCGCGCATGTGGCAGGCCGCCTGGACCGTCGAGTCCGGCCAGGGCTATGTGGTGATGGGTGGCGAGTTCCCCAGGGTCAACGGCCAGCCGCAGCAGGGTCTGGTGCGTTTCGCGCGCCCGGGCATCGCGCCGGGCAAGTCCGGCCCGCAGTACACGTGGAACTGGACGCCGACGGCCACCGTCGTGGGCACCAGCGTGAAGATTGCCTGGCCGGCCAATGTCGACCGTGACGACCTGGAGCTGACCTACCGGCTCTACCGCGACGACCGGCCCGGCACCCCGATCGCCACCACCACGGCAGAGTCGGCCTGGTACGAGCGTCCCGTGCTCGGCCACCTGGACACCGACCTGACAGTCGGCAAGAGCTACTCCTACTGGGTGACGGCCACCGACGCCAATGGCAACGTGGCGCAGAGCCAGCGCGTGCGCGTCACCGCCGGCAGCACCAGCATCCCGGCCACCGACTACAGCCGGGCGGTCGACGCCGACGGTGCCTGGCACTACTGGCGCCTGCTGGAGAACCCCGGCGCCACGACCTCGATCGACTGGCGCAAGGGCAATGACCTGGTGCTCGGCTCCGGGGTCACCCTCGGCCAGGCCGGGGCCATCGGCGACGGTACCGACTCGGCCGCCCGTTTCGACGGCACCGCGGCGAGCCGTTCCCGCACCGGCAGCGCCCAGGATGCTCCGCAGAAGTTCACCATCGAGCTGTGGATGAAGACGGCGACGACCGCCGGCGGCAAGCTGGTGGGCTTCGGCGACCAGCCCACCGCCGACAGCCGCTACCACGACCGTGCCGTCTACATGGGTACCGACGGCCGCCTGCACTTCGGGTTGTGGAATGGCTCGGCCAAGGTGATCTCCTCGGCCACCAGCTTCAACGACGACAAGTACCACCACGTGGTGGCCAGTGTCGGGGACGGTGGCCAGCAGCTGTGGGTGGATGGGCGCCTGGCGGCGGCCGACTCCACCACCACCCAGGCCACCCAGGACATCTTCGGCCACTGGCGGGTGGGCGGCGACCAGCTCGGCGGTTGGCCCAGCGCCGAGGGCGTCACCAATGACTTCGCCGGCACCCTGGACGAGGTGGCCGTCTATGCCACCCCCCTGACCCGCGACCAGGTGCGCAGCCACTACACCGCCAGCGGCCGCAGCCTGCCTCTGCCGGCGCTGCCGAAGGACCCCTATGGTTCGGCGGTGGTGGCCGACGAGCCGCGGTTGCTGTGGCGCCTGGACGAGACGCGCGCCCCGGTCGTGCTGGATGCCTCGCAGAACCTCACCAACGGCACCTGGTTCGGCACCCCGACGATGCGCACCCCCAGCCCCGTCACCGGCGCCGCCGGCACCGGCGTCCTGCTGGACGGCTCGGCCACCGGGATCGCGTCGGATGCCCACGTCAACGGCCCGCAGGTCTTCTCCACCGAGACCTGGTTCAGTACCACCAGCACCGCCGGCGGCAAGCTGGTGGGCTTCGGCAACGAGCGCACCGGGCTGTCCTCGCACTACGACCGCCACACCTGGATGGACCCCGAGGGCCGCCTGCACTTCGGCGTCTACTCGGGCGGCTTCAGGACCGTCGACTCGGCCAAGGCCTACAACGACGGCAAGTGGCACCACGTGGTGTCCAGCATGGGCCCCAATGGCATGCAGATGTTCGTCGACGGGGAGCTGGTCGGCACCAACCCGACCGCCACCGCCGAGGACTTCGCCGGCTACTGGCGCGTGGGTGGCGACTCCACCTGGAGCGGTTCGCCATGGTTCGCCGGAGCCATGGACGAGACCGCCGTCTACGGCCAGGTGCTGTCCGCCGACCAGGTGCGCGCCCACCACCGGGCCTCGGCTGCCACCCGCAACCAGGACCCGGAGCCCAGCTTCACCGTCACCTGCAGCGGAGCGACCTGCACCTTCGACGCCTCGGCCAGCACCGATCCCGACGGCATCGTCGGCTCCCACTCCTGGGACTTCGGCGACGGCACCAGGGCCACCGGTGTGAAGGCCACCCGCACCTTCACGACCGGTGGCACCCACACCGTCACCCTGACGGTGGCCGATGACCAGGCCGCCAGGGCGACCACCACCCGCCAGGTGAGCGTCACCGTCGACAACAAGGCGCCGGTGGCCGACATCAAGGCCACCTGTGACGGACTGGACTGCACCTTCGACGGCACCGGCTCGACCGACGCCGAGGGCCCGGTCAAGTCCTACCTGTGGGACTTCGGTGACGGCACCACCAGCACCGAGCCCAAGGCGGCGCACGGCTACGCCAAGGCCGGCACCTACACCGCCACCCTGACGGTGACCGATGCCGACGGTGCGCGCACCACCAGCACGCACCAGGTGGTGCTCACGCCCGAGAACGTCGCCCCGACGGCAGCTTTCACGCCCACCGTCGACGACCTGGCGTTGAGCGTCGACGCCTCGGCCAGCACCGACCCCGACGGCACCATCGCCTCCTATGCCTGGGACTTCGGCGACGGCACCATGGCCACCGGGGTGAAGGCCACCCACACCTATGCCGAGCCGGGCACCTACCCGGTCATCCTGACGGTCACCGACGACAAGGGCGGCACCAACAGCCGCACCGTCGAGGTCACCGCCGCAGGGCCCACCAACCAGCCCCCGACGGCCACCTTCGATGCCCTCGTCGACGGCCGTAGCGTGGCCTTCGATGCCAGCACCAGCAGCGATCCCGACGGATCGATCGTCAGCTGGGAGTGGGCCTTCGGTGACGGAACCACCGGCACCGGCGAGACGGTGACGCACACCTATCCCGATGCCGGCAGCTACACCGCCACGCTGACCGTCACCGACGACAGCGGGCAGAAGGTGACCACCACCCGGGCCGTCACCATCGCCGAGAAGGCCAACCAGGCCCCGACGGCCGCCTTCACCGGCACCGTCGACGGCCTCGCCCTGCAGCTGGATGCCAGCGGCTCCACCGACGCCGACGGCTCCATCGCCAGCTACGAGTGGACCTTCGCCGACGGCAGCACCGCCACCGGCCGCACGGTGCAGCACGTCTTCACCGAGGCCGGCAGCCAGGAGGTGAGGCTCACCGTCGTCGATGATGCGGGCGCCAAGGCCACCACCAGCCAGGGCTTCACGGTGGTGGCCCCGCCGGCCCCGGCCCCGGAGGCGACGGTCATCGCCCGCGATGCCTTCGGCCAGACCGAGACCCGCTGGGGCACCGCCGACCTGGGCGGCGCGTGGAGCCACCCGGTGGCCCCTGCCGCCTTCACCACCGATGGCAGTGCCGGGCTGCAGGAACTGGGCGCCGGCAGATCGGCCCGGGCCCTGCTCACCGGCGTCCAGGCCAGCGATGTCACCATCGGGGCCGACCTGTCCGTCGACCGCATCCCCACCGGCTCCGGCCTCTACAGCCAGCTGCTGGCCCGCCAGGGCAGCACCGGCTACTACGGGCTGGGCACCCGCTGGCGTCCCGACGGCAAGCTGGAACTGCTGGTCTACCGCAACAGCGGGGGAGTGACCAGCACCCTCAAGCAGGCCGCCGTCAGCGGCACCACCTACCGGCCCGGTAGCGTCCTGCACGTCCGCTTCGAGGTGAGTGGCTCGCCGGCCACCCTCTCGGGCAGTCTCTGGGCCGACGGCCAGCAGCCCCCGGCCACCGCGCAGATCAGCGTCACCGACGCCACCGCGGCGCTCCAGCGCCCCGGGGCGGTCGGGACCCACGCCTATCTCTCGGGCAGCACCACCAACGGTCCGGTCACCCTGGCCATGGACAACTTCGTCGTCACCAAGGAGAACTGATGAGCCCCACCAACAGCCCACGCTCCATCGGACTGGCACTGGCGACAGTGCTTGTTGCTGGCGGCCTGGCTGGATGCTCCCAGGGCGACATCCAGGTCAACCCCACCGCCGGAGCCTCGGCCAGCGCGTCGGCGAGCGTGCAGGCCTCGGCCCAGCCGCGTGCCGAGGACAGCGCCCGGGCCAGCGGCACCGCCAGCCCCTCGCGCACGGCGCTGCCCTCCGAGGAGCCCAGCAAGGCCCCCGTCAAGCCCACCCCGGTCGTCACCCGTCCGGTCAAGGCCCCCCAGGGCGGCAGCGTGCACGCCACCGTCAAGGCCAAACCGGTCACGAGCGCGAAGGGGGTGGACCTCAATGCCACCTCGGTGGTCTCCCAGAAGGTGCACCTGCGCCTGGCCTCGGTGAAGGCCACGCAGATCGAGGCCACCATCCCCGGCGACCGTTCGGGCCCGGGCATCCAGTTCACCGTCGAGGTGGACAACCGGTCCGCCAGCCCGATCGACACCGGCGCGGCCGTGGTCAACGTCTACGGCTCCGACCAGTCGCCGGCCGACCTGAACAGCGGCGCCCCCACGAAGGTGTTGCCGGCCACCATCCCGGCCGGCGGCAAGGCCACGGGCGTCTACTCCTTCCGGATCGACCAGGCCAAGCGCAACCCGGTCCTGGTGGAGGTCTCGCTGGCACCCGGCCACGACGTGGCGGTCTTCCGCGGCGACATCGGCTGACCTGCACCCTCCAGCACCACCGTCCACGCCCAGGGGCTCGGGGGCAACAGCTGCCGGGAGCCCCTGGGCGTCGCACGGGTCTCCACCCGGGAAAGGGCTGACGGACTGCTGAGAGGGCACTGTGCCGCACGCTGGGGGCGACGATGCCGGGGGCATACTTGGTCCTTGGCGCCCTCGGGGCCGGGCCAGCCCCGGGGTCGGGCGCCGGGTACCGCAGAGCTTCTGCGGGGCCGTGGCCCGGCCGGCGCCATCACGATCCAGGAGGACCAATGGACCTGCGCACCTATGTTGCGATCATTCGCAAGTACCTGCCGCTGCTCGTCATCGCGGGGCTGGTGGGGCTGCTGCTCGGTTTCGCATACTACAAGTCGCAGCCCAAGCAGTACGCGGCCGACGTGCAGTTCTACGTCAGCACCCCGGTGCCCGACGGGATCAGTGCCCAGTCCAGCGGCCAGTTCGCCACCGGCCGCATGACCTCCTACGTGGAGCTGCTCAGCAGCCAGGAACTCGGCTCCCGCGTGGTCAAGGCCAGCGGCGTCGACCTGGACGCAGACCAGGTGGCCAGGCGGATCACGGCCACCACCACCACCGACTCGGTGCTGGTCAAGGCCCGCGTCACCGACACCGATCCGCAGCGTGCACTCAAGATCTCCGAGGGCGTCGCCAAGGTCTTCGGCCCGATGGTCGACCAGCTCGACAACTCCGGCCGCAAGGTGCCGATCGTGCAGATCAACACCGTCTCCGCGCCCAAGCTGCTCGCCGCCCCGGTGGCCCCCAGGCCCAAGATGAACCTGCTGCTCGGCCTGGCTGCCGGCCTGGCCCTGGCCCTGGCCGTCGCGGTGCTGCGCGAGATCCTCGACTCCTCGGTGCGCTCCTCCGAGGAGGTGCGCACCCAGGTCGGCGCGCCGGTGATCGGCGAGATCCCCAACGACTCGGCCGCCGGCAAGACGCCGCTGCTGCAGTCCGGGACCAGCTCCGACCGGGTCGAGGCGCACCGCAAGCTGCGCACCAACCTGGCCTTCATCGACGCCACCGACGCCACCAAGGTCGTCCAGTTCACCTCTCCCGCGGAGAAGGACGGCGCCTCCACCGTCGCCGCCAACACCGCGATCAGCTTCGCCGAGACCGGCGAGCGCGTCTGCCTGGTGCACGCCGACCTGCGCACCGCCACCAGCGGCGCCTTCGGTGGTGCCGGCGAGGCCGGCCTGTCCGGCGTCCTGGCCGGTGGCACCACCCTGGACCGTGCGCTGCACCCCCTCGAGGGCCACGCGGGCGTCGACGTGCTGCCCGCGGGCGAGCTCCCGCCGAACCCGGCCGCGCTGCTGGGCTCCCAGAACCTGGGCGAGCTCGTGACCGAGCTGCGCCGGCGCTACGACCGGGTCATCCTCGACTCCTCGGCCCTGCTGCCCTGGACCGATGCCGCCATCCTCACCGGCGTCAGCGACGGCGTCGTGCTGGTGATGCGGGAGGGCTCCACCACCGCGACGCAGCTGGAGAGCTCCCGCAATGCCCTGGATGCCGTGCACGCACGTGTGCTGGGTGTGGTGATGAACCGCACCAGGTCGCAGGGCGGCTCCAGGTTCTTCGGCAAGCGCTGACATGGCGGCGCGCTCCTCGGCTGCTCCCAGCCGCATCCGCAAGGAGGAGTACGACAAGTGGATCGTCGCCGAGAAGGCCCTGGCGCTCTTCTCGGTGCTGATGGTCTCCGCCCGCATTGCGGTCGGCGGCAACCTGGTGGTCGCCGACCTGCTGGCGCTGGCGCTGCTTCCCCTGTGGCTCCCGGTCCTGGCCCGCTACCGGGGCGCCACCAGCCTGGTGGCGCTGGGCGTGGCCGCCTGCATCAGCTCCTGGATGCTCACCCACTATGCGGCCATCGACCACCGCACCAGCGCGAAGCTGGGCGCCAACATCATCAAGATCCTGCTCAGCATGCTCGGGAGCCTCGGGCTGGTGCTGTGGGCGCGTGAGCGCCTGCAGCCACGGTGGATCTACGTCGCCTTCGGGCTCGGGATGCTGGTCGCCGGTCCAACCAATGCCAAGCTCTTCGCGGAGAACCCATGGAAGTTCGGCTTCTCGGTGCCGTTGACCATCATCGTGGTGGGCTTCGTCGCCGAGCGCCGGCGCCCCCGTTCCACGGTGGCACTCCTGCTGCTCTTCGGGCTGGTCTGCACCATCACCGACGCCCGTTCCAACTTCGCGGTGCTGCTGCTGACGGTGGTGCTGATCCTGTGGCGCCTGATGCCGCGCCTGAGCAGCCGCCGCAGCACCATCCTGGGCACGCTGGGTGTGCTGGGCGCCATCGCCGTGGCCGCCTACTACCTGGTGCAGGCGGCGATCCTCGACGGTGCCCTGGGTGCCGAGACGCAGGCGCGCTCCATCGAGCAGCTGCGCACCTCCGGTTCGCTGCTGGTGGGTGGCCGTCCCGAGATGGGTGCCACTCTCGCCCTCTTCCAGCACCGGCCGATGGGTTTCGGTGGTGGCACCTTCCTCAACACCTCGGAGCTGCTGGTCGCCAAGAACGGCATGGCGACGCTCAACTACGACCCGAACAACGGCTACGTGGAGCGCTTCATGTTCGGTCGTGGCACGGAGCTGCACTCCATCACGGCCGACCTGTGGGCCTGGGCGGGCCTGGTGGGCCTGCTCTTCGCCCTGGTGATCGCGGGCCAGGTGCTGGCTGGCCTGGGCCATGCCCTCAACACCCGACCGGTCTCCTCGGCGGTGCTGATCTTCTGCTGCCTGATGACGCTGTGGAACCTGGCCTTCAGCCCGTGGGTGGCCTCGCTGCCCATGACGGCGCTCACCCTTGGCCTGGGCATGGTGCCCCACGGCCAGCACGTGCTGCGGCGGGGGCACTCCGAGGAGCTCTGAGGCACTGCCGGGTCGGTCTGATGGCCGGGGGGGTCTCGCCACCCCGCCAGGATCAGGGCTGCTTGGGGCCCTCGAGGATCTCCTGCTGGGCCACCTCTTCGCCGGGCGCCTCGTCGAAGGCGCGGCGGGGGACGACGGGTCCCTCGGCTGCGGCCTGACGGCGCTGGCCCATGTCGCGGTGGATGTACCAGACATTGGTGGCCACCTGGCACAGGTAGACGCCGACCGCCGCGGCCAGGATGGGGCCGCCGGCGCCGACGCGCGGGGTGAGCCAGAAGGCCAGGGCGAGGCTGACCGGCACCATGGCCACGATCGGCAGCACCTGGAACTTCAGGCCCTTCTCGTCGGTCATGTACATGCCCAGCGGGTAGTTGGTGGCCTGGCTCATGACGTAGAGCACGAAGCCGCCGACCAGCCACCAGTCCAGGCTGATGGTGCCCTCGGAGAGCCAGTCGGAGATGAAGGGGATCAGGCCCGCCATCACCAGGCCGGCGGCCAGGCCGATGGCGGTGAAGATGCCGGTCATCTTCCACGGGGCGACGATGCGTCCCTCGTTGCGGGCGCGCGCATACATGGGCCACAGCGAGACGCCGGCGGCGGTGATGGTCTGCACCACCATCTGGAAGAACTGGCTGGCCATGTTGTACTCGGCCAGGGCGTCGCGCCCGGCCAGGTGGCTCAGGATCACGCGGTGGCTCTGCAGGGCCAGCGGGAGGGCCAGCATCTGGGCCAGCTGTGGCCAGGCCAGCCCCATGATGGCCTCATTGGGCACGGCCCTGGTGCGGGGCACGTCGCGCACCATGCGGCGGAAGTTCGGGCCGAGCATCCGCCACGACATCACCATGCAGATGAAGGCGGCCAGGGAATTGGCCACATAGGTGAGGATCGCGATGGCGTGCCCGGCGGGAAGGTTGGCCAGGGCCAGGATCGAGATGCTGGCCAGCATGAAGGGGGCCACGACGATCTGGCTGAGCACCTGCGCCTGCGGGCGGTCCAGGGCGATCACCATGCGCGGGAAGACGGTCATCGGAAGCGTGACGGCGAAGACGAACAGGCACCAGAAGGTGGTCATGCCTCCGCCGGGCATCAGGCCCTCGCCGAGCAGGGTGGGCCAGGCGCCGAGCAGGGTGGGGATGAGGCCCAGCACGATGATGACGGCCGCCGAGATCGCCAGGTAGCGCAGGGCGGTGGTCATGGTGCGGGCCATGGCCAGGTCATTGCGCGGGTCCTTCGAGGCGCTGACCGCATTCATCACCACGGCCGCCATGCCGAGGCTGGCGAAGGGCAGGAGGGTGGGGAGGCTTGCGAGCAGGCCGTACTGGGCATAGGCGGCCTTGCCGAAGTGGGCGATGATCAGCTTGGTGTTGATCATGCCCAGGACGCCGCCGACGCCCATCACGAGCACCTTGAGGCCCGCCGTGGAGCCGATGGTCACCCACAAGCTGGACTGCTTGGACTTGCCGGACTTGCTGGAAATGGTGCTACCCCCGTGATGGACCCGTGTGGGGCCGGTCCTGAACGGACGGCCCCTGCTGCGGGCGACGCGGCTCCTGGACTGCGACAGGTCGTCAGACCCCTTGTGCGCAAGGACAACTCCCGGTGGAGTGGGTGCGTGGAGCGGTGCCCGACCCGAGGGCTGAGCCTACTCCGGCCCCCGTCGACGCCGCTGCCCGGCGAGGCGGCTTCGCAGCTGGCTCTCAGGCCTTCTTCACCCCGCCCGGCCTAGCCTTGCGGCCATGAGCGATGCCCGGCCGCAGTCCCGGCGAAGGCCCCCGGAGCACGTGCTGGCACGCGTGGTGACCGGGACGGTCGTGCTGCTGGTGGGCCTGGTCATGGTCTTCGCCTGGCGGGTGGTCTACCGGCCGCAGCTGGACCAGATGCCCGACGAGCCCGTCGACGTCTTGCTGGTGCTCGGGCCGCTCGATGACTGGCGCGTGGAGATGGCCACCGACCTGATGCGCAGGGGCAAGGCTCGCACCCTGGTGATGTCGACGCCGGATCCGGCTCGTGAACGGCGGCACTGCGGCTCGGCCGACTGGCCGGTGATCTGTTTCGTGCCCGACCCGTCGACCACCCGCGGTGAGGCGATGCAGCTCAAGCGGCTGATGGACGAGCATGGCTGGACGAGTGCGGCCGTGCTCACCATCGACTTCCACGCCGCGCGCTCCCGCTTCATCTTCGAGCGCTGCCTGGGCACGCCGGTGCCGGTGGTGGGGCGCCACGTCTCCTACTGGGACGAGCAGCGTGCCTACATGGTGGCCTACCAGCTGGGCGGCTACCTGAAGGAGATCCGGCTGGGTCGCTGCGAGGCCTGAGCCTGGCAGCGACCGGCAGCAGGGGCGTCGGTTCAGGCGCGGTCGGCGGCCATCCGGGCGGCGCCGATGATCCCTGCGCTGTTGAGCAGCGCGGCGGGCACGATCGGGGTCTCCAGGTCGAGCAGCGGCAGGAACTTCTCGTGCTTCTTGCTCACGCCGCCGCCGACCACGAACAGGTCTGGCCAGAACAGCATCTGCAGCGTCTCGTAGTAGCGCTGCAGGCGCACCGCCCACTCCTTGTAGGAGAGGTCCTCGCGCTCCTTGGCGCTCTTGGCGGCGCGGCTCTCGGCGTCGTGGCCGTCGACCTCGATGTGGCCCAGCTCGGTGTTGGGCAGCAGCACGCCGTCGTTGATCACGGCGGTGCCGATGCCGGTGCCCAGGGTGGTCAGGATGACCACGCCCTCGGTGTCCTTGGCGGCGCCGTAGTGGACCTCGGCGATGCCGGCGGCATCGGCGTCGTTGACGACGGTGACCGGGCGGCCGAGGCGCTCGGAGAAGAAGGCCTCTGCCTCCAGCCCCTTCCAGTCAGCGTGCAGGTTGGCGATCATCGGGATCCGGCCGTGGCGCACGGGTGCCGGGACGGTGATCCCGATGGGGGTGTCCTTGCCGATCTGGTCGGCGAAGTGCTCGACGATCTCGGCGACCACCGTGGCGACGGCCTCGGGCGTCGACTCCTCGGGGGTCTCGATCCGGAAGCGTTCAGCGGCGAACTCGCCCTTGTCGAGGTCGACAGGAGCGCCCTTGACGCCGGATCCGCCGATGTCGATTCCTAGAACAATGCTCATTGGACCAGCCTAGACGGTTTGGGTGGGACTGATCCCTGAGGTTCCCCCCGAACCCTGAGGTTCCCCCGAAGCGTGGAGGCATCGACAATGAGGATTGCGATGTCAGAGAAGAGAATGAGGTACGACCGGGAGTTCCGTGAAGGGGCGGTCCGGATCGTCGAAGAGACCAAGAAGCCGATCGCCCAGGTCGCCCGCGATCTCGGCGTGAACGAGGGCACGTTGGGCAACTGGGTCCAACGCGCCCGCGCTGAACGCGAGGGCCGCGGTGAGCTGTCCGAGGCCGACTATGAGGAGCTGAAGCGCCTGCGCGCGGAGGTGGCCGAGTGCGGATGGAGCGTGATGTGCTCAAGCGATCCGTGGTCCTGTGGGTGAAGGAGGCGACGAAGTGAGCGTGGCACGCTTCATCGCCGACCAGAGGACCAGCTACGCCGTTCCTGTCGCGCTGACCTGTGCCCTGCTGGGGATCTCGATCTCGTGGTTCTACAAGTGGTGGCAGCGGGCCCTCTCTCCCTCGCACCTGTACACCACGCGGGACCTGCGCCGGGACACCCTCGACCGGGCCGTGAGGGTCATGTTCGTCAAGCAGCGTGGCCTGCACGGCTCGCCGCGTCTGGTGGCGGACCTGCGCGAGGACGGGTGGGTCGTCTCCGAGAAGACGGTCGCGAAGTCGATGCGTCGGCAAGGGCTGATCGCGCGAAAGATCAAGCGCCGCAACGGATTGACCAAGCAGGACAAGACCAAGGCGCCGTTCCCGGACCTGATCAACCGGGACTTCACCGCGGCCGAGCCGAACCAGCGGTGGGTTGGTGACATCACCGAGATCCCCACCGCCGGCGGCAAGCTGTACCTGGCCACCGTGATCGACCTGTTCAGCCGCCGCCTGATCGGGGCGGCGACCTCGCGCCACCCCAACGCCGAGCTCGCCAAGGCCGCGATCACGATGGCCGTGACCGTGCGCGGCGGCAAGGCCGCGATCTGGCGGGAAGAGGAGTCCGAGAAGGTCATCTTCCACACGGATAGAGGATCGACCTACACCGCCGACCTGTTCACCAAGGCCTGCAAGGACCTCGGCATCCGCCAGTCCATGGGCAGAGTGGGTTCGTGCTTCGACAACAGCGCCGCGGAGGCGTTCTTCTCCACCCTGGAGTGGGAAGTCCTCTCACGCAACGAGTTCGACACCACCACCGAGGCCGCGACCGCGGTCATGGACTGGTGCTGGAACTTCTACAACACCACCCGCCGGCACAGCTCCGCTGCGATGATGTCACCCATCGCCTACGAGACCGCGGTCCTCACCCCGAGAGCCGCTTAAAGGAAGCCCTCCACGATTCGGGGGGAATCACATCTGGGGGCTGCACCACGTCCGCCCACGCGCCGCTCAGCTGGGTGACAGCGGAGATGGGCAGGATGGCGCTGCCCCCGATCGGCCCGAAGGAATGGAATGACCATGCGCATAGCTGCAGTTGTCCCCACAGTCAACAGGCACGAGGCATTGCTTCGGGCCGTCGAGGGGCTGCGCGCCCAGAGCATCCCCCTGGAGCAGATCGTGGTCTCGGCTCCCACGTGGGAGGGGATCCCCGGGGGCCTGCGCGACGCGGAGGACCTGGAGCTGGTCATCGGCGCCCGCGGCGCCTCGCGGCAGCGCAACGTGGGAGTGCAGGCGGTCCGGGAGGACGTCGAGGTCATCATCTTCCTCGACGATGACTCGGTGCCTCGGCAGGACCTGGCGGAGAACGTGGCAGAGGTCTTCCGGGATCCGGAGGTGGTCGCCATGACAGGCAGGATGGCCTGCGACGGTGCCGCGGAGGGTCGTGAGATTCCGGCGGCAGAACTGATGACGGCCCTGGAAGGCAGCCATGTCCTGGACCAGGTCGTGGAACAGGTGCCGAGCGGAACCTTGTACGGCTGCAACATGGCGATTCGGCGTGATGCCATCCTGAGCACACCCTTCGACGAGGCGCTGCCGCTCTACTCATGGCTCGAGGACCTCGACGTCGCTCGTCGCCTTCGTGCAAGGGGTCGCGTGGTTCGGGACTCACGGTGTGTGGTGGCGCACCAAGGAAGCGCCTCGGGCGGCCGAACACAGCACGTGCGCTTCGGGTACAGCTGTGTGGCCAACCCGCTCTACCTTCGCAAGAAGGGAAGCCTGGGATGGGCGGATGTGGCCCGACTGATCGCCAGACCCACCGTCGGCAATCTGAAGGGACTGGCCGGCGCGGAACGCTCGTCGCGATGGCAGCGTCTGCGTGGGGAGTGGTTGGCAGTGGGGGACCTTGCCCGTCGCCGGCTGGAGCCTGGGCGCATCACCAACCTGTGACTCCGGTGGGACGGGAAGCGCGCTGTCCATGAAATGTTGAGAGTTAGTTTAAGATTCTCAGCGTCCACCTTTTGTGGGCATACCCCACCCCCTCAAGTAAGAATAGGCACGACATGCGCCCCACTTTGCCGAGGCGAGCGCCGCCTTGGCCGTCGATGGCTCCGCCACCTTCACCTCCCCGGTGAAGGTTCCGGCAGTGGACTCGGGCAAGCCGGTCTTCGCCCACTACATGCCATCCCTGCCCGTATCGCTGGACAATGACGAACCGTCCAAGGACTACTACAACGTGAACTACCTGCGGCGTGATGGTGAAGGCGGCAAGTTCGCCGCAGCGGGGGGCTTCCTTCGCGACCGGCCTCTCCCGCGCGAGCCACGCACTGGCAACTGGCGGCAGGCAGATCTGCGCCAGGAGGTTCGTGATGCGACCAACGCGGGGCTGAGCGGTTTCGCCATCAACATCCTTGAGCTCGACGGCACCAACTGGGAACGTGTCGAGGCGCTGCTGACTGCAGCCCAGGCTGAGAACCCTCAGTTCAAGATCCTGCTGCAGCCCGACATGACCGCTGGGCCCTCCGCGGTCTCCCCGGAGTACCTGGCGGAGAAGATGGCGAGGCTCGCCTCGTACCCGGCGACGTACCGCGACCAGAACGGTCACGTGATCGTGTCCCCGTTTGCTGGTGATGCCAAGGCCCCGGCCTGGTGGCAGCGCTTCAACGACTCGATGGCCTCGCGTGGCCAGTCAGTCAGCTTGGTCCCGATCTTCATTCATGTGGGCGACAACATCGGCCGTTACGCGTCGGTGAGCACTGGTATGGGTGAGTGGGGCTCGCGGACGCCCGACGTCATCGACCGGTCCCCTGACTACGCTGCCCGGGCGCACGCCCTGGGGAAGAAGTGGGTTAGCCCCGTGGCTGCGCAGGATATCCGGCACCTGTCCGGCACCTTCTTCGAGTCCTCGAACATGGGAACCCTCCGTTCAACCTGGCAGCGAGCCATCCGCACAAAGGCGGACATGGCCCTGATGGTGAGCTGGAATGACTACTCTGAGAACAGCCAGTTCGCGCCGTCCGTCGACCATGGCTACTCGCTGCTCAGCCTGAACTCCTACTACCTGGCCAAGTTCCGCAGTGGTGAACCCGCGGACGTCTCCCAGGATGCGGCCTACGTCTCCTTCCGCACGCATGCGGTGGCCGCCGCGCCGGTGAACGCGGCTCGCACGCTGAGCCGATCGGTCGTCGAGACTTCGGAGCCGACCGATGAGGTGGAGATCCAGACCATCCTCAAGGGTCCTGCCGAGGTGGGGCTCGAGGTGGGCGGTCGGTGGTACTTCTGGAAGGCGCCTGCCGGGGTCTCCACACACAAGGCACCACTGGGCAACGGACGCATCTCGTACAGTGTGGTCCGCGAGGGACAGCCGGTCCTGAGCGGTGAGTCCTTCCAGGGCGTGCGCTCTACCCCGGTCGCCCAGGACCTCGCTTACCAGGTGATCGGTGGGACACAACGCTGATCTGCTCTGGGTGCAGTTGAGGGGCGGGGCTCGTGAAGGGCCCGCCCCTCAACCACATTCCTTCCCACCCAAGGGGCCACGGCCGCTTGATCACTCCGTGCCGCGGCGAGGGATGTCCCTAGTCGAGCGATTCCCGCGGTAGTCGCGCAGGACGAGCGCGCTGGCCGTAGCCACCATGAGGGACCCCGTGGCTTGGAGCAGGGATCCCCGCAGGAGGATGTTCAGGTAGACCGGGAAGACGCCCATGACCAGGAGCCACCAGCCGCTACGCCTGAAGGTGGCCTCGAAGTGCCCGTCCAAGCGCCGCAGGAACCACCCCGTCGCCAGGAAGACGATGACCATGCCGATGAGGCCGCCGTTCACGATCGCTTCTCCCCACAAGGGGGCCGAGAGGTTCGTGAAACCGTACCCACGGAAATTGGCCAGCTCGATGCTCGTGTCCAGTGGCTTGTCCGGCCAGACGCTTCGCGGCAGCCAGAAGAACAGGGACCCGGTGATCTGGCGCAGCGGCGTCGCATGCCCCCCGTCCCAGTACAACCAAGAGTTCCCGATCATCCAGAACGCGTCGTAGTCCGGATTGGCAGGGTACTCGCCGAAGAAGCTGGACCGCTCGTGGACCGCCCCGGCCGTGCGGAAGGCGTTGGCCAGGGGGAACAGGAAAAGGAAGCCGAAGATCGTTCCACCAAGCAGGAGGCGCGTGCGCACCTTGTTGGCGGTCATACCGGCGAACACCACCAGCGCGAAAGCCACAGTGCCGAACGTATAGCGCGCAGAGGAGAGCGGGCTGTTGATCAGCAGGACCAGGACAGATCCTGCCAAGCACAACAGGACATACCCCACGCGGCGGTCGTTACGGGGGGTGTCGCGTGCCAGACTGGCGCATGCTCCTACCGACATCAGCAGCGGGAAGGTGGCCAAAGCCTGGATGATGGCCGACATGGTCGGATCCGGGAAGGCGGCCTCGAGGAGCTGGCCGCCCTCGTCGCGAGACACATAAGCCTTCTGGATCCCCACCTTCGCGAGAAAAGCGGCGGCGAGTAGCAGGGAAAGAAGGGTCATGGCGACGGCGCGCGCCGGGTGGATTCCGACAACGCTGGTCCTACTTGCGAGAGGCTTGCGACTCGCGAAGAAGGAGCCGACCTCGTAGCACAGTAGCCCGGTGACCACCAACAGCATGGTTGTCAGGTCCAGGTCCTTGGGCATGCCCAGCGTGGTCCAGGGGACCGTGTTGCTTCGCAACTGAGCCGTGGCCGCGATTCCCATGAAGATGTAGTTGAACAGCCAGAAGAAGAAACTGAACAACCGCGGCGTACCACGCACGAGATCTGCGGCCAGGTGGAACGCCGCCCATGGCATGATCAGCAGCCCGAGCATCCACGCCTCGCTCCTGCCCGTGTTGGGGATCTCCGCCACCAGGATGGCGGGCAGTGCGATGCCCAGCAGGCAGCTGATCACCAGTTGGAACCAGGCGCTGAGGGCCTTGGTCCCGGGCATGCCCGCTCGAATCAGGGGTCGAGCAGTGGCGCTCATCACACTCAACCTGCGAGCACTTCGCGGCGCTTCGCGCGCTTGCTGGTGCCCAGGGCCAGGGCAGCACCAGCACCCGCCAGGAGGCCGGCCACACCGCCGAGCAAAGTGTAGAGCGGGCGGCTGGGCGCGCTGGGGGCCTCTGCCGGGGTGGCCTCGGCCACAGGAACCAGAGCCAGCGGAGTGGCCTTTCCGCCTACCTTGGGGGCGACCTTGGCCACATAGGCGCTGAGGTTCTTGGACGCCTCGTTGGCGATGTCAGCGGCCTGCTGTGCATCAGAGGACTTGGCGGTGATGGCGATGCCAGAGGTGTCGAGCGGTACTTCGGTGCTCACCTGCTTGGAGAGTTTCGAAACGGTGCTGTCGAGGCCCAGGTTCTGGATGGTGGGAGCCAGAACGGCCTCCCTCGTGGCGAGATCAGCGTAGTTCGCGGCCTCGGCCTGGGTGAAGTCGGATGTCTGGGCCAGCTCGCCTGCAGAGTCAACGGACTGCAGCGTGAGGAACAGGCTGGAAGTCGCCTCGTACGTTGGCTGCGTCGCGAACGAGACTCCCAGACCTGCCAAGAGCCCGGCCAGTGTGGTGATGGCCAGCAGCTTCCAACGACCCAAGATCGTGGATAGAGCGGTCGTGTTGTCCATGAATTACTCCCATGTGGTCACGAGGGCAGGTTCACTTGCAGCAGCCCCCCGAGCTGACCCGCCGCACGTGGGGCGGCGGGGGACAGGCCGCTCGTGGCGACCTGACGACTGTCAACCTAGAGGGCCGAACCCAAGCTCCAGCTGAGACGAGGCAGCGGTGGCGTTCGCCCAGCCCGTCAAGTTTGGTCTGGGATGTCGGTTCAAGCAGGGCGATGTCCCTGTCCCACAAGGCTCTCTTCAGCTGAAGCGGCGAGCCCGAAGCGAGCGTCAGGGCTCACATGGCCCGTCGGGGAACCCGCAGCAGGGTGATGCGGCTCTCCCAGACCTCGATCAGGATGCGTGCAACCAGACCGCCGAGGACGGCCACGAGGGCTCCGATGGCTCCCCAGCCGTGGGCGGCGGGTGCCGCGATGACAAGGCTTGCGAGGCCGGTGAGCATGGTGACGGACGCCACGAAGGTGAGGCGGTTGAATGTCGCCAAGACCACGTGGGAGAGCATCAGTTCGTATGTTCCGAGACCGACGTACAGAGCCATCGCAGCATTCAGTTCCCATCCGGTTCTGATGACTCCGCCCCCCAGGATGTTGGTGAGCATGGGCGCAAAGACGAAGATGCCCAGAGTGAGTGCCAAGCACATGGCCATTCCCAAAGTCAGGGTCTTGTTCGCTCGCTCCACGCGGTTGCCCCGCGGTACCCAGCCTTGGAGGACTGTGACGAAGGGGGTGAGGGCTACAGCCATCTGGCGTTGCAACTTGTCCACGAAGGCGAACATGGGCTGTGCGGCGGGACTGGCATGGGCCACGATCACGATCGGCAGCGCGCTCATGGCGGAGCCGGCCACGCTGGCCATGACACCGTCCTTCTGTTCCAGCAGCACGTGGTGCACACGACGGGGGGGTGCCTTCTCGGCCCCCTGCTGGTGAAGGCTCCGGAAGACCCAGAAGGCGCTCGCCATGACGGCCAGGACCATGCCCAGGAGCTGGCCGCCGACGCCGACAAGAGCGGAATGCCCCATCTTCATGGCGAGCATTCCCGCCACCGTGCCCAGCACCCTCGGCACCGTCTCGGTGACCAGCAGCGTCCAAGGCTGGACGGTTCCGACGTAGTACCAGTTTGCCGACAGGCCGATCACCGTCGAGGAGACAGCGCCTGCGGCGGCGAGGGCCCGGAACCCCGGTTGGGTCGAGGCCATGGAGGCACCCACGACCACGAGGCAGACCGGGATGAAGAGCACGAGTCGTGCCAGGAGGGACTCCAGGAACTGCCTACGAGCCTCTGTGGGGTCAGTCCCAGCGATCTGCGCGGGCCCCGACATGTTCCAGCCGTAGCCGACCACGACCGATCCGATGCCGCCTATTGACTGGCCCAGGGCAACCGACCCCCATGCCACGGCACCGGAGGCCTGCATCATCACCGGGATGATCAGTAGGGAGGCGACGGCGAGGAGGGCCATAGACGCACCGAACCCAATGACCCGCTGCATTCCCGCCAGCTTGCGCACGTCCTTGTTCTCCCCCGAGTGCTCTGCATGACCGGATGACGTCCGGCCACTGAACTCTAGACGAGCGGGCATCGCTCGCCTCGAATCCCTCAGCCGGGGCACAGACGCTGGGTGGAGTCAGGTCAAGTTCACGGGCGAACGCGGCCACGCCCGGCCGGAGGGCATGATGGGGGGTGACCCAAGGAGGAGAAGGTGACAGACCGCCCAGAGCATGACGACGCCGGCGATGACCGGCGGATGACGCGGCGCCGTCTGCTCGGTGCCGGCGCCGTGGTGGCCTGTGGGGTCGGTGCCGCGGCACTGGCTCACCGCCGACCTGAGGGTCCTGTCGTGCACGTCGATCCCGCGTCCGGTGACGATGAGCAGGACGGTGCGAGCGAGGCGTCGGCCGTGGCCACCCTCGGGCGTGCCCTGCGCCTGGCCGAGGAAAGAGCCGCGGGCGCCCAGAACGTGACGGTCCTGCTGGCCGACGGTCCCCATCGGCTCGCCTCCCCGGTGACCATGGGGCCCCGTCAAGGAGCCGGCCGTATCGTGGTGCGCCCACGCAAGGGCGCGACGCCCCTGATCCGTGGTGACCGGGTGATCGAGGGATGGGTGGAAGGGCGCCTCCCGTCGGGGCAGCGTTCCTGGCGGGCCAAGGTCCCCCGGCTCGATGGCAGTGCATGGAACTTCCGCACCCTGTTCGTGGCAGGTCGCGCCAGGCCACGCCCGCGCCTGCCCGAACCCATTGACAACGTCCTCGCCGGCCGGATGCCCCTGACGCAGCGTCAGGACTTCCTGTACTCCTTCGCACCGGACCTGGACAGTGACGCGGGAACCATGTCCTTCTCGCACCGGGGTGCGGTCTCCCCCGAGTGGCGCTACCTGCAGGACGTCGAGGTGGTCTCGCTACGAGAGTGGTATGACGAGCGTTCACTGATCGCCGCAGCCACAAGCACCACCTGCACGGTTGCGGCACGCCCTCTGGGTGACGTGACCTGGGCACCGAGGGAGTTCTACCTCGAGAATGTCCGGGAGGCACTGCGCAAGCCGGGGCAGTGGTATCTGGACAGGGAGTCCTCCGTGGTCACCTATCTGCCCATGGAGGATGAGGAACTCGGCGGCGTGGAGATCAGCGCCCCGCTCGGCAGCACCTTGCTGAGGGTCGTGGGCAGCAAGCAGGCGCCGGCGGGCGGGGTGCGCCGCGAGGGCCTGTCCTTCGGCAACACCGCGTGGGACTATCTGCAGCCCGGTGTCGAGGACGGCTCCCAGTGGACGGCGGCCCAGAGTGCGGCCACGCTCCGGGCATGCCTGCAGCTGCAGTACGCCCAAGACGTCGAGGTCGTCGGCTGCACCTTCGCGGACCTCGGGGAGTTCGGCGTCGAGGTGGGCCGGGGGTGTCGCAACGTCACAGTCCAAGGCTGTGAGGTGACCAGGGCCGGTGGGGGCGGGATCCGGGTCGCCTCGGAGGCGGGGGCGCCGTCGAACGGCAAGCTCAACACGTCGGCGGTGCGGGTCACCGACTGCCGCGTCCACGAGTGTGGGCAGGTCTTCCACATGGCCGCCGGAATCCTCGTGCAGGACGTGGCAGAGGTGGAAATCGACCACAACGAGGTGCACCACCTCTTCTACACGGGCATCTCCACCGGGTGGCGATGGGACTACCAGAGCATCGGGGTATCCGGCATCCGGGTGCGGCACAACCACGTGCACGACTTGGGCCAGGGCCTCCTGTGGGACCTCGGGGGCATCTACACACTGGGGCGGCAGACGAACAGCGTGGTGGAGCACAACCACGTCCACGATGTCCAGGGTGGACGCTCGCCCTCGGCAGGCATCTACCTCGACCAGGGAACCGCCCTGCTGCAGGTGCGCGACAACCTGGTCCACGACAACCAGGAGGGGATCTGGGCGCCCAACAGTGTCTCCGGCGTGGTGGTGGAGAACAACCTGGTCCACGGCAACAGCCAGGTCCAGCTGCGCGACGGTGGTGGCGTGCGGAGTTTGGGGCTGGGCGGGTTGTCGGAGTGGAGCGTTCGGTTCGAGCGCAATGTCGTCGTCGGTCAGGGCGGCAACCTCGTGGCAGCGCCCGAGGCCACCACGCGAAGCGATGCCAACCTGTGGTGGGACATCGCCGGGGACCCGACGGCGCCGCCCCGGGGTACCGCGACGGTGGTCTTGCGCAGCGTACGGGATGCCCGAGTGGTGGCCCAGGCCGAGGTCCGGGCGGTCAATGCGACCACAGAGGAGTTCACGGACCTGTCTCAGGCCGTGACACTCGATCCAGGCCAGGAGTACGACCTGCTGGTTCGGGTGCGACAGGGGCAATGGCGTTGGCGCGATCCGAGCCCCGTCCGCGTGACGGGGGCTTCCATGGTCGGTGACGTCTACTCCGTGCCGGACGGTCGATTCCTGGTGGGCAATGCCGAGCGGAGCTTCGGGCCGGTGAACGCCCGGATCCGTTCGGACAGGGGTGCCATCAAGCTGGTGAGGGCAGGCAGCCAACAGCCGGGAAGGTGGCGCAATGACTACACGGGCGAGGTGGGCATGCGCTTCCGAGCAGGGCCGGGGGCCACGACGCTCACCGCCTTGGGCGCCGGTCCCTTCCCGCGCCCCAGCCCTTGGCTCCAGTGGCGGGCCCGGGGTCTCGACCAGCACTCGGTCGTCGCTGACCCCTTACTGAAGGATCCCGCCATCGGGGACTACTCCATCCCCTCTCATTCTCCTGCTCTGCAAGGGAATTTGGGTTTCAAGGCCTTTGATCTCGGGGGCTTTGGACCGCGCTGAGCGTCCCCTGTGATGCGGCTGCACGCATGACCTGCTCGGTTATGCTGGCGAAGGTCCTGGGGTCCATCGGGGGCGCCGTGCGGGACAGACCACTCGAGGGATTCAGATGACGACGACCAGACAGTCGGGCCATTTTCGGCGCTTGGCCCAGTTCACGGGGCGGGGATACGACAAGGGTCGTTCACCCCTCGTCTGCGCAGCCTGGGCCCTCGTGGCCGAGCCACTCACGCGTTCCGTGATGTGTCCGCCCGTGGCGCGAGCAACGGTGCTGCGGGCCTTCGGAGCCCAGATCGGCGAGAACGTCAACATCCGCAATGACGTGCGCGTCCATTGGCCGTGGAAGCTGAGCGTGGGTGACAACACCTGGATCGGCGTCGGGACCTACCTGCTGAACCTGGAACCGATCACCATCGGAGAGGACGTCTGCATCTCCCAGCAGGCTTTCCTGTGCACGGGAAGTCACCGAGCGGACGAACCGGCCTTCGAGTTCGACAACGCCCCGATCACGGTCGAGGACGGGGCTTGGGTCGCTGCCCGGGCCACGGTTCTGCGAGGGGTGACCATCGGCCGCGATGCGGTGGTGGGTGCCACAGCGCTGGTCGTCAAGGATGTTCCCGAAGGCGCCCGGGTCCTGGCGCCCCGAAGTGAGGTCAAGGAGACCCAGTCATGAAGATCATCCAGATTGCCACCGTCATCACTCCGGAGAACGCCTACGGCGGGCCCACCACCGTCGCCTTCAACCACTGTCGGTCACTGATCGCCGCAGGTCATGACGTGACGCTCGTCGCAGGTGCCAGCGGTTTCGAAGGAGCCCTGCCCACCACGTACCAAGATGTCCCGGTCAAGTTGTTTCCGGTGAAGCAGATCATCCCTGGGGCGGGTTTTGCCGGCATGGCAAGCCCAGCGATGCTCGGTTGGCTCCGCCAGAACGCCCGGCAGGCGGATGCGGTCCACGTCCATTTGGCGCGTGACTTCGTCAGCCTTCCCGCGGCGGCTCTCGTCCAAAACCTCGGTGTCCGAACCTGCGTCCAGACGCACGGCATGATCGACCCGTCGGACAAGTTGCTCGCCAAGCCGCTGGACGCCGTGCTCACGCGCCGCGTCCTGCGGGCTGCTGCCAAGGTCTTCTTCCTCACCCCTGTCGAGCGTAAGGGTGTACTGGATGTGGCCGGGCCCCGGATCCGGGTGGAAGAGCTCCACAACGGGCTCAACGCAGATTCGATGCCCAGCCCGCGTGAGCACGAGCACACCACAGTGCTGTATCTGGCTCGGTTGCAGGCCCGCAAGCGCCCGTTGGTCTTCGTCGAGGCCGCCAAGGAGTTGGCCCCGGAGTTCCCTGACGTGTACTTCCGCATGGTGGGGCCGGACGAGGGTCAAGGCGATGAGGTCGCGACTGCCATCGCCGCGTCTGGCCTGGGCGAGCGGCTCCGCTGGGACGGCCCTGCTGACCGAGCAGGATGTCAGGACACCATGGCCACGGCCGATGTCTATGTGCTCCCGTCGGTGGACGAGCCATATCCCATGTCTGTCCTCGAGGCCCTGGCGGCGCGGCTGCCAGTCGTTCTCACCAACACGTGTGGACTGGCTCCAGCGGTGGGCGGGGCCGACGCCGGCACCGTGACGACAAACGCCCCGGAGGAGATTGCGCCAGCTGTCAGGAAGTACTTGGCCAGCGATGAACTGCGTCGTGAGACGGCCGACCGAGCGCAGGAACTGATCCGGAACGAATTCTCCATGAGGCCGATCGTCGACCAGCTGGTGAAGGCCTACCAGGGCAACTGATTGCACCTGTCGGCGCCGGGCTGAGCGCCTGCTGTGAGTGGAGGCTCAAGTCCGGTTCCGTTGCCTCATTGTCTGTATCGTTGCGTTCGCTGGCCACCCCTGCGGGGCGGCGGCTTCGCGCTCGTGGATCCACCCAATCGCGGTGATCCGCGAATCATCGGGGGATGGTTCGGTGCGAACTTGATTATAGGAGTGACTGCATGAAGATCTTGACGATCGGGGTGAATTACGCGCCGGAAATCTCGGGTATCGCGCCCTACACGGCGGCGATGGCGGAGGGTTTGCAAGGTCTGGGGCACCAGGTGCGCGTGATCACCGGCACTCCCCACTATCCGCAGTGGAGCAACTACACCAATTTCTCGGGCCTCACCCGTCTGGAGACCATCAAGGGCGTGCCGGTGCGTCGTGTCCGGCACATGATCGGCTCCGGCGGTATGGGGCTCAGCCGCATCCTGCAGGAACTCACCTTCGGCCTCGGTGCCGTCACGAGCGCCTGGAAGCAGCCCGACGTGGTCCTGTGCGTCAGTCCGGCCCTGATCAGCACCTCGCTACAGGTCTTGCGCGGCAAGCTGCCCGGCCAGCCGCCGATCGTGGTGTGGGTGCAGGACCTCTACAGCAATGGTGCCCGTGAGATCGGCGGGAGCAACATCAAGGGCAGGATCCTCGGCAAGCTCGAGTCCGCCGTGCTGCGCCATGCCGACGGCGTGCTCGTGATCCACGACCGATTCCGACGCCACGTGGTCGACGACCTCGGGGTGGATCCCGCCAAGGTCTGCATCTCCCGCAACTGGAGCCACATCGACAACACGGTGGCGGGCGACCCGCAGGGGGTGCGACGCACCTACTTCGGCGAGGCCGAGCTCGTCGCGCTGCACACCGGCAACATGGGCGCCAAGCAGTACCTGGAGAACATCGTCGAGGCTGCTCGTCTTGCCGACGAGCGCGGCTCGTCTGTCGTCTTCGGTCTGGTCGGGAACGGCTCACGCCGCGATGCACTCGCCGAGCTCGGGGAGGGGATTGAGCATCTGGTGATGGTGCCCAGCCTCGATGACGAGGAATACGCAGCCATCCTTCAGTGCGCCGACGTGTTGCTGGTCAACGAGAAGCCCGGCCTGCGGGAGTCTGCCGTGCCCAGCAAGCTCACCAGCTACTTCGTCCAGGGCAAGCCCGTCGTGGCCGCCACCGAGACCGACAGCGCAACCTCCGAGGAGGTCAGGGCAGCAGGCGCTGGACCCGTCATCACTCCCGGTGATCCGGCGGCCCTGTTGACGACCATCGAGGACATCGCACGGGCCAAGGACCGTGCCGAGGAGTACGGCAGGAGCGCTCGGACCTTCGCGGCCGAGCACCTGTCTGCAGATTCGGCCTACCAACGTGTCGCCGGCTGGCTCTGCGGGCTGGTCGGCAAGTCTGTGGCTCATCCGGGGCCGCGCCGAGGGATCAACACCAAGGAAACGGAGTAAGCCATGGCCAAGAAGGCCTTCATCACCGGCATCACCGGTCAGGACGGCTCGTACCTGGCCGAACTGCTGCTCGCCAAGGGCTACGAGGTGCACGGACTCATTCGTCGAGCCTCGACCTTCAACACCCACCGCATCGACCACATCTACGTCGATCCGCACGACGACTCGGACACCAAGCTGTCGCTGCACTACGGCGACCTGTCCGACGGTGCCCGTCTGGTCACCCTGATGGACAGCATCCGTCCCGACGAGGTGTACAACCTGGCCGCCCAGAGCCACGTGCGCGTCTCCTTCGACGAGCCTGAGCACACCGCCGACACCACCGGCACCGGCACCGTCCGCCTGCTGGAGGCCGTGCGCCAGGCCGGCATCAGCCCGCGCTTCTACCAGGCGTCCACGTCGGAGCTGTTTGGTGCCACCCCGCCGCCGCAGAACGAGGAGACGCCGATGTACCCGCGCTCGCCCTATGGCGCGGCGAAGATGTACTCCTACTGGATCACCAAGAACTACCGCGAGGCCTACGACCTGCACGCGGTCAACGGCATCCTGTTCAACCACGAGTCTCCGCGCCGTGGCGAGACCTTCGTCACGCGCAAGATCACACGCGCCGTGGCTGCGATCAAGGCCGGCCTGCAGGACGATCTCTACATGGGCAACATCGACTCGATCCGCGACTGGGGCTATGCGCCGGAGTACGTCGAGGGCATGTGGCGGATGCTGCAGGTGGACGAGCCCGACGACTTCGTGCTGGCCACGGGCCAGCCCTACACCGTGCGCGACTTCCTCCAGTTCGCCTTCGAGGCCGCCGACCTGGAGTGGGAGAAGTACGTCAAGTTCGATCCCCGCTACCTGCGCCCCACCGAGGTGGATGCCCTCATCGGCGACCCCTCGAAGGCCAAGGAGAAGCTCGGCTGGGAAGCCAAGGTGCACACGCCTGAACTGGCCCGCATCATGGTCGAGTCCGACATCAGGGCACTCGAGTCCGGTAGGGCGCACGACGTCGACATCCCGAAGACGGACTGGGCCGTCGACTGGTCCAGGAAGAACTGACCTGCCACGAACGGCGCCGGGAAGATCCTGGCGCCGTTCGTCGTTTCCATGATCAAGACCACCGGGGGGAACACATGACCGAGAACTTCACACCCGCGCCGCTCAAGCGCGATGCCGTCGTCTACGTCGCAGGCCATCGCGGCCTCGTGGGTGGCGCGATCCTGCGGCACCTGACCGAGCAGGGCTTCACCAGGATCGTCACCCGAACCCACGCAGAGCTCGACCTCACAGACCGTCGGGCGGTGGCCGACTTCTTCGCCGAGACGAAGCCGACCTACGTCTTCCTGGCTGCGGCCAAGGTGGGCGGCATCCTGGCCAACAACACCTACCCCTATGACTTCATCAGCCAGAACCTGCAAATCCAGGTGAACGTGATGGACGCCGCACTGGAGCAGGGCGTCGACCGCCTGCTCTTCCTGGGAAGCTCCTGCATCTATCCCAAGCTGGCCGACCAGCCCATCACGGAAGACGCACTTCTCACGGGTTATCTGGAAGAGACAAATGATGCCTACGCCATTGCGAAGATCGCGGGCATCCTGCAGGTGCAGGCCGCCCGTCGACAGCACGGCGTGCACTGGATCAGTGCCATGCCCACCAACCTCTACGGCCCCGGTGACAACTTCTCGCCCAAGGGCTCACACGTGCTTCCCGCACTGATCCGCCGGTACGACGATGCCGTCGCGAGCGGAGCCGATACGGTGACCAACTGGGGCACCGGAAGCCCGCGCCGCGAATTCCTGCACGTCGACGACATGGCCTCGGCCTGCCTGCACCTGATGGAGCACTACGACGGGCCCCAGCAGGTCAACGTGGGCACCGGCACCGACACCACCATCAAGGAGGTGGCCGGCCTGATCGCCGAGATCGTCGGCTACACCGGCGAGGTCGAGTGGGACACCAGCAAGCCCGACGGCACCCCGCAGAAGCTGCTCGACGTGAGCAAGCTGCGCAGCGAGGGCTGGGAGCCGAAGTACGACCTGCGCTCCGGCCTGGAGAACGCGATCGCCTGGTACCGCGAGAACAAGGACGACATCCGCGAGTGAGGCCGCCTCAGTCCTGGGCGTCCGGCGGTGGGGCCACGGTCCCGACGCCGGGCCCCAGGCCCGGGGCCTCGACGGTCAGCGAGGCGTACCCCGTGACCGGCGCGGGGTCGGTGTCTGCGCGCGGGGGTGCGACCTGACGACGTTTCGCGTCGCGCCGCCGTGCCTCCCGGCAGGTCTCCATCTGCGCCAGCACCAGCTCACGGGCGGTGTGCTGGTCGAGCTCGTGCGCCAGCAGGGTGGATCCCGTTGTGTCGAGCTGCACGTCGGCCAGCCCCAGGCGGCGCTGCAGCGGACCTGCCTTGAGATGGGCCGACTGCACCCGGGCATGGTGCACGACGCTGGTGGTGCGCACCAGGCCCCCGTCGGCGGCGACGAAGACCTCCTCGGTACGGCCCCAGCGCAGGCTCTTCCAGATGAAGGGGTGCAGCTTCCTCGCACGCGGCGGTGCCGGGTGCATCTGCACCTGGTCCAGGCGGAAGCCCGGCCAGACGGCATCGATGGCCAGCGCGACCTCGTCCGAGGTGCCGGCCGGAAGCAGGATGTCGCTGGCCCGGTCCTCGTCGTCACCAGAGCCGTAGCCGAGCACGTCGATGGAGACCCGGTGCAGCCCGAAGGGACGCCACAGCAGGTGCTGGGTGACGGTGATGCCCTGGATGCGGTCGGTCGGCAGGGTCTGGCTGACCAGGGTGGTCATGCCGCGGGACACCTTGAGCGCCTGACCGGACCGCACCAGGGCGTAGTTCCACTGCTTGACGACGGAATTGCCGATGATGCCGGCCAGGGCGGTGAGCAAGGGGATGATGCCGACCACGGCGCCGAACTCGCGGGCCCAGGTCATGCCGGCGATGGCCGCCACGCTGAGGGCCAGGGTCACCAGGAAACCGGAGGAGAGCACCGCCGCCAGCACCAGACGCTGCGGGGGCACGCGCAGCAGCACCGTCTCGTCGTCGGCCAGGTCGTGGAGGGCGTCGGCGGTGGCGCGTGAGGCGGCCGACTCGGCCACCGTGGTCTGCTGGCCGTGGGCCCGGGCCACCAGGTAGTCGCGCATCTGGTAGGCCCGGCCGCGGCCCAGGAACTCGATCGTGCGGCCCTCGCTGGCGCCGACATCGATGCGCAGCTGTGCCAGGCCGAGCAGGCGTGCGGCGAAGGGCTGGACCACGTCGACGGACTGGATCTTGGTGAAGGGGATCTTGTCCGAGGAGTGCTGGATGAAGTTGTGCTCGATGCGCACCTGCTGGTCGTCGATGACGAAGCGGGTGGTGCGCCAGCTGAAGAAGCCACCGATCCCGGTCACGACCACATAGACCGCCAGCAGGAAGCTGAAGAAGGCGATGTCGCGCACACCGAAGTGTTCGCCGTCCTTGCCGAGGCTTTCCAGCAGGTCCTTTCCCACCAGGAAGACCAGGCCGACCAGGGCCATCCAGCCCTTGATCACCGGTGTGGCGGGGTGCGGCCGCTCCATCACCGACCGGGTGGTGGTCGTGGCGCTCGCCAGGCTCACCTCGTCCAGGGGGACGGGCTCATCGCGGACTGGCTCATCATGGGCTAACACATCGTGAGCTGACACATCGTGCACGGACCCATTGGGGGCGGGCTCGTCCGTCTCGACGGCAAGTGGTTCCGGGCACGCGGGAGGGGGCAGCTGGTCCAGGTCCACGGGCTCGTGCGCACTGGGAGTGGTGCCGGGCGGCTGGGGGAGCTGCTGGTTCACAGGCCCACCGCCTGCTGCTCGCCCAGCTCGGTGAGGCGCTCCCGCAGGGCGTCGGCATCGTGCTGCGCCAGGCCGGGAATCGTCGCATCGGTGCTGGCCGAGGCGGTCTGCAAGGTGACGGTGGCCAGGCCGTGCTGGCGTTCGATGGGGCCGGAGTTCACCGTCACCACCTGCATGCGGCCATAGGGCACCACCGTCATGCGACGCCACATCAGGCCCTCGCGGATGTACAGGTCGGTGCCGCGCTCGGCATAACCCCAAACCTTCCACATCCGGCCCATCCGGACCCAGCGCCAGGCGATCCAGGCCACCGAGGCCAGCGCCAGGGCGGCACCGGCCCACCAGTGCCAGAACCAGCCCAGGGCAATGCAACCGGGCAGCAACAACAGGGGCCAGACGATGAGGATCATCCGGCGCTTCATCGTCAGGTAGGCAGGTGAGAGCGTCTTCCACTGGTCGGCGGGCGGGTCGAAGGTGTCCACCCCCGCAAACCTACGGCACGAGGCCTCAGGCGTCAGACCCCGATCCCCAGACGTTCGGCCAGGCCCTTGTGGCACGGACCGGTGACGGTGATCCCGCCCATCAGCACCATGCCGCGCAGGATGATGCGAGGCGCGCCGGCCGGTGCGGGGGCCAGGCCACGGATCTTGACGTCGGACATGATGTTGGTGGTCTCGTCGACCACCTCCACGCCATCGGGGACCGTCACCTTGATCTCGCCCAGCACCACCGGCACGGTGACGATGCACTCGCGGTCCTCCAGGACCGCCTGGCGCAGGTCGAGGCGGGCATCGCCCAGCAGCACCAGGCCCGTGGTGCGCCGGCGCATCCGCCACACCCCCTGGCGACGGACCGTGCCCAGGACGGTGAACAGGGTGTCCGCCGCCTGCTCCTGGTGGGAGCTGTCGACCACCAGTCGCGGTTGCGAGGTGGCCACCTGGCGGGGCATGCGCTGGCCGTCGGTGGGGACGAGATCGGCGGTCAGGGGGACGAGGTCGGCGAAGGTGCGCGAGCGCCAGACCTTCTCCAGACGCTCGGAGTGCTCGTCAAGGGTGATGCGTCCTTCAGAGTAGGCGGCATTGAGGACGCTGGCGACCATCTCGCGGTCGGCATCGGCGCAGCGAATCTGGAGATCGCCGGGCACCGGGGGGTCAGAGGGCTGGATGGAACTCATGGCACGAGGCTAGGCCGTGGATGGCTCCACGGGAGACGACGAAGGTCGTGCCGCGGCATCCGATCGGGGACGAGTCAGGGTCCACACGGCCCAGAAACCTCACCGACTGGCAAGCAGGGGGGTCCCCGGCAGGTCTCCGAAACGATCTCATATCGTGGGCGCGCCACGACGAAAGATCGTGTGCAGGTAGGGCATCGTGCAGCAAGGCAGCGGCTCGTGACTGTCAGGCGAAAGGAATGCCCGTGACGTCGAGGTCCTCCCACCAGACCACGCAGGCCACCCGCTGACGTCCGGCGACGGTCCGCACCGGGCCGTCGGTGGATGACAGTGGATTGTTCGGCCAGCCCCGCGGCCTGCCGTGGATGCTCCAGGTGGAGATGTGGGAACGCCTCAGCTGGTTCGGCATGCGCGCCATCCTGCTGTACTTCATCACCGACACCTTCGCCAACGGTGGATTCGGGCTGGACAAGTCCACCGGCCTGGTGATCATGGCCGGCCACGTGCTGCTGGCCGTGCCCACCGTCAGCACCTCGTGGATCGGGCTGTTCATGATCGCCTTCGGCACCGGCTTCATCAAGCCCCACCTGTCGACCATCGTCGGCGGGTTCTACGACGCCGACGACCCTCGCCGCGAGGCCGGCTTCCAGCTGCTCTACATGTCGATCAACGTCGGCTCGCTGGTCTCGCCGCTGATCACCGGCTGGCTCAAGGACCACTACGGCTACCACGTCGGCTTCATCGCCGCCCCTATCGGCATGGCCTGCGGCCTGGCCGCCTTCTACTACGGCCGCGGCCGGCTGAGCCAGTTCACCTATGACGTGCCCAACCCGCTCAAGCCGGGCGAGGGCCGCAGGATGCTGCTGTGGTCCGTGGCCTTCTGCGTTGCCGTCGTCGCCCTGACCTTCATCTACAAGCCCCTCTTCGGCGCACTGGCCGAGGGCATCGCCTACGTGGTCTTCACCGTCGCCACGGTCGCCTCGGCCTCCTACTTCCTGATGATGTTCCGCAGACCCAACGTGACCGCCGGCGAGCGCAGCCACCTGTGGACCTTCCTGCCGCTGTGGTTCGGTTCGATGCTGTTCACCATCATCTTCGAGCAGGCCGCCAACAAGATGGCCAGCTTCGCCAAGGACAACACCAATGGCGCCACCGGACTGGGCAGCCTGACCATCAGCCCCGAGGCCCACCAGTCGATCAACCCGCTCTTCGTGCTGATCCTCGCCCCGCTGCTGGGCTGGCTGTTCACCCGCCGCGCCGGCCGTTTCCCCACCACGGCGATGAAGTTCGCGATCGCCGCGGCGATCATCGGGGCCTCGGCGCTCATGATGGGCTGGGGCTTCCAGAACTTCCCCGGCGGCACCCGCCTGGCTCCGTGGTGGTTCCTGGCGCTGGTCTTCACCATCCAGACCCGCGAGCTGGGTGACGTCGCCTTCTACTACGGACTGGGGGCGGTGACCATCGGCGTTGCCGTGCTCTTCGCGATCATCTCGCCGTGGACGCAGTCGAAGATGAGCGACATCGGGCGCTGGCCCTCGCACCTCCGGCCGGCGGCCACCGCCTCGAGTGGGCGCCGGCCGGAAAACACGTGGCGCGCCGCAGCGTCTTGCTGGGAGGATTCGTCCGTGCAGACGATCGAGGAGACCTTCCCCGCCTTCGGGTTGTCGGTGCGGTGCGGACGCCTGGAGCTGGCGGGAACGCGCCCCGAGCACGTCCCGGCCTTGGCCGAAACCGCCATCGACGGCGTGTATGACGGCGAGAACCCGTTCATCGTGGACTGGCCCTCCTTTCCCAACCAGCACCTCAACCAGTGGCAGCACGTCTGGGGAACTTGGGCCGCCTTTCGACCCGAGGCGTGGACCTTGAAGCTGACCGTCCTGCTCGACGGCCGTCCGATCGGCTGCCAGGACGTGTTCAACAAGCAGGACTTCCTGGCCAGTCGAACCCTCGAGACCGGCAGCTGGATCGGGCTGGCCCACCAAGGGCAGGGGATCGGCACCCTGATGCGCCAGATGGTGGCGGTGCTGTGCTTCGACCACCTCGGCGCCGAAATCCTGGAGAGCGCCTACCACCACGACAACTCGCGGTCTGCCGGGGTGAGCCGCCGCGTCGGCTACCAGCCCAATGGGATGCACCGGCTGGCCAATGGCGACGGCACCTTCCGCACCGAGCAGTACGTCTGGCTGCGCCCCGAATGGCTGGTGCGCCCAGACGAGCCGGTCGTCGTCGAGGGCGTGGAGGCCTTCCGTCGCTTCATCGGACTCGACCCGGTGTCCTCGGACTCCTAGCCCTCGAAGCCGTCCAGCCGGAGCTCGCCGAACTCGTCGACGTCGAAGCCGACGAAACCCAGGTGCCCGGCCTGGGCGTCGCGCCCCCGTAGCCGGTCGATCTCGCGACGGTCGCGCTTGGTGGGCCGGCCGGCCCCGCGGTCGCGTCGCCCCACCGGCCCGGCGTGCAGGTGGCTCGGCGGGGGTGGGGAGTGGTCGATGTAGCAGGTCTGGGCGATGGGTGCCCCCACCCGCTTGGTGATCAGCTGCGTCACCTCGTAGCGGCGCTCCCGACCCGGCTCGCGGATGGTGATGGTGTCACCCGGGACGACGGTGTGCGAGGGCTTGGTCGGTTCGCCGTTGAGCCGCACGTGCCCGCCCTCGATGGCCTTCTTCGCGGTCGAGCGCGTCTTGAACAGTCGCACCGACCACAACCACGCGTCGATCCTTGCCATGGGACGACGATAGCCGCTGGGCCATAGGTCGCCGATGCAGCAGGCGGGTGCCGGGCACACAGGATGGTGCTCGGGCACACGGTGGAGCGCTCGAGCACACGGTGGAGCGCTCGAGCACACTGTGGAACGTGGGCGTGGTGCTACCTCCGTGTGCTTAGGGTCATCACCGAGTGCTCGGATGCGCGGGGTGCTTGTTCCCCAGAACGCGCGAAGGGCCTCGCCAACTGTGTATTGGCAAGGCCCTTCGCGTTGGAGCGGGCGACGGGAATCGAACCCGCGTGTCCAGCTTGGGAAGCTGGCGCTCTACCATTGAGCTACGCCCGCGTGCCGTGCAGCAGCAGTCAGTCTAGCGCACCCCGAGCAGTGGTGCCCGCAGGGCTGGTGAAGCGCTGAGGACTTGCCCCTGCGGGTCCTTCTGCATGGCGCGGCGCCACCCGGCGGCGGCATCCTTGGAGGCACCATGGACACTCGTCATTTCACGCGTCGGCAACTGATGGCCGGCGGCCTCGGCGTCGGGGCTGCCGCCCTGCTTGCAGGTTGCTCCGCTCCCGAGGACGGGGTCACCTCGGAGTATGCCGACGCCTTCTCCATCGCCCACCGCGGCGGAGGACGCAACTGGCCCGAGATGACGGTCCACGCCTACCAGCAGGCCGGAAAACTGCCCGGCCTGCCTGCCATGGAATTGTCGGTGCACCGCAGTGCCGACGGGGTTCTGGTCTGCCACCACGACTTCAGCACCCGCCGGATGACCGGCCGCGACCTCGAGATCGTCAAGACGCCGTGGAGCCAGTTGCGCACGCTCAAGGTCCACGCCAAGGAGACACTCGACCCCGAGCAGCCGTCCCGGCCGATCGCCCGCATCGAGGAGGTGCTGGAGGTGTGGCCCAAGGACATGACCTTGTGGGTGGAGCCGAAGGCCAATGAGGCGGTCGATCCGCTCTTCGCGCTGCTGTCCAAGGATCCCGACCGTCGGGTGGTGTGGAAGCGGCCGATCAACGCCCCAGGCTTCCAGAAGGCCAAGCTGGAGGGCTGGGGAACCTTCGGCTATGTCTTCGACGGAGACCGCCAGACCAGGTACCTGGACCAGATGGTGCCGTCCAAATGGCTCGACATGGTCGGCGTCCAGGTCGAGGCCTCCGACCAGCGCATCACCGAGGTGGTGACCAAGGCCGGCACCTACGGCAAGGAGACCGTCGTGTGGGCGGTGAACACCATCGCGCAGCGTGACCGCGCGCTCAAGCTCGGCTGCCGTGGCCTGATGACCTCGAACATCGTCGAACTGCTCGACGCGCCGATGCCCGACTGACTAGCCGAGCCGTTCCCGCGCCGCGCGCGCGACGGCATCGTAGACATCGCGGTCCAGTGCCGAACCGGTGCGTCGCACCGAGGCCGGATCGATCCGTACCACCCGGTCCAGGCGCACCTCGGAGGCCCGTCCCCTGCGGTCCCAGGCCCCCGTGCCGATGTCCATCCAGTGTCGACCGTCACGGGCCTCCTGGGCGGCGTCGCGGTCATGGTCCTTGCTGGTCAACGGCAGTCCCAGCAGCCAGTGGCCGTCGCGACCCACCAGCAGGACGGGACGGTCCTTGCCCTGGGAGTGGTCCTCCTCGAAGGGCACCCAGCCCCACACCACCTCTCCCGGATCGGGGGTGTTGCCTCGTTGCGGCGAGTACTCGACGTTGATTGTCAGCATCGTGTTGGACAGTTCCGATACGAGGAGGGGCAGGATGCCTGGACGTTCAGCGACGGGTCAGCGGCGGTGGACCAATGAGGAGAAGCGGGAGTTCCTGCGGTTGTGGCATGAGGCGGCGTCGCTGCGGGGCGAGCGGACACGTTTGATGCGTCAGTGGCGGTTGGCTGATGGGACGGTGCGACGCTGGTTGCAGGCCGAACGGGATGACAGGCTGGGGCCTGGAACCGAACTGGCGAGGTGTGAGATGACCAACAAGGACCGGGCCCGACTCCTGGCGCTGGAGCAGGAGAACCAGCGGCTGCGTCGACAGGTGGAGTCCGCGGAAGCGGTGATGACGATCATGGGAAAAGCGCACGAGCTCTTGGAGGACACCCTCAAGAGCCCGACCCCAGCCCAGGACGTGCCGACCGCGTTGATGAGCCTGCAGGAGTACCAGGACTGGCTCAAGCAGTACAAGATCTCCTGACCACTGCCGCCAACTCCTTGACCGCTGCTGGCTGGTCGGTGGTCAGGGCATGCCAAGTGCTGGGCCTTGCACGCTCCACGTTCTACCACCGCCGCAACCAGCCCGCCCCCGATCCTGCCGTGTCGCGGCTGCGACGCAGCCGCATCGACAGTGCCCAGCCGGCAGCGTTGAGCCCGGCCGAGCATCAGAAGGTCCTCGACGTGCTCACCGCCGAGGGGACCGAGCACCTGTCGGTGTGCCAGGCCTACTGGCAGGCCTTCGACGAGCAGCAGGTGTCGTGTTCACAATCGACGTTCTACCGGATCGCCCGCCGGGCCGGGCTGGTCGGCGACCGACGCCGTGGTAGGCATTCCACCAGCCGGGGGCGTGGATCTGGCCGGGCGAAACCCGTCGCCGCCGCCAGTCGGGTCCACGAGTTGTGGTCCTGGGACATCAGTGAGTTGCCAGGACCGGGACGGCGCAAATTCCAGCTGTTCCTCGTGCTGGACGTGTTCTCCCGCTACCCGATCGGGTTCCGCGTCGAATGTGATGCCTCCCGTAGCCATGCCGTGGACATGTTCCGGGAAGCGTTCGACACCCACGGAGTTCCCCACACCCTGCACTCGGACAACGGCTCGCAGATGCGGTCCCACGACCTGGCCAACCTGCTCGGTGGCGCCATCACACAGTCGTTCAGTCGTCCCCACGTGTCGAACGACAACCCGTTCAGCGAAGCCCTGTTCAAGACCCTGAAATACGACCTGGCCATGCCCCAGCACTTCGACAGCATCGACCACGCCCGAACCTGGGTGACTGACTACCTCCACGGATATGCCCACCACCACCGCCACGCCGGGCTGAACCGCCACACCCCGCACCACGTGTTCACCGGCACCACCGACACCATCCAAGCCCGCCGCCAGGCCCTGCTCGACCGCAACTACCAAGCCCACCCCGAACGCTACCGACGACCCCCACAAGCACCCCCACCACCAGCACCCACCGGCATCAACCTGTCCAAAGCAGCTTGACAACTACCGTCGAAGGAGGGGACGCCGACGAAGTCCTCACTCTGATCGGCTCCACTGCGGGACGCCGGAGCGGGAGTACGCCGGGGCTCGCCGGAAGGACGACGCGCTTGCCGGCGCTGGCCCTGCTGCAGGGAACGAAGGCCCTCGCGCAGCAGGACCTGGGTCACGTCGGTGAGCACGGCGCGGAAGTTGAAGGCCATCAGAACTCCTGGTGGGTGGCGGGGTCAGACGTAGCGGGGCAGGGGGCCGTAGGTGACGTCCTGGTCTATCTGCACCGCGGGCCTCTCGCCGGCCCGGAACTGTTCCCAGTGGGAGAAGTAGCGCGTCACGGGCGGTGTCCACAACAGCGCGGTGCCGACCAGTGCCGGCACCGCGGCGGCCAGCACCACTGGGTTCACCAGCCACCCGAGAAGCGCCAGCACCGTGGCGAGGGCGGCGGCCACGCGTGACCAGCGGTGACCATTCCAGGCGTTGAGGGCTGCCACGGAGCAAGCTGCCGAGACGGCAGAACAGATGGCGAAAACCGCGACGATGGCGACGATGGAGCGCCACCCGCCGGGGCGCGGCTGCCACAGGTGTACCAGCTGCGAGGAAGTGGCGAAGCTGGCCATGTGGATCGCCCGCCACCACGACAGTGCCAGGCCAGCAAGAGCCACCAGGGCCGCGCCGTGCAGCAGCACACTGGCGGCCACCATCACCTTGGCGCGCCGGGGCTGCCCCGTGCTGGGGCTGATCGGCAGGCCGGAGTGGGACAGTTCTGCGGGGGGAAGGGTGGCGATGCCGCCGTCGCGTGCTGCGTCGTCCACGGCCACCTCCTGGCTGGTCACGTTCATCGGGTGGCCAGCCTACCCGGGCGGGCTGTCGGCGCGGATCAGGCCGGACCGGCGTCGATGATCTGCTGCACCGACGGGCCATAGAGCCGGGTGAGGTCCTCGATGGAACGGCCGTGCACCTGTGGGGCGCGCAAGACCTGGCGACTGAACAGCAGGCCGAGCACCTGACTGGCCACCATCTCGGCGCGCAGTGAGTCGGCGGTGCCGTCCTCGGCCGTGGTCGGCAGGCGCGGGAAGACGTCGATGGCGAAGAACTCGCGCAGCGCCTGCAGTGGCGGGGTGCTGGTGCCGAGTGTCGTGGGCTGGCTGGGGGCATCGCTGCACATGTCGAGGCTGCGGCGCACCAGCTCGGCGCCGAGCTGGTCCCGCGGAACCTCGGCGAGGCCGGCGAGATGCCGGTTCAGGTCGATGCCCACATCGGCCAGGGTGGCCAGGAAGATGGCCGGCTTGCCATGGAAGTAGTGGTGCACGAGGGCGGGGTCGACGTCGGCCTCGCGGGCGATCGCGCGCAGCGAGACGCGCTGGTAGCCGTGGGCGGTGAACAGCTTGCGGGCACAGCCCAGGATCTGGTCACGGGTACCGGCGCCGGCGGGGCGACGGCCACGTCGCCGGCGGGCGGCACTCTCCGGCGAACTGGCCGAGCCCGAGGACGCGGGGCTGCTCACGCCGGCGGGGGCCTGGTCCTGCGGCAGGGCCGGGGCGGGAACGGGGCTTGACGCAGGTTGGACGGTGCGGGTGTCGGTGGAGTCGAGGGTGGAATGCGTGTTCATTGGTCATCTCGGGGGCCGGAAGGGAGGCCCGTAGCAGGGACAGGCTCGTGCGGCAGTCTCTCAGCCCCAGGGGCCAGTTGGCCGGCCAATCGTGCGATGCCCAGTGTCACGAGTTCTCGTACCTCGACGAAGACGTCGGGGAGTGCATCGACCGGCCACCAGCGAACGTCGTGGGACTCGTCGCTGGTGACGGGATCGTCCATCGGGGCGGTCACCAGGAATCGCACGTCGAAGTGGCGGGTGGGCCCGGAGCCACGGCAGGTGATCGGGTGGCAGTCCAGGTGCAGCGGCACCGGGTCGACGGCCAGACCCTGCAGGCCGGTCTCCTCCATGGCCTCACGCAGGGCGGCGGTGGCCAGGTCGGCGTCGTCCTCGAGGTGTCCGCCCGGCTGGAGCCAGGCCCCGACGATGCGATGGTGGACCATGCAGGTGTGGCGCCCGTCGGGCGAGAGCACCAGGGCGGAGGCCGTCAGGTGGCCCGGTTGGCAGCTTCGGCGCACCGCATCCGGGCGCGCGTCGAGGAAGCCCAGATAGGATTCACGCAGGGCTCGCTGGCCTGCGCTGGGCGGTTCCCAGTCCCGTAGGCTGCGCACCGTCCCTCCATGTAGTTCGCTCGACATGCCTTCACCCTACCCCCAGGGGTGGGTTCAGGCGCGCAGGCTAGGTTGAATGCATGTCCAAGAACCCCCCTTGGGTGGCCGCGGTCTTCGACCTCGACGGGACCCTGTGTGACACCATCGCCCTGATCGTCAGCTCCTTCAGGCATGCCCACCGGGAGGTGCTCGACATCGACCTCGACGAGGCTGAGGCGCGCGCCTGGATCGGGCGTACTCTTCCCGACATCTACGCCCCGCACGGCGAGCTCGCGCCGGTGCTGCGAGAGAGCTATGTGCGCTTCAACCTGGCCAACCTGGAGCGGCTGCAGACCAGTTTCGAGGGCATCGACCGCCTGCTCGACGACCTGGAGGAGGCTGGGGTGCGCCTCGGGGTGGCGACGAGCAAGCACCGGGCCGCGGCCGAGCGGAGCCTGGCAGCGGCGGGCCTGACCCACCGAGTGCCGCTGCTGGCCAGCCTTGACGACACTGCACGGCACAAGCCGCATCCCGATCCACTGGTGCACGCCTTCGAGGCGCTCGGCGTCGAGCCGGGCAAGGGCGTCTACGTCGGCGACGCCGTGGTCGACATCCAGGCCGCCAAGGCTGCCGGTTGCGACCAGATCGCCGTCACCTGGGGTGCTGGGGACCGCACCGAGCTGATGCTCGCCGACCCCACCGCCGTGTGCGATGAGGTCGACGAGTTGGCCAGGTGGCTCCTGGGCTGATCGCACGAGCCGCCAGGGCTTCGGGGACAGCAAGCAAGCCCTTGCACGCAAAGGAATCCCCGCACCCATGGGTGCGGGGATCCCAGTCTCCAGCTGCTGATCAGGTTCAGGCCTTCATGGTTCCGTCGGCCAGGAACTTCGAGTGCCAGCTCAGCGACTTGGTCAGGTCGTGCGGCGTGTGCTGGCCGTTGGCGACCGTCTGGGCGTGCTCGAAGTAGTCGAGCAGCTGCTCCTTGAAGTCGGGGTGGGCGCAGTTCTCGATGATCTTCTTGGCGCGCTGGCGCGGGGCCAGTCCGCGCAGGTCGGCCAGGCCCTGCTCGGTGATGATGACGCTGACGTCATGCTCGGTGTGGTCGACGTGGTTGACCATCGGGACGATGGCCGAGATGTCGCCACCCTTGGCCGTCGACGGCGAGACGAAGACGCTGAAGGCGCCGTTGCGGGTGAAGTCACCCGAGCCGCCGATGCCGTTCATCATGCGCGAGCCCATGACGTGGGTGGAGTTCACGTTGCCGTAGATGTCGGCCTCGATCATGCCGTTGCAGGCGATGACACCCATGCGGCGGATGGCCTCGGGGTGGTTGGAGACATCCTGCGGGCGCAGGATGATCTTCTTGGAGTACTCGGAGGCGTTGTCGTTCATCTTCTCGGCGTACTCGGGCGACAGCGAGAAGGCCGTGGCCGAGGCGACGGTCAGCTTGCCGGAATCGAGCAGGTCGACCATGCCGTCCTGGATCACCTCGGTGTAGGAGGTGAGGTTCTCGTAGTCACTCTCCAGCAGGCCGGCGAGCACGGCATTGGCGATGTTGCCCACGCCCGACTGCAGCGGGTTCAGGTGCTCCCCCAGGCGGCCGGCCTTCACCTCGGAGTCGAAGAAGTCCAGCAGGTAGCCGGCGATCTTCTTGGAGTCCTCGTCGAGCGGCTTGAAGGGCGAGTTGCGGTCGGGGCCGCTGGTCTTGATGACGGCGACGACCTTCTCGGGATCGATCGTGTAGACCTTGTCACCGATGCGGTCGCTCGGCTTGACGATCGGCAGCGGCTTGCGGTTCGGCGGCAGCTCGGCGATGTCGTAGTAGATGTCGTGCATGCCGAACAGGCCCTCGGACTGCCACTCGTTGACCTCGATGATGATCTTCTTGGCCAGCGTCAGGTAGGTGCGGTTCATGCCCACCGAGGAGGAGGGCACGACGGAGCCGTCGGCCAGGATCTGGGTGGCCTCGACGACGGCGTAGTCCAGGTCTCCGAAGAAGCCGTAGGCCAGCTGGTTGGCCAAGTGGCTCAGGTGGATGTCCGAGTAGTAGGTTGAACCGTCGTTGATCTTGTTCCGCAGGACCGGGTCGGACTGGTAGGGGGTGCGGAAACCGATGCCGTCGGCGCCAGCCAGCTCGCCGTCGAGCTCAGGGGCGGTCGAGGCGCCGGTGAACGAGTCGATGCGGAAGTCGCTGCCCTTGGCGCGCTCCTCCTTGATGCGTGCGGCCAGGGCGACGGGGAATTCCTTCGGGTAACCCGAACCGGTGAAGCCGGCGAAGCCGATCTTACTGCCCGGCTCGATCAGGGCGGCGGCATCGGCGGCCGACATGACCTTGCTGCGGAACTTCTCGTTGGCGATCCGATCTGCCATTTTTCCTCCTTGAAGAATGAACCCGGTGGTGCCCATGGACACCATCGGCCCGCCGTCACTGGCGGCACCGGGCCTGATGACAGTCAGGTTACATGGGACGGTGCGCTCGCGGGAGTACTGATGGCGCGGGCCTCCCGCGAGCGCACAGGTGCTCAGGCGAGCAGGCGGATCCCCTGCCAGTTGGTGCCGATCTGGACAGCGGGAGCCCAGTAGCCGCCCTTGTTGATGTACTTGTACAGGTTGCCGTCGCTGCGACGGGCCACGAGGTCGGACCGGCGGTCGCCGTCGAGGGATCCGGGCGAGGTCACCGTCTGCATGGCGCCCCAGCCGTGGCCCACCCGGCGCGGGGCGGACTCGATGTCGCGCGGGGACAGGATATCGGCCCACATGGTGCCGTCCTGGCGGATGGAAATGATGTCTGCGAAGCCGTCGCCGTCGAAGTCGCGCGTCGAAATGGTCTTGGTGGTGGTTCCCCAGCCGTCCATGACGATGTCCTCGGCGGGGTCGGTTGACCTCTCCAGGGAGCTGTTCGTGAGCAGGAAGGCGTGCAGGTTGTCACCCTTGCTGGCCAGCAGGGCGTGCCCGCCCCAGTCCACCATGCTGTTGGTCTGGGTGATGGTGAAGTTCGTGTAACCGGCCAGCCCGGAGCCGATCTGGCGGCCGTTGGCAAACCGTCCATAGCCCCGGTTGTCGTAACGCCAGACGGTGCCGTCATTACGGACGGCGATCAGGACGTTCGGGCTTCCGGCGCCCTCGATCTCGTTGACCTGCTGCATGAAGACCATGGTGTTCCAGCCGGTGCCGGCCTTGACGCCATCGGCCAGTCCTGCGGCCCCCATTCGGTAGTAGTACAGGGTCCCGGTCTTGTCCTGAATGCCCAGGACGTCGGCACGCCTGTCGCCGTTCTGGTCGCCGTCGACGGGGCGGGGCTTCGTGCCGGAGCACGGTTTGACGCTCACCTGGCCGGAGGCGGTTGGCATGTCTGCCGTGTCATTGGCGGCGAGCCAGCTGTGTTCGCCGCCTGGCAGGGTCAAGGTGGTGGTGACCCCTCGCTTGGCGCCCGCGAAGTCACCGCCGTCGAAGGACAGGTACTGGGTGGTGGCCGTCGTGTTGGTGATCTTGACGGTGTTGCAGCCGGAGGCTGTCACGGTGACGCTGCCGGCGGCATGTGCCGGGGCACCAGCGCTCACCGCCACGGACATCAGGGTCGCGGCGCCCAGAACGCCGACTGTGGTGCGGATCATGGTCTTTCCTTGCTTCCGGGGGCGCCGCTGGGGCACCAGTGGCGCAAGACTATGACCATTGGCCTAGCCTGCGGAAGGGGCCCCCGGTCCAGCGACGCGGAGCCAGCCTGGGTCGAGGCGACCTCCGGCGACGCGGGGTGTGCGACCCGGGTGTGGTCCCTGCTCGTCAGGCCCGTGCTCGGGTCAATGGTGCCATCACCCCAGCCGCAGGAAGGCCCCCACCGCGTCGAGCCGCGGGAAGCTGATCGTCGCCGGAGCCTGGGTGGCCGCCACCGGCTTGGCGCAGTAGGCCACTCCCAACCCGGCCTCGGCCAGCATGTCCAGGTCATTGGCCCCGTCGCCGACCGCGACCGCCTCCTCGGGCCCGCAGCCGAGCTGCTCGCAGCAGCGCAACAGGTGACGGCGCTTGGCGGCACGATCGACCACCTCACCGCGGGTCAGGCCCGTGAGCCGCCCGTCGCGCACCTCGAAACGGTTGGCGGAGATGTCGTCGATGCCCAGACCCTCGACCAGCGGCTCCACCACCTCGGCGAAACCACCCGAGACCAGCGCCACCATCGTCCCGGCCCGCTTGGCGGCCGCCACCAGCTCGCGGGCGCCCTGGCTGAACTCGATGCGGGAGCGGACCTCGTCGAGCACCGACGGGTCCGTCCCGGCCAGGGTGGCGACGCGTTCGCGCAGGGCGGCGGCGAAATCCAGCTCGCCACGCATGGCCCGCTCGGTGATCTCGGCCACCTTCTCGCCGCTGCCGGCATGGATGGCGACCTCGTCGAGCACCTCGGAGGTGATCAGTGTGGAGTCGACATCCATGACCAGCAGCTTCGGGGCGGAGTCGACCAACGGCTCGCGCACGATCGCGGCGTCGATGCCGACGCGGTTGGCGGCCCCGCGCACCAACGAACGGGTGCGCACCAGCTCGGTGAGCACACCGGTGGCGCTGAAGACATGGCCCCAGTCGGCGCGGTGGCCCTCGACATCGTGGGCATCGGTGAGTTGCTCCACGACGAGCTCGGACAGGGCCGAGGGGATCTCACCGGGAGCGGTCAGGACGATTCGGACGGTCTGCTGCACGGCAACAGACTAGTTGTTTGAGGTCATCACGTTCATGACGCGGGCTGGGGTGCGGGTGGCTGGTGGCTGGTTCCCGCAGGCGGTGTGGGTTTGATGGACTCTTCTATGTCTGTCAAGCAGGGGCCATCATGGCTGAACTGGCTTCGAGGGCCCGGTAGAGGCGGCGGGCCAGGTAGCGCTTGATGCAGCGTCTGATCTCTTTGGTGCTCAGCCCTTCAGCTTTGCGACGTTGGACGTAGGCGCGGGTTTCTGGATCATGGGTCATTCGTGTCACCGCGGCCATGTGGAGAGCGCGATTGATACGCCGGTCTCCACCGCGGTTGAGTCGGTGTCGCGTGGTGTTTCCAGAGGAGGCGGGGATCGGGTTGACGCCGGCGAGTGCCGCGAAGGCCGCCTCATTACGGAGCCGGCCGGGATGTGACCATGCGGTGTAGATCACGGCAGCCGTGACGGGTCCGACACCTACGATGTCGAGCAGCGGCGCGGCCGGGCTGTCCTTGACCAAGTCGGTGAGCTGCGTCTGGTTGTCGTCCAAGTCCACTTCGAGTGCCAGGATGCGCCGGGCTAGCCGCTTGGCCTCAGCGCGCGCGATGGCGAGGGAGAGCTCTTCGGCGCGGTGCCGCCAGGCCGAAATCTCATGGACCTGGCTGGTGGTGAGTGGCTTGCGTGCATCGATTCCCAGTTCGGTGGCGCGAACGATCGCGGTCAGCGCATTGAGGTAAGCAGTCTTCTCTGTGGTCATCTGCTCGCGGGCAGCGGTGAGGAATCGCAGGGCGGCGCGGATGCCGTTGTCGGCCCGGGGATGGCGCAGTTGCTCGACTTCGAGGGCCAAGACAGCGGTGGCCATGCGTTGTGCGTCGAGGGGATCCGACTTCCCGACGCCGCGTCGGGCTCGGGAGTCCATTCGGGGGGCCTCTACTAGGGGGTAGCCCGCATGGGCAGCGGCACGTGCGATGGCTGCACCGTATGTTGCCACGCATTCCACGACCCAGAGGGTGTCCAGGTCGCCACCGGTGGTCCGGCCGACCCAGTTCAGTGCTCGAGCGATACCGCCAGACGTGCTCGGAAACTGCTTGATTCCCAGGGTTTGCCCGGTAGAGGTGGCCAGTACTGCGTAGGTGTGGCTGCGGGCGTGGGTGTCCACGCCGACGACGAAATCGCGGGTTTGCGCGACGCTTGCCATGGCGAGTGTCCTTCCAGTCGATCCTTGATTTGGAGCCGCGTGGGCCGGATCACTGGCCTGGGGAGGGGGACACGTCGGGGCAGTACTGTGATGAGTCACGTCACCGAGCTGGGCTGACGGACAGTCTTCTGATCAAGCCATCGAAGTGGGCCAAGTCGGCGCCGGCCACCCTCTGCGGAGACGGACAGGTCCATCGCAACGCACTCCAAGAGGCGAGTAGTTGTAAGAGTCACGACCCGCATCGGACGGCACGGCGCCAACCTTGCCAGCCAGTTCCAGACCAGCCACCACCAGACTCACAGTAGTTGTAGTGGACGTTCCAGACCTTGATGGCTGCGCTGCGGTGGGCGTCTGAGGTGAACGGTCGGGCGTAGAGGAATTCCTCGGCCAGGATCCGGTTGTAGCGTTCGACCTTGCCGTTGTGTCGGGGGGTGTAGGCCCGGATGTACTGGTGCTTCGCGACGTGGCCGGTGATGGAGCGTTCGAAGGCGTGGGCCTTGTAGCAGGGCCCGTTGTCGGTGACCAGCCGGGTGATCCGGCCGATTCCGTGGAGCGAGAACCAGGCGCGGGCGCGGGCCCAGAACCCGATCACGGTGGTGGCTTTCTCGTCGGGCAGGGCTTCGGTGTAGGCCAGCCTGCTGAACCCGTCGATGGCCGAGTGGAAGTAGGTGTAACCCACCTTCTGGCCCTTCTTCGCGCGGTTCGCTTGGCGTGCTTGGTCGCAGTCGCGGCCGTGGATGCGCCAGCCGCCGCCGTCGGGGATCTTGCCCGCCAACTTCGGCGTCCATGTGGATCATGTGGCCGGGGTAGCGGGCGGTGATCTTCTGGGGTTCCCGCACGGGTTCGCCGTCGAGGTCGAGGAAGCGACGCCGGTGCAGGTTGTGGAGCCGTAGGTGGCGTTGGATCGTGGAGGTCGAGACCCGTAAGCCGTGTTTCTCGGCGAGTTCGGTGCTGATCTTGGCCGCGGACCACTTCTTGGCCCGGCGCAGCTTCAGCGCTTCCTCGATCACGTTGTCGGGGGTTCGGGTGGGGCTGGTGTGTGGGGCGCTGGAGCCGTCCAGCAGGCCTGGGTCGCCGAGGTCGCGGTGCCGGTTGACCCATTTGGAGGCGCAGGCGCGGGAGATGCCCATCTCCTTCGCGACGTGGGCGATCGGGCGGTGCTGGCAGCGTTCCACGAGCCGGCGGCGGCCCTCCAGGGACAGGGGTGCGTTAGCGTGGGTGTTCAAGGGCAGGTCTTTCTGACTCAACGTGATGACGGCTTAGACACCACTCATCCTGTCGAGAGACCTGCCCCCTTCGCATCCCCAGCCGTGTCTACAACGTCATGACCCGCAACAACTAGGTGCTGCGAGTGATCGGCACCCTCACCACAGGCAGATGGCCAGCGCGGCCAGGCTGAAGGCGATCTCGACGAGGCCCACCTGGGCCGGCCGGATGGTGCGGTCGCGCCGCGGGCCGATCCACGGCAGCAGCCAGGCCTTGGCCGTCGACAGGACGAAGAAGACGATCCAGGCCGTGCCGGCAAGGCCGTGGCGGTGGCCTGCCAGCGCCAGCAGGACCCAGACTGCGTGCCAGCCCACCGAGGCCGCCACCCAGCCGGGCTTGCCGCGCTCCCGGATGAGGGTCTTGACGACGAAGACGGTGCCGAAGAAGTAGCCGAACAGGGCCAGCGCATCGGCCAGCCTCGGATGGGGCCAGGCGACCCAGGCGGCCTGGGGCGTGGTGAACTCCAGGATGGGCACCAGCAGGCAGGCTGCCAGCACGGTGCACAGGCCCGAGAGCAGCGCCCGCTCGTGGCGGCGGCTGGTGAGCCACAGTGCGGTGCCGAGCAATGGGCAGAAGAAGGGCACCCACCACAGCAGCGGCCAACCTCCCAGCAACAGCGTCGCCACGCCCGCCAGCGCGGCCAGGCCGGCCCAGGTCAGCAGGGCGGGCAGGTGGCTGGCGCGCCGGCGTGGTGCGGCCTTGAGCCACAGGCCGCAGGCGTTGAAGGCGAAGTAGCCCAGCAGCCAGGTGGCGGCCAGAGGCAGGGCCCAGGCAGGCAGTCCGTCCCGCGACCGCACCACGAGCCCCACCAGCAGCGGGGCGACGAGCATGGCCCATGCGCCGTGCTGCTGCGGGATCCACCCGCGGTTGCCTGACATCCTGCCCATGACCCCAGATTATCCCGGCATCAGCCGGGGGAAATCCGGGGTGGGGTCAGCGGACCTCGGTACGGGTCAGCGTGTACTTCGGGTTCTGCGCGATGATCGTCGTCTGTCCCACCAGCTCGTTGAGGCGGGCACGCCAGGGCAGGTGCGAGTTGTAGACGCACCACAGCTCGCCACCCTTGCGCAGCACGCGGGCGGCATCGGCGAACATCTCCAGTGCCGGCCCCGACTCCTTCGCGTGCCCGACGTGGAAGGGCGGATTGGTGACCAGGATGTCGAGGGAGTCGTCGGCGAACTCGCCCAGGCCGTCGCGCCACAGCACGTCAACGCGCACGTCATTGGCCTTCGCGGTCAGCCGGGTGGCCTCCACGGCCGACCAGGCAACGTCGCTGGCCATCACGTGGGCGGTGCGGAAGCGGCGGGCCAGCAGCGTGGCCAGGACGCCGTTGCCGCAGCCCAGGTCGAGCACCTGGAGCGCCCCGCCCTCGACGGCCGCCTCCGATGGCGAACCGCCGACCAGCTTTCCGACCTTGCCGATGTTGTCCACGAGCATCCTCGTGCCCGGGTCCACCTTGGCCGCGGCGAAGGTGTTGCCGTGGGCCCACAACTCGACGCCCAGGTCGGCGTGGGTCTTGGAGCGCGGCCAGCTGGGCTCGCTGTCATAGGGCAGCCGGGCGTGCAGCACCCGCGACTTCTGGCGGCCCAGGGAGGCGTTGACCGACCCGAAGTGCGTCAGCAGCACCTCGTTCATGCTCAGGGTCATGTGCTTCACCCGGGAACCGGCCACGACCCGCACATCCCGGTCGGCATGGTTGGCGATCAGCTCAGCGTACTCGTCGAGCCCGCCGAGTCCTTTGGGCAGGCGCATCCAGACCAGGTCGGCCCCGGTCAGTGCCTCCTGCAGGCTGTCGGCGAGCAACTCCTCGGGCACCTCCTGGCGTTCGCGCAGGTCGTCGCACCACAGCACCACCTCGTCGGCGGTCTCGCGCGCCCGCTCCACCAGGGCGGGGGCGTCCAGCAGGACGAGGCGCCGGGCGCGGGCGCCCTCGGTCACGTCGGTCGATTCGTCGGCGATCAGCAGGTCAACGGGGTCGGTCTCAAGCACATGCCCATCCTCCCAGCACAGGGGGCGGATCGCCGCATCGTGCCGGGCCACCCACAGTTCAGTGTCGTCAGTGCGAGGCTGTAGGTTGTGGGCATGGCAATGGAGCCACTGCAGATCCACGTGGTCGCCGACTCGACAGGAGAGACGGCGGCTCGTCTGGCGCGCGCGGCCCAGGCCCAGTTCACCAACACCGCCTTCACCATCGTGCGCCACCCGCGCATCAGCACCCCGGAAGCACTGTTCACCGTCTTCGACCACCTGCGCTCCGCCGTCACCGAACAGCCCGAGGTGCGCCACGTGGTGCTCTACACGCTGGTCAACGAGCACATGCGCGAACTGGTCGCGGGCGCCTGCGCCGAGCTCCAGCTCGCCAGCGCCGACCTGCTCGGTGGCACCCTGGCAGCCTTCGAGCAGGCCACCGGAGCCGAGGCCGACGAGGTGGTGCGCCGCCCCGTCGCGGTCGAGGCCGACTACTTCGAGCGGATCAGCGCCATGGAGTTCGCCGTGCGCAATGACGACGGCGCCATCCCGGAGGCCCTGCGCGAGTGCGACATCTGCCTGGTGGGCGCCTCCCGCTCGGGCAAGACTCCGTTGAGCATCTACCTGGGCTACTGCGGCTACCGCACCGTCAACGTCCCCCTGGTGCCCGGCATCGCCCCGCCCCGGGAGCTGATGGGCCTGGAGCGCTGGCGGATCGTCGGGCTGACGATCGATGCCGAACGGCTCAACCAGATCCGCAACCGGCGGGTCAAGGGCTTGGGCGGATTCGGGACCAAGGACGGCTATGCCGACCTGGCAAGCATCTACGACGAGCTCGACGAGATCACCAAAGTGCAGCGCCGCCTCGGCTGCCCCGTCGTCGACACCACCGGACTGGCACTGGAGGAGGCCGCGGCGCGCGTGATCGACATCGTCGACGACCGCGCCCGCCGGGCTGGTGCCCAGCTGCGCAGACCGGCAGGAAGCCTGAAGATCAGGCCGTGACCGGGCAGGACCCACGAACCTCCCGTCGCACCCTGCGACGGGCACAACTGAAGACCGGGTGCCAGCCACCCGACCCTGGGCCGGATGGCATGTCATCAGGCCTGCACCTGTAGCGGAACCAAAGGAGATTCCCGGATGAGCGAGAAGTACATCTACGACCTGCACGAGGGCGATGCCACCATGAAGCCCCTGCTCGGTGGCAAGGGTGCCGGCGTGGCCGAGATGCACAGGGTGGGGGTCCCCGTCCCCGATGCCTTCACCGTCACCACCAATGCCAGCGTCGAGACCATGAAGTCGGGCGGCACCTGGCCCGAGGGCCTCAAGGAGCAGGTGGCCGAGGCCCTCAAGCGCCTCGAGGAGCGCACCGGCAAGGTGCTCGGCGGCAAGGAGAACCCCCTGCTGCTCAGCGTCCGCTCCGGCGCCGTGGTCTCGATGCCCGGCATGATGGACACGATCCTGAATCTGGGCATCAGCGACGAGACCGTCCAGGCCGTCGCCACCGAGTCCGGCAACGAGCGCTTCGCCTGGGACTGCTACCGCCGCTTCATCCAGATGTACGGCGAGGTCGTGGAGGGCGTCGACGCCCACGCCTACGAGGACGCCCTGACCAACATGAAGTCGCGCAAGGGCGTGGAGCAGGACACCGACCTGAGTGCCGAGGACCTCAAGAAGCTCGTCGACGAGTTCAAGAAGATCAGCAACGAGGCCCTGGGTGGCGACTGGACCACCGATCCGGTCGAGCAGCTCAACCGCGCCATCAATGCCGTCTTCCGCAGCTGGCAGAACCCGCGCGCCGACGTCTACCGCAAGGCCAATGGCATCTCCGCCGAGCTGGGCACCGCCGTCAACGTGATGCAGATGGTCTTCGGCAACCGCGGTGAGACCTCGGCCACCGGCGTCTGCTTCACCCGCAACCCCTCCACCGGTGCCAGCGAGCTCTACGGCGAGTTCCTGGTCAATGCCCAGGGCGAGGACGTCGTGGCCGGCATCCGCACCCCGCGCCCGCTGGCCGAGATGGAGGCCGTCCTGCCCGAGGCCTATGCGCAGCTCACCGACACGATGAAGAAGATGGAGGCGCACTACAAGGACATGCAGGACATGGAGTTCACCATCGAGAATGGCAAGCTCTACCTGCTGCAGACCCGCAACGGCAAGCGCACCGCCGCCGCCGCGCTGAAGGTGGCCAGCGACCTGGTCGACGAGGGCGTCATCGACAAGACCGAGGCCCTCAACCGCATCGAGCCCGGCCAGCTGGACCAGCTGCTGCACCCCGCCATCGACCCCAACCACGGCAAGAAGGCCATCGCCAAGGGCCTGCCGGCCAGCCCCGGCGCCGCCGTCGGTGAGGTCGTCTTCGACGCCGACACCGCCGCCGAGCGCGGCGGCAAGGGTGAGCCCGTCGTCCTGGTCCGCTTCGAGACCACCCCCGACGACATCGCCGGCGTCCTGGTCTGCCAGGGCATCCTCACCGCCCACGGCGGCATGACCTCGCACGCGGCCGTCGTGGCCCGCGGCATGGGCAAACCGTGCGTCGCCGGTGCCGCCGGGATCAAGATCGACCCGGTCGCCAAGACCCTCACCATCGGTGACAAGGTCTTCGCCGAGGGCGACGTGGTCACCCTCAACGGCTCCACCGGTGAGGTCTTCGGCGAGGCCCTCGAGCTCATCCCGCCGCAGATCAACGAGGACTTCCAGAAGGTCGTCGGCTGGGCGGACGAAGTGCGCACCATGGGCGTGCGGGCCAATGCCGAGACCTTCGAGGACGCCAGCAAGGCCCGTGAGCTGGGTGCCGAGGGCATTGGCCTGTGCCGCACCGAGCACATGTTCTTCGGTGCCGACCGCCTGCCGGCCGTGCGCGAGATGATCACGGCGGAGAACTCCGAGCAGCGCGCTGCCGCCCTGGAGAAGATCCTGCCGATGCAGCAGGCCGACTTCGAGGGTGTCTTCACCGCGATGAAGGGGCTGCCCGTCACCGTGCGCCTGCTCGACCCGCCGCTGCACGAGTTCCTGCCCAACCTGGTGGACCAGAGCCTGCTGGTGCAGAAGCTGGAGCTCACCAATGCCCCGGCCGCCGAGATCGAGGACGCCCGCCGTGTCCTGGGACAGGTGAAGAAGCTGCACGAGCAGAACCCGATGCTCGGCACGCGTGGCTGCCGCCTGGCGATGCTCTACCCCGAGATTCCCGACATGCAGGCCCGCGCCATCATCCGCGCGGCGCTGGCAGTGCTGGAGCGCGAGGGCGAGACCATCGACATCGAGATCATGATTCCGCTGGTGGCCCTGCCCGCCGAGCTGAAGAAGCAGCGCGAGATCGTCGAGGCGGCCGTCAAGGAGGAGTTCGAGAAGGCCGGCAAGGAGCTGCCGTACACCATCGGCACCATGATCGAGCTGCCGCGCGCCGCGATGGTGGCCGACCAGATCGCCGAGCATGCCGACTTCTACTCCTTCGGAACCAACGACCTGACCCAGACCACGATCGGCATCAGCCGTGACGATGCCGAGAACGGTTTCCTGAGCGCCTACGTCGTCGACGGTGTGCTGCCCAAGAATCCCTTCGAGTCGATCGACGTCGACGGCGTGGGTGCCGTGGTGCGCACGGGTGTGGAGAAGGGTCGTTCGGCCAAGGCCGACCTGAAGTGCGGCGTCTGCGGTGAGCACGGCGGCGACCCCGAGTCCATCGACTTCTTCCAGTCGGTCGGTCTCGACTACGTCTCCTGCTCGCCCTTCCGCGTGCCCGTCGCCCGCTTCGCGGCGGCCAAGGCGGCCATGGCCCAGGGGAAGTGATCTGGGGAGCATGAGCCCCTGACCACAACGGTCAGGTTCGGACAGGCTTCGGCCCCGGTCCCCAGCTGGGGATCGGGGCCGAAGCCGCTCTGCCGTCGGGCCGCAGGTCCCCAGCCGACATGGCAGGCTGGAGGTCTTCGACCGAGGAGGACACGTGGACACCCGACGCCTGGCCCTGGACCTGGCCACCGAGCACGACCTGCACGCCGTGGCGGTGGTCGTCGAGGGCGACCATGACGCCGAGCGGCACGCCCGGCTGCTGGCCGAGGCCGTCGACGAGGTGCAGGGCCTCTGCCAGGCCCACGACTGGCCCGTGTGGTGGCTGGAACGCGACGACGATGGCGCCGTGCTGGTGGTCAACGGGCTGGCGATGGACATCAAGCAGGCCCTGGTGGAGCTGGAGGACGAGCACCCGCTGGGTCCCTGGTGGAACCTCGACCTGGTCACCGTGCTCCCCGACGGCAAGCCGGGGGAGTGGCACCGGAGCCCCATGCGCCCCGAACCGCGCCAGCCCCGCCCACTCGATCAGCTGGCTCCGGCGCTGGCCGAGCTCGACGACTGAACAGCCCGGCCCCAGGTCGGGCGACGGCCTGCCCCCAACGAGGGGGGACGGGCCGTCACGGTGATTGTCGGCAGCTCGCCCTTGACCGGCCGTGACCGACGATGAACCGCAGCCGGGCCTCGTCCAAGGCCTTCAGATTGGCCGATGACAGCATCCCAGCATCGGCGACCACGATCACATCGGCCAGGTGATGGCGGGCCTGGAAGGCTTCGAGGGTGGGGATGATGGTCTGGGTTTCGGCCAAGTTCGGTTCCCAGGAGCCGATCTCCAGCGGAAAGCCCTGCCGGTCGACGAGCAGGCCGACGAGGATCTGCGGATCGGCCCGGCACTCTTTCGAGTACCCGACCTGGCGCAACTCGTCCTCGTCTTCCGCCTCGAAGTACAGGGTCGTGACGTCGTAGAGCGCCAAGGCTGCATCCCCATGCTGGGCGGCGTGCTGGTAGCAGGCGGTGGCCAGCTGGTCGCGATAGCCTCGCTCCGCGATCCGTCGCAAACACCGGTGCATCGTGGAGCGGTGCACCGGCGTGATGCCCAGGTCAGCCAGGACCCGGGCCCTGTCCAGCATCGAGATCGGCTCGACGATCCTGGCCAGCACGAGCTGGAAGAAGGCCTCATCACGGACCTGCTCGAAGCCCAGCGCGGACCATGCCGTCTGGATCGCCTCGACCAGTACCGCTGATCGGCTGCCCGTGACCACCGCTGATTGACCACCGCTGATTGCATGGCTGTAGGGCCGCCGAAGTCCAGCATCACTTGGTCTGGAGCGGTCAGTTTCGCCCGGCCGGCGGTCATCAGCGCGGCCAGTTCGGCCTCGTCATGGGCGCAGCCGAGATGCTCCACGATCCGGCGAACACCACCAGCCTTGTCCACGATATGCACCGCAGTCGCGCCCGAAGCAGTCTTCACCTTGAGCAGATGTGTCCCGCGTCAAGTAGTTGGCAGGATTTCGGGCTCGGGAAAGGTGGGGATCGCGGGATCGGCCAGGCCGCAGTGGACCTGTGAGGGCCGGTTCCAGGCCAAGGGCTCGTGGGGTCGGATGGTGTTGAACTCAGCCCGGTAGGCATCGGCCTCTCGGACGAGGTCGAGAGCATCGTCGATCTGTTCGCGGTAGAGACGCTCGTACTTCAGGCTCTGGAAGGCCCGTTCACGGACCCGGGCCTTCACCCCGGATCGTGGACACGGTGGTGGTTGATTACGCTGCGGTTGGCAGCGTAGCGGCCCGGAGGGCCTCGTAAGTGTTCGGGGACAGGTAGCCGCACCAGGAATGGCGACGGCGGGTGTTGTAGCGGGTGACCCAGCGAAAGACCTGACGGCGACACAACTGCGGCCCAGCGAACGTGGCCTGCGCGGCGAGGAGTTCGCGTTGGAGGGTGGCGTTGAACGACTCGGCCAGACTGTTGTCGGAGCTCGTCCCCACGGCCCCCATCGACTGGGTCACCCCGAGACCCTTGCAGAGTTTGGCGTAGGCCTTCGAGGTGTAGACGGCAGGTTCAGCGGGTGGACGCAGCAGAGGCAGAACCCGAGGAACAGCCTTAGCCAGCGCCCACTTGGGGAGGTGACGGCAGGACGAGAAGCGGACCGAGGAACCAAGATGCTCCTAACACCCGCTCTGCAGGGCAAGCACCCGCCGGACGGCGGGGTGGCGAATCCGTTCGAAGGCACTGCGGTACGGGCCGCTGATCCCGACAGCTTGGCACCACAAATGCACGAGCTCGCCGGCGTCGCGTTCGTCGCGGGCCAGGACGAAGGGCTGGACAATGTCGAGGCCGTCGTCGGCTTCGCGACAGTTGCCGGATCGCCAGTTGCGCCTTCCAGTTGCCGCGCGGCTTGGGCGAGGGCGATGCCGGCCCGCCACAGGTCGAGCGCCTCGTTGCCGGCGAGCTCGTGCCCCATGATCCTCACTTGCTCGCCGGTGAGCAGGCGGGTGAAGTGTTCGGTGCGCACCGACGATCTGGTGCGCACCGCGCCGGGGACGGCCTTGTTGTTCCAGTCGGCCAGGTAGGTCTCGTGCCACTCACAGGTGGTGATCCAGGGCAGTCGCCAGATGAGCGGTTCGCTTCGGCCTTCCTCGGTGCAGTGGGGGCAGCTTCGGGGCCGGCGCAGCCACATCCAGGGCCGTTTGGTCACGACACCGCTCGCGAGGCAGGCGCCCAGGTCGAAGGCGATTCCGTCCAGCGACTGCAGGTGATGGCATGCACCTGGTGCGCGGTGATGTTCAGCCGCGCCGCGGCTGTCTGGGCCGCGGTGGGGGTGATGGTCACCGCGTGGGCTTTCACGGTGAGCTGACGTTCCAGGATCGACAGCGGGCACCTGAACACGGCGGCCATACGTGCCAGGTAGGACGCCCAGCTCTCGGGTCGGCCACCCCGCTTCTGCTCGACCAGCTGCCGCACGCGCTTCACCTACGTCAAGAAGCAGCTCCTGCAGACGTGGCGCATGTTGGAAGACGCGCGGTGCATCCGCGGTTGCGGCGAGCGGGTCGACGAGATCATGCGCCAGCAGGCCCAGTGCCGCTGGCTCCTGGAGCGGTACCAGGTCTTCGACCCGGCTGGCGACAATGAGCGCCACGAATCACAGCAAGCCCTGCAGAGGCTGCAGGAACCGACACCATCTCAGGACTGGCTCGCAGCAGCGCAAGCCCTGATCCGCCTCCGCCCCGAAGCCTGAGGAAGCACCCCATGGGACTTGACCCCGCACCAGTCGAGCCCTGCGGCGGCCTGAACCGCGGCGCGTCGGATGGCCGGCGGTGTGGGGTCTGGCCCCCATCTCGGCGTGGACGCCCGCCCATCCACCAGCTCCACTGCTGCATCAACCACCCGTGCGGGGGCACGCTGGACGTGTCGGGTTGGCCACGGGTGTGGCCGCCCCTGGAGAAGCGATGAACCCCTGACCTGTGGAGGAACCATGGACGCCCACATCACCACCTGTCCTGCCTGCAAGACCCGCAACCGGGTCCCCGCGGTGGCTGCCGGGGTGCCGCAGTGCGCCACCTGCCACGCGCCATTGCCCTGGATCGCCGACGCCCACGACGCCGACTTCGCCGCTGTCAGCGACTCGTCGAAGCTGCCGGTCCTGGTGGACCTGTGGGCGCCGTGGTGCGGCCCCTGCAAGCAGTACTCGCCGGTGCTGGAGAGGCTCGCCGCGCAGTACGCCGGCCGTCTCAAGCTGGTGAAGGTCAACGTCGACGAGTCGCCAGCCACGCAGGCCTCCTTCGGCGTCCAGTCGATCCCGACGCTGGTACTGCTGCGGGATGGCCAGGTGGTGGCCCGACAGGCCGGTGCCATGTCGTTGGGGGCCCTGCGGCGCTGGGTCGAGCCGCACCTGGACTGACCTCACCTGTCGACGATCATCCCGGCCACCGTCAAGCAGGCGCATGCGCAGGGTTTCGAGATCGCCAACCACACCTATGACCACAAGCCGACCAGCGACCTGCCGGACGCGAAGGTGGCGTGGGAGGTCAGGCGCACCAATGCGGCCCTGCAGAAGATCACCGGCCAGAAGCCGACGCTGATGCGTCCGCCCTATGCCGCCCGCACGCAGCGCACGGACAAGGTCGTCGGCGCCAACGGGCTGGCCGTCGTGGTGTGGGAACAACTCACCGGAGGACTGGGTGGCCGGCCACAACACGGCGGCGGTCATCACGAAGCTCACGGTGCAGCGCGCCAGCCGGAACTCCATCCTGCTGATGCACGACATCCACCTGTGGACCGTGGATGCGGCCGCTCCCACCATCGACACGCTGCAGAAGCAGGGCTACACGCTGGTCACGGTCAGCCAGCTGCTGGGCTCCACGAAGCCCGGGAAGCTCTACCCGGCGGCCTGACGCGCCAGTCGACTGGCCAGGTGCGGTTGGAGCTCGAGCCCCACCTCCTCGCGAGGTGACCCCGATCTCTTGCGTCAGGGCCCGGTAGCCTCGAAGCATGCCCAGCCACCTTGATCCTCCAGTGACCGCCCTGACGTCCCAGCCCCGGCCCGGCTGGTCGATGCGACGCAGGCTGCTGCTGGTGGCCGCCTCCACCGTCCCGCTGGCCTTCGCCGCCGCGCTGGAGTGGGTCAAGGGCCGCGACGGCATCGGCACCGTCGCCTTCGTCGCACTGAGCGCCGCTGGCTACCTGTTGGCGATGTACGGACGCATGCCGGACGAGGTGAACGTTGCCGGTAGCGGAGCCAAGTTCACCCCCGAGCAACGCCTGGAGGTGCAGGCCATCCTCGACGAGATGGCGGCCGAGCAGCTCGAGGAGATCGCCACCGACGGGTCCGACGAGATGCGCGAACTGGCCAGCGACGCCCTCGACTTCCGCGACCGAGCCCGCGCCTACCTGGAGCAGGCTGCCACGCTGGAGGGCTTCAGCCTGTCGTCCACCGGCCACGGCAGCCTCGACGCCGGCCCAATCCTGGGCCTGGTGCGCGCCGTCAACGGCATCGTCCTCACCCGTGACGACCGGGTCGTGGCCGTCGACCTGGGCGAGGCCGAGCTCTCCTCGCTGGAGCTGGCCGCCCGGGGCGTCACCCATGTGCTGGAGGTGCAGCGCACCCACGTCACCGTTCGCCGCGTCAGCGACGACACCTCGCTCTACTCCTCCGACCGCACGATCAGCGTCGACCAGCTACGACGGGCGCTGCGTGCCGTTACCCAGGACACCACCCACACCGCCTGACCTCACGCAGACATGAAGCAGGCCGGGGCTCCCGTGGTGGGAGCCCCGGCCTGTTGGTCGGGTCAGACGATGCGCAGTTCGTCGGTGTCGGGATCGACATCGAAGGTGACCACGGCCCCGTCGACGATCTCGCCGGCGAGCAGCTTGCGGGCGAGCTGGTCCTCGATGGTGGTCTGCACCAGGCGACGCAGCGGGCGGGCGCCGTAGACCGGATCGAAGCCGTTGCGGGCCAGCCATTCCTTGCCCTCGTCGGTGACGTCGATCACGATGCGACGCTCCGCGAGCCGAGCGTTGATCTTGTCGAGGTTCGTGTCGACGATGTGGGTGAGGTCCTCCAGCGTCAGCGGGTCGAACATCACGATCTCGTCCAGCCGGTTCAGGAATTCGGGACGGAAGGCCTGCCGCACCACACCCATCACAGCCTCATGCTTGGCCTCGTCATCCAGGCTCGTGTCCGCGAGGAACTGGCTTCCCAGGTTGCTGGTCAGGATCAGGATGGTGTTGCGGAAGTCCACCGTACGGCCCTGCCCGTCGGTCAGGCGGCCGTCGTCGAGCACCTGCAGCAGGATGTTGAACAGGTCCGGGTGGGCCTTCTCCACCTCGTCCAGCAGCACCACGCTGTAGGGGCGGCGACGCACGGCCTCGGTGAGCTGGCCGCCCTCCTCGTAACCGACATAGCCGGGAGGCGCACCGACCAGGCGGCTGACCGAGTGCTTCTCGGAGTACTCGGACATGTCGATGCGGATCATGGCCGTCTCGTCGTCGAACAGGAAGTCGGCCAGGGACTTGGCCAGCTCGGTCTTGCCGACGCCGGTGGGGCCGAGGAAGAGGAAGCTGCCGGTGGGCCGGTTCGGGTCACTGATCCCGGCACGGCTGCGCCGCACGGCATCGGCGACGGCCGTGACGGCCTTCTTCTGGCCGATCAATCGCTTGCCGATGTGCTCTTCCATGTGGAGCAGCTTGTCGGACTCGCCCTGCAGCATCTTGCCGACGGGGATACCGGTCCAGGCGCTGACCACCTCGGCGATGTCGGTGGCGGTGACCTCGTCGGCCACCATCCGTTCCGCCTTCTCCTGGTCCTCGGCCTGCTTGGCCTGCTCCAGCTCCTTCTCCAGGGCCGGGATGCGGCCATAGGAGATCTCGGCGGCCGCGGCCAGGTCGCCGGCACGCTGGGCCTTGTCGGCCTCGATGCGCAGCTGGTCGATCTGGGTCTTCAGCTCACCGATCCGGTTCAGGCCAGCCTTCTCGGCCTCCCAGCGCGCCTCCAGGCGACGCAGCTTCTCCTCGGCGTCGGCCAGCTCCTTCTCCAGGCGCTCCAGGCGGGCCTTCGAGGCGGCGTCGGACTCCTTGCTGATCGCGAACTGCTCCATCTTCATCCGGTCCACCTGACGGCGCAGCACGTCGATCTCCTCCGGAGAGGAGTCGATCTCCATCCGCAGCCGACTGGCGGCCTCGTCGACCAGGTCGATGGCCTTGTCCGGCAGCTGCCGGTTGGTGATGTAGCGGTGGGACAGGCTAGCGGCGGCCACCAGGGCGCCGTCGGTGATGCGCACCTTGTGATGGGCCTCGTAGCGCTCGCGCAGGCCGCGCAGGATCGCGATGGTGTCCTCGACGGTGGGCTCACCCACGTAGACCTGCTGGAAGCGCCGCTCCAGGGCCGGGTCCTTCTCGATGTGCTCGCGGTACTCGTCGAGCGTGGTGGCGCCGATCATGCGCAGCTCGCCGCGGGCCAGCATGGGCTTGAGCATGTTGCCCGCGTCCATGGCGCCCTCGCCGCCGGCACCGGCCCCGACGACGGTGTGCAGCTCGTCGATGAAGGTGATGATCTGCCCCTCGGACTCCTGGATCTCCTTCAACACGGCCTTGAGCCGTTCCTCGAACTCGCCACGGTACTTCGCGCCCGCCACCATGCTCGACAGGTCGAGGCTGACGACCCGGCGGCCCTTGAGGGAGTCGGGGACGTCGCCGGCCACCACGCGCTGCGCCAGGCCCTCGACGACGGCGGTCTTGCCGACGCCGGGCTCACCGATCAACACCGGGTTGTTCTTGGTGCGACGGGCCAGCACCTGCACCACCCGGCGGATCTCCTGGTCCCGGCCGATGACCGGATCCAGCTTGCCCTCGCGGGCACGCTCGGTCAGGTCAATGGAGTACTTGCCCAGCGCCGACTCGCCACCCTCGGCCTCCGGACTGGTGACGCGCCGGTCACCACGAGCCTCGGAAAAGGCTGCTTCCAGTTTCTCGGTGGTGGCGCCGGCTCCCACAAGGATCGTCTGGGCCTCCGACGGGATGGTGGTCAGGGCGATGAGCAGGTGCTCGGTGGAGACATAGGAGTCACCGAGCTTGTCGGCACGGATCTCGGCGTCGGCGAGCACCCGGGCCATGGCGCCCGACAGCTGCGGCTGCGCCACCGAGCTGCCCTGGCTGGAGGGCAGCTTGCCGATCGCGGCCTGGGCACGCTGGTCGACCTGGTCGGCGTCCACGCCCACGGCGGCCAGCAGCGGCGCGACGGAGTTCTCCGGCACCATCAGCAGGGCGTGCAGCAGGTGCTGGGGTTCGACCGTCGGATTGCCGGCGGCCAGGGCATTGCGGATCGCGGCCGAGACCGCGTCCCGGCTCATCGTGGTGAGCTTCTCAGTGTCCATCAGTGCTCCTTCGTCAGGGTGACCGCGCCGGTGGCGGGTCGTGGTCCATGGGTGGTTCGTGGGCGGTCCCGGCCTGCGGGGCTTGCTGCCCGGCGGCTGGGATCCGGTGCACATCGATGGTGTGCAGCGGCCCCCGGGCAGGTCAAGGAGTTCGCAGGCAATTGGGGGTTGGCACTCACCTGTGTGGGGGACGACGCCCATCCGGGCCGTGAACCGTGGCCTTTCGCGCGAGACCCGGTGAAGCTGGAGGGGTCCCGGACCCGCCGCAGCCTGCGGGTCCTGTCCCTGACCCCAGTCCTCAAGGAGGCATCGCAGATGGAATGCACAGACCACGTCGTGGTGGGCGTCGACGGCTCGCCCGCCCGATCGCCGCGGCCGTGTGGGCCCAGGACGTCGCCCGCGCCGGCGACTGGCCCCTGACGATCCTGCACACCCCCCACCTCGCCACCGGCATCCGCACCCTGCTTGCTGACAGCGGCCAGCTCATGGCCGCACCCGGCATGCTCGCCCCCGCCCTGGCCGAGGCCAGCCGCACCGCGGCCATGGTGGTCATCCCAGCACGAGGGGCCGATGCGCCGATCGTCCCGGTGATGGACGCTGTCGCCGAGGACCTGCTGCAGGAGGCCCACGGGCCGGTGGTGGTGATCCCTGCCACCACCTGGAACATCTTCGACCGTCCCATCGTGCTGGGGCTGGACCTGGAGGAGCCCGGCGTGCCGGGGATCCGCTTCGCCGCCGCCGTGGCCCGCCGCGCGGGGATGCCTCTCAAGGTGGTCGTCGCCGACGAGAGATGCGAGGACATTGACGAGCTGCGGAACCGTGCCGTGGCCATCCTCACCGGGGCCGCCGCCGAGCTGCTGCCCGCCAGCTACGACGTCATGATCTCACCCCACGAACCCGCCGATGCCCTGCTCGCCGAGGCCCTGGAAACCAGCCTGACCGTGGTCGGTAGCCGAGGCCCGAACTACCGGGGCCAGCGGGAGAACTCCGAGAGCCGTCGACTGCTGCGGCTGACCTCGACCCCGGTGGCCGTCGTCGCCGACCACGACCCGACCCCCTGACCGTCCCGGACCCCTAGGATCGAGACTGTAGACTCACGACAGGGCCTGTTGCCATCCCCCGGCCACCACTGTCGCCGAGGACGGCCCATTCGCGAGGAGCCCCCGATGAGTCTGCAACAGCGGGTCTGGGCGATGGTGTCGGGTGCCTTCCTGTCGATGAACCTGCTCATCGTCGCAACCCCACTCACCGGCAGCTGGCCCCCCAAGCCCTGGGAGACCGCCTGTTCCCTGACTGGAGTGATCATCGTGTCCATCATCAGCTGGCGCGCCATCGAGCGGGGCTTCGCCCCGGTGCAGAAGGCCGCGCGGCAGATCGCCGAGACACCGAACCTCGACGACGCTGCCCCGATCCAGGCCGTTCCGGAGATGCCCGACCTGGACAGCATCGTCGGTGCCCACAATGAGCTCGTGGAGCGCCTGTGGTCCCAGCGACGGGCGACGCTGACCGCGCTCATCGAGGGCCAGGAACTGGAACGGGCCCGCCTGTCGCGGGAACTGCACGACCAGATCGGCCAGACCCTCACCTATGCGCTGTTGCTGCTGCAGTCCATCCAGGACGGCGCCGACCAGGAGCAGAAGGTGGCCATGGCCCAGGAGGCAGTGCGCACCAGCTTGCAGGAGGTTCGTGGGCTGGCCGCCGACCTGCGTCCCAGCGTCCTGTCAGACCTGGGCCTGGTCGCCGCCCTGACCTCCCTGGCCACCGCACACGCCGAGGCCACCGGCGTGGTCGTGCGCCGAGACCTCCAGCCGGTGCCCGACCTGGGCTGGGCCGCCCAACTGGGCGTCTACCGCATCGCCCAGGAGGCCCTCACCAACAGCGCCAAACACGCCCAGGCCAGCACCGTCACCCTGTCACTGCACTGCGACCAGGACACCGTGCGGCTGGTCATCGCCGACGACGGCCGCGGCCTGCAGGGCTCCACCCCCGGCACGGGCCTGGCCGGCATGCACGACCGCGCACGCTACATCAACGCCCAGCTCACCATCACCGACAACCCCGGCGGCGGCACCCGCGTCGAACTGCGCATCGACCGGGCTACCCTGCCCCACGACACCCTCCCGGAGGACTGACCATCCACACGCCCACCACCCGAGTCGCCCGCGTGCTGCTGGCCGACGACCACACCCTGTTGCGCCAAGGCGTGAAGATGATGCTCGACCCGCAGCCCGACTTCACCGTCGTCGCGGAGGCCGCCGACGGGGCCGAGGCCCTCGAGCGGATCAGCCGCGGCGACATCGACCTGGCCATCCTGGACGTCACCATGCCCCGCATGACCGGGCTGCAGGTGGCCCGCGAGGTCTCCCAGCGCAAGCTGCCCACCCAGATGCTGATCCTGAGCATGCACGACAACGAGCAGTACCTGTTCGAGGCCCTCAAGATCGGCGCGGCCGGCTACGTCCACAAGTCCATGGCCGATCGCGACCTGCTCAACGCCTGCCGTGCCGCCGTACGCGGGGAATCCTTCCTGTACCCGGGTGCCATGTCGACCATCATCCGCGAGTACGTCCAGCGTGGTGAGGCCCACGAAGGCGACCGGCTGCTGACCCCGCGTGAGGAGGAGATCCTCAAGCTCATCGCCGAAGGGCACCCCGGCAAGGAGATCGCCGAGATGCTGTTCATCAGTCCCAAGACCGTCGAGCGGCATCGTGCGAACCTGCTGGAGAAGCTCGGGATGAAGGACCGTCTCGAACTGACCCGCTACGCCATCCGGGTGGGCCTCATCGAACCCTGAACCAGCCGGGTGCATGTCGGTGCCTGCGCATGTGGGTGTCGACACCGATGGTTGCGCCGGGTGTCGAGCACTGGAATGGACGACGTGAACATCCCGTCCAACCCTGTGGAGACCACCATGACCAAGGCCCTGCGTACCCTGTCCCTCGTCGAACTGCTCAACGCCGCGCTGCTCATCGGGCTCGGCATCCTGCTCATCTGGTGGCCCGGCCTGACCCTGCGCTCGCTGGTCATCTTCTGCGGCGCCTTCCTGCTCGTCGAGTCCGTCTCGACGATGATCGGCGCCTGGCACGCCACCGGCCTGCTGCGCTGGATTGCCGGCACCATCGGCGTCATCGGCGTCGCCCTCGGCCTGCTCGTGCTGCTGCTGCCCGGCCTGACCCTGTCCTTCATCGCCGTCGCCGTCGGCCTGTGGACCATCGTGTCCGGCATCGCCCTGATGGCCCGCAAGGCAACCGACCACCGCTGGCTCCACGTCCTGGGCGGGCTGCTGCTCGTCCTGGCCGGCGGCTGGTTCGTCATCGACCACACCGCCGCCATCATCACCATCGGCCTGTGGGCCGGTATGACGCTGCTGGCCATCGGCGCGACGCAGGCCGCTGCCGCCATCGCCGTGTGGCGCGCGGCCAAGAACAGCTGACTTGATCCGTCGGCCCCGTTTGCAACCCATCCACAGCCCTTTGCCCCATCAGGAGTTTTGCCATGCTTCAACCACGCCTTGCACGTTCGGCGGTCACCGCCCTTGCGATGGTTTCGCTGCTTCCCCTTGCTGCCTGTAGTGACACCGCCCCGATGGACCCGGTTGGTCCGAAGGCTCCCACGACGACAGCGGCCGCCAGCGGTTCCCCGTCGGGGAACAGTTCTGGTTCTTCGTGCAGCCTGGATGATCCTTCCTGGACGTCATTGGCGGACGCGGTGAGCCCGTCGGTGGTGTCGGTGGGTGTCTCCAGCGGCGGCCGTCCGGTGGGTGAGGGCTCGGGGGTGGTCATTGATGACCACCACATCGTCACCAATGCCCACGTGGTGGGTGATGCCACCGACAGTGACGTGTCGGTGACCCTGTCCGACAACACCGTCAAGCCGGTCACCATCGCCGGTCGTGACCCGATCACCGATCTGGCGGTGCTCACGGTCAAGGACGCCAAGCTCACCCCGATCCCGATTGCCACCTCCGCGAAGGTGCGCACCGGGCAGCCCGTGATGGCCGTGGGCAATCCCCTGGGCCTGGAGGGGACCGTGACCACCGGCATCGTCAGTGCCCTCAACCGTCCGGTGGCTGCCTCCGAACAAGGCGCCGGACCGAGCGTCGCGACGGTGACCAATGCCATCCAGACCTCGGCACCGATCAATCCGGGCAATTCGGGTGGGGCCCTGGTCAATGGCTGTGGCGAGCTGATCGGCATCAACTCCTCCATCGCCACGCTGGGCCCGGGCAGCGGCAGCATCGGCATCGGGTTCGCGATCCCGTCCGACCAGGTGTCGATGGTGGCCCAACAGCTCATTCGTGATGGCCGGGCCCGGCACTCGCAACTGGGGATCTCCGTGGCTGACGGCATCGCGGCACGCGGCACGCAAAAGGTGCGCAGCGCGGTGGTCGTCTCGGTGGTTGCCGACAGTCCGGCTCAGCGGGCCGGGGTGAAGGCCGGCGATCACATCCTCAGCATCGACGGTGCTGCCACCACCTCTGCGCTGTCCCTGGTGGGGCATGTGCGGGGACTTCCCGTCGGCAAGCAGGTGAACCTGCTGGTGGTGCGTGACGGCAAGGAACTCACGCTGTCCGCGACGCTGGCCAGCGTCTGACACGCCCCGACGCGTCAGACATGACAGATGCCCTCGGCATCCCGTGCGGGATGCCGAGGGCATCTGACGTGGTGAGGCGGGTCAGGCCTGGTGGGTGGGGGTGCTCTCGCTGCGCACGACCATCACCGGCGCCAGGCTCCGACCGGCGATGCGTCGGCTGGTCGAACCCAGCAGCAGACCGATGAAGCCGCCCCGGCCACGGCTGCCGACCACCACGAGGCTGGCGCCGCGGGAACGCTTGACCAGGGCGTCGACGGGCTTGCCGCCGACCAGGATGGCGTCCACAGTGAGGTCGGGATGCTGCTCGGTCACCGGCTCCAGCAGATCATCGAGACGTTCCATGGCGTTGGCTGCCATCAGTTCCGGCATGCGGTCGTCGAATGCCGTGGTCCACGAGGGGTCGAAGTGGACGACGGTGACGGGCTGCAGCGTGGTGTGGTGGCTGCTGGCGATCTGTGCCGCCAGGTGCAGGGCCTGGCAGGAACCCTGGTCGTCGACCCCCACGACCACGGGGCCGTCGGGGCTCCAGTCACCCTGCATGGGCACGACGACGACTGGCTGCTTGCTGTGGGACAGGACGGCGTCAGTGGTGCTGCCGAGCAGGTGTTCCACGATGCCGTCGCGGCCCTGGCGCCCGACCACGAGGATCTCGCTCGGCCCGGTGGCAGCGATCAGGCCGTGGGCGGGGGCACCGAGCTGCACCTCGGTGGTGATGTCGACCTGGGGGAATCGAGCCCGGTTCAGCTCAGCCAGCTGGTTGACCTGCGCGCGCATCGCGTCGAGGTGGTCCTCGACCAGCTGCGGGGTGTACCAGTGGGAGATCGGGCCGGCGAAGGTGTCGGTGCTGGGAGGCACGGGCATGGACACCATCATCAGCAGCCGCACCGACAGGTCGTGCCGGTCGGCGAACTGACAGGCCCACGCGGCAGCACGGTCGGCGGCTGGGGAGCCGTCGACGCCGACGACCAGAGCGGTGAAATCCTTCAACTCCATGAGGTTGCCCTTCTGTGAGGAACAGCTTCGCTGTTCGTGGTGGCTCCACTCTCGACGTGCACCGGCAGCCCGGCCAAGCGTTCTGGCCCGGGGGTGGGGATCGCCCCGGCCACTTTGGGTGTCGCCACCCATCGACCAGAGCCGCGCCCTGGGCGACAGTGGATGACGTGGAAGCGCACCGTTCATGCAGCGCTTCTGGACCATCGTTCGCAGTTCGCACAACACAGGAGGAGAACACCATGACACGTTCCGTCGGTATCGATCTGGGCACCACCAACTCCGTCGTCGCAGTTCTTGAGGGTGGCGATCCCACTGTCATCCCCAACGCCGAAGGCGCCCGCACCACCCCGTCGGTAGTGGCATTCAGCAAGACCGGTGAGGTCCTGGTGGGCGAGGTCGCCAAGCGCCAGGCCGTCACCAACGTCGACCGCACCATCCGCTCCGTCAAGCGCCACATGGGCACCGACTGGAGCATCAAGATCGACGGCAAGGTCTACAAGCCCCAGCAGATCAGCGCCTTCGTGTTGCAGAAGCTGAAGCGCGACGCCGAGGCCTACCTCGGTGAGCCCGTCACCAATGCCGTCATCACCGTCCCGGCCTACTTCTCCGACGCCGAGCGCCAGGCCACCAAGGAGGCCGGTGAGATCGCGGGTCTGAGCGTGGACCGCATCATCAACGAGCCCACCGCCGCGGCGCTGGCCTACGGCCTGGACAAGGGTGGCAAGGAGCAGACGGTCCTGGTCTTCGACCTGGGTGGTGGCACCTTCGACGTCTCGCTGCTGGACATCTCCGAGGGCGTCTTCGAGGTGAAGGCCACCAAGGGTGACAACCGCCTCGGCGGCGACGACTGGGACCAGCGCATCGTCGACTGGCTGGTCACGCAGTTCAAAAACAAGAACGGCATTGACCTGTCCAAGGACAAGATGGCTTCCCAGCGTCTGCAGGAGGCTGCCGAGCGCGCCAAGATCGAGCTGTCCTCCTCGCAGGAGACCAGCATCAACCTGCCCTACATCACCGCCGGCGCCGAGGGCCCGCTGCACCTGGACGAGAAGCTCACCCGCTCCGAGTTCCAGCGCATGACACAGGACCTGCTGGACCGCTGCAAGGTGCCCTTCAATGCCGTGATCAAGGATGCCAACACCTCGGTCGACAAGATCGACCAGGTCATCCTGGTGGGTGGCTCCACCCGCATGCCCGCCGTCGCGGACCTGGTGAAGGAGCTGTCCGGCAAGGAGCCGCACAAGGGTGTCAACCCCGACGAGGTCGTCGCGCTGGGTGCCTCTCTGCAGGCCGGTGTGCTGAAGGGTGAGGTGAAGGACGTACTGCTGCTTGACGTGACCCCGCTGAGCCTGGGCCTGGAGACCAAGGGTGGTGTGATGACCAAGATCATCGAGCGCAACACGACGATCCCTACGAAGCGCTCGGAGATCTTCACCACGGCCGAGGACAACCAGCCGTCGGTGATGGTGCAGGTCTATCAGGGTGAGCGCGAGTTCGCCCGCGACAACAAGTCGCTCGGCAACTTCGAGCTGACCGGCCTGATGCCCGCCCCGCGTGGCGTGCCGCAGGTCGAGGTCACCTTCGACATCGACGCCAACGGCATCGTCCACGTCTCGGCCAAGGACAAGGCGACCGGCAAGGAGCAGTCGATGACCGTCACCGGTGGTTCGGCGCTGGGCAAGGAAGACATCGACCGGATGGTCCGTGACGCTGAGGCGCACGCCGAGGAGGACCGCAAGCGGCGTGAGGCCGTCGAGATGCGCAACGAGGCCGATGCCCTGGCCTTCCGCACCGAGAAGCTGCTGGCCGACAATGCCGAGAACATCGGCGACGAGGTCAAGGCCCCGGTCGTCGAGGCCCTCGACAAGCTGAAGGAGGCCCTGAAGGGCACCGACAACGACTCCGAGGTCAAGGCCGCCATGGAGGACCTGAACACCAAGGCCTCCGCCATGGGCCAGGCCGTCTATGCGGCCAGTCAGGCGCAGGCCCAGGAGCAGGCCCGGGAGCAGGCCTCCCCGGCCGATGCCGGTGGTTCGGACGACGACGTGGTCGACGCGGAGATCGTCGACGACAAGTGATCCGCCGGGTGGGGTCGCCTCGCGGCCCCACCCGTCCCGGGCGGTGGCCACGCGATCGGTCCGCAGCAACCCCCCCTGCGGGCGCTTCGCGGGGCCATGGGCCATTCGCAGCAGTGCCTACCCGCCAGGTGCTGCCACCCACCAGACATGAGGAAAACAGATGAGCGCAGACGACGTGACCACCACGACCGGTCAGCAGAGCACGACCGCTGAGGAGCTCGACGCTGCCGCGCAGGTCGAGGCGCTGCGCGCGCAGGTGGCCGAGCTGGAAGGTCGCCTGGCCGAGCGCACCGAGGACTTGCAGCGGCTGCAGGCCGAGTACGTCAACTACAAGAAGCGCGTAGACCGCGACCGCGACCTGGCGCGGCGGGGCGGTGTCGAGAAGGTGCTCGGTGAGCTGCTGCCGGTGCTCGACGCGATCCGCTTGGCCGACGAGCACGGCCAGCTGGACGGACCGGTGAAGGTGCTGGCCGACCAGGTGCTGGCCCTCACCACCCGTCACGGCATGACCAGCTTCGGTGAGGTCGGTGACGCCTTCGACCCGGCCCTGCACGAGGCGCTGATGCAGCAGCCCTTGCCCGGCGCCACCCAGACCTGTGTCTCGCAGGTGATGCAGCCCGGCCACCGCATCGATGACAAGGTGCTGCGCCCCGCCCGGGTCGCGGTCAGTGACCCCGATCCCGAGGCCACCACCCACGATGACCTGGCAGGACAGGAGGACCGCTGATGAGCGCCCAGGACTGGATCGACAAGGACTTCTACAAGGTGCTCGGGGTCTCCAAGGACGCTTCTGACAAGGACATCAAGAAGGCCTTCCGCAAGCTGGCCCGCGAGAACCACCCCGACCAGCACCCCGGTGACGCTGCGGCGGAGGCCCGCTTCAAGGAGGTCTCCGAGGCCAACTCGGTGCTGTCCAACCCCGACTCGCGCCGCGAGTACGACGAGATCCGCGAGATGGTCGCCAACGGCGGTTTCGGCTACGGACCCGGCGCCGGCCAGTACGGTGCGGGCTTCTCGGATGCCGGAGACCAGTACGGCCAGGGCGGTGGTGGGCCCTTCACCTACAGCTACTCCACGGGTGGCTCGGCCGAGGACCTGTTCGGCCAGGGTGGCGGCTACGAGGACATCCTGGGTGGCCTGTTCGGCCAGGGCGGTGGCTTCGGTGGGCGCCGCCCGCAGGGCCCGCGCCAGGGTGCCGACATCGAGGGTGAGGTGACCATCGGCTTCGAGGAGGCCGTGGCCGGCACGATGGTGTCGATGCAGCTGGTCTCGCAGGTGCCGTGCACGGCCTGTGGCGGGGCCGGCATCACCTCGGGCAACCCGCCGCAGGTGTGCGGCTCGTGCGGTGGCACCGCCCGGGTGCCGCAGTCGCGGACGATGAAGGTACGCATCCCGGCCGGCGTCGACGACGGGCAGACCATCCGGATCAAGGGCAAGGGTTCGACCGGCGTCAACGGCGGACCTGCCGGCGACCTGCTGGTGCGCGTCCACGTCACCCCGCACCGGCTGTTCGGCCGCAAGGGCCGTGACCTGACCCTCGACGTGCCGGTCACCGTCGACGAGCTGATCCTGGGCGCCGACATCGAGGTGCCCACCCTCGACGGTGGACGGGTGACGGTGCGCGTGGCCGAGTGCACGCCCAACGGCCGCACGCTGCGGGTGCGCGGCAAGGGCGTGAAGACCAAGGCCGGCACCGGTGACCTGCTGGTGACCCTGCAGGTGCAGATGCCGAGCAGCGTGAATGACCAGGCCAAGCAGGCCATCCGAGACTTCGCCCGCGCGATGGGTGAGACCAACCCGCGCGCCTCGATTCTGGGAAGGGAATGACCATGACCAGCAACAACCACGAGCGGCGTGACAACGTCGTGTTCACCACCATCCAGGTGGTGCACCTGACCGGGATCCACCCGCGCACCCTGGATGCCTTCGCCCGGGCCGGGATCGTGCATCCCGGCCAGGACATGGCCGGCCAGCCCGTCTACGGCCGGGCCGACGTGGCCCGGCTGCGCCAGGCGCGCAACATGGTGCAGCACGCCGGGATGCCCGTCGCGCAGGTGGCCTCAATCTTCGCGCTGCGCGACCAGATCGACCAGACGCGACGTGAGCTCGACCACCTGGTCGGCCAGTTGTGGGCCGAGCTGGACAGCGCGATACCCACGCCCAGTGGCCGCGTGTTCACCACGGGCGCCGACGGCCGGGTCTGGGTCGGGCGTCACCGCCCGGGTGCCCGGCGTCGTCTGGGCCGCTGAGCCCGCCCGGCCACCCCCTGACATCCTCCGGAAAGGAAGTCCCATGGACATCGTGATCATCGGCGGCGTCGCCGCCGGCATGTCGGCCGCCGCCCGCCTGCGGCGTTTCGACGAGCAGGCCTCCATGACCGTCGTGGCGAAGTCGGGCCACATCTCCTTCGCTCGCCGACTGCGGTCTGCCCTACTACGTGGGTGGTGTGATCACCGACCGTGATGCCCTGCTGCTGCAGACGCCCGAGGCCATCAAGGCCCGCTTCAACATCGATGTACTGGTCAACACCCGCGCCGAGGCCATCGACCGCACAGCTCACACCGTCACCGACCTGTCCACTGGCGCCGCCCGGCGTCTGCACTACGACCGGCTGATGCTGGCGCCCGGTGCCACACCGGCGCGTCCGTCGATCCCCGGCATCGAGTGGGCACTGACCCTGCGCAATGTCGAGGACGCCGATGCGCTCGCTGCCGCCGCCCAGCAGGCCCGCACCGACGCGGTGACCGGCGGCGGTTTCATCGGTCTCGAGGTCGCCGAGAACCTCGTTCGCAAGGGCCTGCAGATGGCGCTGGTGGAGGCCACCGACCAAGTCCTGGCACCGCTCGACCCCGAGATGGCCACACCTGCGCGACGCGCTGCGCTCGGCCGGGGTCGACCTGCACCTGGGGTGCGCGGTCACCGCCATCGGTGACCACGACGTGACCCTCGCCGACCAGACGGTCCTGGATGCCGACCAGACGGTCCTGGATGCCGACCTGGTGGTGGCCGCCATCGGGGTGCGCCCTGACTCGCAGCTCGCCCGTGATGCGGGCCTGGAGTGCGCACCCAATGGCGGGATCGTCGTCGACCGGAACCTCACCACGCGCAATCCGCACATCTACGCGGCCGGTGACGCCGTGGCCAAGCATGCGCCGTCGATGGGTCCTTGGTCCTGGTGCCGCTGGCCCAGACGGCGAACGTGCAGGGACGGCGGATCGCCGACCGCATCATGGGCCGCGAGATCGGCGACCGTCCGGTGCTCGGCACCGCAATCGTGGATCTGTTCGGTCTACAGGCGGCCACCGTCGGATGGAATGAGAAGCGCCTGCGTGCCGCAGGCGCCCCTACCGCGCGATCCACACCCATCCGACCGACCATGCCGGCTACTACCCCGGCGCCACACAGATGGCGCTGAAACTGCTCGTCGACCCCTACACCGACGCGATCCTCGGAGCCCAGGGCGTGGGCCCAAGGGTGTTGACAAGCGGATCGATGTCATTGCCACGGCAATGACCGGCCATGTGATAGCCAGTGATCTGGCGGAACTGGAACTGGCCTATGCGCCGCCCTTCGGCAGCGCCAAGGGGGCCTTGACCCCGGGTTGTGTACACGTGGAATCCAGCATGGGCTGGAGGAAGCGAGATGATCATCACCATGGCCCAGAAGTTCTACTCGATGGAGTTTCGTCAGCAGGCCGTTGACTTGTACGAGACCATGCCCGGTGCGACGTTGAAGCAGATCGCTGGGGAGTTGGGAGTCTCCCGTGGGACCCTGTCGTTGTGGGTCAAGGACTTGGTCAACGGTGTCCGCACCAACGACGGACCGACCCCAGCCACGCCCCCTTCCGGTGAGTCACCAGTAGCGAGGATTGCCCGGCTGGAGGCCGAGAATGCCCGGTTGCGGGCGGACAAGGCCAGGGTGGAGACCGAGCGCGACATCCTGGGCAAGGCGGCCAAGTATTTCGCCGGGGAGACGAGCTGGCCAACCGCTTCTGGTTCGTCGCCGACCACCAGACCACCTACCAGGTGAAGCGGTTGTGCCAGGTGTTGGAGTTGTCCCGCTCCTCGTTCTATGCCTGGCAGAAAGCTGGCCCGGCCCGTCAGCAGCGCGCCGAGGACGATGCTGTCCTGGCTGCACGGATCCGCGCCATGCAGGACCCGAAGGCTGGTGGGGACCCGGCCTATGGGGCGCCGCGGGTGACCGTCGAACTGAACGACGGCGCCGCCCGCGAGGCCGCCCATTACGAAGCGCTCACCCGAGAGCCCCAACCCGTATAGGAGCGGCAGAGAACCTGGGGCGCTTCACTTTCGCTGGCTCGTGCGCTACAACACCCGACGACGCCACTCTTGGTGCGGATACCTGTCCCCGAACACTTACGAGGCCCTCCGGGCCGCTCCGCTGCCAACCGCAGCGTAATCAACCACCACCGTGTCCACGATCCGGGGTGAAGGCCCGTCGCGACCGCAAGCTGCCTGAGCAGGCGCGCCAGCACGCGGCCGAGGCCCTCGAGGAGGCGCGACAGAAGGCGGCCGGGGTGGCCGGGGTGAGTGTGGTGGTCGCCCACGGTGACAGTTTGGGCGACGTCATCGACCAGGTCGACTGGAAGCCAGACAGTATCGCGGTGGTAGGTGCCTCCAGGCTCGCACCGGGGCGCCAGGCCCCCCTCCTCGGGGCGCTGGTGGCACGTGCCCAGGCGAGCATCCCGGTGCCGATGGCGGTCGTCCCGCTAGACGAGCCCCGAGCAGAGCAGGAAGCGATCCACGAACGGCCCAGGGGCCAGTGCAGGACTCCTCTGCACTGGCCCCTGGGTCCGTCTGCGCAAGTCTGCGGGCCAGACCAACGGCCCGAGCCGGCTGGTCAGCCAGACGATCAGATCGTCGGCAACCAGACGCGCATCGGGCTGTTGCCGCGGTTGCCCCACTGGTAGTAGGGCACCAGGGTGGTCTCGCGAACCTCGGGTGTCACCGCCACCATGGTGTGCGAGTACAGCGCCTGCGGCTTCTTGCGGAAGCTCGCCGGCACCGTGATTTTCGGCAGCTCGCCCTCGGCCGCCTCCTGCACCTGGGCCTCGGTGTGGAAGACCAGGTTCTCGATCTGTGGGTTGTCGACGCCCTCGGCGCAGTAGACCACCGGTCCCCGCAGCAGCGCACGGCAGCCACGGACTGCGTCGACGCGCGGGTGGGCGTAGACGAAGCGGGGCTCCATGTGGAAGTCGAGGGTTTCCTCGAAGCCCGCCACCAGCGGACGGTCGATGTAGCCGTCCACCACCAGCGCCTTGCGGCCGCTCATCGAGTGCTTCTCGCACCAGGCGGGCACCCGCATCCGCAGGCGGGCACCGGGACGGGCCTCGCCCTCCAGGCGGACCGTGACGCGGCCGCTGGCCGGGTAGGTGGTCTCCACCACGAGGTGGCCCTCGCCGACCTGTTCGGGCAGGTCGATGGTGCCGGGCACCCACTGCTGGATCGACAGCGTCGCGCCCGAGGTGGTCGCAACATAGGTGCCCATGCTGGCGGCCAGCCGCACGAGACTGGTGGGGCAGCAGGAGTGGTTGAGCCACTCGGCGCGCTCGATGCGGTTGTTGTCCTCGTCACGCTGGCGGCTGCGCACCTGCAGCGGGTTGGAGCTGAAGAAGCGGGTGCCGTCCTCGCTCACGCCCACGGCCAGCGCGTTGTACAGCACGCGCTCGATGGCGGCGGCATAGCGGGCGTCGCCGGTGAGCAGCAGCATGCGGTGGTTGGCCGAGACGTCGGCGATGCTGGCGCAGGTCTCGGCATAGGCGCGCGAGGGCGGCAGCTCGTAGGGGGCGCCGAAGCTCTCGTCGTAGTGGCGGGAACCCAGTCCGCCGGTGATGTAGGTCTTCGAGAGATGGGCGCTGTCCCAGCGTGCGACCAGAGCCTTGTGCAGCTCGGTGTCGTCGGGGTACTCGGCCAGGATGTCGGCGCAGCTGGAGTCCAGGTAGCGCTGGCGGCGGGCGTGGCCCAGGGCCTCATGGGCGTCGCGGACGCTCTCGTGGTCCTGGAAGAAGCTCGACGGCAGGGCGCCGTAGCGCAGGCGGTTCTGGCCACGACGGTCCAGCAGCGCCTTGGCTGTCTCCAGGTACTTCTTCTCCCCGGTCTCGCGATAGAATTCGACCAGCGCGCCCTCGATACCGGGGTGGCCGTCGTAGCCCTCCTTGCCGGGGCCGAAGCGCTCCACCACCAGGTCGGCCCACTTGCGGGCAATCTCCAGCAGGTCGGTGCGGCCGGTGCGGGCCAGCGTGATGGAGGCCTTCACCAGGTGTGAACCGGTGAACAGCTCGTCGCCCATCGCCTGGTCGCTGAAGTGCTCGTAGTCGGGCTGGGCCTGTCCCCACGAGTTGAGGTAGCCGTCCTCCTGCTGGACGGCGCCAGCCAGCTCGACCACCTCGTCGACGAAGTCGGTGAAGTCCAGCTCGCCGTGGCGCACGTTCTCCCAGGCGATGGCCTCGACGACCTTGTAGATCTCGGAGTCGGAGTTGTTGGGGCCAATGTGGTCGGCCTTGACGCCGTCGCGCACATTGCGCAGGTTCTGCATGGAGGTCTCCTGCAGCTTCGCGATCACGTGCGGCAGCGTTGCCTCGTGGTTGCGGCGCTGGAAGCGGCCCATCCATCCATCCTCGGCGGGATGGACGCTGGTCAGTGCGACGGGCGCCTGGGTGGCGCTGAACGCGGCCGGGGTGACTGGGTGGGGCATCGGTGCATCCTCCCTGGCGTCGAGACGCCAGCTCGCTGGGTCGAACTTCTCACTGCACAGCCTATGAGACTCTGGCTGCGGTGGCGCCCGCGGACCGGCTTTGGCGCCGGCCCGCGGGCTGCCACGCGCTCAGGCCCCGGCGGCGTGACCGGCCTGCCAGGTGCGCCAGCCTCCGTCCAGGTTGAACGCCTCGATGCCATGCCCGTCGAGGATCCGGCAGGCGATGTGGCCACGGATCCCCACGGCGCAGTGCACCACCGGAGCGCCGCCGGTGGACAACTCGTGCACCTCGTCGAGGCGACCACGCAGCTCGTCGACTGGAATGTTCACCGCGCCATCGATGGCTCCGGCGGCGAACTCTGCCGGGGTGCGCACGTCGATGACCGCTCGCCCCTGCCGCCGCAGCTCGTCCAGCTCGTGCCACTGCATGGTGCTGGTGGTACTGGTGGCAAGGTTCTCGGCGATGAAGCCGAGCATGTTCACCGGGTCCTTCGCCGAGGCGAACTGCGGGGCATAGGCCAGCTCCAGCTCGGCCAGTCCGCTGGCGGTGATGCCGCCGGTGATGGCGGTGGCGATGACGTCGATGCGCTTGTCCACGCCGGCCTGCCCGACGCCCTGCGCACCCAGGATGCGGTCATCGGTGGGGTCGACGAGCAGCTTCAGTGCCATGGTGCTGGCGCCCGGGTAGTAGCCGGCGTGGTCGGACGGATGGGTGTGGATGACCCGGTGGGGGTGCTCGGCGGCGCGCAGGCGCTTCTCGTTCCAGCCGGTGGCGGCCACCTGCAGGCCCAGCAGTCCGACGATGGCGGTGCCCAGCACGCCACGCTCGCGCACCTGGCGGCCGGCGATCACGTCGGCGATGCGACGGCCCTGCAGGTTGGCGGTGTTGGCCAGCGGCACCAGGGCAGTGGAGCCGTCGAGGGCGTCGACCTTGGTGACGGCGTCGCCGGCAGCGAAGACGTGCGGGTCGCTGGTGCGCCAGTTCTCGTCCACGACGATCGCACCGCGCGGGCCGAGCTCGAGGCCGGCCTGCTCGGCCAGCCGGGAATCGGGCTGCACCCCGATGGCAGCCACCACAAGCTCGGCGGGCACAGTGCTGCCGTCGGCCAGGGTGACGTCCTGCTCACCGATGGCGGTCACCCCACTGCCCAGGCGCAGGTCCACTCCCGCCGCGCGCAGGGCCTCGTGCACCGGTGCGACCATCTCGGGGTCCAGCGGTGCCATCACCTGGTCAGTGGCCTCGACGATGGTCACGGCCAGGCCGCGGTGCAGCAGGTTCTCGGCCAGTTCCAGCCCAATGAAGCCGCCGCCGATCACGGTGGCAGTGCGCGGGGCGGGATGCTCGCCGTCCCCTTCCAGTGCGGCGATGATGGCGTCGACATCCTCGACGGTGCGAAGGCCCAGGGCGCGCTCGATCCCGGGGATTGGTGGGCGCACCGGGCGGGCGCCGGGGGCGAGCACCAAGTGGTCGTAGTGCAACACCTGCTCGGTGCCGCTGGCCAGCTCGGTGACGTGCACTTCGCGGCGCTCCCGGTCGATGGCGGTGGCCTCGGTGCCCACCAGCGCGGTGATCTCGAAGCGGTCCTTGATGGCCTTCGGGGTCTGCAGCAGCAGGCTCTCGCGCTCCTCGATGACGCCGCCCACGTGGTAGGGCAGGCCGCAGTTGGCGAAGGAGATGTTGCCGGAGCGTTCGACGACGGTGATGGTGGCCGTCTCGTCGAGACGGCGAAGGCGTGCGGCGGCAGACATTCCCGCGGCGACGCCTCCGATGATGACGATGTCCATGACTTGAACCTAATACCCCTGGGGGTATAGGTTCAAGTCGATCGTTGCCACTCAGGAGTCCAGGAGAGACCATGACGCACCCCACCCAGCTCGACGCCCGCACCGCGCACGACTGGATCACCGGCCAGGACGCACCGCTGCTCGTCGACGTCCGCACGCCTGCCGAGTTCGCCGGAGGCCACCTCGACGGGGCCGTCAACATCCCGCTGCACCTGCTCAAGGCCCAGGCCGGCCCGCTGGCCGAGGAGATGCCGGGGGAGGTGCTGCTCGTCTGCCGCACCGACAACCGCGCCAACCAGGCCTCGGTCGCGCTCGCCGAGCACATCGGGCCTCGCGCCCACGTCCTCACCGGCGGGATGCAGGCCTGGCAGCAGGCACAGCTGCCCACCACCAGCCCAGAGGGTGGCCCCTGGGCGATGGAGCGTCAGGTGCGCACCGCCGCAGGCGGCATCGTGCTGGCCGGCATCCTCGCCAGCACCCGCGCGCCCAGGGCCAAGTGGCTCAGCGCCGGGATCGGCACCGGGCTGCTCTACTCGGGCCTGTCCGACACCTGCGGCCTGGCCGCGCTGCTCGCCAGGGCACCATGGAACCAGGCCCGCAGCTGCCCCACCCCCGACTCGGTGCGCCACGCGCTGCGGGCCCGGCGTCAGGCACGATGAGACCATGGAGATCCCAGCCGACGAACTCGACGCCGTCACCAAGCGACTGCGTCGCGCCCAAGGCCAGTTGGCCGCCGTCCTGCGGATGATCGAGGAGGAGCGGGACTGCCGCGACGTGCTCACCCAGCTCTCCGCCTGCAGCAAGGCCGTCGACCGGGCCGGTTTCGCCCTGATCAGCACCGGCATGCAGCGCTGCCTGGGCGATGACAACCCCGACAGGGAAGAAGACCTTGCCGCGATGGAGAAGCTCTTCCTCTCGCTCGCCTGAACCTCGCCGGGCAACCCCGGACATGGCGAGGGCCCGGCCGGTCGGCCGGGCCCTCGTCGGGTGGTTCAGCGTGGTGACCGGATCAGGCCTCGGCGCCGTCCAGGAGGGCGCGGCTGGCCGAGACGCCCAGTCGGGTGGCGCCGGCCTCAACCATCGCGGTGGCGGTGGCCCAGTCGCGGATGCCGCCGGAGGCCTTGACACCCAGGCGTCCACCAACGGTGGCGGCCATCAGCTCGACGGCGTGCAGGCTGGCGCCGCCATCGCCGTGGAAACCGGTGGAGGTCTTGACGAAGTCGGCCCCCGCAGCCTCGGCGGCACGGCAGGCGCGCTCGACCTCGTCGTCGGACAGGCTGGCGGCTTCGATGATCACCTTCAGCACCTTGGGGCTGGGCACCTCGGCCTTGACCGCGGAGATCTCGTGGGCCAGCGCCTGGTCATCACCGGCGCGCAACAGGCCGACGTCGATCACCATGTCCACCTCGTCGGCGCCCAGGGCCACCGACTCGCGCGCCTCGGCGGCCTTCATGGCGGCGGTGTGCTTGCCCGACGGGAAACCGCACACGGTGGCCAGCTTCACCTCGCCCAGGCGCTCGCGCAGGTCCGGGGTGGCCAGCATGTTCGGCGAGACGCAGATGGAATAGGTGCCCAGCTCGCGAGCCTCGTCGGCCAGCGCCAGCACCTGCTCGGGCGTGGCATCGGTCTTGAGCAGGGTGTGGTCGATCATCTGGGCGACGGCGGGGCGGGTCAGGTCTGTCATGTGTCCAGAGTAGGTGGTGGGCACCTGCTGCGGAATCTGTCGAGCTGGGGGCTGGCCAGATCGTGGACACCCATGGTGGCTTCGGGGCTTGGCTGGCGGCGGGGTTGAAGTGCTGGTCGAGGGCGAATTGTGGTCGAGGAGCAACGGGCTGGCAAGCCAACGCGCCGTGCCGGTACCAGCCGTGCGCCCATCTGTACGGAATCCATGGGCTGGGAGCACTAGGCTGGCGGGCGTGACTGAGCACGAGGAGCCCATCGGCCGCAGCGGCGCACCCCGCCGTCGCGCCGCCGATCCCCAGGACGAGACCCCGGCCGGCCCGCGAAGTCACGCCGCGGAGCCCGAGCAGGACGCGAGGCCCAGCCGTGCCCGTCGGATCTTCGAGCCTGCCGAGGAGGAGGCGGCGCCGCAGCAGGCCAGCCCCTTCGAGGATCCTGCCAAGCGCCCGGCCAGCAGGCCGAGCCGGCGGGCGGCCGACCCCGAGGACCAGTCCACGCGGGTCGAGCAGGCTGCACCGCGCGCGCGGGCCCAGCGCCCCCAGACCGAGCGGGAGGAACCCGTCACCCCGCGTCACCGGGCCGTCGAGCCGCCCCCCGTGCCCACCGGCGCCACCGTCACCGAACGCCTCGATGACGCCCCCAACGGCAGGAAGGCGTGGTGGCTCGCGCTGCCCCTGGTGCTGGCCCTGGGCGGCGGTGCCTGGTACCTCTCGCAGCGCGAGGACACCCCCGCCCAGCCCCAGACGGCCGCCTCGCCGTCGGCCTCGGTCCCCGCCAGCGCCTCCGCGCCGCCCACCGTCTCGCGCGCTCCCGGCCAGGTGCCGGGCCCCGGAACCGTCGCCACGGTGAAGAAGCACCTGACCGACGAGGGGTTCACCTGTGCCGAGGAGGGCCAGGCCGGGATGGACTCGTGGATGTGCACCCACTACACCAGCGACCCGGTGATGATGGCCTATGTCGGCGGTGCCAAGGGCTCGAGGCTGGGCCGCGTCGCCCTCAACGTCCAGGACGGCAAGGGCGGCAAGAACCCCAAGGCACTGGCCCTGCAGGAATACCTGGCAGGACAGGTGGCTGCCGACGACAAGCAGCGTGACGCCCTGCTCAAGGCAGTGCGGGCGGGCACCGAGGAGGAGTACGCCAAGACCGAACAGGGGGGCATCGTCGCCCGTGGCAGCAGCGACGGCTCGATTGTCTCCTATGTCGACCGCTGGGTGCCCGACCGGGCCATGCCGGTGAGCCTGCTGCCCGCCAAGCCGCTGGCCGCCGAGCTCGACAAGCTCGGCTACACCTGCAAGGGCACCGACGACGTCACGTGCGAGCGCACCGAAAAGGAGATCACCCACAGCATCGACTACCGGGTCAGCGGCATGGAGGTCACCTACCTGAAGGTGAAGAGCCAGGCCGGTGCGGGAGCCACGCTCACCGATGCCGCCCCCGCCGAGGTGAAGCAGGTGACCTCGCTCTTCCAGCAGGGCCCGAAGATCCAGCAGTGGCTTGCCAAGCACACCAACGAGAAGGCCGGCGCCACCGGCTACCAGGACGGCATGGCATTGGACTGGTACCCGGGTTCCTCGCAGGCGGGCGGCGCGGCCGCGATCTTCTACCTGCGCGAGGCCTGCTGGACCGATTCGGTGGAGTCCTGCTGAGCCTCAGGCCAGCGGCACCCGCAGCGTGAAGCAGGTGTGACCGGGGGCCGATTCCAGGCTGGCCTGCCCGCCGTGCGCCTCCATGACGGCGGCGACGATCGCCAGCCCGAGCCCGGTGGAGCCCTCCGAGGACTGGGTGCGTGAGTCCTCCCCGCGGGCAAAACGTTCGAAGACATGGTCGCGCACCGACTCGTCGACGCCGGGGCCGTCGTCCAACACGGTGATGACGGCCTGGCCTGCCTCGACGGACACCCCGGCGGTGACGTGCGTGCCGGCCGGGGTGTGCTTTCGGGCATTGGCCAACAGGTTGGCCACCACCTGGTGCAGTTTCAGCGCGTCGGCGCGGGCCGTGACGGGATGCTCGGGCAGGTCGACGCCCCAGTCATGGTCGGGGCCGGCCACCTGGGCATCGGAGGCGGCATTGAGCACCAGCTCGACGACGTCCACCTCGGCCAGGTCGAGCTGCGGGTCGTTGTCGAGGCGGGCCAGCAGCAGCATGTCCTCCACCAGCCGGCTCATCCGGGTGCTCTCGGACTCGATGCGTCCGATCGCGTGCTCGGCGTCGGTGGGCAGCTGCTCGCCGCTTCGCCGGGTGAGCTCGGCGTAGCCGCGGATGGAGGCCAACGGATTGCGCAGCTCGTGGCTGGCATCGGCGACGAACTGGCGCACCCTGGTCTCGGAGGCCTGTCTGGCGGACAGCGCATCCTCGACATTGTCGAGCATGTGGTTGAAGGCGAAGCCCACCCGACCCACCTCATTGCGTGGGTCCGCATCCATCCGGTCGAGCCGCTCGGGCAGCACCACCTCACCCCGTTCCAGGGCCATGTTGGAGACCTCGGTGGCGGTGGCGGCCAGCCGGGTCAGCGGTGTGAGGGCCTGCACGACGACGGCCCGCACGGCGACCACGGCGATGGCGATCGCCAGGGCGGTCAGGCCGAGCACCAGCAGCAGCAGCTGTCGCAGGGTGTGGTTCACCTGGGACAGGGGCAGGGCGACGATCTGGGTGGTGCCGCTGGGTGAGGTGGAGGCGACGGCCCGGTAGGAGCCCAGGCCCTCGAGGTCCATGGTGGCGGGCTGGCGCGGCTGGCCCTCGACCAGCTGACGGATGACCTTCTGCGCCAGGTCGGAGTTGCCACCCTCCACCCACAACTCACCGCGCGTGGTGCTGCTGGTCAGGGTGACGTTCACCTGGCCCACCTGGGTGCCCGGCATCGGGCGGCCATCCACCCGGCGGGAGCCGTCGAAGCGCTCGCCACGCGCCACGGCGCTGTACAGCTGATGGTCGACGGCGGAGACGAGCTGGTGGCGGGTGGCCAGGATGCTGGCGGTGCCGAGCACCAGGGCCAGGGCGGCCACCAAGGTGGCGATCCGCAGCACCAGGGTGCGGCTCAGCGTGCCGCGTCCCAACTGGGGCAGGGGAGCGAGCGCGACGGTCGATCCCGCCTGTCGGCCGACGACGACCTGGCTCATGCCGCGGGGCGCAGCACGTAGCCGGCGCCGCGCATGGTGTGGATCATCGGCTCGCGGTCGTGGTCGATCTTCTTGCGCAGGTAACTGATGTAGAGCTCGACCACATTGGCCTGGCCGCCGAAGTCGTAGTTCCACACCCGGTCCAGGATCTGCGCCTTGGACAGCACCCGCCTGGGATTGCGCATCAGGTAGCGCAGCAGCTCGAACTCGGTGGCGGTCAAGGTGATCTGGTCGCCGCCACGGGTCACCTCGTGGGAGTCCTCGTCCAGGGTGAGGTCGCCGACCACCAGCGTCGAGTCATTGACCGGGGCTGTGGCGCCACTGCGGCGCAGCAGGGCGCGCAGGCGGGCGATCACCTCCTCCAGGCTGAAGGGCTTGGTGACGTAGTCGTCGCCGCCAGCGGTCAGCCCGCCGATCCGGTCGGCGACGGCGTCCTTGGCGGTGAGGAAGATGACCGGCACGTCGGGCTGCTCGGTGCGGATGCGGCGCATCACCTCGAGGCCGTCGAAGTCGGGCAGCATCATGTCGAGCACGATCGCGTCGGGCCGCACCTCGCGGGCCACCGTGACGGCCTCGGTGCCGGTGCCGGCGGTGCTCACGTCCCAGCCCTCGTAGCGCATGGCCATGCTGAGCAGCTCGGTGAGGCTCTTCTCGTCGTCGACGGTGAGCACCCGGATGGGGGAGCCGTCGGGTCGGGTGAGCTGTTCGGTCTTCTCGAAGCGTGCCATGGCCCTACTTTCTGCTGCTGGGCCAGCAGGGGGCTGTGCCCTTGCTGTGTGCTGCCTGTGAGACCACAGTCTGCCGGAGGCCTGTGCCGGATCAGGCGTACTCGCGCACGTCGAGACGTTCATTGTCCTCGCGGCGCCGGCGGAAGACGAGCGCGTCCAGCCCGGCACGTCCGGAGCCGAAGAAGACCAGCAGCAGCGCGACCATCGCCTGCAGCGCGTTCAGCTCCCAGCCGTCGGTGTGGTTGTAGAGGCCGCCGGACTGCTTCACCCACACCGCCACCAGCACCTGCTGCACCAGCACCACCAGCGCCACCAGCGGCACGAAGAGCCCCAGCACCAGCAGCACACCGCCGACCGCCTCCAGGGCGAGGCTGCCCCAGGCCAGCAGGTAGGGCTGCGGCACCTGGTGTGCCTGCAGGTGGCCGATCTCGGCGGGCATGCCGACCACCTTCCAGCGGTGCCAGGCGTGGGCGATCATCAGCAGGCCGAAGCAGATGCGCACGGCCAGCAGGCTCATGTTCTGCAGGAAGGAGACCAGGGCCCTCATGGGTGACTCATTTCGTGCCAGGGGAGGATGGCCCAAGCCTAGGCGCAGCCCGGGTCTGCCTGTGGTGGTGACGCGCGGTCGGTGGGGGCGTGCAAGAACGGCAGAATGGACCAGCCGGACCACGACCGCACACCATGATCGGGAAGGACGTCGAGTGCTGATCCTGCTGCCACCCAGTGAGGGCAAGGCGACGGCTCGTCGCGGCCGCACGATGGACCTGGAATCGCTGAGCCTGCCCGAGCTCACCGACGCCCGAGAGCAGGTGATCGACGCCCTCGCCCGGGCCAGTGCCCGTGACGACGCGCTGACGGTGCTCGGCGTCGGGGCCTCGCTGGGGGACGAGGTGGAGGCCAACACACGACTGCTCACCGCGCCAACGCTTCGTGCCCGGGAGCTCTACACCGGGGTGCTCTACGACGCCCTCGACCTGGCCTCGCTCGGCGCCGACCAGCGTCGCGCCACCAACCGGCTGCTGGTGACCAGCGCCCTGCACGGGGCGCTGCGGATGAACGAGCGGGTGAGCCCCTACCGGCTCGCGATGGACGTCAACCTGCCCGGAATCGGCCCGATGGCGCGTTTCTGGGCGCCGCTGCTGGCCGAGGCGATGCCCTCCCAGGTGGGCGCCGGACTGGTGGTCGACTGCCGCTCCGGCAGCTACCGCAGGGCCTGGCTGCCTGGCCGCGGCGATGCCGCGCTGGCCGAACGATGGGTGCTGGTCGACGTCCCCGGCGCCTCGCACTGGGCCAAGCACACCCGCGGACTGGTGGCGCGTCGGCTGTGCCAGACCGACGTGGTGAAGCGGCCCACCGACCTGCCGGCCGCGCTGGGGGAGGGCTTCCACGTCGAGATGGTGATGCCCGACAAGGCTGGCCGCCCGTGGACGGCGCTGGTCACGGCGGTCTGAGGATCGGCTGCACGAGGTGAGGACACCAACCCTGGAGCACCACGGCCGGCCGGAGGGAGAGTCCGGTCGGCCGTCGCACGGGAAGGGGTCACCCGCGAGGGGATCTCAGGGGGTCAGGGATCAGGCGGGGGTCTCCTCGCTGGAGGGAGCGGGGCTGGCCTGCGGCGAATCCTGTTGCTGGCCGTCCATGCCCGGACCGCCGTGGCGGCCGCGACCGCCACGATCGCCCATGGTGTGGGCGGTGATGGTCTTGAGGTCCTTGCTGACCTCGTAGCCCGCACGGTCGCCGTCCTTGGTGCCCATCACGTGGTAGGCGCCGTCGGAGTCCTTCATCACGTGCTCGACGGTGAAGGCCGAGTCCTTGGCCTTGACGGCCTCGGTGACCTTCGTGAGTTCACTGCCGGTCACCTCGGTGCCGCGCGGGCCGTGCCCACGACCACCGTGGTCACCCTCGCCGGGGCCGCCGGTGCGCACCTCGATGGTCTTGAGGTCCTTGCTGACCTCCACCATCACCTGGGCGCCCGACTTGGTGCCGTGCACGTCATAGGAGCCGTCGGGATCGGCCTCCACGCTAGTGACGGTGATGGCCTTGTCCTTGGCGGCGACGGCGGCCTCCACCTTCGCCAGCGCATCGCCGGTGACGGCGGTGTGCTCGTGGTGGCCGGGGCCTCGCTGGTCTGCGCCACGGTCGCCGGGCGTGGCGCTGGAGCTGCTGGACGGGCTGGCGCTGGCCGTGCCGGTGGACTCTGCATTGGCGTTCAGCGCAGCGCTGGCACCACCCACGACGACGAGGCCAGCGACGGCCAGGCTGGCGAGCGTGGTGGCCGACTTCTTCTGGGACATGGTCTCTCCTGTGTTCTGGCCGACAGCCTGCCTGTCGACACCAACCAGCGTCGGCCGCCTGTCTGGGGCGGGGCTGTCGTGAACTTGTCAGGAAGCTGTGAATCGGATCCGGCCAGCTGAAGCCGTCGCAGGGGCAGTTCAGCCGTGCGCCTGCTCGGCCAGGTCGAGCCGGCCCCGGTGCAGGTCTTCGGAACGCCGGCGCAGCACGATGGCGGCCAGCATCGCCCCGAAGCTGGTGCCCGCGGCCAGGCCGACCGCCACATAGGTGGAGCCGAGCAGCAGCCAGGTGGCGGTGGTCGGGTCCTCGTCGGTGATCGCGAAGACGCCGCGGTAGAGCATCATGCCCGGCATCAGCGAGGCGATCGACGTCGTGGTCAGGGCCACCAGGGGGATGTGGACCCAATGCACCAGCAGGCGCGTGACGAAGCCCAGCACCAGCGCGGCGATCCCGACGCGCGCCGGGTGCGAGGAGGTGATCCACGCCGCGCCCAGGTAGCTGGCCCACAGCACGATGCCGAGCACGGTGGCGGTGGCCAGGGCTCGGGCGCGCATCACGCAGCGCACCCCGAAGGCCAGCGCGATCAGGCCGGCCGAGGCGAGCTGCAGCACATGGTCCGGCGTCTGGCTCGCACCGGGCTCCAGCTGGGCCGCCACACCAAAGCTGCGCCCCAGCCACAGGGTGGCGACCAGGCCCATCACGATGCCGCCGGTGGTGGAGACCACCTCCAGGATCCGGGCCGCCGCCCCCAGGAAGTTGCCGTCGATCACGTCGCCCGCGGCGGCGACGGTCCCCATGCCTGCCAGCAGTGAGACCATGCCGGCCGCGATCACCAGCGACAGGTTGAGCGTCGGCATCGTGAACGGGGCCCACTGCTGCAGCACCAGCGCCAGCAGCGCCAGGGTGGTGGGAATGGAGGCGCACACGGCGGTGGTGAAGAAGGACCCCATCGTCCAGCGGTCCAGCCAGCGACGCACCTCGTCGACCAGCATCGTCGAAACCGCCGTCACCACCATGTCGACGGGTCCGCCGCCAAGCAGCACCACGATCGCCGCCCCAAGCAGGGCCGCGGCCGCCAGACGGAACCAGCGCGGGTACTCGAAGGGGCTGGCGGTGATGTGGTTGAGACGCGCCTTGGCCGTCTCCAGGTCCAGGCCGTCGTCCTTTTCGACATCGCTGACCAGGTTCTCGACGCGCTCCAACCGGTCGTAGTCGGTCTGGTCCGGGGTGACGGCCCGCATCATCGTGATCGGGGTGGTGGCGGCGGTGGGCTCGTAGCTGATCAGGATCCGCGAATAGGTGACATCGAGCTGGACCGGAAGCCCGAAAGCCCCGGCGGCGCGACGCACCAGCGTCTCGGTGCGTGCCGCGCTGGCACCGGCCCTCAGGGCCAGGTCGCCGATGTGGCTGGCGAAGTCGGTGATGGTGCGGGCACGTTCGACCTCGATTCCGTCGTCGGCGGCCAGCTCCATCTCCTGCTCGGCCGTCTCGACGGCATTTGATGCCGGGCCGGGCACGCGCCGGCGGTGCTGCTGGGACATGGCTCTCCTGGTACTGCGTCGTGGGGTGCTCCTGCTGGGGAACCGACACAGCTTGTCACCTGCAGGCAGACCCACGGACCATCCCGCGCGGCGACCCTTGCCAGCGCCCCGCCGAGGAGCTGACGCTCACGAAGACCTCATTGCGCTACGGCCGGAAACACCATGCTGGCTGGTGCGGCGGCGCCGCACCGCCGAGCCGTCGCCATTGGCGCGGATGGGGCGGCTCACTGTTCCCTTGGTGACATAGCGCAGCACCGTGTTGGCCAGGGAAGCGCCGAAGCTGGTCCCGATGGCCAGCCCGGCACCGGTCATCAGGCACTTGAGCAGCAGCACCTGCGCGCTGTTCGCGGGGTCGGGGATCGCACCCCCGCCCGGCATCTCGCTGACCATGGCGAAGATGCCCCGGTAGAGCAGCAGGCCCGGCATCAGTGGTGCGACGCCGGTGCTGATCAGGGCGACCATCGGGATGCGCAGGGGAGTGGTCAGCAGCCGGGCCAGCGCCCCGATCACGAGGGCGGCCAGCGTGGAGCGGGCAGGGGTGGACGTGGTGGCCACCACCGAGGTCATGTAGGCCAGTTGGGCGACCAGGCCAATGCCCATCGCGGCCAGGGTGGAACGCGGCCCCATGTTGCACAGCACGCCGAAGGCGGCACTGATCAGACCGGCCGAGACCAGCTGCGCCGCGCTGCCAGCGGTGAAGCCCCCGATCGGGGCCAGGTAGCTCGGCACCCCCAGCCACAGGCCCAGGGACAGGGTGGCCAGCAGGCCGAGCACGATGCCCGAGGTGAGCACCACCACCTCCACCAGGCGGCTGCCCGCACTCATGTAGTAGGCGTCGATGGCGTCACCGGCGGTGGTGACGATGCCCAGCCCGGCCAGCAACGGCACCATCCCGGCGGCCACCACCAGGCCGGGGCTGGCCTGCTGCAGGGTCTCGGGCAGGTTGGCGCGTCCGGTCATCACCGCCAGCCCGACCAGAGCGGCCACGGAGGCCGCCGCGGCCTGGGTGAAGAAGGTGTTGAGACCGCGCTGGGTCATCGCATTGCGCACGGCCTCGACGCCGAAGGTGGTGAGCATGGCGAGCAGCACGTCGGCCTGGTTGCCACCCAGCAGCATCGCCACGCCACCGCCCATCAGCGCCGCGCAGGCGTGCAGCACCCACAGGCGGTAGCTGCCGGGGTCGTGGCGGATGTGGCGCAGGCGATCGGCGATCACGTCCAGCGCCAGCTCGTCGGGCCCCATCCGGGAAATGAGGTTCTCGACGCGGGTCAGCCGGTCGTAGTCGATGCCGCCCGGGGCGACCATCCGCATCACGGTGATCGGGTCGCTGGCCACCGACGGTTCGTAGCTGACCATGATGCGGGTGTAGGTGATGTCCACCTGTGCGGGAAGGCCGTAGTTCCTGCAGATCGACAGCACCAGGCGCGTCGTGCGGTTGGCCGTCGCGCCGCTGGAGAGCATCATCTCGGCGGCCCGCATGGCCAGGGCGACGATGCTGCGCGCCCGGGCCGACTCGACATCGGTCTCTTCGACCTGCTGCAGCGCCTGCTTCTTGTTGCGGTAGGCGTGGGCCATCGAACGGGACGCCCGTGCCAGACGGGTACTTGCGGGCATGCTCGGGCTCCTGCAGGGACGGCGGTGGGGGGCGCCCCCCATTAGTACCGCCTCCGGCAAGGCCGGGTCGAGCCTGGACACGCGGCTCGCCGGCATGTCTCGACCCGCGGCCCCGGCGCGCTCAGCGCAGGCGGGGCTGGCGTCGCGCCTTGATCCGGTAGGCGACGGCCAGCAGCACGATCCAGACCGGCCCCACCACCAGCACCGCCGGGCGGTAGTCGGGGATGAAGGTCATCAGCACCAGCACTGCCGCCAGCGCCACCAGCACCAGGTAGTTGCTGACGGGGTGCAGCGGCATCCGGAAGGTGAGGCGCTCGGCCATCGGGCCCAGGCGGCGGCGGAACTTCAGCTGGGTGATGACGATCATCGCCCAGTTGAGGATGCCGGCCACCAGCGCCACCGAGATGACGTAGCCGAAGACCTTGCCCGGGAAGAGGTAGTTCAACACCACCGTGAGGGCCGTGACGGCCGAGCTGGCCAGCACCGCCACCCACGGGCTGCCGGCGCGGTTCAGCCGCAGGAAGACACGCGGCGCATTGTCCTGCTGTGCCAGGGAGTAGAGCATCCGGCCATTGGAGTAGAGCCCCGAGTTGTAGGCGCTGACGGCGGCGGTGAGCACCACGACGTTGAGGATGTGGGCGGCACCGGCGATGCCGAGCCGGTCGAAGATTGACACGAAGGGTGAGGTCTGGCCGTCGAGCTGGTTCCACGGGTAGATGGCCAGCATCACGAAGATGGCGCCCACGTAGAACAGCAGGATGCGCCAGACCACCTGGTTGATGGCCTTGGGGATCGAGCGCTGGGGGTCGTGCGCCTCGCCGGCGGTGATGCCGACCAGTTCGACGCCGCCGAAGCTGAACAGCACCACCACCATGGCGGTGGCCAGGCCCCAGGCTCCGTTCGGGAAGAAGCCGCCGTGCTCCCACAGGTTGCCGATGCCGGTGGCATTGCCGCCATTGCCCCAGCCGAAGACGATGATCGCCAGCCCCAGCAGGATCATCGCGACGATCGCGGCGACCTTGATGATCGCGAACCAGAACTCGAACTCTCCGAAGGCCTTGACGCTGATCAGGTTCACCGCCGTCACCAGCGCCAGGAAGACGGCGCTGGAGACCCACAGCGGCACCTGCGGGAGCCAGAAGTTCACGTAGGTGCCCACCACCACCAGCTCGGCCATCGAGACCGCGATGTAGTTGAACCAGTAGTTCCAGCCGGAGAAGAACCCGGCGAAGGGCCCCCAGTTGCGGTAGGCGTAGTGGCTGAAGGCCCCCGAGACGGGCGTGTGCACGCTCATCTCGCCCAGGGCACGCACGATGAGGAAGATCACCGCCCCGCCCAGGAGGTAGGCCAGCAGGATGGCTGGCCCGGCCATCGAGATCGACTGGCTGGAACCGTAGAACAGGCCGGTGCCGATGGCGCCTCCCAGCGCGATCAGCTGGATGTGGCGGTTCTTCAGCGACCGTCGCAGCCCGTCGGGCTCGCCGACCGGGTCGACGTCGGTGCTTCCGGGGCGGGTCGCGGAGCTCATGGGCGCCGAGTGTAGTGCTTGGGGCGGGGAGGCCGACGGTTGTCCACCCGGTGCCGGACCGCGCATCTGGCGGCCAGGCAGGCCATGGAGCGCGCCCAGCCCTGAGGAAGGGATGTCGAATGGAGGGGGTGCTGCCGCCCGGAGGGGGCATTGCGGCCCGCCAAGAACTGGCCGGGCGGCACTAGTGTTGACAAGCAGTCCAACCAGTACAGAAACCGAGGGACACCATGGATGCGCCCGCGCCGATCGACTTCGCGCCCCAGGAGCTCTTCTTCTCCAGCACCGACTCCCGTGGCGTCATCGAGAAGGCCAATGGCGTCTTCGTGCGCCTCTCCCGGCACCCTTGGCAGGAGCTGGTGGGCGCTCCCCACAACGTGATCCGCCACGGCGACATGCCCGGCGCGGCCTTCAAGCTGATGTGGCTGACCCTGCAGGCCCACGAACCCTTCTGTGCCTATGTCGTCAACGCGGCGGCCGACGGCCGTCCCTACATCGTCTTCGCCACCATCACCCCGCTGGGCGACGGCTACCTGAGCGTGCGCTCCCGGCCGATGGCGCTCGAGCTGCGCGACACCGCCTTCTCCCTCTACGCCCAAACCCGCGCCATGGAGCGCGAGCTGCTGCAGCAGGGAATGTCCGGTCCGGCCGTCGCCACCAGAGGGCTGGAGGAGCTCTCCCGCCTGCTGGGCGAGGCGGGACTGACCAGCTATACCGATTTCATCCTCGCCGCATTGCCCGCCGAGATGGCCGCGCGCGCCGAGGTGGTGGGCCCGGTGCCCACCCGCGAGGGCGACGGGCCGCTGCACGACCTGTTGGCCAAGGTCGTCGCGATCGACCACCAGCTGAGCGACTGGACCCTGCAGATGGAGCGTCTGGCCGAGCTGACCTCGTCGCTTCAGGCCGGCGCCGAGGGACTGCGCGCCCTCACCGCTGCCTCCAGTGCCACCGCCGAGCAGGTGGGTGCGGCGGCCGGTGACGGTGCGGCCCCGATCATGCTGGCGGTCAACGTCTGGGCATCGATGATGCCCGAGGTGGAGCAGGCGATCGGCGAACTGCTGGCCAGCCTGGCCGAGCTGGCCGACAGCTCCGCCCGCACCCGTTTCCACATCGCCCTGGCCCGTCTGCACAATGACGCCACCGCCCAGTTCGTCGTCGAGCTCATCGACGGCGCCGGGCAGGAGGCCCGGGGCAGCGGCACCGACGCGATCAGCGACCTCGCGCGCGCCCTCGACGAGGGAATGGCACACACCGCCGAGCAGGGCCGCCGCAATGCCGAGCTGGCCGCATCGGTGGCCACCCAGATCGATGCCGTGCGTGACCTGATGCTGGTGCCGCAGGGACTCCTGGGCAACTGGCAGCAGATGGCCTCCGAGCGTAGCGACGACCAGGCCGGCGCGCTGGTGCCGGTGATGGCGGGCCAGATCGAGGACGGCGACCGCAGCTCGGCCCTGCTGCAGGACCTGGCAGCGCAGTGCCGCGAGCAGGCCGTCCCGCTGGACGTCTCGGGCATCGAGACGGAGCTGGTGGAGGTGCGCCGACTGGTGCGCAGCATCGACGTCGCCCCCGCCGCGCCATCGCGACGCGCGTCCCGGGCGATGCCCATCGAGGACGACGAGGACGACGCCCCCGTGGAGATGTCGCGCCGTGCCTCGCGCGCCATGTCGGCCGGCGACGATGACGAGGACGGCCCGGCCGTGCCGTCGGGCCCCCGCCGCGGCGCCTGAGCCCGGCGGCACACGACCTGGTGGAAGGGACGAGGCGCGCAGGTGGCAAGCAGCCCCCAGCGCCTCGAGCCCCGACCGGAAGGTCTCCGCTCAGGAGCGGGTGAGCGCTTCTGGCACCAGCAGCGGCCCGTCAGGCGAGACCTCCACCTGGTGCACGGTGCTCCCGACGCCCACCGCGACGGTGTCGTCGTCGATCCAGCGCACCGATTTCACCGGACCGTCCAGGACGGCCAAGGTCCAGTAGCGCGAGGACAGGCCACCCTCCTGCTGCAGGCGCAGCACGTGCTTGACGTGCCCGTGACGGCTGGAGGTGACCACCTGCACCACCAGCTGGCGGGTGGGCGAGGGATAGCTGCCGTGGGTCTCGATGGCGCCCAGCGGGCCCCCGTGGAATGCGAGTGCCGCCATCAGGGTCAGGCCGACGACCGCGGCGGCGGCACCTTCCACGTAGCGCTCCCGGCGAGACAGCAGCCCCGTGACGGCGGCGGTGGCGGCCAGCAGCAGGAATCGGCCCGGAGACGGGAGCCCCTGGGCGGCGACGAATCCCTCGTGGCCGGCCAGCAGGGCGGAGACGCCGGCCATCAGGACACACGCCAGCGCCACGCCGGCGCAGGTGCGCAGGGCGGTGGCGGGGTACCCGTGTTCGGTGGGCCGTGGCTGGTCCATGACGTCAGCGTGGCAGCCGCGCCCCTTGCCAGTCTCAGGTCGGACGGTCGGCAGAATTGTGTGGCGGGGGCGGTCCTTTGCCTTGTCCCGCGGGATTGGGCCGGATCTGGCGAGGGAGGTGCGCGAGGGTGAACCCTAAGCTCGCGCACAGCTGCCCGGCGGAGCAGGATGGGGGCATGCAGGACGAGACGCAGCGCCGCCGCAGGATCATCGAGGCCCTCCACCATGGGGTGGTGCCCGCCATCGGGTGCACCGAGCCGGTCAGCCTCGCGCTGGCCGCCGCCCGCGCCGCCCGGCTGGTGGGCGGGGTGGTGGAGCAGGTGGAGGTGAGGGCCTCGGCCAACCTGGTGAAGAACGCGATGGCGGTCACCGTCCCCGGCACCGACCTGCCCGGGCCCGCCATCGCGGCCGCCCTGGGGGCTGTCTGCGGCGGCCCGGAGGCAGGGCTGGAGGTGCTGGGGCGAGTGGCTTCCGGTGACGTGGAGCAGGCCCGTGCGCTCGTCGGCGCGGGCCGGGTGGACGTGCAGCTGGCCGACGGTGACGAGCTGCTGCGCGCCGAGGTGACGGTGCATGCCGGGGGCCGCTCGGCACGGGTGTGCATCGCCGGCGGGCACACGCAGGTGGTGCAGACGATGGCGGGCGACACCGTCGGGATGGTCTGCGACGGCGCCTCGCCGGGCTGTGCGCTGAAGGTCTCCTCGGCGGTCTCGTCGGCCCATGGCGCGGTGGTGCTCGGCCTGCAGGGGCAGCGGCCCGCGGGCACCTGCGGGCTGGTCTTCGACCGGGTGGAGGACACGATCGAGGGCCTGGGACGGATGGCAGGGTAGGGAATGGCGGCGACCGACCGCGAGATCCTGCAGATCATGATGGGCAAGCCGGGCCCAGCCTGACGGCTGGCTGAACCAGGCCAGATCTGCTGTGTCCCCTGATGACCTGACAGGCCTGGCCCGGCATCGGGGCCCTTTCGGGTCATTTGTCCCCGCAACGGGTGACACTTGCGTCCCCTGGGCTGAAGCGGGCCTGAATCGGCGCCATTTCGGGTCGTGGGCCGTGGAATCTCTTCAGTTGTGGTCACTTGTCCATGCGAGGCATCATTGTCACATTGCAGGGCGCCGATCGGGGGATCAGGGCCCAGTGGAGGGAAGCTTCGGGGGAAGCGACCCACCAGTTCGGGGAACTGGAAGCAGTACCGGCGCAGGTTTCGGGGGAAGCCACGCGCCAGTCGATTCGGGGAATCGACATGGCCCGCAGTATTCGGGGGAATCAGCGGGTGGCAGGAACACCAGGGACCGGACGACTCGGGTCGTCCGGTCCCGGTTCATGTCCGGCACCGTCCTCGCTGCCCGTGCGTGCCGGGTGTGGTGCGTGAGACGATTGGTCATCGCACCCCGCCCCCAGGAGGCCCGATGGCACCGGCCCACAGTGTCCACGACCCCGCGCCCACACTGCTGTGGCTGCGAGACGACCTGCGCACCGGGGACCACGAGGCACTGGTGGCGGCCTGCGCCGACGGTGGCCCGGTCGTGGCCTTGTGGATCCGCGAGGACTGCGGACCGGGCCCCGGTGGCGAACCGGTGGGCCCGCGTCCGGCGGGTTCCGCTGTGCGCTGGTGGACACACCGCAGCCTGGAGGCACTGATCCGCCAGCTCGGGGCACTCGGCATCCCGTTGGTCTTCTCCCGGGGTGATGCCCGCATGATCGTCCCTGCGGTCGCGCACCAACTGGGTGCGGTGACCGTTCGCTGGCAGCGACGCCATGCGCCCGCAGCCCGGGCGCTGGACTCGGAGGTGAAGGCGAGCCTGCTCGACAGTGGTCTGGAGGCCCACAGCCACCCCGGGGCCCTGCTCGTCGAGCCGTGGACGCTCACCACCCGCGCCGGTGAGCCCTATGGGGTCTTCAGCCCATTCCACCGGGCCGCGGCCGACATCGCCGTGGGCATCCCGCTGCCCGCCCCGGGCCCAGTCTCCACTCCTGCAACATCGCTGGTCCCGGCCCTGGAGGCCCTGCGACGTGACGGGATGCTGTGCGAGCTCGACGCTCTCGACCTGCTGGACCGGCAGCCTGACTGGTGGGCCGGGACCGTGGAGCGGCACTGGATCCCGGGGGAGCCCTCGGCCATCAGACGCCTCGACGACGTCGAGCAGTGGTTGTCCGGCTACCGCACCTCGCGGGACCGCCCCGGAGATCCCGAGGCCACCAGCCGCTTGTCCCCGCACCTGCGCGCAGGAGAGCTGTCTCCCCGTCAGCTGCTGCACGCGGCCCGCACCGTCCAGGACGAGGGCCGGGTGGGGGCTGCGGACGCCACGGCATGGATACGGCAGCTCTACTGGCGGGAGTTCTGCTGGCACCTTGCCTTCCACCGCCCTGACGTGTCCACCGTGCCGATGCGGCCGGACTTCGCCCACTTCCCCTACCAGCGCGATGATGGCCTGGTACGGGCCTGGCGTGAAGGCAGCACCGGCATCAGCCTCGTCGACGCCGGTATGAAGCAGTTGTGGCAGACCGGATGGATGCACAATCGGGTGCGGATGGTGGTCGCGTCACTGTTCACCAAGAACCTGCTGCAGCCTTGGCAGGACGGTGAGCAGTGGTTCTGGGACACTCTGGTGGACGCCGACGAGGCCAACAATCCCGTCTCCTGGCAGTGGGTGGCCGGCTGCGGTGCCGACGCCGCGCCCTATTTCCGTGTCTTCAACCCCGAGCTGCAGCGCGAACGCTTCGATCCCGAGGCCCGCTACACCAGCCACTGGCTGCCCCAGGGTGCGCCTCGACCCCAGGTGCCCGTGGTGGACCTGAAGGAGTCGCGCGCCGAGGCACTGGCCGCATACCAACAGATGCGCGGAGGCGGCAAGCAGGCCCAGCGGGCCGGTCAGCCAGTGCTGCCCACCGCCGGTGCGAGGGGCCAGGCGTGACCCGCACTGCCTTGGTGGCCAGCTCCCCGATCGTTGCCCACACCCTGAATGCCACACCCGTGGTGCGGGCGCTGGTCGGGGTCGGGGTGCGGGTGGTCTGGTACGTCGCGCCTTCGTTGGCTGCGCACGCCCGACGCTTCACCGACGATGTGGTCGTGATGAACGACGGCGTGGCGGGCCTTTCAGCCCACGATCCAGAGTCACGGGGAGTGGTGGGATCACTGGCAGGGGTGCGGCGGCTCTACCGTGACGCACTGGTGGCGCCCGTCGACGACCAGCTGCCCGCGCTGCGGGAGCTGGCCGTCGGGCACGACGCGGACATGGTGGTCTCCGACACGCTCATGCTGGCGGCAGGACTGGTCGCCGAGACCCTGGAACTGCCGTGGGCCACGATCGGCGACGGCCCTCTGCAGTGGCCACACCCCGACGTGCCCCCCTTCGGCACCGGCCTGCCGCTGATGCCGGGCCCTGCCGGCCGACACCGCAACCTTCTCCCAGGCCCTGGCTGATCTCAACCGCGTCCGGCACAGGCTCGGGCTGTGGCCGTCCGCCGACCTGCTCACCGCCGGCGTCTCCCGCCAGCTGCACCTCCAGGGCTGTGTGCCGTCCTTCGAACACCCCCGCACGCCATGGCCAGAGCACGTCCACTTCGTCGGCGCGCTGGGCCCCGGGCCGGGTGCCGCTGCCCCAGTGCCCGAGCGGCTGCGCCGCCACCGACGAAGCAACCAGCTCGCCCTCATCAGCCAGGGGACCCGGCGCGACGACCCCCGCGAGCTCGTCGACCCAGCCGTCGACGTGCTGCTCGCCGAGGGCTTCGACGTGCTCGTTGCCGGGGTGGCGCCCGGCAGGGTGCAGCATCCCCGCATCCATCCCATGGCCCGGGTGGACTACCACGACGCGATGGCCGAGGCGGATCTGTTCGTCACCAATGGCGGCTACCCCGGCGTCACCCTGGCACTGGCCACCGGCACCCCCGTGGTGCAGTGTGGTTCCACCGAGGAGAAGGCCGACATCGGCAGGCGCCTGGTTGCCACGGGAGCCGGTGAGTCCCTACCCCTGGTCAGGCCACCCCGCTGGTTGCTGCGTCGGGCCGTGCGACGCTGCCTGGCCGACCCGCAGCGTCGTCGGGCCCGGTTGCGCATCGCTGAGGAGTTCTCCGCCTACCCGACCGACAGGTTGCTCGCCGGACACCTGCTGGCACTGCTGGAGGGGAACTGTGATGACTGAGACCGCCCTGCACCTGGAGGGGGTCGGCAAACGCCCCCATGACGGGACCGTGATCCTCCACGATGTCACCCTCGCCCTGGACGCCGGGCAGATGGTGGCGCTGATGGGCGGCAACGGGGCCGGAAAGTCCACCCTGCTCGACGTGGTCTGTGGCTTGACCACCCCCACCAGCGGCCGAGTGGCTGTCCACGGCCACCCACCACGGGCGGCCATCCGCGCCGGATGGATCGGCAGCATGGTGCAGGGCGGTAGCCTGTTGCCGGAACTGACCGTGGCCGAGACCATCCGCACCATCGCCGCGCTCCATCGCGTGCCCCACCCCCGTCTGGACGAGGGCCTCCTGTCGTTGGCTGACCGACGTGTCGGTGCCCTGTCGGGCGGTGAACGCCAGCACGTCAAATGGGCACTGGCGACCGTGGGCAATCCCCGGTTGCTGGTGCTGGAGAGCCCACCGCCGGCATGGACTGGCACAGCCGGCTGCGCTTCTGGAGGCAGGTGCGCAGCCACCGTGACCGCGGCGCCACCGTGCTCTATGCCACCCACTACGCCGACGAGGTCGACGGCACCGCCGACCTGGTGGCCCAGCTGGAGGCGGGGCGGCTGGTCTCGCTCGCCAGCCCCGCCCAGATCCGCGCAGCCGGCAACCAGGAGGTGGGTGGGGCCGGGCTGTTCACCGGGCTGTCGGCCCTGGCCGGACACAGCACATGTGGCCGGGAGCCAGCCGGCACCGAAGGCCACCCGAGATGAGGCGTGCCCTGCTGCAGCTCGAGCTGCTGAGACTGTCGCGCGACCCGGTGGGCCTGCTCGTGGTCATTGCCCTGCCCGTGGTCTTCTACCTGGGCTTCGCCCTGGGTGTGCCGGCCCCGGGCGCTGATCGAGCGCTGGTGCCGGCCAGCCTGATGGTGGGCATGGCCTCCTACGGAGCTGCCACCGCTGCCTCCTCCCTGGCAGGCCAGGCCGCCGTCGACCGGGTGCAGGGATGGGGGCGTCAGCTCGCACTCACTCCGCTGCGGGACGTGGACCACATCGCGGTCAAGGGTGCCGTCGCGGCGGGGGCGGGGCTCCTGCCCACCGCCGTGGTCTACCTGGCCGGTGCGCTCACCGGGGTGCGGATGTCGCCGTCGGCATGGCTGCTCAGTGGCGCGCTGGTGGTCCTGGGAGCCTGGCCGTGGGCCCTGTACGGGATGACCGTCGGGCTCATGGGACGCACCCAGTCGGCCACGGCCACCGCTTCGGCAGGGCTGGTGCTGTTCGCCTTCGTCGGTGACGTCTTCCTGCCCCTGGCCGGACCGCTGCAGCAACTGGGCCGGGTGAGCCCGATGTACGGCTCTGTGCAGCTCGCACGCTTTCCCGTCGACGGGGGACAGCCCCTGTTCGACGGCCAGCTCGCCGATCCCTGGTGGCAGTCCGTGCTGGTGGCCGGGGCCTGGGGTGCTGTCTTTGCCCTGCTTGCCCTGCGGCAGGTGTCGCGCTCGCGGGAGCGCGGCTAGGTTCCTGCCGCGTCGGTGGCGGGCGCGCATGGTCCGGCTCTGCCGGCCTCGATGATCATCTGGGCCAGCTGGTCAGCACCCCCTGCCTCGGCAGCGATCACGGGAGCCAGCTGGGATGCGGTGTGGCTGACGGGCTCTTGCAGCGCGCGGTGCAGACAGGCTGCCAAGGCATGGCAGGAGAGGCGCCAGCGGGGCGGGGCGGCGATCCCGGCACCCAGCTCGGCCACCCGTCGGGCATGCCAGGCCTGGTCGCCCAGATGGGGCACGACCACGGCCGGGGTGCCCGAGGCCAGTGCCGTCAGGGTGGTGCCGGCCCCGCCGTGGTGCACGACGGCTGCCACACGTCGCAGCAGCTGACGGTGGTCGGCGCCCGGCGCATTCCACGTCATATCGTCGAGTCGGCCGGGTGGCAGCAGCGGGGTCTGCAACACCAGTGGACGCCCCACTCGGCGCGCGACGCGCCGAAAGAGCTCCAGGTCTGCCTGGAGGTCCGGTGACGGGCAGGACCCGAAGCCCATCAGCACCGCATCAGGATGGTCGTCCAGGAAGCCTTCCAGGCCTGCGTCCAGGGGCTGTGTGGTGGCGGGTCCGGTGTCGATCCAGCCCGCATCGGCGGCGCCGGCCGACAGTGTCGCGCTGGTGGCACACACCAGGTCTTCGCCGAGGTCACGATGACGGGCCGGGCGGCCACCACCGGGCCCGAGTCGGCTGCGCATTGCCCGGTCGGGCCCGGCACCCAGGCCCGAGGTGAGGCGCCACATCACCGTCGAGATGATCCAGGCCGTCGCCCGTGGTCCGATCGGCGGCGCCAGGACAGCCTGGTCGGCACTGGTCGAGGGACGCAACGGTGCCATCAGCACCGTCACCACCGCACTGCCGCGCGCCGCCGCCAGACGGCGCACCATCCGACGTGACGCTGTGCCGGCCACGAGCACCTCACAGCCCTCGGAGGCCTCGATCACGGTATCCGCCAGGGCAGCTGCACTCGTGCCCAGGTGGCGTCGCATCATCAGGTACATGAAGCCGGGCTGGGCCAGCGCAGCACGGCGCAGCCACGAGTTCTCGGGCCACAGGGCCTGGGATGACCCGGGGGCTGTGGGGTGCACCACCACGCCGGTGCCCTCGGCGAGATGGGCATAGTCGGCGAGGACGACCAGGTGCACCTGGTGCCCGGCAGCCACCAGTCGCGTGCCGATGGCGACGAAAGGGGCCACGTCGCCACGGGAACCCAGGGCGACCAGGCAGCACCTCACCTGGCTGCCCCGATGCTCGGCCTGCTCATGCGCGGCCGCGCACCAGGTGCAGGATGTCTCGTTGCCAGCCGTCCACGGTGCGCGAGGCGACATCGTGGAAGCCAGCCGCCGAGAACCGCCCCGTGAGCTCGCCGACACCGCAGAAGTCCTCGACGGAGCGGTGCAGGTAGCGGTAGAGCTCGCGCTCTTGGCCGACCAGGGCGGCCAAGGGTTCGATCACCAGTCGGTTGACGCGTGCCCAGCGGCGGGTGGCAGCGGGTGAGTCGCGTACCGAGTAGTCCTCGGCGACCAGGTACGCCCCCGGGCGCAGGGCGCGACGAATCCCGGCCACGGTGGCATCGAGATCGTCAACATTGCGCAGCAGGTAGCAGGCCAGCGCGCCGTCGCCGGGGGGAAGGCCCAGCTCGTCCAAGGACTCCCCGCGACCCTGGACGAAGACCACCCCCTCAGGCCACCGCTTGGCCCGGGCCCGGCCGAGCATCCCCTGCGAAGCGTCCACGCCGATGATGCGCGGCGTGAGGCCACGGCGCCGGGCGGCCCGCAGCAGTTCCCGGGTGCTCAGGCCCGACCCGCAACCCAGGTCGAACAGGGTGGGCACCGGGTCGGTCACCTCGGCCACGACGGCCTCGGCCGCCCGTCGCAGGTGGCGACGGTATCCCGGGTTCAGGGCCACCATCAGGTCATAGCGGGCCGAGGCCCTGTCGAAGCCACTGGAGAGGCTGAGGGTGGTGTCGTCCATGGGATTCCCGTCGTGAGCAGGGTGCCACCACCGGGTGGCTGGTGCGTGCTGTGCGTGCGCCGTCCCCGCGTCAGCGGGCGCCGAGCCGACGCGCCACCTCGGCCGCGGCCGCCCGGCCGGAAGCGATCGCCCCGTCGATGGAGGCATTGCCGAACTGGTCACCACACAGTACGGCCTCCCCCTGGAAGCCGATGCGGTCCTGGGCGAACTGCCCAGGTGCGACGGTCGGCAGGCTGTGGGGGATGTGGTGTACGGCCAGGGTGCGCCAGGCCTCGGTGCCGATGCCGTAGATGTGGCTGGCGTGGGCGCGCACCGCCTGTTCGTCCACCTCGCCGTCGGCCAGGGTGAGCGCCGCCACCAGGTGCTGCCCGGCGGGGGCGTGGTCGGGCGCCGCATGGCTGACCACCGAGGTGGTGACGATCGGCCCGGACTGCTCGCCGTCGACGTGGATCGCCCCGCTCGGGCTGGGGGCCTGCTCAGTGGCGAACCACCACGTCGTTGTGGGATGGGTGCTCGGGCGGCCCTGTCCGGCGAGATCGGCGGTGGGGACCGGCCCTGCGGCCAGCACCACGGCCCGGCCGGTGAGGTTGCCATGGGGGGTCTTGACATGCCCGTCATCGGTGTCGATGCCGGTCACCGGATGGTCCAGGCGGACGTCGAGGCCCTCCGCCAGCGCCTCCCCCAGCCGGCGCATGCCACCCGTCGGCAGACCGGGGGTGCCCAGCAGGAACATCGATGCGAGCCAGGCGGTGAAGCGGGCCGAGGTGGAGCCGTCGTCCTCGCACAGGACCCCCGCCAGGAAGGGATCGACGACCTTGTGGCGCAGCGGTCCGGTGAATCCGGCCGCGTCGAAGGCATCGCCCCGGCGACGGTCGGCTCCCACCAGGCGGGTGGCGACGCGGGCCAGGGCCACGTCGCGTGCACCCACCAGGCCGGTGCGCAGGTCGCCCGGCAGCGAGGCGGGATGGCGCGTCGGGTCGGTGAGCTCGTCCAGGCGCCCGGCGTGGCGCACCCGTACCGACCGCGGGAAGGATTGCAGTCCCAGCTGGCCCACCACGCCCGTGGCGCGCAGGTGCGGATAGGCAGGGTTGAGCACCTGGAAGCCGCGTTCCACCACGAAGCCGTCCACCTCGTCGCTAGTGGCGCGACCACCGACCCGTCCCTGGGACTCCAGTACCACCGGGCGCAGGTCGTGCTCGCGCAAGGCCCGGGCGCAGGCGAGTCCGGCCAAGCCAGCTCCCACCACGATCACGTCATGGTCGGTCATGGGTGTCCTCCGGGGATCGGTGGGGCGGGGTCGTCGTGGGATGGGGCCTCAGAGCTCGACGGTGTCGTGCTCCCCGGCGCCGGGCCTGCCCCCGACCACGGCCGCCTTGAGCATGCTGAAGACCGTCACCGGCGCCGAGGCGGAATCCCAGTAGCTGGCCGTCTCGGGCACCACCGCCAGCACCACGTTCTCAGGATCCTCCGGGCCGGTCTCGGTGTAGGCGCTGGTGGCGGTGCTCCACAGCTGCTTCTTCAGTTCGACGTCGTCACGCAGCTCGCCGGTGCCGGTGATCGAAACGAAGGTTCCATCGTCCACAAAGGCCAGGTTCACCGGCTGGCCGTCGGACTGCTGGGCCACGTCGGTGCCGCGCTGCGTGATGAACAGGATCGCCAGGTCGTCCTCGATGCGCTGCGGTGTCATGGGCCGACTGACGATCTGGCCGGCGTCATTGGTCGAGAGCATCGCGAAGCGAATGTCCTTGATCAGCTCGTGCACCTTCTGCTGGTCGGTCTGCTCGGCCATGTCATCTCCTCGTGTCGTGAGCGGGGTGGAGTGAGCGGGGTGGAGGGGGCGCGCCACGGGGCGCCGGGTCACAGCTTCCATTCCACCAGTCGGCGAGCTTCCATGGGGCAAACTTTTCCCATGGCTGAATCAGCATCTCGCCGGCCCGTCGAAACCACCCCCGACGGGCGCCACATCGTCGTGGACGGCCGCAGGTGGCGCGCGAGCGACCCCGCCATCCCGGAGTCCCTGCGGGCGGAGCTGGTGGCGGAGTTGATGCGGGCCCGCCGCGAGGTGCGCACCCGCGGCGATGCGGTGCGGCCCTGCGTCCAGGATGCCAAGGTAGCGCTGGGGGAGCGCGGCGACCCGTGGTGGGAGCCGACGCCCGAGGGCACCAGGGTGCGGCTCGCGGCGACGATGCGCACGCTGCTGCGGTACCGTGCGGGCAGCACCATCTGTCCCAGTGACGCTGCCCGCGTCGCCGGGGGCGAGGGGTGGCGCGAACTGATGGACATGGCCCGCGAAGTGGCCGAAGAGCTCGCCGCCGCCGGTGAGCTCGTGGTTCAGCAGAAGGGCGTGGAAGTGGAGCTGGCCGACGTCCGGGGGCCGATCCGGCTGGCACCGGGGCCGTCGCTGGGCCGGTGAGTAGCGCAGTCGACGAGGTGTCGGGATCTCACACCCACTGGTACCGATCGCGTTGACCCCGGGGTTCCAGTTGCGCCGGCATCGATCATCGTCCATGGTGGGCCGATGACCGACCCTGACCGCGGCTTCCTCGCCGTGCTGAGCGTCCCCGCTGGCCACCCCTATGTGGCCAACAGCATCGCAGTGCCCGGTGAGGTGGACGACGGTCTGCTGGTGCTGCCGGACGTGCTGCCTCCTGACCGGCCGGGAGGCCAGTGGTGGCCGCCGGTGGCCCTGGACCCCGCCACCCTTGAGCGATGGCTCGAGCAGGGCTGGGGCGAGCACGCGCAATCCATCGACCTGGTCCACGTCCACTTCGGCTTCGAAGGGGTCGACCCGGCTGACCTGCAAGCGTGCGCGCAGCTGCTGCGGGACCATGGGGTGCCGCTGGTGCTCACCGTCCACGACCTGCGCAATCCGCACCTGGCCGACGACGACGGTTATGCCGCCCGGCTGGACCTGCTGGTGGGGGCGGCCGATGCGCTGATCACCCTGACCGGGGCTGCCGCCGACCAGATCCAGCAGCGCTGGGGGCGTCCTGCCACCGTCATCGCCCACCCTCACGTGGCGCCGCTGCGCCGCATCGTCGAGTCCGGCCCGCGCCGGGCAGGAGATGCGTTGCGGGTGCTGCTGCCCCTGAAGTCCCTGCGGGCCAACACCCTCACCGCCGGCCAGGTGCATCAGGTCGTCGAGGTGGTGCGCGCATCCGGGTGTGAGCTGGAGGTGAGCATCCACCCCGAAGCACTGGACCCCGCCTTCCTGCGTCATGATCCGCAGCTGGCCGAGCTGTTGGTGCGGCTTGGGCAGGGCGACGAATCCGGTGCGGGCAGCGCGCAGGTGAGGGTCCACCAACGCCTGGACGACGAGGCCTTCCTCGACGAGCTGCAGGCCCCCGACCTGGTGATCCTGCCCTACCGCTTTGGCACCCACTCCGGGGTGTTGGAGGCCTGCCGTGACGTGCACACCGTGGCCTTGGTGCCCGAGGTGGGCTGTTATGAATCGCAGGCGCCCTCGATCACCTACCAGCCGCACGACATCGCCGGCACGCTGCCCGCGGCCCTCGCCGCCATGCGGGGGCAGTGTGGCACCACGGCCCCGCCGGGCTGGTTCGTCGACCGGCAGGGCCGTCACGAGCAGGCCTTGCAGGTGCGCCGAGCCCACCGCCGGGTCTACGCCGCCCTCACGGCGGGAGCATCGGCATGAGCGGCGGTACGGCCCCGGGGCTGGCCGTCGTCATCATCGCCCACGGCCGGTACCAGCACCTGCGCCGGACCCTGCGCTCGCTGGCACAGGGTCGACGGCTGCCAGAGCAGGTGGTGGTGGTGGCGATGGCCGATCCCGGGATCGGGGCGCTGGTCGGCGAACTGGACCTGCCGGGGCTGGAGGTCCGGGTGGTGGAGCTGGACTGTGATCCCTACCGGCTGGCCCTGGCGGCGGCCCGCAATCTCGGTGCCCGCACCGCCGCCGCGTCGACCTTGGTCTTCCTCGATGTCGACTGCCTGGCCGGCCCCAGCCTGGTCGGCGACTATGAGGGGGCCGTGGATCGGCTGGCCAGCACGTCGCCCGAGCGGCCCTTCGTGGTTGGCGGCCCGGTCACCTATCTGCCACAGGACTGGCAGCAGCGTTGTGCCGGGCAGGGCGGTGACGAGCTCAGCACCCTGCGGCAGCCGCATGGGGCCAGGCCGGACCCGCAGCCGGGGCAGCTGCAGCCGGAGGACCGGCTGGAGCTGTTCTGGTCACTGTCCTTCGCCGTCCGGGCCGAGGACTTCTGGCGCATCGGTGGCTTCGACGAGGCCTATCTGGGCTATGGCGGGGAGGACACCGACTTCGCCAAGCGTCTGGAGCGTGCCGGGGGTCGGTTGTGGTGGGTCGGTGGGGCCGACGCCTTCCACCAGTACCATCCCGTCTCCACCCCGCCTGTGGAACACCTCGACGACATTGTGCGCAATGTGGCCCTCTTCCAGGACCGCTGGGGAGGGCCGTGCATGAACGGCTGGCTGGCCGCCTTCGCCGAGCTGGGTCTGGTGGAGCACCACGGCGACGGCCAGTGGCGGCGCAGGCCCGCCGAGGCGCTGGCCGGCCAGGTGCTGCACGTGGTGCCCGGCCCCCAGGACCACGGCATCACCCGCCATGCCCTGCACCTGTTGCGCCAGGGCGAGGCGCCGGTGCTGCGACTGCCGTCGGCGGCAGCCACATCCCCCGAACAGCTGGCGCACACCATCATCGGCTGCGCCGCCAGGCGTGGTGTCCACCTGCACCTCAATGACCAGCTGATGGGACAGAACACGGTGCAGGTGGTGCAGCGTGTGGCCGAGGTCCTGACGGCGAGCCTCACCCTGCACGACCTCCCCGATCTCCGGGAGGGCGCCGCGCGCTACGAACGGCGGGCCCTCGCCTGCACCGACCTGTGGCGGGCCAGCAGCGGTGTGGTGGTGGCCTCCCGGCACGAACGTGGACTGCTGGAGGAGGCGGCACGGCAGGTGGGCGCGCAGCCCGGGCAGCTGCCGCCCGTGAGGGTGATGCCGCTGCCCCTCGACGCCGCGTCGGCTCCCGCATCCCCTGGGCTGCCGGGCGGCACCGGCGCGTCTGGTGCCGGAGAGCGGGCGCTTGGGCTGGAGCCCGTTGTGGCGGTGCTCGGCTATCTCTACCCCGGCAAGGGCCATGAGCAGGCGATCCGGCTGGCTGCGGCCGTGGGCATGCGGGCCGTGGTGGCCCTGGGCACCACCTCGGCAGGCCATGAGCAGCTGGCCGACGACCTGGCCCGGCAGGCCTTCGAGGCCGGCATCGGCTGGGAGATGACGGGCTTCCTGGACGACCAGGAACTGATGGCACGAGCCCGTCGGGTGGCCCTCCCGCTGGCCTGGCATGCCCACGCCTCCGCCTCCGGCTCGATCGGGACATGGCTGGAGGCGGGCCGTCGCCCCCTGGTGGCCGACGGAGGCTGGGCCCGCGAACTGGCCGAGCGCTGCCCCGGCACGCTCACCCTGGTGCGCGACGAGGCCGAGTTGGTGCAGGCGGCACGGCGCGTGCTGGCCGGTGAGTCGTCCAGCTTCCTGGCACTGGGCACGCGCCTGGAACCTTCGGCGGCGCAGGCCTGGCAGTCCACCGCGGAGGCGATCGAGTTCTTCCACCAGCCCTCCCAGACGGCAAGGGGACGTCATGGATGCTGAGCACCCCTCAACCACGCCAGACGTGACGGCGAGCGTGGTCGTGCCCTATTACCAGGACCAACAGGGCCTGAACCTGCTGCTGGCCGCCCTGGAATTGCAGAGCGTGCCGGTGGCCGAGATGGTCGTCGCCGACGACGGGTCTGCCATCGCGCCGTTCATCGGGCAGAGGCCCTTCCCGGTTCGGGTGGTGCGCCAGCAGGACGAGGGTTTCCGGGCCGCGGCCGCACGCAACCTGGGTGCGAGGGAGGCCAGCGGAGAATACCTGGTCTTCCTCGACGGCGACATGATCCCCGAACCTGACTACCTGGGCGCGCTGCTGCAGGCGATGCTCGAAGTGCCGGAGGAGACCTTGGTGGTGGGGCGACGCCGTCACGCAGACCTCGACGGCTGGGATGCCGGGCAGGTTCGCACCTGGCTCAGTGGCGGCGGGCCCTCACCCCGGCCGCTGGGAGATCCCCAGTGGCTGACCGACGGCTACCGGGGCAGCGACGACCTGCGCCGCGCCGACGACCGTTCCTACCGTTTCGTCATCTCTGCGGTGATGGCCGTGCCACGCCAGCGCTTCCTGGAGCTGGGCGGCTTCGTCGAGTTCAGCGGCTATGGGGGTGAGGACTGGGAGTTCGCCCATCGGTGGCGCCATCATGGCGGGCGGCTGCGCCATGCCCCGGGGGCCGTCGCCTGGCAGGACGGCACGGATTTCTCCGGCCGACACGACGCCGAGCAGCGCCGCCGGATCAAGGATCACGAGACGCTGCGGCTGGCACCCCTGCTGCCCGTGCCCGGGGCCCGGGACCCCCGTCTGCTGTGGCGGGTGCCCTTGGTGGCGGTGCTGGCCGACGTGTCTGGGCTGACCACCGCCCAGGCCCTGGACTTCCTGGCCTCGCTGGTGGACGGCAGTGATGCCGCGGTGTGGGTGGAGGGCCTGCCGGAATCGGTGCATGCCCAGCTGTCCGATCCGCGCATTCGCCGCGCCGGCGACGGGGACCCGTGGCAGAGCACCTGGCTGGTGCAGGTGCACCGTTCAGGGGCACTCAGCGGCGCGACGCTGACCGAGGTTGTCACCGATGCCTTCGATGATGCGCCCTCTGGGGTCACGAAGCTGCCAGATCTGGTGGTCCGGGCTGCTGCTGGAGACCCGGCGGTGACGCTTGGCGTGCGGCACGTCCCCACTGGCGCCTGCCGCCACCTGATCCTTGCGCCGGGGCTGTGGGCGGATCTGCCGGAGCCCACCAGGACCCTGGAGGAACACTGGTCCAGGGGTGTGTGATCCCGTCACCATGGATCCACCCTTGGGAGAGGTGGGAAGGGGGGGCGGTGGGCAGCGGCGGAGCACTATCGTCGATCCGTGCCCTTGCAAATTTCTTCGCCACCGCCGCGCCACCGTCGGCGCATCGTCGTGTTGGCGTCGTGGCGTTACCCGATCGCGGAACCCTTCGCCGGTGGGGTGGAGTCTCATCTGTGGTCGCTCAGCCGTGCGCTGACCGATCGGGGCCACGACGTGACGCTCGTTGCCCGCGCCGGCAGTGACCCAGCGGTGGCGACCCGTCGGTTGGAGTTCGAGGAACTATGGGCGCCTTCCGATGCGGCCCGACGGGACGTGTCGATGCCCGAGGAGCAGGTGCTGCGGGAACACCACGCCTACCTCAGCGCCGTGGCCGAGATCGACCATCTGGACGTGGATGTGGTGCACAGCCACGCCTACCATCATCTGCCGATGACCCTCGGGGGCCGTGGCGTGACGCCGTGGCTGACCACCCTGCACACACCCCCCACCCCGTGGCTGGAATCGGCGCTGGCCGCCAGACGCCAGGGCCAGATGCACTTCGCTGCCGTGAGTGCCTTCTCCGCCGGCTTGTGGAGCCGCCTGCCCAGCCCGGCAGCCGTGGTGCCCAATGGGGTGGACCCTGAGGTGTGGCCGCTGGGCCCGGGCGGGGAGGACCTGGTCTGGACTGGCCGCATCACCCCGGAAAAGGCACCCCATCTGGCGATCGGGGCCGCCCGGCGGGCGGGCTGCACCCTGGTACTGGCCGGCCCGGTGAGCGACCAGGCCTATTTCGACCAGGCCATCCGCCCCCAGCTGGATTTCCGCATCCGCTACGAAGGCCACCTGCGCCAGCCGGAGCTCGCCCGGCTCGTTGGAGGCAGCGCCGCCGCCCTGGTGACCCCGGTGTGGGAGGAGCCCTTCGGTCAGGTGGCGGCGGAGGCGCTGATGTGTGGCACCCCGGTGGCCGCCCTGGCGCACGGCGGGCTGCCCCAGGTGCTGGGTCGGCACGGGGCGGCGCACCTGGCAGCCCCGATTCCCTCGGCACCCACCCGGCACGCCCTGGCGGCGGGGCTGGACCGGCTGGCCGCAGCGCTGGAGTCGGCGGTGGCCAGCGACCGTCTGCAGATCCGCCAGGATGCGATGAAGCGGCTGGGCATTGCCGCGATGGTCTCCGGTTACGAGACGCTCTACGACCGGATGGTCGCCGCCGGCCAGGGGCGTTCCGCTGGCCCGACCCGGCAGTCCTGACGTCTTGGCCATGCGACGGGTCAACCGTCCAGCTTGATCCTCATCCCGCGCAACTCATAGCCGCTGACCAGATCGTCCCATCCCAGCTGCGGTTCGCGCACCAGCCGTGGGTCGCGTTCCAACAGCCGGGTCAGCAGGATGTCGGCCTCCAGCAGGGCCAGCGGTTCACCGGGGCACTTGTGGGCGCCGTCACCGAAGGCCAGGCCGACCGGGCGCACCCCCGGGGGCATCGGCCGCCCCGGGCACAGCCGCAGCGGGTCGGCTCCCCCACTGTCGGCGCCGGGCACGTCCGCATTGGCCCGTCGCACGTCGACGTCGACAAGGTCGGCGGGCTGCAGGACGACCTCGTGCTCGCCGTCGGTGATCGTCACCGGTTCGGTGACGCGTCGGTAGAGGTGCCCGACGACGGGTTCCAGCCGGATCACCTCCTGCAGCACGGCCAGGCGCTCGTTGTCGTCGGCGCTGCGGTAGTGCTCGGCCAGCTCGGGGGTGGTGAGCAGGTGCCAGGCGGCCATGGCGATGAACTCGCGGGTGGTGACCATTCCGGCGGTGCCGTAGGTACCAGCAGGTCGATGTCGGAGGCCCCGGAGGCGATGAGTTGCCCCAGCAGGTCGGACGAGGGGGTGCGGCGGCGCTGCCGGACGGCGGGCCGCACGTCGAAGCACCAGAAGGTGGCCAGCGGCACGAGACCCTTGCCGGCGGCCTGCATCCACTGGCGACGGCTGCGCCCGAGGTCCTTGCGGGACAGGTCGAAGGCGGGCTGGTCGAAGAAGGAGACCAGGCGTCGGGCCATGGCGGCGACCTGGGCATCGCGTGCGTCCTGGCGTCCCTTCGACAGGCTCAGGGGCCGGGAGCCCGACAAGCCCAGGAACCGGGAAAGGGGCCGGCGGGGCTCATGGGTCAACCCGACGATGTCGGCGGTCACCTCGACGGTGTAGTGCAGCGCCAGGTCGTCGAGGTCGAACCCGGCTGGGCCCGCGACGCCGTCGAGGAGCCGGTCGGCGCAGGCGGCGATGGCCTGGGTGTACCGCTCGCGGACGACGGCGGGGGCGAAGAAGCGCGCCACGGCACTGCGCTGCTCGTCGTGGCCGGGGCCGTCGGCGATGAGGATGGGCCGGCGCCTCATGCCGGCCTGCGGGATGTACTCGGCGGTGAACCCTGCCTGGGTGGTCTGTTGTCGGGCGCGCAGCAGGTCGCGGGCCGGCTGCAGGGCGCGAAGCCGCCACAGCCCACCGGCCTGCTCGACGCTGGGCCCGTCCCCCTCACCGGGCCGTGACGAGCGGCGTTGGCCACCCATCGGGCAGCGGGGGGCCTGGGTCATCGCAGCAGTCCCTTCGCGGTGGCGGCCACCAGCCCGGCCTGGCGACGCGGTGGCAGCAGGGTGGCCTGGCGGCCCAGCGCGGCCAGCACGCCGGGGGCCGGGGTGTCGGGTTCCAGCACCGCGCGCTGAAGGTGGCCGGGCAGCCGGCCGAAAGCGTCGAAGAGCTCCAGGGTGCCGTCGCCGTCGAGCTGGAGCAGGGCTTCCAGCGCGGTGCGGCGCATCCAGCCAGCGGTGGAGTCGGGTGGTGCCGGGAGGCGCCCGGCGGCCAGGGTGGCGGCCAGGTCGTCGGCGGCGGCCAGCGAGGCGAACACGCTGTAGCCGGTGATCGGGTTCACCTGCTCTCCCGCCGCGCCGAAGCGCAGCAGCCGTGCCGGCCCGGGCGCCACCACCGGGGTCGCCAGCACCGGGGTCGGCGGCAGCATCGCGATGTGGACGCGTTCGACCTCGGCGCCGGCCAGCTCTGCGTCGCCGATGCCATGGCTGCGCAGCCGCGTCCGCAGCCTACGGGCCAACTCGCGTTGCGGCACCGGGGGTCGTCCGGCCAGGCAGGTCTCCTCGGCCAGCAGTCGCCCGTCAGAAAGCGGGACGAGGTAGCAGAAACTCGCCGCGCGACGCCCCCACGAGGCCGACCCGTCGAAAGGTCGCCAGTCCATCAGCACCGCGTCGGCCCCACCCAGCAGCCGGGCACCCACCGACGCGGGGAGGGCCAGCCCGTACGTCTCCTGGACTGGGGTGCGGCCCTCGGCCAACGCGCGGGTGTTGCCGCGGCAGTCGACCACCACACGGGCCAGGCCGGGCAACTCGTCGTCGGCAACAGCGCGTTGCTGCACGTCGGCGCCATCGAGGGCAAGGGTGGCCTGCAGCGCGTCGTTGTCGAGGACGGCGTAGGTGCCGGCCAACGTGTGCCGTCCTCGCGCCACGAGGTCGGTCGTCGTGGCGCTGGCGCCCACCACGTCGTCCGGCAGCCAGTCGGGCAGCTGGTGGGCCCAGCCGCCGTAGGTGGGTTGCCAGCTGCGGTCGGGGTGCGGGTCGAGCGCGACCAGCGACGCTCCGTGGGCGAGCAGCCGCCAGGCCAGTGCCCGTCCCGCCGGGCCGAGGCCGACGACGGCGACGTCGGCGCTCATCGCCCCAGGCTGGGGGCTGGTTCGGGCACCCGCACCAGACCCGCCAGCGCCATCCGCGCCTTGCGGGCGGTGGGCACCCGCACGCGGCCACCGGAGACGTCGTAGCCGTTGGCCTTGATGAGGTCGCAGATCTCGCTGTAGAGCCGGTGCGCGACCCCGACGCAGCGCGCCGACGGCCCCGGCAGGTACTGCAGCCCGTCCCACGCCTGCCGGTAGAGCTCGCGGTTGCGTTCAATCTCGAAGGCCATCAGGTCGCGCCACCACCCGTCGGCGACGCGACGGGTGGGGTCGGCGCCGAAACGGCGCAGGTCTTCTTGCGGGATGTAGACCCGTCCCCGGTCGAGGTCCTCGTCGACGTCGCGCAGGAAGTTCGTGAGCTGGAAGGCGAAACCCAGCGCCCGGGCCGGTTCCAGGGCGGCTGGCGAGGTGGGGCGCAGCACGGGCAGCATCATCTCGCCGATCACCGCCGCCGAGCCGTCCATGTAGGCGACGAGGTCGTCCCAGGTCTCGTACCCGGTGACCTCCAGGTCCATCGCCATCGCGCCGAAGAAGCGGTCGAAGCACTCCATCGGGATGCCCGCGGCGTTCACGCTGGTCGCCGCCGCGGCGAGCACCGGCCGGGCGTGCGAGGGATCGGCGACGGCGGCGGCGAACTCGTCACGGAAGGTCTGCAGCGCGGCGCGGGTGGCCGGGACGCGCTCGGCGTCGGTGGTGGTGCGCGGCGCGTCGACGATGTCGTCGGCCATCCGGCACAGTGTGTAGACGGCGTGCACGTGGCGGCGCTGGGCACGGGGCAGCAGCGCGGCCCCCCAATAGTAGGTGGTGCCGTGCTGCCAGGTGATGCGGGCGCACTGGCGGTAGCCCTCGCGCAGGGCGCCCGGGTCGGCCGCGCTCACCGGACCCCCAGCCAGTCGCCGACGCGTTGCGCGGCGAGCTTGCCGCTGATGAGCACCATCGGGACACCGACGCCGGGCACGGTCGAGGAGCCGGCGAAGAACAGCCCGGGCACGCGCTTGTCGTGGTTGGCGGGGCGGAAGGGTCCGGTCTGGCGGAACAGGTGGGCCAGGCCGAAGGGGGTGCCGGCGGCCATGCCCATCTCGCGCCAGTCGAGCGGGGTGACCATCTTCTCGGTGACGATGTCGGTCGGGTATCCGTTGCTGCGCAGGAAGGCCAGCAGGCGTTCGCGGGCGGGTGCGGCCTCGGCCGTCCAGTCGACGTTGCCGTCGAGGTTGGGGACGGGTTCGAGCACGTAGAGGGTGTGCATGCCTTCGGGCGCCAGCTGGGGTTCCCCCAGCGACGAGATGGTCACCAGGCGGGCCGGGTCGCGCATGATCCGCCCGGACTGCAGGTCGGTGAAGCATTCTTCCCATGCCTGGCCGAAGTGGATGTTGTGGTGGGCCGCGCCGAGGGGCAGGTCCCCGCGGACGCCGACGTGCCACAGCAGCGCGGATGGGGAATAGACCGGGCGGGCCAGCGACCGGGGCTTGGGCAGGTCGGGCAGCAGTCTCTCGTAGGCGACCGGCAGGTCGAGGGTGCAGACCACCGCGTCGGCGCTGATCTGGCCCTCGGTGGTCTCGACGCCCACCACCTGCCCATCGTGGCGGCGCAGGATGGCGGTGACGGTGGTCTGGTAGCTGATGGTGGCGTGCTTGGCCAGCTCACGGGCCATGCCCTCGGGGATGGCACCCATGCCCCCGTCGGGCAGGAAGACCCCGTGCATGGTGTCCATGTAGGTGATCACCGAGTAGACGCCCAGCGCCTCGACCGGGCTGAGCCCGGCGTAGAGCGCCTGGAAGCTGAGCATCCGGCGCAGGCGGTCGTCGTCGACGCGGGAGTTGACGACGTCCTTCAGCCGGCCGAAGGCACCCATCCGCAACAGCTTGAGACCCGCGACGGGGTTGCGGAACAGGTCGAGCGGGGTGTCGTAGTTGGTGTCGATGAAGTTCGGCATCTCCAGCTCGTACAGCTCCCGCAGGAAGACGGCCAGTTCACGTACGGCCTGTGCGTCGTCCGGCCCGGCGAAGGCCTCCACCTCTGCTGCCGTCCGTTCGACGCTGTCGCGCACCAGCAGCTCGGAGCCGTCGGCGAAGATTCCCCGGTAGGCCGGGTCGAGTCGGCGCATCGGCACCGCCTGCTGCTGGGACGAACCAATCCGTCGCAGCGGCTCGTCGAGCAGCTCCGGCATGGTCATCACCGTGGGTCCGAGGTCAAAGGTGAAACCGTCCTGTTCCACCCGCAGCCCGCGGCCCCCGGGACCCGGTTCGCGTTCCACGACGGTGACGCGGTGGCCCTGTCCGACCAGATGGCAGGCGGCGGAGAGTCCGGACAGTCCGGCTCCGATGACGACGACGTGGCTCATGGATGCTCCAAGTGGTGGATTGGGGTGGTCATGCCTGGCGCCAGGCCAGACGCTGCAGGGTTGTGGTCAGTCCGTCGACGGCCCGGGCCGGCAGTGTCGATGCCGCCAGGACGTCACCGGCCCGGGTGACCTGCTCACCGATCAGGTCCTCGGCCATCTCGCGGATGCCTGCGCGGGTCATCTGCTCGCGCAGGCGCGCCAGTTCGTCCTCGGTGAGGGTGCCGGTGCCGGTGCGGGCCAGCAGGCCGCGGCCACGCTCGTCCAGCCGCTGTTCGGCCAATGCTAGCAGGACGGTGGCCTTGCCGGCCGTCAGGTCGTCCTCGACGGACTTGCCGGTGTGCCGCGGGTCACCCCACAGGCCCAGCACGTCGTCGCGCAGGCCGAAGGCGGCGCCGGCGTGTCTGGCCCAACGGTCCAGCACGTCGAGCAGCGGCTGCTCCGCCCCGCCCAGCAGGGCCCCCATCCGCAGCGGCCCCGCCACGGTGTAGGCGCCTGTCTTCAGCCTGGCCACCTCCAGGGCGTGGTCCAGGTCGCGGCGACGCAGGGCCGCCCCGGTGAGGTCACGACGCTGCCCCAGCACGAGTTCCACCATCATCACCCGCCAGGCCTCGCGCACCGGCGCGGGCAGGGCGGCGACGAGGTGGTCGGCCTCGGCGTGCACCAGATCACCGGCGAGCACCGCCACGGCATCCCCGAACAGCTCGGGGTCCCCGGTGGCCGCGCTGCGTCGATGTGCCTCCCGCGCCACGACGTGGCATGTCGGATGGCCTCGCCGCAGCTCCGAGCGGTCCATCACGTCGTCGTGCAGCAGTGCGAACAGGTGCAGCAGCTCGACCGCCGCCCCGAGCTCCACCACCTGGCGGTGCGCTGCCCCGGGCGCGCCACTGGCCACCCATCCCCAGTGCGCCATCTCGGGACGCACCCGTTTGCCGCCGCGGTTGGCGGCCAGCACCAGGCGGCTCAGGTCGTCGTCGCCGAGCACATCGGCCCGGCGACCGGCCACCTCGCGCCACAGCGCGTCGAGTCCGGTCAGCACCTCGTCGATGCGGGACTCGACCAATGTCAAGGTGTGAGTGTGGCTCGTGGCACCGCTCGGTTCGCTCACGCCCATGGATCATCGCCCATCGCCTGCACCTGCAGCACCGACCAGGGGCTGAGCAGGAAGGGTGAGCTGGCGGCGGTGCGGCGGAGTTCGTCCCAGTCGATCCAGACGTGCTCACAGATCTCGTCCGGGTCCGGGGCCAGCGCCTGCGGGTCGATCTGGCCGACCATCACCGGGCAGAGCTCGTTCTCGACGATCCCGGACGCGTCGGTGGCCCGGTAGGCGAAGTCAGGCAAGACCATCCGCAAACCGGTAGGGGCCACACCCAGCTCGTCGCGCACCCGGCGCAGCGCCGCCTGCTGGGGGCTCTCGCCCGGCAACAGGTGGCCGCAGGCCGAGTTGGTCCACACCCCCGGCCAGGTTCGCTTGTGCAGGGCACGGCGGGTCAGCAGGACACGTCCCTCCGGGTCTCGCAGATGGGTGGAGAAGGCACGGTGCAGGGGGGTGTCGTGGTCGTGGACGGTGGCCCGCGGGGCGGTGCCGGCGTCGCGGCCCTGGTCGTCGGCGAGCACCACCACGTCCTCGGGATCGATCTGATGCTCACCCTGGAACTGGCGCACGAGGCTGCGCAGTTGGCGGTGCTGGGCCGGTGACAGGCGTTTCCGGCCCACCTCGTGGACGACGGGCCATCCGGCCACCAGGGCCTCCAGGCCGGACTCGGTGACCACCACGCCGGTGGTCCGGCCCCTGCCGCGTTCCCCGTGGCGGTGGCACAGGCCGCGCTCCTCCAGGGTGTCGAGGAGGCCGTGGACGTGTTGGGGGCTCAGGCCGCACCGGCGCGACAGCTCGGCGGGGGTGGAGGCCGGGGCGGACAGCGCCTGCCCCAGCACCAGGTACTGCAGGCTGGTGAGCGGAACGCCAGCAAGGCCCGGCGAGACCTGACACTCCAGGGCCTGGACGGCGTGCACCAGTGTGCAGTAGGTCGACGAGCGCACCAGGGCCTCCGGGTTGAGCCCGTCGAGGCCCTGGAGGGCAGGACCGGAGCCTTGGGCGGTCGCCTCGGTGCCAGGGGACCTGTCGGTGGGGGGTGTCGTCACGAGCCCCACGGTATCCGGATCTTGATACTCAGGGAAGGCGGCGGACCAAGCGACGCGCTGCCCCCACCCCGGGCAGGCGTGCCGAGGTGGGAGCGGTCCACACCGGCGAGCCGGACGCACCCCACCCGTCCAGCAGCGCATTGGCCGCCAGCACGCCTGTGGTGGCGGCCCTCTCCATCAGCGCCACCGGGTGGTCACACCGGATCCCGTCGCCGGCCAGTACGACGCGGGGCGACGGAGTGTCCACGCCCGGTCGGTCGGCCCATGGGGAGGTGCCCACCAGCGGGCAGTCCTCGCGCACCAGCCACTGTTCGCCCAGCACCGGTGCCCCGGCCAGTTCCGGATGCAGGTCGTCCTGCTGGCGGGCCAGCTCTGCGCGCAGCACCTCGTGGTCTGTGTCCGCGCCGATGGCATAGGCGTGGAGTTCCACCACCGCACCTTGGTGCTCGTCGGCCCAGACGCGGGCGGAATGCTCCATCTGGTGCATCATCGAGACATTGTCCAGCGGCCCGAATCCACTGGTGCCCAGGAAATCGGGACTGTTCGCGGCGGGCCGGCGACCATACCAGCGCCGCCAGACGACGAAGGGCGGGCTGGTGCGCAGGGCCGCCACCTGCTCGCGCCAGGACTCGTCGAGGCCCGTGCTGGCCGCGATGATGGCCTGCAGGGGGCGGGTGTCGGTGGCCAGCACCACCGCGTCGGCATTGAGCTCTGCGCCGTCGGTGTGCACGACGACGCCACGATCGGCCCGGTCGGTGATCGACTCAACGCGGCTGCCGGTGCGCAGCGTGACGCCCACCCCGGCGAGGTGTGCGGCCAGGGGGTTCCACAGCGCAGTGGTGAAGTCGTCGGCCGCGACGTCGAAGAGCAGTCCCTCGGCTGATCCGACGAAGTAGGTGTGGAACATCGCCACCAGTTCAGCGCCGCTGAACTCGCGGGGGTCGGCGAAGAAGCTTCGGGCGAAGACCTCCAGCGCCAGGTGGCGGGCGGTGTGGGGGAAGTTCAGCCGGTCCAGCACCTCGGCCGCACTCACACCATCCAGCTCGTGGAAGGTCTCGGGGAAGCGGACGTCGAGCAACTCCAGGGCGGCGTCCAGGTCCACCTGGCGCAGGGCCGCCACGGGGAAGCTGGGGGAGCTGGCCACGAAACCCGCCAGGTTGAGCGGTGGCGTGCGGGGCACGCGGGCGAAGGAGTCCCGTGGGCCATCCTTCATCTGCAAGGGGTAGTCCTCGACGGGGCGCAGGCACGACAGTGTCGGATCGGCCCGGCGCAACAGGTCGCGCAACTGGTAGTACTGCCGGAAGAAGGCGTGGAAGCCGCGGCTCATCGTCGTGCGCTGGCCAGCCACCTCCACCGGCCACGACGAGGCCCTGCCGCCGAGCTGGTGCTCTCGTTCCAGCAGTGTCACCGAGACGCCCCGCTCGGCGAGCTGGGTGGCGGCGCTCAGCCCGGCGATGCCGCCGCCGACCACGATCGCGCTGCGATCGTCGGCGCGTCCGCGTCCGGTGGGACCGGGGTGTCGTTCGGCTCGACGATCATGGCCGGGGATCTGGCGGGGCCGTGCGAGGGGGGTCATCATGGCTCGAGCCTACTGATCCCACCAGCCGACAGGTCACGAGGGCTGGGTGCGGTGGAGTCCCTGACGCTCAGCTCAGCACCCTGCTCGCCAGGTCCGAGGTGCCGGGCAGCAGGCAGGGTATGCCGAGCGACCAGGTGGGGTGGCTCATGGTGGGCGCGACGAAACCGCCGGTGGCGCGTCGCTGCAGGCCGGTGAGGATGCCGAGCATGACGGCGGCCGGGGCCGAAGGCATGGAGGCGCGCGACCTGTGCCAGCACGCCGGAGTCTGGTGCGCATGCCGTGATGGCCTCGACGGGGATGTCCACGCCGCCAGTGACGCAGGTTCGCGGGTGTTGGGTCGCGACGGATCGTGACCACGAAAACACCGACGGTGCGTGCTGAACCTTTGCCACCGCTGGGATCGCCCAGCGTGAGAGGCTTCGTCCATGCGACAAGCTGACCGGGTTCGGCTGTATCCGGGTTTTCCCATGACCGGCCAGGACTATGCCCCGCTGGTGAGGGCCGTTGGCTACCTTGTGCCGCGCGAGGAGGTGGCACTGGCTCATTCGCACGGGGCCATTGCTGCGCTGGCCTGGGCCCGGCCCGGTGTCCCCCTTGTCCTCCTCGCACCCAGTGACCCCCGACGACCCCGTCCCCTCCGACCTGTGTCCGTGGGGCTGCTTCGAAGCCTGGCCGTGCTGCCGCGAGTCAATCTCTGGTTGGCCGGAACGCTTCGCCGGCGGTCATTCGCTGCCGTGGGCATGGCACCTCCTGATGGTTCGCCCCTGTCCTTGGCTGATGCCGCGAGGCGTCTGCGGGTCGACGGTAGGGAGTTACGCCCCCATGCGGATGTGCTCGTCGTGACGTCGGGCAGCGATCCCCGTCATCAGGAACAGGTGGACCTGGCCCGTGACCTGGGGGCCGCCATTCGCATTGTGGAGGGTGGCCACATGTTCCCTCTGACGGATCCCGTCCACACCGCACGGGTGATCGGGGAGCACCTCGGCCGTCGGTGAGGGGGCAACGCCGTTGCCTGCCCCGGTGGCGGAGTCCCTCGCCCCGGCACGCGCCCCCTGGCGAGGGGCACCTGGACCAGCGCCCTTCGCCCTCACTGTGCGCCGGTGCCACGACGCACCGTGCCTCCTTGGCGATGCTCTGGGCTGTCGGAGAGTGCCCGGACTGTGCGCTCGCGATGGCCATGTGACCGTCTCGCCGGTGGAGCGACGGGAGTCCAACCCCTGACCGGTCGCAGCCCAACCCTGATCCAACCCTGGGTTGAGTCGATCGCGCTCAACTTCGACTTGAGTCGATCCGACTCATCCCCTAGAGTTGAGTCCGCAAGGCTCAAGGGCAACACCGAGGGCCTGGAGAATCATTCAAGAGCTGCCCAGCAGCTCGCCCGCATCGAACACAGGCAAGACCAATCAGGAGGAATCACCATGGCTCGTGCAGTCGGTATCGACCTCGGCACCACCAACTCCGTCGTCGCAGTCCTCGAGGGCGGCGACCCCACTGTCATCCCCAACGCCGAAGGCGCTCGCACCACCCCGTCGGTGGTCGCCTTCTCCAAGACCGGTGAGGTCCTGGTGGGCGAGGTCGCCAAGCGCCAGGCCGTCACCAACGTCGACCGCACCATTCGCTCCGTCAAGCGCCACATGGGCACCGACTGGAGCATCAAGGTGGACGAGAAGGACTACAAGCCCCAGCAGATCAGCGCCTTCGTGCTGCAGAAGCTGAAGCGCGACGCCGAGGCCTACCTCGGTGAGCCCGTCACCAATGCCGTCATCACCGTCCCGGCCTACTTCTCGGACGCCGAGCGCCAGGCCACCAAGGAGGCCGGTGAGATCGCGGGCCTGAGCGTGGACCGCATCATCAACGAGCCCACCGCCGCGGCGCTGGCCTACGGCATGGACAAGGATGAGCAGACCGTCCTGGTCTTCGACCTGGGTGGCGGCACCTTCGACGTCTCGCTGCTGGAGATCGCAGACGGTGTCTTCGAGGTGAAGGCCACCAAGGGTGACAACCGCCTCGGCGGCGACGACTGGGACCAGCGGATCGTCGACTGGCTGGTCACGCAGTTCAAGAACAAGAACGGCGTCGACCTGAGCCAGGACAAGATGGCCAAGCAGCGTCTGCAGGAGGCCGCCGAGCGCGCCAAGATCGAGCTGTCCTCCTCGCAGGAGACCAGCATCAACCTGCCCTACATCACCGCCGGTGCCGAGGGCCCGCTGCACCTGGACGAGAAGCTCACCCGCTCCGAGTTCCAGCGCATGACCCAGGACCTGCTGGACCGCTGCAAGGTGCCCTTCAATGCCGTGATCAAGGACGCCAACACCTCGGTCGACAAGATCGACCAGGTCATCCTGGTCGGCGGCTCCACCCGTATGCCCGCCGTCGCCGAGCTCGTCAAGGAGCTGGCCGGCAAGGAGCCCAACAAGGGCGTGAATCCCGATGAGGTCGTGGCCCTGGGTGCCTCCCTGCAGGCCGGTGTGCTCAAGGGCGAGGTGAAGGACGTGCTGCTGCTCGACGTCACCCCGCTGAGCCTGGGCATCGAGACCAAGGGCGGCGTGATGACCAAGATCATCGAGCGCAACACCACCATCCCCACCAAGCGCTCGGAGGTCTTCACCACGGCCGAGGACAACCAGCCCTCGGTGATGGTGCAGGTCTACCAGGGTGAGCGCGAGTTCGCCCGCGACAACAAGTCGCTCGGCAACTTCGAGCTGACCGGCCTGATGCCCGCCCCGCGTGGCGTGCCGCAGGTCGAGGTCACCTTCGACATCGACGCCAACGGCATCGTCCACGTGCACGCCAAGGACATGGCCACCGGCAAGGAGCAGTCCATGACCGTCACCGGTGGTTCGGCGCTGGGCAAGGAGGACATCGAGCGCATGATGAAGGACGCCGAGGCCAATGCCGAGGCCGACAAGAAGCGTCGCGAGGCCGTCGAGATGCGCAATGAGGCCGACGCCCTGGCCTTCCGCACCGAGAAGCTGCTGGCCGACAATGCCGAGAACATCGGCGAGGACGTCAAGGCTCCCGTCCAGGAGTCCCTCGACAAGCTGAAGGAGGCCCTCAAGGGCACCGACAACGATGACGAGGTCAAGGCCGCGATGGAGGACCTGAACACCAAGGCCTCCGCCATGGGCCAGGCCATGTACGCCGCCGCCCAGGCCCAGCAGGGCTCCGAGGCCCCGGCCGGGGATGCCGAGGGCGAGCAGGCCCAGTCGGACGACGACGTGGTGGACGCCGAGATCGTCGACGAGGAGAAGAAGGACAACTGATCACCACTGATCAGTGAATCCTGATTCCACGGTTGGCCCGGGAGAGATCCCGGGCCCTCCGCGGAACCAAGATCAACACGTCCGCACAGGACCCCATTTCCAAGACCAACAGTCTGTGACGAGGAGAACCATGAGCGAGAACGGCATTCCCGAGCCCAACCAGGAGGATCTCAGCGACGAGACCCGCGCCGAGATCGACGAGGCGCTGGCCGCCGCGGAGCAGGCAGAGCCCTCCGTCGAGGGCGCCGTCCAGAGCCGCGAAGAGGAACTGGAGCAGCAGCTGGGCGAGCGCACCCTGGACCTGCAGCGGCTGCAGGCCGAGTACGTCAACTACAAGCGTCGCGTCGACCGCGACCGCCAGGTGGCGCGCCAGGCCGGCGGCGAGGCGGTCGTGCGTGACCTGATGCCCGTGCTCGACAGCATCCAGATGGCCGAGGAGCACGGGGAGCTGACCGGCGGCTTCAAGATGGTCGCCGACGAGCTGGCCAAGCTGGCCGAGCGTCACGGACTGGAGGCCTTCGGCGCCGTCGGTGAGGACTTCGACCCCACCCTGCACGAGGCGCTGATGCAGCAGCCCTTGCCGGGCGCCACCAGCACCGTGATCTCGCAGGTGATCCAGCGTGGCTACCGGATGAACGGCCACGTGCTGCGCCCGGCCCGCGTCGGCTACAGCGAGCCCGATCCCGAGGCGGGCACCGCCTCGGACGAGACCAAGAACTGACCCGGAAGGGGGAGGAGACGCCATGAGCATGAAGGACTGGGCCGACAAGGACTACTACAAGGTGCTGGGCGTCTCCAAGGACGCCAAGCCGGAGGAGATCAAGAAGGCCTTCCGCAAGCTGGCCCGGGAGAACCACCCCGACCAGAACCCCGGCAATGCGAAGGCAGAGCAGCGTTTCAAGGACGTCTCCGAGGCCAACTCGGTGCTGTCCGATCCTGCCAAGCGCAAGGAGTACGACGAGGCACGCAGCCTCTTCGGCGGCGGGGGCTTCCGCTTCCCCGGTGGTGGCTTCCCGGGCGGGGGCCAGGCCTACCGTCCCGGCGGCCAGTCGGTCGATGACCTCTTCCGCAATGCCCAGGGCGGCGGGCTGGGTGACCTCTTCGGCGACATCTTCGCCCAGGCCTCCAACCAGTCGCGCCGCAGCTCGGCGCGGGGTTCCCGTCGCGGAGCCGACGTCGAGGGCGAGGTCAGCATCAGCTTCACCGATTCGGTCGACGGCACCACCGTGGGCGTGCAGATGGTCTCCGACGAGGCCTGCGCCGCCTGCCGCGGCACCGGCGCCAAGGCCGGGACCGTCCCCGAGGCGTGCCCCACCTGCCAGGGCTCTGGCGTCGAGACCACCACCAGCGGCGGGGTCTTCGGGGCCACCCAGACCTGCCACGAGTGCCACGGCCGCGGCCTGGTGGTCAAGGACCCCTGCGAGGTCTGCCACGGCTCGGGCCGCGGACGATCCCAGCGCACCATGCAGGTGCGCATCCCTGCCGGCGTGACCGATGGGCAGCGCATCCGGATCAAGGGCAAGGGCTCGGCCGGGGAGAACGGTGGCCCCGCCGGTGACCTCTACGTGCTCATCCACGTCCGACCCCATCCGGTCTTCGGACGCAAGGACGACCACGTGACTCTCACCGCCCCGGTGAGCTTCGCCGAGGCCGCGCTGGGTGCCGAGATCGAGGTCCCGACCTTGAAGGGCGGCCGGGTGAAGCTGCGCATCCCTGCCGGGACCCCCAATGGGCGCACCTTCCGGGTGCGGGGCAAGGGCGTCCATCGCAAGGACGGCAGCACCGGCGACCAGCTGGTGACCGTCGAGGTGCAGGTGCCCTCCCAGCTCGACGAGCCAGCCAAGCAGGCCCTGCGTGACTACGACGCCAAGGCGGGCGCGGGTGACCCGCGTGCCGCACTGTTCGGCAACGCCAACTGAGGCGAGGTGGACCATGAGCCAGCACAACCATCCGCAGGTGGTCGATCGGGACGCCCCGATCTTCACCATCAGCGTGGCGGCGAACCTGGCGGGCATGCACCCGCAGACCCTGCGCAGCTATGACCGCATGGGCCTGGTGGTGCCGCACCGCTCACGTGGCCGGGGCCGTCGCTACAGCCCCCGCGACGTCGCCCGGCTGCGCCTGGTGCAGCACCTCTCCCAGGAGGAGGGCATCAACCTGTCGGGCATCCAGCGCATCCTCGAGATGGAGGGCGAGCTGGACCGGCTGCGCCAGCAGGTCGACGACCTGCAGGAGGAGCTGGCCCGCACCCGTGCCGAGCGGGGTCCCGTGATGGGTGGCCGGGTCTTCACCGCCGAGGCCTCCGGCGCCGTCTACCTGGGGCGCCAAGGCCGGGCCCGTCCACTGGCCCTGACGGCTGGTCGGTGAGCACGGCTGCGACGGATGCCACTGCCCGGAAATGTCCGATTCTTCGTGATATGGATCACAGGAACGTTCCAATCAACCTCCACCGTCACATGATTGATGGATGTTCGGGCATTGGTTTCCCAGTGGGTCATCTGACCGCTGCGTAGCGTCAGGAGTATGAAAGCTCTCGTCACGCGTAGCGCGCTGGTCGCCTCCCTCGGCGGCCTGATCTTCGGATTCGACACCGCCGTCATCTCGGGCACCACAGACGCCCTCAAGGCCTACTTCTCCCTGTCCTCGACCGAGCTGGGTGCCGTTGTCGGTGTGGCCCTGCTCGGCACCATTCTGGGCGCCGCCACTGCCGGCTACCCGGCCGACCGCTTCGGCCGCAAGAAGCTGCTCTTTGCCATCGGCATCCTCTACGTCCTGGGGGCGCTGGGCTCGGCCTTCGCCCACGAGGTGTGGGTGCTGAGCCTCTTCCGCTTCCTGGGCGGCATCGGCGTCGGCGCCGCCAGCGTCTGTGCCCCCATCTACACCGCAGAGATCGCCCCTGCGAAGGTGCGCGGTCGCCTCGTCGGCCTGGTGCAGTTCAACATCGTGCTCGGCATCCTGGTGGCCTACCTGTCCAACTGGATCGTGCGCACCGTGGTCAACGACCCGACGGTCGACTGGCGCTGGATGTTCGGCGTCATGGCCATCCCCGCCGCGATCTTCCTGCTGATGCTCTTCACCGTCCCCGAGACCCCGCGCTGGTTGAAGGCCAATGGCCGCGACGCCGAGGCCAAGGAGATCATCGGACGCCTCACCGAGACGCCAGAGGAGGCCGCCCTGCAGGTGCGCGAGATCGACGACTCTCTCGCCGAGGCCGCTCGCAACAACGACAAGCAGGCCAAGTTCTTCACCCGCGGCAACAGCAAGGTGATCCTGCTCGCCTTCACCATCGCCATGTTCAACCAGATGTCGGGCATCAACGCGATCCTCTACTACGCACCCACCGTGATGCAGAAGGCCGGCGCCAGCGCCAACTCCGCCTACCTGATGAGCGTGGCCGTCGGCTTGATGAACCTCGTGGCCACGATGACTGCCCTGACCGTCATCGACAAGATGGGCCGGCGCAAGCTGATGCTGGTCGGCTCCATCGGCTACCTGGTCAGCCTCGGCTTCCTCGCCGGCGTCATGTTCTACTACGAGAACGCCAAGGGCGGCGCCTTCAACTCCACCTCGTCGATCCTCGTGCTGGTGGGCCTGCTCGGCTTCATCGCCGCCCACGCCTTCGGCCAGGGCTCGGTGATCTGGGTCTTCATCTCCGAGATCTTCCCCAACCGCATCCGCGGCCGTGGCCAGTCGCTCGGATCGCTGACCCACTGGGTCTTCGCCTGGCTCACCAGCACCCTCTTCCCGCCGATCATCGACGCCCTGGGCGGCGGTGTCGCCTTCTCGATCTTCCTGGTCTTCATGGTCGGCCAGCTCTTCTGGGTGCTCAAGGTGATGCCCGAGACCAAGGGCGTGCCGCTGGAGGAGATGGAGGCCAAGCTCGGCCTCAGCCGCGCCTGATCGTCCCCACTCTGGAAGGATCGCTCCATGAACACTGAAGTTCCCGCACAGGTCCTGTGCCTCGGTGAGGCCCTGGTCGACGTCGTGATGCGCGAGGGCGAGGTGACCGGCGAGCACGTCGGCGGCAGCCCCCTCAACGTCGCCTGCGTCCTGTCCCGCCTCGACCATCCCGCCACCATCGGCGCCTGGTGGGGCGCCGACGAGCGCGGTCACCGCATCGAGGCGCACGCTGTCGAGCACGGCGTCGCCGTCGCACCGGGCAGCAATGGTGCCGAGAAGACCTCGGTCGCCTACGCCCACCTGGATGCCGAAGGGCGCGCCGACTACGAGTTCGACCTCGACTGGGCGCTGCCGGCCCTCGACGGGCTGGACCGGGTGGCGCACCTGCACACCGGTTCCATCGCCGCCACCCTGGAGCCGGGTGGTTCCCAGGTGGTCGAGGCCGTGCGTGCCGTCCGTGAGCACGGCACGATCAGCTATGACCCCAACATCCGCCCCGCCCTGATGGGCTCCCCGGTGGAGGTGCAGCTGCGCATCGAGGAGCTCGTGGGGCTGGCCGACGTGGTCAAGGCCTCCGACGAGGACCTCGAATGGCTCTTCCCCGGAACGCCGGTCGAGGACGTCATGCGCCGGTGGGCGACGATGGGGCCGTCGCTGGTGGTGGTCACCCGCGGACCGTGGGGTGCCTATGCGCTGCTGGCGCACAACCGCGACATGCTGCACGTCGACCAGATGACGGTGAAGCTGGCAGACACCGTCGGGGCCGGTGACTCCTTCATGGGCGGACTGCTCTCGGGCCTGCTCGACGCCGGCCTGCTGGGCACCCGGGAGGCATCCGAGGCACTGGGCCGGGCCACCTGGGACCAGGTGCAGCCGGCCCTGCACCGGGCCGTCAGCACCTCCGGCCTGACTGTGAGCCATGCCGGTGCGCACGCCCCGACGCGCGAGGAGCTGGCCGTCGCCCACGAGAAGGACCCGTCGCTGGCCAGCTGACCGCCAACCTGCCGGGACACGGGCTGAAATCCCGTCCTGGCAGGGATCGGGGTGCTTGCATCGACGGGTGACCACGCGCAGGAGTCTTCTCGGCAGCACGATCGCGCTGGTGGCGCTGGCCGCCGGATGCAGCAGGGACGGTGCCAGCAGCGCCGCAGGACCCACCTCCGGGTCCTGGGGTGCTGCTGGCACGTCCGCCCGGGCTGCCTCGCCCACCCCCGCGCCGACCTCGGCCGGCAGCTCCGCCGCGCTCGTCGACCCGCTGCCGCCGGGGGCGGTGACGATGCTGCTCTTCGGGACCGATTCGCGGCAGAAGACCTCCCTGTCGGGCAACTCAGATGCGATCGTCCTGGCCCAGTTCTCGGCCGATCGGCATCATCTTTCGCTGGTCTCCATCGCCCGTGACTCCCATGTCGCCATTCCCGGCATGGGCAAGGGCAAGATCAACGCAGCCTTCGCCCAGGGCGGCACGCCACAGCTGGTGTGCACCGTCAGCCAGCTGCTGGGAGGGATCCACATCCCCATCACCGTGCAGGCCAACTTCACCAACTTCATCGCCCTGACCCGGTGGATGAAGGGCATCACGGTGGACAACAAGCACGCCTCGACGGTCAAGATCAACTCCACTGGCAGGGTGCTGGACTTCCACACCGGCCGGCTCACGCTCGAGAACACCGACGCGCTGGTCTACGCCCGAGAGCGCAAGAGCCTGCCGCTGGGTGACCTCGACCGCGCCGAACGGCACCGGGCGCTGGTGACTGGCATGGTGCGCGGGCTGCAGGCCGCGGACAAGGCCAGTCCCCAGGCCTTCGCGACATGGCGGGCAAGCTGGCCACGAACGTCAAGATCACCGGCCTGGACCCGCGCCAGGTCCCGGCCCTGGCAGCGCTACTGCGCAGCATCGACACCACTGACGTCACCTCGCTGCTGGTGCCGATCAGCCGCTTCGACACCGTCGGTGGAGCAGCGGTCGACATCGTCGACGAGCAGCGCACCGCAGAACTGGCCAGGGGGCTGGCCGCCGGTGACCTCTCGGGCTATGTGAAGGCCCACGGCACCGGGTACGCCCCCGGCAGCTGACCTGACGGCTCAGTGGGCGACGAGCTGGACCAGCAGGATCTTGACGACGGTGCCGAGCGCGAACAGGGCCCCGTAGGCACTATCGATGCGTTCGTCGTTGGCCCGGCTGTTGGCGAAGCCCAGGATGGCGGGCTGCCCGACGAAACCGGCCAGGGCGCCGCTGGCCCGCTGGGCGGACAGGCCGACCAGACGCGCGCCCGCCAGGACGGTCACCGAACCAAGGAGCAGGATCACCCCCGAGAGAATGATGATCTTCATTCCTGTGACTGTCAATGCCTGTGAGATGAAGGCCCTTCCCGACGCCAGGCCCACGGCGGCGAGGAAGATCATCAGGCCCAGCTGTCGCAGGGTCGCATTCACCGGGCCGGGCAGGTCCCAGCGGAAGGGGCCGGTGCGGTGCAGGGTCCCCAGCACCATGCCCACGACCAGCGGTCCGGCCGCGGCCCCCAGGGCAAAGGTGATCCCGCCGGGCAGCGGCACCGCCACCGTTCCCGCCAGCAGCCCCAGGCTGATGCCCAGCCCCATCGTCAGGGCGTCCACCTGGCTGACGCGTCGCTCCGAGTCGCCGAAGAAGTCCACCGCCTCGTCGATGTGGCCGGTCGGCACCACGGCCAGCACCCGGTCGCCGGGCTGCAGCACCAGGTCGTCGCGGGCCAGGATGTCCAGGTCGCCCCGGCGCACCCGGGTGATGACGCCGTGCAGGTCGCCCAGCACGTTGAGCTCCCCGATGGTGCGGCCCACGACGGCCGGTGAGCTCACCAGGAAGCGACGGAAGTCGACGTCGCGGCGGTGGTGCGTGAGCTCGCCGTCCTCGCTGCGGCGACCCAGGTGGGCGGTGGCCCGCTCCACGTCGGCGGGCATCCCGATCACCAGCACCCGGTCGTCGTCCAGCAGGTCTCCCTGCCCGCGGGCCACCCGGATGTCGCCATCGCGCTCCAGGTAGGAGAACTTCACCGCCTGGCTCTTCCAGCCCGGCACGTCCTCCAGGGCGGTGCGACGGGTCACGTGCACCGTGTGGGCGACGATGCCGGCCTCGGCCATTGACGGGACGTCGCGGGTGCCCGGCCAGCGGCGGTTGACCACCAGCGCCACCAGTACCATGCCGAGCACGACACCGGTCGGATAGGCCAGGGCATAGCCCACCAGGGTGTCGCCGGAGCCTCCCGTCGCGGAGATCGCCGCGTCGATGGCCGGCGAGGTGAGCACACCGGCATAGGAGCCCGCCAGGTGTGCCGGGCTCAGGCCCAGCAGGGGCGCCAGGCCCGCGCCCGCCACGGCCATCGCCACCAGCCCCACCACGCCGGTGAGCATCAGCGACCACTGGCGACGCAGGTCACTGACGAAGGTGGATCCGGCGGCAAGCCCCACCGTGTAGCAGAAGAGCACGACGCCCAGGCTCTTCACCGGCCCCAGCCCGTCGGCCAGGCGCGGGTCGAAGGAACCGATCACCAGGCCCATGAACAGGGCCCCGGCCGCGCCGAACTGCAGCGGACCGAAGCGGATCTGGCCGAGCAGTGCGCCGGCGGACAGCACCACCATCAAGGTCAACAGGGAATGGGTGGCCAGGAAGTCGAACACGCAGGCTCCGGGATCGCAGGAGTGGGGACACGCCATTGTCCTCCCACTCACCAGGTGGGGGCCAACGAAGGGCAGGATGGTGGACGTGGCAGACGACAGGGCGGCGAGCGTGCTGGTGGTGGAGGACGACCGGGACTCCAACCGGCTGCTGGCCGAGATCCTCCAGGAGCGGGGCATGGAGGTGCTCCAGGCCTTCACCGGCCCCGACGGGCTGCGCCTGGCCCTGCAGCAGCAGCCGGACCTGGTGCTGCTGGACCTGATGCTGCCCTTCAAGAGCGGCGACGAGGTGCTGCGGGGCATCAGGGAGCACAGCCAGGTGCCGGTGATCATCATCAGTGCCCGGGAGACCACCCGCACCAAGATCGACCTGCTGCAGCTGGGCGCCGACGACTACGTCACCAAGCCCTTCGACATCGACGAGGTGGTGGCGCGGTGCGAGGTGGCGCTGCGCCGCAGCAGCCTGGGGGCACCCGTGGCACACCTGCACAGCGTCGGGCCGGTCCAGCTCGACGAGGCAGCGCACACCGCCACGGCCGGCGGGCAGGAACTGCAACTGACCGCGACCGAGTTCGGGCTGCTGACGGTCCTGGTGCGCCAGCCCCGCATCGTCCACGCCAAGGCACACCTCTACGCCGAGGTCTGGGGCGAGAGCATCGGCTACGACGAGCGCACCGTCAATGCCCACATGAGCAACCTGCGACGCAAGCTGCGCCAGGCCTGCGACGCCGACCCGATCCACACCGTCTGGGGCATCGGCTACACCATGCGCCAGCCGTGAGGGTCTTGGGGAAGTCTTGGCACCGGTCTTCACAGATCCTTGACACTCGTCGCCGAGGCTCGTGGTCATGACGCAGATGGTGGTGGCAACCCACGGGTTGACCAAGAGCTATGGGAAGGTGCGGGCCCTCGACGACGTGTCCCTCGAGATCCCGCACGGGGAGATCTACGGCCTGGTGGGGCAGAACGGTGCGGGCAAGACGACCCTGATCCGGCTGCTCACCGGCCTGGCACGGCCGAGCAGCGGCTCGCTGGAACTGTTCGGCAGCTCGGGAGCTGCCGCCAACCGGCAACGCCCCAGGATCGGGGCACTGATCGAGGCCCCGGCGCTGAGCATGGACCTGACGGCACGCCAGAACCTCGAGGCCCTGCGCATCCAGCGCGGACTGGCCGGACGACAGTGGGTGGACGAGGCTCTCGAACAGGTGGGACTGGAGGGGACCGGCAGCAAGAAGGCCCGCCAGTTCTCGCTCGGCATGCGGCAGCGGCTCGGCCTGGCCGTCGCCCTGCTCGGACGCCCCGAGCTGCTCATCCTCGACGAGCCGGTCAACGGCCTCGACCCCACCTGGATGGCGCGCATCCGTGAGGAGCTGGTGCGCCGGGCCCAGCAGGAGGGCACCACGATCCTGCTGTCCAGCCACCTGCTGGCCGAACTCGACCTGTTCGCCACCCGCTACGGCTTCATCCACCAGGGACGGCTGGTGCGCCAGCTGACCGCCCGCGAACTCCACGACCAGTGCCGGCGCAGCCTGCGGATCGGCGTCGACGACGCCGCCCGTGCCGCGACCGTCCTGGAGGAGGAACTGCGCGTCACCGGCTACCGCATCACCGACGGGCACCAGCTGCTGCTCGACAGCCACCTCGACGAGGCGGCCACCATCAACTCCGCCCTGGTCCGTGCCGGGGTGCAGGTGCACCAGCTCGAGGTGCGGGGTGCCAGCCTCGAGGACTACTTCTCCGACCTCGTGAAGGGGGCCTGACATGTTCGCCAACATCCTGCGTGCCGACGCCTACCGCTTCGTCCGCTCCCGTTTCCTGCACGTGACCGTCGTGGTCTTCCTCGCCGTGATCGGCCTGTTCTCCCTGTTCGCGAGCGGTGATGACCAGACCAGCTTCGCCTTCGGTGGTCCCACCGGGCAGACGAAGGACGGAATCGCGCTGGTGGACGGCTTCATGGGCTTCACCTACGCCGACCCAGCCCACCCCCGTTTCTGGGAGCTCGTGACCACGGCCACCTGCTTCACCGCCGTGACGCTCTTTGCCGTTGCCATCACCGGCATGGTGGTCATCACTGCCGACGACGCCAATGGGATCACGAAGGTCGCCGTGGCCCAGGGACAGTCGCAGACCATGCTCTTCCTCTCCAAGGTGGTCCTGTCGGTCCTGGTGACCGCCGTCCTGTGGGTGCTGCACAATGCGCTCACGCTGGCCATCACGCTCAGGGTGACCGGGGCGTCGATGACCACCGACCAGCTGTGGCGCTGGGCCGGCCACTGCGGGCTGCTCTACCTGCAGCTGATGGTGCTGATGCTGACGGTGGCGGTGGTGGCCCTGGTCTCGCGCTCCCGGGTGGTGGCGCTGGCGGTGCTCTTCGCCCTGGTGATGGGGGCGATCGTGCTGGGCGCGGTGCTGCAGTCCCATCCGTCGCGGCTGGGGGACCTGCTGCTGGGGGCCAACCCGATGTGGCACATCAACCGCTTCTCCCGCTCCTGGGCCGAGAAGCAGATCATCGGCCACGCGTGGACGATGGTGGTGGTGGGCACGGTCCTGACCCTCGGTGCGGGCGTGGCGTGGCTGCGCCGCCGCGAACTGGGCTGACAGACTCGCCCCATGGGCAATGACTCCTTGCTGGGCTGGGCCGCGGCCGCCGTGATGGCGCTGGTCGCGGCCTGGCTGCTGCAGCGCCACCGGGGCCTGCGTAGTGAGATCCGCCGGGTGCGCGAACAGCTGGAGCAACACCGGGAGGCGGGCTCGTCCGAACCCCTGGCCGTCGTGGTGCGCGACGACGAGCTGGAGCACCTGGCGGCCGAGGTGGACGGCTCCATCGACCAGTACCGGCGCGTCGCGGCCGAGGGTCGGGCCAGGGAGGCCCGGCTGAGGCGCGAGATCGCCGACCTCTCGCACGACCTGAAGACGCCGCTGATCGCCATCCGCGGCTACCTGCAGCTGCTGCAGCGCGACGGCCTGGCGGCCGACACCTCGCCGGCCAGGCTGGGAACGGTGCTGGGGCGCGTCGATGACCTGGGGCGCCTGGTGGACGACTTCTTCGAGCTGAGCGTGCTGGACTCGACCGACCACCACCTGGAGCTCGGCCCGGTGGATGCCACGCAGGTGGTCACGGATGCGCTGCTCGGCTTCTACGTGCCGCTGCAGGAACGTGGCATCGAGCCCGACCTCGTCCTGCCTTCGCGCCCACTGGTGGTGCAGGGGGAGGAGACGGCCCTGTCCCGGGTGGTGCGCAACTTGGTCTCCAATGCCCTGACCCACTCCACCGACGGACTGCGCGTCCGTCTGGAGGGGGCCAATGGCCGGGCGGTGCTGGTGGTGGCCAATGGCGCCGCCGATGCTCGGCCCGAGGAGGTCGAGTTGATCTTCGAACGCTTCTACCGGGCCGACCGGGCCCGCACCGGACCCCATGCCGGCCTGGGGCTGTCGATCGTCAAGGAGCTCGTGGCGCAGATGCACGGCACGGTGCGCGCCGAGCTGGACGGGCAGGAGCTGAGGATCGTCGTCGAACTGTCCCTGGCGCAGCAGGCCCGGACTGTCGGTGGGGCCGCATAGGCTTGGCCCATGCGCGACCTGCAGAAGACGATCATCGGCGAGATGGGTGTCCAGCCCAGCATCGACCCGGCAGCCGAGGTGGAGCGACGGGTTCAGTTCCTGTGCGACTACCTCCAGGCCACCCACACGGCCGGCTTCGTGCTGGGCATCTCGGGGGGCCTCGACTCCACCCTGGCCGGACGACTCGCCCAGATGGCCGTCGACCGGCTGCGGAGCCAGGGCGTCGAGGCCGACTTCGTCGCCGTCCGCCTGCCCCACGGCGTGCAGGCCGACGAGGCCGATGCCGCCGCGGCGATGGACTGGGTGGCCGCCTCCACCGAGGTGACGATCAACATCAAGTCCGCCACCGACGGCATGGAGGCCGCCTTCGAGGCCGGCACCGGGATGCAGATCAGCGACTTCAACAAGGGCAATGTGAAGGCCCGGTTGCGCATGGTCGCCCAGTACGCCATCGCCGGCGAACGCAACCTGCTGGTGATCGGTACCGACCACGGCGCCGAGTCGGTGACCGGCTTCTTCACCAAGTTCGGTGACGGCGGCGCCGACATCCTGCCCCTCCACGGCCTCGACAAGGGCCAGAACCGGCAGCTGCTGCAGCACCTGGGGGCCCCAGAGGCCCTGTGGCAGAAGGTGCCCACGGCAGACCTGCTCGACGGGAAGCCGCTGCGCACCGACGAGGACGAGCTGGGCCTGACCTATGACCAGATCGACGCCTACCTGCAGGGCGAGCAGGTCGACGACGAGGCGGCCGAGAAGATCGAGCAGAAGTGGTTGCGCAGCCGCCACAAGCGCACCACGCCCGTCACTCCCGCCGACCAGTGGTGGCGATGAGCATGCGTCGATCCCTCACCGCCCTGGCACTGGCTGGTGCCCTGACGCTGGGCGCCTGTTCACCCGGCACGACGCAGGCCAGCGATTCCTCGAGCCCCGCGACGCAGCCCTCGGCCCGGTTGTCGACACAGCCTGCGTCCGGCGCCTCGTCCGCGCCCATCGCGACGGCCTCCGACGGGGTGGACTGGGTGCAGGTGGCCAAGAAGGTCTCCCCGAGCGTGGTGGCCATCTCGGTGACCTCGAACCGGGGTTCGTCGTCGGGCTCCGGCGTGGTGCTCGATGCCAAGGGGCAGGTGGTCACCAACCACCACGTGATCGCCTCGGCCGCCCAGGGAGGTCAGATCCTGGTGACCTTGCATGACGAGCGGGTCTTCGACGCCCGGGTGGTGGGAAGCGACGCCGCCAGTGACCTGGCCGTGCTGCAGGTGGTCGACCCGCCCGCCGACCTTGCCCCGCTCGAGGTGGCCAGCTCCAACGGGCTGGTGGTGGGTGCCCCGGTGATGGCCGTGGGCAATCCGCTCGGGCTGGCCGGCACCGTGACCACGGGCATCGTCAGTGCGCTGAACCGCCCGGTCACCGCGGGAGACCAGGACCCGAGCTCCGGGGGAGGGGAGCCGGTGGTGACCAATGCCATCCAGACCAGTGCCGCGGTCAATCCCGGAAACTCGGGCGGCGCGCTGGTGGATGCCCAGGGTCGCCTGGTGGGCATCAACTCGTCGATCGCCACCCTGGGCCAGGGGCAGGGCAACATCGGCATCAGCTTCGCCATCACCACCGACCAAATGGAGTCGGTGGTGGACCAGATCACCACCAATGGCCGGGTGCGTCACTCCAACCTGGGCGTCATGGTGACCGATGCCGTCGTGCAGGCCGACGGTGACCGCAAGTGGGCCGCCGGCATCACCCAGGTGGCCTCGGGCAGTGCGGCGGCGACGGCCGGCATCAAGCCGCGCGACGGGGTGATCGCCATCGACGGCGAGCCCGTCGACTCCGCGCTGAGCCTGATCGCCCAGGTGCGTGAGCGGGCCGTAGGAACGAAGGTGACGCTGACCATCGCACGGGCAGGCAAGCAGCAGGACGTCGATGTGACCTTGGGTGCACGTCCCTGAGCAGCTCTTCCACCGCCGCCACTGCGCACGTGGTAGAGCTGCTGGGCGCTTGCTCCAGCACGGGCCCAGCGCCCCTTGGGCGCGCGTAGTGGCGAGCCTGCTTCCAGCCGCCACCGAGGCTGCCACTGGGACCCATGGCTTGAGCCACTGGCCCCGCTCGGGTTGGAACTCGAGCGTGTGTGGGGAACCCGAGCGAGCAGGGGCAGCGATCTGGGAGTCAGAGCGTCCCAGGGCATGGTCACAAACAAAGTTGAGTCCATTGGGCTCAAGGTGGAATAGACTGGCCCCGTAGCGAGTTGAGTCAGATGTACTCAAGTCTGGACCCCAGTCGAGGAGTGGTCTCGGACTTGCTTCCAGGACACGACTTTCGAAAGAGGAGACATGGACACCGAGAAGCTCACCACGATGAGCCGGGACGCCGTCTCGGCCGCACTGCGCTCCGCCCTCGCGGCGGGCAATCCCAATGCCGAGACCGTCCACCTGCTGCACGCCCTGCTGATGGTCCCGGAGAACTCCGTCGCGCCGCTGCTGGCCGCCGTGGGCGTGGACGCCGACCAGGTTGACCAGCGTGCCCAGGCCGCGATCGCCAAGCTGCCCTCCAGCCAGGGCAATTCAGTCGCCCAGCCGCAGCTGTCGGGTCCCTTCGCCCGCGTCTTCGCCGAGGCAGAGCTGCGCGCCGACGAGCTCGGTGACTCCTACGTCAGCACCGAGCACCTGCTGGTCGCCCTGGCGGCCATCACCTCCGACGCGCAGAAGATCCTGCTCGACGCCGGTGCCACCGCCGAGAAGATCAGCTCCGCCTTCGCAGACTCCCGCGGCGACCGCCGCATCACCAGCCCGGAGGCCGAGGGTGGCGAGTCGGCGCTGGGCAAGTACTCCATTGACCTGACCGAGCGTGCCCGCGAGGGCAAGCTGGATCCGGTCATCGGCCGGGACCAGGAGATCCGCCGGGTGGTGCAGGTGCTGGCCCGTCGCACCAAGAACAACCCGGTGTTGATCGGTGAGCCCGGCGTCGGCAAGACCGCCGTCGTCGAGGGCCTGGCGCAGCGCGTGGTGGCCGGCGACGTCCCCGACTCCCTCAAGGGCCGCCGGGTCGTCAGCCTCGACCTGTCGAGCATGGTGGCGGGCGCGAAGTACCGTGGCGAGTTCGAGGAGCGTCTGAAGGCCGTGTTGAAGGAGATCCAGGAGTCCGAGGGGCAGATCATCACCTTCATCGACGAGCTGCACACCGTCGTCGGGGCCGGTGCTGGCGGCGAGGGTGCCATGGACGCGGGCAACATGCTCAAGCCCATGCTGGCCCGCGGTGAGCTGCGCATGATCGGCGCCACCACGCTCGACGAGTACCGCGAGCACATTGAGAAGGACCCGGCCCTGGAGCGGCGCTTCCAGCAGGTCTACGTCGGTGAGCCCACCGTCGAGGACACCATCGCGATCCTGCGTGGCCTGCGCGAGCGCTACGAGGCCCATCACAAGGTGCGCATCACCGACGGCGCCCTGGTGGCCGCCGCCAGCCTGTCCCACCGCTACATCACCAACCGGCAGCTGCCCGACAAGGCCATCGACCTGATTGACGAGGCCGCCAGTCGGCTGCGGATGGAGATCGACTCCTCCCCGGAGGAGATCGACGTGCTGCGCCGTCAGGTGGACCGGATGAAGATGGAGCAGTTCGCCGTCGAGAAGGAGACCGACGCCGCCAGCGTCGCCCGCCTCGAGCGGCTCAACCAGGAACTGGCCGATGCCCAGGAGGAGCTGCGCGGGCTCGAGCAGCGCTGGGAGGCGGAGAAGGCCGGACTGAACCGCGTCGGCGACCTCAAGACCGAGATCGACCACCTGCGCGGCGAGGCCGAGCGCTTCCAGCGCGAGGGCGACCTGGCCAAGGCCGCCGAGATCTCCTACGGCCGCATCCCGGCCCTGGAGAAGGAGCTGCAGCTGGCCAGCGAGGCCGAGGCCGAGGCGAGCCGGATGGTCTCCGAGGAGGTCGGCAGCAGCGACATCGCCGAGGTGGTCAGCGCCTGGACCGGTGTCCCCGTCGGCAAGATGCTGCAGGGCGAGTCCGACAAGCTGCTCCACATGGAAGAGCACATCGGCAAGCGATTGATCGGCCAGAAGAAGGCCGTCACGGCCGTCGCCGATGCCGTGCGGCGCAGCCGTGCCGGGATCAGTGACCCGAACCGGCCCACCGGCAGCTTCCTCTTCCTCGGCCCCACCGGCGTCGGCAAGACCGAGCTGGCCAAGAGCCTGGCCGACTTCCTGTTCGACGACGAGACGGCCATGGTCCGCATCGACATGTCCGAGTACTCGGAGAAGCACTCGGTCAGCCGCCTGGTCGGTGCGCCTCCCGGCTACGTGGGCTACGAGGAGGGCGGCCAGCTCACCGAGGCGGTGCGTCGCCGCCCCTACAGCGTGGTGCTGCTGGACGAGGTGGAGAAGGCGCACCCGGACCTGTTCAACATCCTGCTGCAGGTGCTCGACGACGGCCGCCTGACCGACGGGCAGGGCCGTACGGTGGACTTCCGCAACACGATCCTGATCCTCACCAGCAACCTGGGCAGCCAGTTCCTCGCCGACCGCGAAATGGATGCCGAGGCCAAGCGTGAGGCCGTGATGGGCGTGGTGCGGCAGGCCTTCCGTCCGGAATTCCTGAACCGCCTGGACGAGGTGGTGATGTTCGACCCCCTGACCGAGGCCGACCTGACCCACATCGTCGAGACCAACCTGGCCAAGATCAACAAGCGCCTGGCCGAGCGTCGCATCGCCATCGAGGTGAGCGACGAGGGCAAGGCGTGGCTGGCCCGCACCGGCTTCGACCCGGTCTACGGCGCGCGTCCGCTGCGCCGCCTGGTGCAGACCACGGTGGAGGACCAGATGGCGCGCAAGATGCTCTCGGGCGAGATCGCCGATGGCGACACCGTGCGCTTCGACGTCGACGAGAGCGGCGACGCGCTGCACATCACCTGATTCAGCGCCCGTGCGGCACGGCGGCCCGGATCACACGATCCGGGCCGCCGTCACCTACTATGGCCACATGCATACAGATCGACGCCTGCGCTGGCTGACCGCCCCGGTGATCGCGCTCGGCCTGGTGGGCGGCGGCATCGCCATCTCCCAGGTGGCGCAGGCCGACCAGACCCTGCCCGCCGCCCCGGCGAGCCAGTCGGTGCCCGCGAGCCCACAGCCCAGCCCCACCACGGCGACCAGCCCTGCCGCCACGGCCAGCCAGGCGAGCACCTCGCCCAGCCCCTCGCCCTCTGCCACGCCGTCGGCCACGCCCTCCTCGGCGCTGGAGAACTGCCGGGTGACCGATGCCCAGATCGTCGAGTCGCACCCGGATGCCGAGCCCAAGGAGGAGCACGGCGTGCGCAACTACTACCAGGACGGCATCATCGTCGCCTCGACGCAGGACGGCGAGGGCTGGCGGGCCCCCTGCTGGGTGCGCTGAGCCCCGGCCGCGAAGTTGCGCGCTTCCTTTCGGGCCACCCCTCGGGGGCTCGATAGGCTCACGGGGTGAGTGAACGCGTCATCCCCGACCCCCACACCCCCGGCGCCTGGGTGGTGCGCATCGGCGGCGCCGACCAGTCCTGGGTTGATCCCAGCGATCCCACGCGCCTCGAGTTCGACTACATGCAGCGGCTGGCCGACCAGGTCGACGCCCACGCCGAGCCCGGCGAACGGCTGCGCGTGGTGCACGTCGGGGGAGCGGCGATGACGCTGGCCCGCTATGTCGCCCACACCCGCCCCACCAGCCCGCAGATCGTGCTGGAGCCCGACGCCGAGCTCACCGCGGAGGTGCGCGAGAAGATCCCGCTGCCACGCAACAGCGGCATCAAGGTCCGCCCGGTCGACGGGGCCAGCGGCATCGCCGCGATGCGCGAGGACTATGCCGACGTCGTCGTCGTGGACGCCTTCGCCGGGGCCCGCGTTCCGGGCGGCCTGGTGAGCGTGGATTTCTTCGCCGATGTGCGCCGGGTGCTGCACTCCGACGGTCTGCTACTGCTCAATGTCACCGACACCCACCCCTTCTCCTGGACCCGCCGGGTGCTGGCGGGGATGGCCGGCTACTTCGGCGAGGTGATGATCGGGGCCGAGAGCGCGACGCTCAAGGGCCGTCGCTTCGGCAATGTGGTGATCGCGGCCAGCCAGGTGGCGCTCCCGGTCGACCAGCTCCAGCGAATCTCGGCCGGGGCCGTCTTCCCCTACCGGCTGGTCCACGGGGAGCACCTGGAGCGGATGGTGGGGGGTGCCCAGCCCTTCCATGGGGCCGGCGAGCCCTCGCCCGGCCCCCCGTCGGGGCGGCACTTCTTCGAGTGAGCAGCCACCCCCCGCCGCTACGACAGATGGTCGTATGACCAACTTGGGGATGCTCAACTGCTGAAAAGACGCGCGGCCTGTTCGCTTGCAGCAAACCCCCACTTGCGGTCACACTGTGACGGATGATCGTCATGGTCTGCGCTGTGTGGGCTGAGAAAACTGCTCGGGGGAGTAGTGGAGTAGGTACGTGCTGAAGACCCCCCAGGGCCCGCCATCTGGTGGCGCTGCTGTGCTTCCTTCTGGCTGTCCCCGCCGCCCTGGTCGCACCCGCCGGGGATGCCGAGGCGCTCACCGTCGACCCGATGACCCGCACCGGCACCCATGACGTGCACGGCGACTTCATCCTCGTCGGCAATGGCGTGCTGACGGCCACCACCAACAGCGTCTACGGACGTTCACCCCTGACCCTGTTCACCGGCTCCACCTATGCCGACGATGCCAACGACTTCTACACCCTGCGCTACACCGATACCGACGCCAACGCCAGCACCGTGAACTCCGGCTCCGCCACCTACACCATCCCCGACGGGGCCACGGTCGTGGCGGCCAAGCTCGTCTGGTCGGGCAACACCGGCACCACCAAGGGCATCGCCGGCACCACCTGCAGCTCCGACACGAGCCGTCAGGCGACCCTGCCGCCCAGCCCGTTGTCCTCCTCGCCGTCGACGCAGCGGGTCACCTACACCGTCAACGGTCAGACCAGCACGGCAGCCTCCAGCGGTTACACCGAGGACCTGAGCCAGGCCGCCCTTGGTGCCACCCGGGCCCACTACTACTCGGCCAATGCCGACATCACTTCCGCCTTCGCCGCAGTGACGGGAGACGGCACTGTCAAGACGATCACGGTGGGCAATGTCTGGACCCCCCAGGGTTATGGCTGCTACGGCGGCTGGGCACTGCAGATGGTCTACGACTTCGGCAGCTACGAAACCGCCCAGCCCGATGCCTCACAGCGCCGCATGATTTACCTCTACGACGGGTACGAGCGCAAGTTCAGTGGCGACCCGGCCACCAACATCACGCTGACCGGACTGCAACCGCAGGGCACCGGCGCCAAGCTCGGCACCGTCGCCTTCGAGGGTGATGCCACCATCGCCGGCGACACCATCTCCTATTCCGACACCACCTCGCCGATGACCGAACTGCTCAACCCCGTAACGAACAGGACCGGGAACTACTTCGTCGGCCGGGCCGACGGGGCGGTGCCCCACTACGCGGTGGGCACCCGCACCTTCTACAACGCCTCGGTCAATGCCACCACGGCAAGCCTGCCCAACCTGGTGGCAGGCGACAGCACCCTCCCCCTGTCAGTGCGCACCACTGGCGACTCCTTCCTGCTCACCAACGAGATCGTCTCGGTGCCGGTGGCCGACATCAAGATCACCAAGACCGCCGCCAATGGTGAACAGGACGCCGCCTATGCTCCCGGCAGCACGCCGAGCTTCCGACTGACCATCTACAACTCCGGTCGGTGCCGATCACCAGGATCTCGGTGACCGACCAGCTGGCCCCCGGCTGCGCCCGGGACGTCACCCAGATGCGCGCCATCGTCGACGTCACCCTCGACGAGGTGAGCATCAGCGACCCGATGCTGGACGAGCTGTCCTGTGCGCAGGAGGGTCCGCTCGCCGCGGGCGCCCAGCGGGTCTGCACCGGCAGCCACGTGGTGACCGAGGCCGAGGCGCGCAGCGGTTCGCTGGTGAACGTGGCCACCGCCACCTCAGCGCAGGTGGACTCCCCGGCCACCGGAACCGTCACCACCCCGACGAAGGCCGACGAGCGGGTCACCGTCTCCAAGACGGCCCAGCTCGATGACACCAACGGCGACGGCCTCGGCCAGCCGGGGGAGCGGATCAACTACTCGATCGTGGTGACCAATGCCGGCGACGTGACCCTGGACGAGGTCGGCATCAGCGACCCGATGGTGGAGCGGCTCGACTGCAGCCCGAATGCCACCGGACCGCTGGCCCCGGGCGAGTCGATCACCTGCACCGGCAGCCACGTGGTGACCGAGGCCGCCGCCGGATCGGTGGTCAACGTGGCCACCGCGACCGGCCCGCAGATCGACGACACGACCGGTACGGCCACCGTCCCGACAGCCTCCACTCCGGTGGAGCCCGCCCCGGGCCCGAGCCCGACCCCGCCGGTCGAGCCCACCCCGGAGCCTCCGGCCAGGCACCCGGGTGCGTGGATCGCGCGCACCGGCTCGAGTGTCCAGCCGTGGCACCTGCTTGTCGGCTTGCTGCTGGTGGCCTCGGGCGTCATCCTGATCACCACAAGGAAGAAGAAGGAGAATAAGTGACCATCCCCCAAAGGTCCATCCCCCGCCTCTCAGTGATCCTCGCAGTCGGTGCCGTCGTCCTGGGCAGTGTCCTGGGCGGCTGCAGCAAGACCGAAACCACCGTCGAGAAGAGCGTCACCCCGGCCACCCCCGCCGTCTCGGCGACGCTGCCCGCCATCCCCGGCTTCAAGGGCAAGGCGGCCGGTGCCGTCGCCGACGTCAAGCTCGCCCTGACCAATTCCACCAAGCAAGCCCGTGACTACGCGATCATGGTCATCTGGCTGAAGAACGATTCCGGCAATCCGCTGGGCGCCACCATGGTGACTGCCAAGGACGCAGAGCCGGGCAAGAAGACCGAGCTGACCGGCAAGGCCACGGTGCTCGCCAAGGCCGACCGCTGCGTGCTCAACGTCCAAGCGGGAGAGCTCAAGCAGTGAGCAGTTCCCGCTCGTGTGGGGCCATCACCTGGCTCGGCGTGCTGCTGCTTCTGGCCGGCCTGGGCGTCCTCGCCTGGGCCGGTTGGCAGTTCTACGGCACCAACGTCACCTCCCGCAAGGCCGCCCAGGACTCGACCGCGACGCTGAAGCAGCAGTGGTCCGCGCCGGCGGCCAGTGCCAAGCCCGGCAAGCAGCTGCCTGGCGAGGCCGTCGCCCTGCTGCGCATCCCCGACCTGGGCGCCGCCTACGAGTGGCCGATCCGGGTGGGCACCTAGGAGCAGGCGCTGGCCAGGGGCGTCGGCTGGTACGACGACACCGCCGCGCCGGGCCAGGTCGGCAACTTCGCCGTGGCCGCCCACCGCGTCACCCACGGCGAACCCTTCCGGCGCCTGCTGGAGTTGCAGAAGGGCGCCACGGTCGTCGTCGAGACCCGCGACGCGATCCACACCTACCAGCTCGACACCGCACCATCGGAGCTCACCGTGGCCGATGTCGACGGCGGCTGGGTGCTCGATCCGGTGCCCGGCAAGCCGGGCGAGGAGCCCACCAAGGCCATCATGACGCTGACCACCTGCCAGGACCTCCTCCACTCGCCCGACCGTTCGGTGGCCTTTGCGCACCTGGTCGAGACGAAGAAGAAGTAGTCACCACTAGGCTGGCACCATGACCCACCGCGAAGAACTCGTCGAGCACGTCAAGAACCTGGCCGTCGTCCACGGCAAGGTGACCCTGGCCAGTGGCAGGGAGGCCGACTACTACGTCGACATGCGCCGCGTGACCCTGGACGGCGCCGCCGCGCCCCTGGTCGGCAGCGTGATGCGCGAACTGGTGGCCGACTGGGACTTCGACGCCGTGGGTGGCCTCACCCTGGGTGCCGACCCGGTTGCCGGGGCGATGATGCACGACGCCGCCCATGCCGGCCAGCGCCTGGACATGTTCGTGGTGCGCAAGAATGCCAAGACCCATGGCATGCAGCGCCAGATCGAGGGCACCGAGGTGAAGGGCCGCCGCGTGCTGGTGGTCGAGGACACCTCCACCACCGGCGGCTCGGCCCTGAGCGCCGTCGAGGCGGTGCGCGAGGCCGGAGCCGAGGTGGTGGGTGTGGCCTGCATCGTCGACCGTGGCACGGGTGCCAAGGAGGCCATCGAAGCGGCGGGCCTGGAGTACCGCTTCGCCATCGGCCTCGACGACCTGGGCCTGTGAGCCCCGACCCCAAGGAGAAGCCATGACATCACTCATCTGGATCCTGCTGGCCCTCGTGCTCGGCCTGCTGGTGCTGGGCGGGGTGCTGTTCATCGCCCCGTACAACTCCTTCGTGCGCCAGCGCAATGCCATCCAGGAGTCCTGGCGCCAGGTCGACGTGGAGCTGAACCGGCGCTACGAGCTGCTGCCCAACCTGATCGAGACGGTGCGCGCCTATGCTGCGCACGAGCGCAACACGCTGGAGGAGATCACCCAGCTGCGCAGCCGGGCGGTGCAGATGAGCCAGGGCACGGGCACCGAGGCCGATCCGCAGCGGGCGGCCGTGGAGCAGGAGCTCACCGGCGCCGTGCGCAACCTGATGGTCAGCGTCGAGGCCTACCCGGAACTGCGCAGCAACGAGAACTTCCTCGAGCTGCAGCGCCAGCTTGCCGAGACCGAGGACCGGATCGCCGCCGGGCGGCGTTTCTACAATGCCAACGTGCGCGCCTACAACACCAAGGTCGAGTCGGTGCCCAGCAACATGGTCGCCAACATGTTCCACTTCGAGAAGGCCACCTATTTCGAGGTCAACGATGCGGTGCGCCGCAGCCCCGAGGTGAATTTCGGCGAGATCAGCTACCGGGACGAGAAGTCCGTGCCCGGGGCCGAGCAGCACCGCGAGCTGCCACCGCAGGCCTGATCCTTGAGTGACGACCCGACCGCCCCCACCACGGGGGTGGGCCCCCATCCGCAGCCCTGGCCCGAGGACGAGCGGTTCGATCCGGAACTGCTCGCCGCAGGTGATCGGCGCAATGTGGTCGACGGCTTCCGTTACTGGCGCCTGGAGGCGATCGTCGAGGAGCTGGACACCCGCCGGCATCCGCTGCACGTCGCGATCCAGAACTGGGAGCACGACTTCAACATCGGCTCCATGGTGCGCACCGCCAATGCCTTCAATGTCGAGGCGGTGCACATCGTGGGGCGGCGGCGCTGGAACCGCCGCGGGGCGATGGTCACCGACCGCTACCTGCACGTGGTGCACCATCCCGACGAGCAGTCACTGGCCGTCTGGCTCGCCCGGCACGAGGTGGTCCCGGTGGGCGTGGACAACCTGCCCGGCTCCGTCCCGCTGGAGTCGGCCAGGTTGCCCGAGCGCTGCTGCCTGGTCTTCGGCTCCGAAGGCCCCGGGCTGACCGACGAGATGGTGCGGGCCTGCTCGCAGTTGGTGGCCATCACCCAGTACGGCTCGACGCGTTCGATCAATGCCGGCGCTGCGGCGGCGATCGCCATGTACCACTGGGCTCTGCAGCACGCCTGAGGTCAGGCCCTTTGCCATGACGCTGGGGGCCGCACTGGTATGGTTGTGGGACCACTGTGCACGGTGGTTCCATGGTCCTCGGGTAGCAGGGCCGACCAGCGCGAGGAGAATCCGATGCAGACTGACGAGGGGCCGATCACCACCAAGCGCGCGCAGGTGCGCGAGATCCTCAAGCGGCGCATCGAGGACGAGCTGCACGCCGGCGACGCACTGGCCTCCGAGCGGCAGCTGGTCACCGAGCTGGGGGTGAGCCGGGTCACGGTGCGCCAGGCGATCGCCGACCTGGTGGAGGAGGGGCGGCTGGAACGCACCCAGGGCAAGGGCACCTATGTGACGGGCCCGAGGGTCAACAGCCGGCTGCACCTGATGAGCTTCAGCCGGGAGATGCGATCGCGAGGCCTGCAGCCGCGCACCCAGGTGCTGTCCGCCGTCTGCGAGCCGGCCGACGAGCACGTCGCCGAGGTGCTGGAGGTGGAGCCGGGAAGCGACGTGGTCCGCCTGGAGCGCCTGCGGCTGGCCGACGACACCCCGATGGCCCATGAGGTGGGCTGGTATCCCTGCCACCTCTTCCCCGACCTGCTCGATCACCGCCTCAACACCGTCTACGACCTGATGGCCAGCCGTTACGGGATCGTCGCCAGCCGGGGCGAGCAGACGGTGCGGGCCGAGGCGGCCGATGCCCACCGTGCGCGGATCCTCGGCATCGCCCGGCGGGCACCCCTGCTGGTGCAGGAACGGCTCACCTATGCCGACGAGGTGGTGGTGGAGTACGCCACCAGTTGGTACCGGGGCGACCGTTACCGCATCCACTCCACGCTGCGCCCGCGCGACGAGAGCCTCTGAACGGTGCCGCCTAGCATGGGGGGCATGGATCGAGCCCTCAGCCCCGACCAGCGGGTCCGTCCTGTGCTGGACAGCTTCGTGGTCAGTTTCAATGCGGTCCCGATGGCCCATCGCGTGGCCGAGCTGGGGGCGCTCCTGCGCAACCGGGTCATCTGGACCCTGTTGGGGGCGGCCATCTGGACTGCGATCTGGTGGAAGCAGCGCCAGGAGTGGGGATCGCCCTGGCTGCTGGTGGCCGGCTACGGGGTGAGCCTGGTGCTCATCGTGGCAACCCTGGTGCGGCTGCTGGGGGCGCGGCGGGCACTGGCCCGCATCGGACGCGGGCCTGCCCTGGAGGCAGGCCGCCACGGCGTGCGCCTGCACGGGCTCGACGGCTCCTCGCAGGACCTGCGCTGGGACCAGGTGCGGGGGATGCGCAGCCGCGGCAGCAAGCTCGGTGTGGGGCCGCGCATCGTGGCCGACGCCGACCCGGCCGTCGACTGGCAGCTGCCGCTGAGCTTCCTCGACGCGCTGCCGGGCACGATCGATGCCGGCCTCCGGGCCACCTCCGGGGGGCGCGTCGGGCTCGACCTGGCCGGCCTCGACCGGTTGCGCTGAGCGCGAGCCCGGGCCGCCGCCGGACCCCGAGGGCTGCGCTTGGTCCGCATCCTTGGCAGAATGGGGGGTGAGCAACATCGACAACACAGGAAAGAGGCAGTCATGCCCATCGCAACTCCCGATGTCTACGCCGAGATGATCGAGCGGGCCAAGGCCGGCAAGTTCGCCTACCCCGCCATCAACGTCACGTCCTCGCAGACCGTCCACGCCGCCCTCCAGGGCTTCACCGAGGCCGGCTCCGACGGCATCCTGCAGGTCTCCACCGGCGGCGCCGAGTACGTCTCGGGCCCCACCATCAAGAACATGGTCACCGGCGCCGTGGCCCTGGCTGACTTCGCCCGTGAGGTTGCCAAGAACTATCCCATCAACGTCGCCCTGCACACCGACCACTGCCCCGAGAACAAGCTCGACGGTTTCGTGCGTCCCCTGATCGACCTGTCGGCCGAGCGCGTGGCCAAGGGCCAGGACCCGATCTTCAACTCCCACATGTGGGACGGCTCGGCCCTGGACGACGTGGAGCGCAACCTCCAGATCGCCGAGGAGCTGCTGGCCAAGACCAAGGCCAACCACCAGATCCTCGAGATCGAGATCGGCGCCGTCGGCGGCGAGGAGGACGGTGTCGTCGGTGAGATCAACGACAAGCTGTACACCTCGGTCGAGGACGCCATGCGCACCGCCGAGGTCCTCGGCCTGGGCGAGAAGGGCGAGTACCTGACGGCCTTCACCTTCGGCAATGTGCACGGCGTCTACAAGCCGGGCAACGTGAAGCTGCGCCCCGAGATCCTCAAGGACATCCAGGAGGCCGTCGGCGCCAAGTACGGCCGGGAGAAGCCCTTCGCGCTGGTCTTCCACGGCGGCTCCGGCTCCACCGAGCAGGAGATCAGCGATGCCGTGGACTTCGGCGTCGTGAAGATGAACATCGACACCGACACCCAGTACGCCTTCACCCGCCCCGTCGTGGATCACATGATGAAGAACTACGACGGCGTGCTCAAGATCGACGGCGAGATCGGCAACAAGAAGCAGTACGACCCCCGCGCCTGGGGCAAGAGCGCCGAGGCCGGCATGGCCAAGCGCATCGTGGAGGCCTGCCAGCAGCTGCGCTCGGCAGGCACCCACACGGCCTGATCCTCCAGGATCTCAAGGCTCTGTCCCGACGGCCGCCCTCCCCGCATGGGAGGGCGGCCGTCGGTCCGTCCGGAGCCGGCGGGCATCTTGTGATCTTCTTCACAAGGCATTGTGCCTTGTCCGTCGGAAATGTGGTCTGACCTCCATAATGCCTTGACATGAAGACTTTGGCGGCCTCCTTAGGGGGGACCCCGGGCTTGGGCGGAGACCCTCGACATGGGAGGATGAAGACATGAGTCCGCGACAAATTGGCGTTACCGAGGTCGCCCTCCGCGACGCGCATCAGAGCCTGATGGCCACCCGCATGGCCATGGAAGACATGGTCGAGGCGTGTGCCGACATCGACGCAGCCGGCTACTGGTCCGTCGAGTGCTGGGGCGGTGCCACCTTCGATTCCTGCATCCGATTCCTCAATGAAGACCCGTGGGAGCGTCTGCGCACCTTCCGCAAGCTGCTGCCGAACAGCCGGCTGCAGATGCTGCTGCGTGGCCAGAACCTGCTGGGCTACCGTCACTACGAGGACATGGTCGTCGAGAAGTTCGTCGAGAAGTCCGCCGAGAACGGCATGGACGTCTTCCGCGTCTTCGATGCCCTGAACGATCCCCGCAACATGGCCCAGGCCATGCAGGCCGTCAAGGAGACCGGCAAGCACGCCCAGGGAACCATCTGCTACACGATCAGTCCGCTGCACACCACCGAGGGCTACGTGAAGCTGGCCGGCCAGCTGCTGGACATGGGCGCCGACTCCATCGCCTTCAAGGACATGGCCGCCCTGCTCAAGCCGCAGCCCGCCTATGACATCATCCGGGGCATCAAGGAGACCTACGGCGAGGACACCCAGATCAACGTCCACTGCCACTCCACCACCGGCGTCACCCTGGTGACCCTGATGAAGGCCATCGAGGCCGGTGCCGACGTGGTCGACACCGCCATCAGCTCGATGTCGCTCGGCCCGGGCCACAACCCCACCGAGAGCCTCGTCGAGATGCTCGAGGGCACCGAGTACACCACCGACCTCGACATGGACCGGCTGATCAGGATCCGCGATCACTTCTCGAAGATCCGTCCGAAGTACAAGGAGTTCGAGTCGGCCACCCTCGTCGACACCGACATCTTCCGCAGCCAGATCCCCGGCGGCATGCTGTCCAACATGGAGAGCCAGCTCAAGGCCCAGGGTGCGGGCGACCGCATCAAGGAGGTCATGGAGGAGGTGCCGCTGGTCAAGAAGGACGCCGGCTACCCGCCGCTGGTCACCCCGTCGAGCCAGATCGTCGGCACCCAGGCCGTCTTCAACGTCCTGATGGGCCGCTACAAGGTGATGACCGGCGAGTTCGCCGACCTGATGCTCGGCTACTACGGCGAGTGCATCGGCGAGCGCAATGAGGAGGTCATCGAGCTCGCCAAGGCGCAGACCAAGAAGGAGCCGATCACCCAGCGTCCCGCAGACCTGCTGGAGCCCGAGTGGGAGAAGCTCGAGTCCGATGCCCAGGCCCTGCCCGGTTTCAACGGGACCGAGGAGGACGTCCTCACCAACGCGATGTTCCCCGGTGTGGCGCCGAAGTTCTTCGCCTCCCGTCAGGACGGGCCGAAGAATGTCGGCAAGACCGAGGCCCAGCTGAAGCAGGAGGCCGACGTGGCCGCCGGCAAGGCGAAGGCCATCAGCGGCCCCATCCAGTACAACGTCACCTTCGACGGGCGCTCGCACAGCGTCAAGGTCGAGCCGGCCTGATCGCGCAAGGAGCACACAGACATGGCTAAGCACACAATGGCAGACCGCCTCGAACACCTGCAGGCCGAACGCGCACGCGTCCAGGCCGGCGGTGGCGAGAAGCGGATCGAGAAGCAGCACGCCAAGGGCGCGATGACCGCCCGCGAGCGCGTGGACGCCCTCCTCGACGAGGGCACCCTGCTGGAGGACGGTGCCTTCCGCAAGAACCGCACCACCTTCTTCGGCATGGACAAGGCGGACATGCCCGCCGATGGTGTCGTCACCGGCGCCGGCGCGGTCCTGGGCCGTCCCATCCACTTCGCCAGCCAGGACTTCACCGTCGCCGGTGGGTCGGCCGGTGAGGTGCACAACACCAAGGTCGCCGAGGCGCTCAATCGCTCGCTGAGCACGGGCACGCCCTTCGTCTTCATCAACGACTCGGGTGGTGCCCGGGTCCAGGAGGGCATCGACTCGCTGTCGGGCTACGGCAAGGTCTTCTACCAGAACGTCCTGCTCTCGGGCGTCGTGCCGCAGATCTCGATCATCGCCGGCCCCTGTGCCGGTGGCGCGGTCTACAGCCCGGCCCTGACCGACTTCATCATCCAGACCCGCAAGGCCCACATGTTCATCACGGGCCCCGGTGTGATCAAGCAGGTCACCGGTGAGGACGTCACGCAGGACGAGCTGGGCGGCGCCGATGCCCAGATGGCCTCCGGCGTGGTCTCCTTCGTGGCCGACGACGACGAGCAGGCGATCCTGATCGCCAAGAAGCTGCTCAGCTTCCTGCCGCAGAACAATGCCGAGGACGCCCCGATCGTCGATCCCGACGAGAACGTGGAGCCCAACGAGAAGCTGCGCAAGATCGTCCCCGACGAGGGCAACAAGGGCTATGACGTGCGCGAGGTGATCCGCGAGATCGTCGACCGCGGTGACTTCCTCGAGGTGCGCGCCGGCTGGGCCCAGAACCTCGTGGTCGGCTTCGGTCGCGTGGTGGGGCGCACGGTCGGCTTCATCGCCAACAACCCGTCGGTGATGTCGGGCGTGCTCGACATCGACAGCTCCGACAAGGGCAGCACCTTCATCCGCTTCTGCAATGCCTTCAACATCCCCGTGGTGAACCTGGTGGACGTGCCCGGCTTCCTGCCGGGTGTGGCCCAGGAGCGTGGCGGCATCATCCGTCACGGCGCGAAGATGCTGTACGCCTACTCCGCGGCCACGGTCCCGAAGATCACCGTGGTGATGCGCAAGGCCTATGGCGGCTCCTACCTGGCCATGTGTTCCAAGGACCTGGGTGCCGACAAGGTCTTCGCCTGGCCGAGCGCCGAGATCGCCGTGATGGGTGCCGAGGGCGCTGCCGCGGTCGTCTTCCGTCGTGAGATCGCCGAGGCCGAGGATCCCGAGGCCCGCCGCAAGGAGCTGGTCGAGGAGTACCGCGAGACCTTCTCCACGCCGTACATGGCCGCCGCCCGTGGCCAGGTGGACGACATCATCGACCCGGCCGACACCCGTCGCCAGATCGCCCTCACGCTGGAGGTCCTGGCCACCAAGCGCCAGCTGCGTCCGGCCAAGAAGCACGGCCTCGAGCCGGCCTGATCGGGGGAAGCACACATGCCAACCGATGTCAGCACTGCTGACCTCCAGGCGCTGGTCACCGAGCTCTCCGAGCGCCTCACGGCGCTGGAGGGCGAGGTGGCCGACCTGAAGGCCAACCAGAAGATTCCCGAGGACGTGATGGTGGCCATTTCGGCGGCCGTCGCAGCCTTCCTGGGGCACAAGGCGAAGGTCAAGGCCGTTCGTCTGCGCAGCAGCCAGAGCTGGTCCCACGAGTCTCGCGGGCGCCTCCACAACCGCCAGGTCAAGTGACCGCGACCAACCGAGAGAGAATCACATGAAGCTGAAGGTGACCGTCAACGGTCAGGAATACGTGATCGATGTCGAGGTCGAGGAGGAGCAGAAGCCCCAGCTCGGCCAGATCGTGATCGGTGGTGGGGGTGGCTCCGCGGCCCCGCAGACCGCCAAGATGCCGGCGGCGAGCTCCAATGCCGTCGTCGCCCCGCTGGCCGGTTCCGTGGCCCGCATCCAGGTGAAGGAGGGCGACGCCATCACCGCCGGACAGGTTCTGGTGGTGCTGGAGGCCATGAAGATGGAGACCGAGATCACCGCGCCGGCCGACGGCACGGTCGGCCAGATCCTCGTTGCCGCGGGCGATGCCGTGCAGGGTGGACAGGCCCTGATCGAGCTCGCCTGAGCACGTGCAGCCCTCAACAGGGGCACCCCAGCCCGCGCGGGGTGCCCCTGTTGCGTGTCTGGACGTCCTGGAGGCCTCCAGGGCCGTCTGGCGAGCATCGCCCGTCCGGTACCGCACGACCGGCGGAGTGCCGACTGCCATCGGAGCGGGTGTGGCGGCAATGCCAATGGGGGAAGACGTCTGGTTGCTCCAGGGGTCGCCGGGGAAGAGTTTCCTGAGGGCCTGCTGAACCACTTCCGTGCAAGCGTCCAATCCGACTTTCTATGACGTACGTTCTAGTCAACCAACACCGGTTGCGGAGGTTGGGGTTCTACATCCAAGTGGGGGATGTAGTGGCTGCCCTCCGGGGTGGCCACGAAATGCAAGCGGCAGGGGCGAGGCCATCAGGCCCCGCCCCTGCCGCATTCCACGGGTCGACCAGCGCCCCGCAGGTGTGGGCACCAGAGGGCGAGGGGCCCCTGGCTTGACCAAAAACCCTTTGCAGCTTAGAAATGGGGCATCCCCATTCGGTTCTTTCCAACGGAGAAGTGATGTCCAGGATCCCCTTCTTGTCCTCCCCCGTGACCGGCCTGCTGCTGGTGGGTCTCGCCACCTCGATGGCGGGCTGCGCCCCGGCATCAGCTCCCCAGGAGGCCGCCAGCCCCAGCGTGGGTGCCCCGGTCGCCACGGCCACACCAACACCGTCCGCCGCGGCCTCCTCACCGGCCACCCCCTCTGCATCGGGGTCGGCGTCGGCGGCCCACGAGTTCGCCTATGAGGGCGCGCATGGGCCCGCGCACTGGGGCAGCCTGAACCCGGCGTGGGAGACCTGCGCCACCGGAACGAAGCAGTCCCCGGTGGACCTCGTCCGCCAGAAGGCAGAGGACCTGCCCTCGCTGTCGCTGGACTATGCCGGGGGCCAGATGGTGCTGGAGAACACCGGCCACGCCCTGCAGGCCACCGTGGCCCAGCCCCAGACGCTCGTGCGGGGTGGCCAGCAGTACAAGCTGGTGCAGTTCCACCTGCACACCCCCAGCGAGCACCTGGTGGGTTCCAAGCCCGCAGACGGTGAACTGCACCTGGTCCACTCCGATGCCAAGGGCAGGTTGCTGGTGCTTGGGGTGCTGGTCACCTCGGGCAAGAGCAGCCCGCAGGCCTGGTCGTGGCTCTCGGGCCAGCTGCCGGAAGCACCCGGCGTGACCCGTCCCGGCGGTCAGGTGGACCTGCGCGCCATGCTGCCCTCGGACCTGGCGCACAGCGCCTACGAGGGTTCGCTGACCACGCCGCCGTGCACCGAGGGGGTGCAGTGGGTGCTGCTCGACGAGCCGGTCACCCTCGCCGCCAAGGACATCGAGCGGCTGGAGAAGCTCACCGGCGAGAACGCCCGTCCTGTCCAGCCCCTCAATGGCCGGGAACTGGAGCAGGACGAGACGCCCTGATCCTCAGCCCTCCCGGTGCACCTTGTGGTTGGCCGCCTGGGCCCGCGGACGCACGACGAGACGATCGATGTTGACGTGCGTGGGCCGGGTGGCCATCCAGGTGATGCAGTCTGCGATGTCGTCGGCCACCAGCGGCTCGGCAACCCCGGCATAGACGGCATCCGCCTTGGCCTGGTCACCGTGGAAGCGGGTGAGGCTGAACTCCTCGGTGTGCACCATGCCGGGGGAGACCTCACACACCCGCACGGGACGGTCCACGATCTCCAGGCGCAGGGAGCCCACCATCGCCCGCTCGGCCGACTTGGCGCCACAGTAGCCGGCACCGCCCTCGTAGGGGGCCTCGGCTGCGGTGGAGGTGACGAAGACGATGGTGCCATGGGCGGCCTCCAGGGCGGGCAGCAGCGCCTGGGTGACCCGCGCAGTGCCGAAGACATTGCTGGCGAACATCGTCTCCCAGGCCTCGAAGTCGGCCTCGGCCAGGGCTTCCTGGCCCACGGCGCCGCCGGCATTGTTCACCAGCAGGTGCAGCCCACCCCCGACAGCGTCACGCAGACCGGTGACCTGCTCGGGATCGGTGATGTCGCACTGTTCGATGCTGACCGGGGCCTTGGACCACTCGCCGATCTCCTCGGCGAGCGCGACCAGGCGCTCGCGGCGCCGGGCCACGAGGACGACCTCGTAGCCCTCGTGGGCCAGGCGCCGTGCGGTGGCGGCCCCGATGCCAGAGCTGGCGCCGGTGACCAGCGCGCGCTGGCCGCCGTGCTCGGCGGGTTCGCCGTCGAAGGGAGAAGTAGTGGGAAGCTGATCGTCCATGGATCGATCCTGTCACCCTCGACGGTCTCGGGCCAGCCTTCTCGCACGGGGGTGGGCGCCGATAGGATCGCCCCATGACCTACAAGCTGATCCTGCTCCGCCACGGCGAGAGTGAATGGAACCAGAAGAACCTGTTCACCGGCTGGGTGGACGTCGACATCAACGAGAAGGGCGTCGGCGAGGCCAAGAAGGCCGCCGAGCTGCTCAAGGCCGAGGACCTGCTGCCCGAGAAGCTGCACACCTCGCTGCTGCGTCGCGCCATCCACACCGCCTACCTGGCCCTCGACGGCTGCGACCGCCACTGGATCCCCGTGGAGCGCAGCTGGCGCCTGAATGAGCGCCACTACGGCGGACTGCAGGGCCTGGACAAGGCCGAGACGCTGTCCAAGTACGGCGAGGAGCAGTTCATGGCCTGGCGGCGCAGCTACGACACCCCGCCGCCCGTGCTGGACAAGGACGCCGAGTACTCGCAGTTCAACGACCCGCGCTATGCCGACATCCCCGAGTCGGAGCGTCCGCAGACCGAGTGCCTCAAGGATGTCGTGGGCCGCATGCTCCCGTACTGGGAGAGCAACATCAAGCCCGACCTGGCTGCCGGCAGGACCGTGCTGGTCACCGCCCACGGCAACTCGCTGCGCGCGCTGGTCAAGCACCTCGACGGCATCAGCGACGAGGACATCGCCGGGCTGAACATCCCCACCGGCATCCCGCTGTACTACGAGCTCGACGAGGACTTCACCCCCGTCACCAAGGGTGGCAAGTACTTGGACCCCGAGGCCGCGAAGGCTTCCATCGAGGCGGTCAAGAACCAGGGCAAGAAGTGATCATGGCCTGAATGGTCCCCTCGCACGGGGCCGGACAGACAGGAGGGGCTCGCGCCACATGGTGCGAGCCCCTCCTGTCGTCGGGTGGGCGGCCAGCGTGGTCGGATGCGACCAGTGTGCCCGGATCAGGTGCCGGACAGGATCAGGCGACCGGCCACTCGTCGCCCTCGGGCACGTCGCCGGTGATGACGTAGATGATGCGGCGGCCCATGGAGACGGCGTGGTCGGCGATGCGCTCGTAATAGCGACCCAGCAGGGCGGCATCCACGGCGGCCTCGACGCCGTACTGCCAGTCGTCGGCCAGCAGGACCTTGAACTGCTCGCGGCGCAGCTGGTCCATCTCCTCGTCCTTCGCGGCCAGCTTGGTGGCCTCGGCCACATCGCGCTCGGCCAGGGTGCGTCCCGCCTGGCCCACCATCATGTCGGCCACCTCGGACATGCGGGCGAAGTTCGCCACCAGGGCCTCGGGCACCGCATGCTCGGGGTAGCGCAGCCGGGCGATCTTGGCGACGTGGGCAGCCAGGTCGCCCATGCGGGCCAGCTCGAAGATCATCCGCATGGCCGAGACGACGATGCGCAGCTCACCGGCCACGGGCGCCTGGCGGGCCAGGAGCTGGAAGCACTGTTCCTCGATCTCCTCGTGCATGGCGTCCAGGCGGGCGTCGTCGGCGATCACCCGCTCCGCCATGCGCAGGTCAGCCTGGAGCAGGGCCTCGGTGGCATCCCGCACGGCGGTGCGCACATTGCTGCTCATGCTCACCAGCTTGTTGGTGACATCATCGAGTTCTTCGCGGTACGTCTCGCGCATGGGGGGCCTTCCTGATCTGGAACGAGGGTCCTGGCAGACATCCTGCCATTTCGGGGGCACAGACGTCGTGATGAGGCTAGGGACTGGTGGGGGACGGCGAGCGGCACGGGGGTGTCCGGCAGGTGAACTGTGGGGGAACGCTCGGTCCCAGGAAGCCCCCCGGCGGGGGTATCGCCCGTGGTGGGGGCCATATGCTGGAGGCGTGATGGTGATCTTGTCGGCTGTGGGCGGAGCGGTGGTGGGAGCCCTGCTGGCAGTGCTGGGTACGGTGATGGTGGTGCGCAGCCAGCGCCAGCTCGCCGAGGTCGAGCAGCCCCAGCCCACACAGCCCACCCAGCTGGAACCGCAGGTGGTGGAGGTGATCGGCCTGCTGCGCTCCGCGGCGATGGTGATGGGGCCCCATGACGAGGTGCTGCACAGCAATCCGCAAGCCCGTTCCCACGGGCTGTGCCGGGCCAGCCGGGTGCTGGTCCCCCAGGTCCTCGACGCCATCCGGGAGGTGCGCCGGGAGCAGGAACCGCGGATCTTTGACACCGAGGTCTCCCGGGGGATTGGCGCCCCCTCGCTGCACCTGAACGTCAGGGTGGCCCCACTGGGGGAGCAGACGGTGCTGGTGCTCTCGGAGGACCGCACGCCGCTGCTGCGGGTCGACGAGACGCGCCGCGACTTCGTCGCCAATGTCGGTCACGAGCTCAAGACCCCCATCGGCGCGATCGCCCTGCTCTCGGAAGCCATCGAGCAGGCGGCCGACGAACCGGAGGCGGTGGTGCGCTTCGCTGCGCGGATGCAACGCGAGTCCTCGCGACTGTCCGAGCTGGTCGCCCAGATCATCGACCTGTCGCGGCTGCAGGCCGACGACCCGATGCTTCGGGCAGAGCCGCTGCAGCTGTCGCAGGTCATCGGTGACGCCCTGGCCCGCTCCGCGGAGTTGTCGGCCAAGCGCGAGGTGAACCTGGTGCGCACCGGCGACGAGGATGTCGCAGTGCTGGGGGACCGCCGCCAGATCGTCGACGCCGTCGCCAACCTGGTGACCAATGCGATCATCTACTCCGACCAACGGGCCCGCGTCTCGGTGACCACCAGCCTGGTCGACGACGGGGGCGACCACTTCGTCGAGGTGAGCGTCGCCGACAATGGCATCGGCATCAGCGTCGAGGACCAACAACGCATCTTCGAGCGCTTCTACCGCGTCGACTACGGCCGCAGCCGCGAGAACGGCGGCACCGGGCTCGGCCTGAGCATCGTCAAGCACATCGCGGCCGTCCACGGCGGCTCGGTCGACGTGTGGAGTCGACTCGGTCAGGGATCCACCTTCACCCTGCGCCTGCCCGTGCTCGACGAGGCGCTCCTGGACCACCCAGCAACCACCAACAATCGGCCCGAAAGGCAGTCATGACTCGTGTGTTGATCATCGAGGACGAGGAGTCCTACCGGGAGGCCACCGGCTTCATGCTCCGCAAGGAGGGCTTCGAGGTCTCCGAGGCGCCCGACGGCGCCGCCGGTGTCGCGGAGTTCGAGCGCACCGGCGCCGACATCGTGCTGCTGGACCTGATGATGCCGGGCATGCCCGGCACCGAGGTCTGCCGCCAGCTGCGCACCCGCAGCAATGTGCCCATCATCATGGTGACCGCCCGCGATGCGGAGATCGACAAGGTGGTGGGCCTGGAATTGGGGGCCGACGACTACGTGACCAAGCCCTTCAGCCACCGCGAGCTGGTGGCACGGATCCGTGCGGTGCTGCGCCGCGGCAGTGACCAGGAGCTGCTGCCCGAGCTGATCGAGGCCCGCGGTGTGAGGATGGACGTCGAGCGCCACGAGGTGACCGTCGACGGTGAGCCGATCCGCCTGGCGCTCAAGGAGTTCGAGCTGCTGGAGCTGCTGCTGCGCAATTCCGGCCGGGTGATGACCCGTGGCCAGCTGATCGACCGGGTCTGGGGCGCCGACTACGTGGGGGACACCAAGACCCTCGACGTCCACGTCAAGCGGCTGCGCGCCAAGATCGAGAGCGACCCGTCCAATCCGGTGCTGCTGGTGACCGTGCGGGGTTTGGGATACAAGTTGGAGGGCTGAGGCCTTAGGACGACGTCGCCTCCTCACCCGTCGATGGGTGAGGAGGCGACGTCATGTGGTCGGGGGGTGGGGGGTTGTCAGTTCCCCGGTGTCGCGCTGGGGCTGGCCGAGCTGCCGGCCTCCTCCATCGGGATGCCGGCGGCCTCGGCGTCGACCACGGGCACCATGAGGGTCACCTTGCCGGCCTTGGCGAAGTCAAGGGTCATCTGCGTCATGCCGCCGGGCTTGACGTCACCGGTCACGGCGATGTGCTCCTCGCCGAGGTTCACGGCCTGTCCGGCAGGGATCTTGGTCTCGGGCACGTCCATGGTCAGCTCACCGGCGGGCTCGTTGTTCTCCTTGAGGGCAGTGCCCGTCAGGGAGCGCAGGGTGTCGTCCTGCTTGGACGAGACCAGGCTGCCGGCCAGCTCCATCTTGCCTCCGGCGGCGCGCACCATGAGATTGCGGACCTTCACTCCCGTGCCGTCGGCGGGCACCTCGGTCTGCACGCCCGAGGCGGGCTGGTAGGGCTCCAGCGTCTCGTAGTTCGCGCACCCACCCAGACCGAGGCCCAGCACCAGGATGGACGCGACGGCGACGGGGCGAAGTCGGGCGGCGTTGGCAAGCATGCTCATCGTCAGAGGTTCCTTTTCGGTGTCCGGATGCGATCAGACTAGCCACTTTCGGTCCCGCGCGCCTGCTTCCCCCTCCCAAGTGGCACGCAACCGCACAGATCAGTGGTGAAGTCAAGGATTCGGGTTGCATTCCATTACATCGTCGATGCCGTGGAGCGCAAGTCCTCGACGGTCCTCCCATGCTAGGATGGGACAGGCGAAAGGGGTTGCAGGAACATGACTTTTACTGTCGGTGAGACGGTGGTGTACCCCAATCATGGGGCTGCAGTCATCGAAGATATCGAGACCCGCAAGATCAAGGGCGAGGATCGCCAGTACCTAGTGCTCAAGATCCTGGGCCAGACCGACCTGGTGGTGAGGGTGCCCGCATGCAACCTCGACCTCGTGGGTGTCCGGGACGTCGTGGACGAGGCAGGGCTCGAGAAGGTCTTCTCCGTACTGCGTGCACCGCACACCGAGGAGCCGACCAACTGGTCGCGCCGCTACAAGGCGAACCTCGAGAAGCTGCACAGCGGCAACGTGATGAAGGTGTCCGAGGTCGTCCGCGACCTGTGGCGCCGCGAGAAGGACCGCGGCCTGTCGGCCGGCGAGAAGCGGATGCTGGCCAAGGCGCGCCAGATCCTGGTCTCGGAGCTGGCCCTGGCCGAGAAGGTCGAGGAGGACCGCGCGGAGGTCATGCTCGACGAGGTGCTGGCCAGCTGACTAGGATCCAGACCATGAACACACCGGTCGTCGCCCTCGTGGTGGCGGCCGGTTCTGGTTCCCGGCTCGGCGGGCCGGTACCCAAGGCCCTGGTGGAGATCGACGGCCGCGCCCTGGTGCGCTGGTCCGTCGACGCGCTGGCTGCCGGGGGATGTGAGCGTGCCGTGGTGGTGGTTGCCGAGGCGCTGCTCCCCGACTTCCGCCGCGCCCTGGACGGCACGTCCATCCCCGTCGACCTGGTGGTGGGCGGGGCCCGACGGCAGGACTCGGTGGCTCGCGGCCTGGCCGCGGCAGGCTCCCAAGGCGTCGTGCTGGTGCACGACGCGGCCCGCCCCTTCGTCCCGGTGGACGTGGCCCGGGGCGTGGTCGAGTCGGTCCGCGCGGGCCACGTCTGTGTGGTGCCGGTCGTGGCCGTGGTGGACACGATCCGCCAGCGCACCGGCGAGGACTCCCGCGTCGTCGACCGTTCCGCACTGGCAGCCGTTCAGACCCCTCAGGGTTTCGACCTGGAGACCTTGCGTGCCGCCCACGCCGAGGTGGAGCGACGCGGGCTGGAGGTCACCGACGACGCCTCGGTCTGCGAGGCCGTGGGCCACCCGGTCCACCTGGTGCCCGGTTCTCGCGAGTCCCTCAAAGTGACCGAACCCTTCGACCTGGTGGTGGCGCGGGCAGTCGCCGCCACCCGTAGTCCCCACAGCCTCGAGCAGGAGTTGCCATGACCTTTCGCACCGGGATCGGCGTCGACGTCCACCAGCTCGTCGAGGGCGTCGAGATGCACTGTGCTGGCCTGCACTTCCCCGACGAGCCTGCGGGCCTGTCGGGGCACTCCGACGGCGACGTCGCCTGCCATGCTGTCTGTGACGCCCTGCTGGGGGCGGCGGGCCTGGGGGACCTCGGATCCAACTACGGCACCTCACAGCCGCAGTGGGCGGGAGCCTCGGGTGAGGCCTTCCTGGCGGAGACGGCGCGCCGGGTGCGCGAGGCCGGCTTCGAGATCGGCAATGTCTCGGTGCAGGTGATCGGCAACCGGCCCCTGCTGGCGGCCCGTCGCGCCGAGGCCGAAGAGGTGATGAGCCGCGCCGTGGGCGCCCCGGTGAGCCTGTCCGGCACCACCACCGACGGACTGGGCCTGACCGGCCGGGGTGAGGGCGTCGCCGCCATGGCGAGCGCGCTGGTCATCCGCGACTGACCGTCGAGTGTCCCGGCCCGTCGGGGCCGGGTGTCTCGGCGATGGGGGAGTCAGCGCACCTGCGAGGACGGGGCGGCGAAGCTGTTGCAGGCGCCCACACTGGTGGACTCCAGGCCCTTGCGGGTCCACTCCAGCCGACTCTGGCCAGAGCCGTGGTTGCCCTCGTAACCTCGGCGCCCGGTGAGCACGTCGTCGCCGATCGAGTAGAACAACCGCCCGACATTGTCGAGCTCCTGGTCGGTCATCCGGGTCGACTGCTGCACCGAGCCGAGGAACTGGCCGGCGAAGCAGTCGGCCTGCACCTCCAGGCGCCGGCTGTACTCGAGCCCCACGCTCTTGCTGGACCGCTCCTCCCAGGCCAGCTCGGAGGCAAGGACGGCGCTGCGGGCCTGCACGGCGTGGCCGAACTCGTGGGCCACCACCGCTTCGGTGATGAAGCGCGAGTCGCGCAGACGCGCGGGAACCACCTGGGGCAGGTCGGTGGCGAAGTAGACCTGCTGGTCGGCGCCGCAGTAGACGGCATTGCGGCGGGGGAGCTTGCCGCACTTGGTGGTCACCGACGACGAGTAGACCGTCACGCTGGGACGCACCGCGGTGAACCCGGCCTGGTCCAGAGGCCCCTCCCAGACGCGCATCAGGCAGCCCATCATCTCGTTGAGGTGGGCCGACAGCTCGCGTCGTGACGCACGCTCGATGTCGATGTCGGCCATCTCACAGCGCACCGGGCGCGGGACGCTGGTGGAGTACAGCGGATTGGCCTGCAGCAGCTGGCTGGCCTCCTCATAGGTCTCTGGCTGCGGCAGGCCCGGAGGGTTCTGGGCCACCGGCGGCACCTGGTAGTCGTCGTTCTGGTACTCACCCGGCGGGGCGGGGGTGGTCTGCGGGGCAGGAGCCCGCGTGGCGGGATCCTGCGGTGCCGCCGTGACGCGCGTCTGTGGGTCGGGCACGGTGCTCGGGACGGTCTGCACCACCTGGCCCAGCAGCCAGCCGAGCGCCAGCAGGCCCAGGAAGCCCATCACCGCCAGCAGGAACATGGCCCGCACCAGCGTCCCCAGCAGGCTGCGGCGCCGGCGCGGACGACCGAAGACCACCTGGCCGCGCGGAACCGGCCCACGGCTGTACTGGACCTGCCCGAAGGGGGTCTGTTGCCAACCGGAGGACTGTCGGGGCCCCCACGGGGAACCTGGCCACTGCTGTTGCGTCACGCGAGCGAGCCTAGCCGCTGCCTCCATGGCCCTCTCGACGGCCGCGTGCGGCCGCGAATGCCCAGGCGCTCGTGGTGGTCCTCGTCAGGCCCTGGCGGCGGGCGTCGGCGAAGCGCAGGCCGACGGCCCGGGCGCTCAACCCGTGGGGGTCGATGCCGGTCCACACCAGTGCCACCAGACCCCAGGCCAGCCCCACCCACCGGCCCAGCTCCGTCGGCTGCCCGAAGACCAGCACCGCCACGGGGAAGAAGACGACGAAGGGGCGCACCAGCCGTCGCCAGCGCGCAGGGCGGTCCTGGCCGCGCACAGGCCGCAGGAAGGTGGTGCGCTGCCCCGGGGAGGATCCGTCGCCGGTGGCGGCGACCAGGCAGCAGGCCAGTGCCAGCGGCCAGGTGACCAGCATCAGGATGCGCTCGGCGCCGGCCAGCACCTGGGTCGAGCTGTGTCCGAGCGCGAACTCCACCATCGCCACCGAGACGAAGCCCACCAGTTGCAACAGCACGAAGCAGGCTCCGTCGAGCACCTGCCCCAGCCACCGCCGCCGGGCATTGACCGGCCGGGCACGGTGCGCGTTGGCCTCCAGCACCTCGGCCCGGGGGAAGAAACGCGGAGTCAATGCCGCCAGCAGGATGCCGACGGCCGTCCCGGTGGTGTTGGTGACCAGGTCCACCGCGTCACTCATCCGGTAGGCGCACCGGAAGATGCCCCACAAACCGGTGTACTGGGTCACCTCGATGGCCAGCGAGACAAGCAGTCCGGTGGCCAGGGTCGGCAGCACCCGCCACCCGCCGAAGCGGCGGCAGAACCAGCCCAGGGGGACGAACAGGGCCACGTTGAGCAGCAGCTCCAGCACACGATGGTCCACCAACGCCTGGCGCCAGCCGACCCCCTGGTGTGCGGCGCGGACCCGTCGCACCAGCTCCCGGGGATCGGTGTTCAGGTGCTGGCGGCTGGCGCACCAGGCCTCGGTGACCGTGTCCGGGTTGGGCAGCGGGAACATCGTGTAGGCGAACAGAGCCGAGCAGTACACCAGCAGGGCCCCGATCAGTCCCAGGCGGATCTCGGCCACCTCGCCATAGCGGCGGTGCTGCCAGACCACCACGGGGACGAAGGCCAGCAGGCTGAGCAGGCCACCGGCTGCCAAGGAGAGGATCGCGTTGTGGAGCACCTGTCCAGACTCTCAGTATGCAGCCGGTGTGGGAAACTGGGAGCCGGCCCGGGCACGTTCTGGGCCACTCGACTCCGAAGGGAAATGCCGTGGCCCGCCACCCCCACCACCGCCCCCGCCGTATCGCAGCACTCGCCGCGGCGGTCGCAGCCCTGGCACTGGGACTGTCCCCGACCCTTCCCGCCCGCGCCGAGGAGCCGTCCGCAGGCACACGGGTCGACGTCCGGGCGGAACTGCGTGCCGACGGAAGCCTGGCGGTGCACCAGCTGCTCGACTTCGCCGACAAGGCCCCGGCCACGCTGACCCAGCAACTGCCCACCCGCCGCGAGGCTGATCCGGACGGCACCTACTACCCGATGCAGGTCAGCGGCATCAAGGCCACCACCGGGGCCAGCACGCCAGCGCCTCTGGGCACCAGCACCAGCCAGCAGGAGGAGGCCACCACCGTCAGCATCAACACCGGCGGCGCCGAGACCGTCGTCCTCGACTATGTCGTCACCGGCGCCACCCACCGGGCCCCTGAGGTGGCCGGGGAGCCGGCCCGCACCGAGTTCAGCTGGAACTTCCTGCAGGGGCTGTCGGTGCCGGTGCAGGAGGTCACCGGCGAGGTCCGCGCCCCCGGCACCATCAGCTACGTCACCTGCCAGTCGGGCCCGGCGCAGCGCCTGAGCCCCTGCACCACCTTCGGCGGCGGCACCCACGACGCGCCGCAGCCCTCCTTCACCGACGGACCCCGCGCCGCCGGTGACGTGGTGGAGCTCACCTTCGCCGTGCCCGCCGGCGTCGTCGCGGCCACCTCCGAGCTTGACCACCGCTGGTCGCTCGACCGCGCCTTCAGCGTCAACCGCACCACCCTGCTGGCCAGCCTCCTGCCGCTGCTGCTCGGCGGTGCCCTGCTGTGGCTGCTGCACCGCCGCACCGGCGCCGATGCTGGTGACGGCCGGATCGTCCCGGTGGCGCACTTCACCCCCGTCGGCGACGGGCAGAGCCGTTTCACCGTGGTCGACGAGGTGCGCCCCGGCCACCTCGGCACCGTCGCCGACGAGCGCGTCGACCCCGTCGACATCACCGCCACCCTGCTCGACCTGGCGGTGCGCGGCTGGCTGCGGATCGTCGAGCTGCCCCGCGAGCGAGCCCACCAGCCCCTGGACTGGACCTTCGAGCGCCTCGAGGGCGGCCGCGGGGAGTTGCGCAGCTTCGAGTCCTGCCTGCGCGATGCCGTCTGTCCGCCCGACGCCGCAGGGGTGCAGGTCTCGGCCATCGACAAGGCCGTCGCCCCCGTGGTGGAGCAGGTGCAGCACGATCTCTACGACGACGTGGTGGCCCACGGCTGGTTCGAGCGCAGCCCCGAGCACACCCGCAATCGTTGGACCATGCTGGGCTGGATCGCGCTGGCCGTGGCCATCGTCGCCACCATCGCCCTGGTCGCCCTGACCACCTTCGGCCTGGTCGGCTTCGCGCTGACCGCGCTTGCCCTCGGACTGTTGCTGGTCGGCCAGGAGATGCCGCGCCGCACCGCCAAGGGCACGGCCCTGCTCAACGGCCTGCAGGCCCTCGCGGTGACCCTGCAGACCCAGCCCACTCACCAGCTGCCGCACGGCCAGGAACTCGCCGAGGTCTCGCGCGTCCTGCCCTATGCGGTGGTGCTCGGGGGACGAGAGCGCTGGATCCAGGCCATGGTGGACGCCGACGACGACCCCACCCCCGACGGCGACGAGCTGGGCTGGTACCGCGCTCCCGGCGACTGGCACCTGCGCGACCTGCCTGACTCGCTGGAGGCCTTCGTCGTCACCGTGCAGGGCAAGCTCTTCGGACGCTGAGCCGCCCAGACGGCAGGTCCTGGCACAGATGAACGCCGCCCCCGGAGGAGATCCTCCGGGGGCGCCGTTCGTTGCAGTGGTGCCAGTGCTTCAGGCCGGGGTCACAGCTCCAGGCCGGGGTAGAGCGGGAACTTGTCCAGCATCTCGGCGGAAGCAGCCTTGGTGCGGTCGGCCACACCGTCGGCCAGGGTGTACTTGGCCTTGCCCGGCTTGCCGGTGCTGGCAGTCACCGGGGTGGTGTTGTTCAGCACGTCGACGATCAGCTCGGCAACGGTGTCGAACTCGTCGGCACCGAAACCGCGGCTGGTCAGCGCCGGGGTGCCCAGGCGGACACCGGAGGTGTACCAGGCGCCGTTGGGGTCGCTGGGCACCGAGTTGCGGTTGGTGACCACGCCGGCATCCAGCAGGGCCGACTCGGCCTGGCGGCCGGTCAGGCCGAAGCTGGTGACGTCGAGCAGCACCAGGTGGTTGTCGGTGCCGCCGGTGACCAGCTTGGCGCCGCGTTTCATCAGGCCCTCGGCGAGGGTCTTGGCATTGTCGGCGACGTCCTGGGCGTAGGCCTGGAAGGACTCCTGACGGGCCTGGGCGAAGGCGACGGCCTTGGCCGCCATCATGTGGCTCAGCGGGCCACCGAGCACCATCGGGCAGCCCTTGTCGATGCTGTCGGCGTACTCCTTGGTGCTCAGCACGAAGCCGCCACGGGGGCCGCGCAGGCTCTTGTGGGTGGTGGAGGCCACCACGTCGGCGTAGGGGACGGGGTTCTCCTCGCCGGTGAAGACCTTGCCGGCCACCAGACCCGCGAAGTGGGCCATGTCGACGAACAGGGTGGCGCCCACCTCGTCGGCGATCTCGCGCATCGTGGCGAAGTTCACCCGGCGCGGGTAGGCGGAGTAGCCGGCGATCAGGATCAGCGGCTTGAACTCCTTGGCGTCGGCGCGCAGCTTGTCGTAGTCGATCAGCTGGGTCTCGGGATCGGTGCCGTAGGCGCGCTGGTGGAACATCTTGCCGGAGATGTTGTGGCGGAAGCCGTGGGTCAGGTGGCCGCCGGCGTCCAGGCTCATGCCCATCACGCGCTGCTCAGCGAAGGTCTTTCGCAGCGTCTCCCAGTCCTGCTCGGACAGGTCGTTGACGGTCTTGGCTCCCAGGCGCTCCAGCTCGGGGCTCTCGATGCGCTTGTTCAGGATGGCCCAGTAGGCCACCAGGTTGGCGTCGATGCCGGAGTGGGGCTGCACGTAGGCGTACTCGGCGCCGAAGAGCTCGCGGGCGTGCTCGGCGGCGACGCTCTCGACGGTGTCGACGTTCTGGCAGCCGGCGTAGAAGCGGTGCCCGGCGGTGCCCTCGGCGTACTTGTCGCTGAACCAGGTACCCATGGTCATCAGGGTCGGCAGGGTGGCGTAGTTCTCGCTGGCGATCAGCTTGAGGCTGGAACGCTGGTCGGCGAGCTCCTGGCGCGTGGCGTCGGCGATGCGGGGCTCCACCGTGCCGATCACGTCGAGGATGGTCCGGTAGGCGCTGCTGATCGCCTCGTTGGTGGTGACATCACTGGTCACGGTTGCACTCCTGCGGGGCTTGTCGGATGGCTTGCCCTCCAATGTAGTGCCTCGCTCCGGGCATCGGTCGAAGGGTGGCCTTCAACGGTCCCTGTGCTCCGCATCTCCGCTCATGTGTTGGGGTCCGGTCCTGCAGGACCGGACCCCAACACATGAGCGTGGGAGTCAGTGCCTCAGCGGCAGCGGCTGATCTCGTAGAGCGCGATCGAGGTGGCGACCGAGGCATTGAGGCTCTCGACGGCCGAGGCGATCGGGATGCTCACCAGGTGGTCGCACTTGTCGCGGGTCAGGCGCGCCAACCCGTCGCCTTCGGACCCGACGACCACCACCAGGGGGCCGTCGACGCCGGGGATTCCGCCGATCTCGACGTCACCCTCACCGGCCAGGCCCACAATGGTGAAGCCGGCCTTGGAGTAGGAGTCGATCGCGCGGTTCAGGTTGGTGGCCATCGCCACCGGGATGCGGGCAGCCGCACCGGCCGAGCTCTTCCACGCCACCGCCGTCATCGACGCACTGCGACGCTCGGGGATCAGCACGCCGTCGGCACCGAAGGCGGCCGCCGAGCGGATGATCGCGCCGAGGTTGTGCGGGTCGGTGATGCCGTCGCAGAAGACGACCAGCGGGGCGGTCTCGCCGTCCAGCGAGTCGGCCATCAGGTCGTCGGGGTGGGCGTACTCGTAGCTGGGCAGCTGCAGCGCCAGGCCCTGGTGGACGGCCCCGCCGGTGAGCCGGTCCAGCTCATTGCGGGTGATCTGCAGCAGCGGAAGCGAGTTCTCGGCGGCCAGCTTCAGCACGTCGGCCAGACGCGAGTCGCGCTCGGCGCCTTCGGCGACGTAGAGGCTCTTGACCGGCATCCCGGCCTGCAGGGCCTCGAAGACCGGGTTGCGGCCCACCACCCACTCGGCACCGACCTTGCCGGCCGGTTTGCCCGAGGCGCTGCGTCCGCCTTGGCGACGGGCCAGCTGCTCCTTGGTGGTGCCCGGCTTCACATTGCCCTTGTAGGCCTTGTGGTAGGGACGGTCCTCGGCCTTCGGTGTCGGGCCGCGGCCCTGCAGGCCCTTGCGGACCCGCCCGCCCGAACCGACGGTCTTGCCCTTGCCCTTCGTGGTCGCGCCTCGGCGTGACGAATTGCCTGCCATCAGTTCTCCAGTTCCCAACGGGCACCCTCAGGGGTGTCAGTGATCTTGAGGCCGGTTGCGGCCAGGGTGTCGCGGATCGCGTCGGCCGTCGCCCAGTCCTTGGTGGCGCGGGCCTCGGCGCGTTGTGCCAGCAGGTTCTGCACCAGGGAGTCGACGACGGGCTCCAGGTTGGAGCCGCCCTCGGTGGCCAGGTGTGCCCACTCGGGGGCATCCGGCGCCAGTCCGAAGACCTGCAGCATCATTCGCACCGCGCGCAGGTGTTCGCCCACGGCAGCGGCGTCCTGGGCCGCGATGGCCTTGTTGCCCTGGGTGATCCGGTCGAAGAGGATCGCGACGGCCTTCGGGGTGCCCAGGTCCTCGTCCATCGCGGCGATGAAGTCGGCGCCGATGAGGGCCATCGGGTCGGCATCCTCGTGGCCCTCGGTCTGGAAGGGCTCGGCGCGCTCCAGGAAGGAGTCGATCCGTTCGATCGCCTTCTCGGCCTCCACCAGCGAGCCGCGCGAGTCCTCGTCGGCAGGCGAGAACTCGATCATGCTGCGGTAGTGCGGTGCCAGCAGGAAGAAGCGCACGGCGCGTGGGTTGTACTGCCTGGTCACTTCGGTGACCTGCGCGGTGTTGCCCAGCGACTTGCTCATCTTCTCGCCGGCCATGGTGACCCAGGCATTGTGCATCCAGTACTTGGCGAAGGGGCGCCCGGCCGCAGTGGACTGGGCCAGCTCGTTCTCGTGGTGCGGGAAGCGCAGGTCCAGCCCGCCACCGTGGATGTCGAAGGCATCACCCAGGTACTTGCCGGCCATGGCGGAGCACTCGATGTGCCAGCCGGGGCGGCCCCGGCCCCACGGGGAGGGCCACGACGCGGTGGTCGGCTCGCCCTGCTTCCAACCCTTCCAGAGGGCGAAGTCGCGCGGGTCGCGCTTGCCGCGCGGGTCCGAGTCCTCGGCCGCGGCCATGTCGTCGGCCGTCTGGTGGCTGAGGCTGCCGTAGGCGGGCCAGCTCTTGACATCGAAGTAGACATCACCCGACTCATCGGGGGCCGGGTAGGCGTGGCCCTTCTCGATGAGCTCGGCGATCAGCTCCACCATCTCGGGGATGTGCCCGGTGGCGCGCGGCTCGTAGGTGGGTGGCAGGCAGCCCAGCGAACGGTAGGCGGCGTGCAACTCGTTCTCGTAGTGGTAGGCGTGGGCCCACCACTCGACGCCGGCCTCGGCGCTCTTGGCCAAAATCTTGTCGTCGATGTCGGTCACATTGGCGACGATCGTCACCTCGTAGCCGCTGAAGGCCAGCCAGCGACGCAGGACGTCGAAGACGACCTCCTTGCGGATGTGGCCCAGGTGCGGGGAACTCTGCACGGTCAGGCCGCAGTGGTAGATCGACACCTTGCCCGGCACGAGGGGCACGAAGTCGGTCAGCTGGCGCGAGGCGCTGTCGTAGAGGCGAAAGTTCACCCCCGCAGTCTAGTCGACCCCCACCCGCGCGGCCGCTGATGCAGTTCGTGGCCCCTCAGGCCTCGTCGAGCCCCGCCCTGGCCTTGGCCCGCAGGGCGAAGATGTCGAAGCCGTTGAGCGGCGGTTCCTCATCGTCCTCGATCCCCTCCTCCCACGGGTCATAGGGGGCCTCGTCGTTGTCGTCGGCATATCCCTGCGAGGGGTCGAAAGGATTGGCCAGCACCCGCTGGCCGGATTCGGTCGGGTCGCCGGCCAGCGCCTCGTCGGGCAGGTTGCGCAGGATGTCATTGATGTAGCCGTGCGCGGCGTCGGTGATGGAGACCTCGTAGCCACTGCGCTGGCTGGCATACCAGCGGTAGTCGAGCACCTCATGGAAGAACTGGGCCGGGTCGCGCTTGCCCGCCAGCTCCGGCGGGATCGTGGTGACGGCGGGTTCGAAGCACTGGGTGAGCCACTGGTGGGCGACCTGGGCCTCGTCGACGTGTTGCTGGTTCGTGCGGGCCCGGTAGGTGTCCAGGTCGTTGAGCAGGCGGCGTGCCTGGTTCTCCTCGGTGTCCAGCCCGGTCAGGCGCAGCAGGCGCCGCGAGTGGTGCCCGGCATCGACCACCTTGGGCTGGATCCTCACGGTGTCGCCGCTGGGCGAGGTGACGATGTCCAGTTCGGCGACGTCGAAGCCCAGGGCGTTGAGGCGCCGCACCCGCGACTCGATGCGGTGCAGCTCATTGCCACCGAACTCCTCGACGCCGGTCAGTTCGGTCCACAGCTCGCGGTAGCGGTTCTCGATGTTGTCCACCAGGCTCAGCGGGTCGAGCGACTCGTCGAGCAGGCCGCCGGCCTCCAGGTCGCAGAACTCGCCGAACAGGTTCGTGCGCGCGATCTGCAGGTCGTGCTCGCGCTGGCCATTGGTCAGCTTGTCGTGCAGCTCACCGGTCTCGGCATCCACCAGGTAGGCGGCGAACTCGCCGGCGTCGCGACGAAAGAGCACATTGGACAGCGAGACGTCGCCCCACAGGAAGCCCAGCAGGTGCAGCCGGGCGAGCAGGACCACGAGCGCATCGATCAGGCGCATCACGGTGTCCTGGCGCACGCCGGAGCTGAACAGGGAGCGGTAGGGCAGCGAGAACTGCAGGTGGCGTGTGATCAGCACCGGGTCCAGCGGGGTCCCGTTCTCGGAGACGCGGCCGGTCACCACGCCCAGCGGCTCCACCGAGGGAGTGCCCAGGCGCATCAGGTCGTGAAGCATCCGGTACTCGTGGATGGCCAGGTGCTCGATGACCTCCTTGGCGGCATAGACCTGGTCGTCGACGCGGATGAAGCGCACGACGTGGCGCGAGATGCCGCGGGGGAGCGCGACGAGTTGTTCGGCCGGCCAGCTGGCGAGGGGGGTCGACCATGGCAGGGGGATCAGCCGGGCGTCAGGTTTGGCGGACAGGAATCGGGGCACCCCACCATGGTGCCATCCGTGCTGACAATCCGGGGCAGTGGGCGTGAGTCAGGCAGCGTGGGCGCGGTCGAGTGCTGCCCGCAGGTCGGCCACCAGGTCGTCGGCGCCCTCGATCCCGATGCTCAGCCGCAACAGTGACTCGCTCAGCCCGGCTGCCTGCTGCACCTCGGGCGGCATCGAGGCATGGGTCATGGTGGCCGGATGACAGACCAGCGTCTCCACCCCGCCCAGGCTCTCGGCCAGCAGCAGCAGCTGCAGGCCGTCGCTGAAGCGCTTGACGGCCGCGAGTCCTCCGTGCAGCTCGAAGCTGAGCAGCGAACCGAAGCCGCCGTACTGTTGGCGACGGGCCAGCTCGTGCCCGGGATGTGACGGCAGCGACGGATGGTGCACGGCCGAGACCGCCGGGTGGCTGGTGAGCACTTCCACCATGGCGCGGGTGTTCTCCTCGTGCACCCTGATCCGGGCATCCAGGGTGCGAAGGCCGCGCAGCACCAGGTAGGAGTCCAGGGCGCCGGCGGTCAGTCCCAGGCAGTTGCCCCAGCCGCGCAGCTGCTCTGCGTGCTCCGGGCTGCGCGCAATCACCGCACCGCCCACCACGTCGGAGTGGCCGTTGAGGAATTTCGTCGTGGAGTGCAGCACCAGGTCGGCACCCAGGTCGAGCGGCAGCTGCAGGGCAGGGGAGCAGAAGGTGTTGTCGACGGCCACCACCGCCCCGGCGGCATGGCCCAGCTCCGCCACGAGTGCGATGTCGGTGAGGCGCAGCAGCGGATTGGAGGGGGTCTCCACCAGCACCAGGTCGGCGGGGCGCGACAGTGCCTGCCGGGCGCTCTCGGGCTCGGTGAGGTCGACGAAGTCCACCTCCAGGACGCCCTTGTCCGCCAGCCACATCAGCTGGCGCCAGGTGCCGCCGTAGCAGTCGTGGGGTGCCACGACCCGGCCGCCACCCCCGACGACGGTGTTGACCACCAGGGTGACCGCCGCCATGCCGCTGTTGGTCACCACGGCGCCGGCGCCACCCTCCAGAGTGGTCAGTGCCTCGGCCAGCAGGTCGCGGGTCGGGTTGCCGCTGCGCGAGTAGTCGTAGTCGCCGCGCCCGTCGAGACCGTCGAAGACATAGTTGGTCGACAGGTGCACCGGAGGGACCACCGCCCGGTGCGAGCTGTCTCGTCCCAGCCCGGTGCGAAGCCCACGGGTTGTGCGGCCGAGGCTGTGGTCTTGCTGGCTCACGATGGTCTCCTGGGTGGGGGTCAGGGTGTCACTCCAGCCTAGGAGTCCAGCTAGAGTGCCTGTTCCGGCAGTGAATTCGTGAGACGTGACGGACCCCGCCACCGGACAGGTGGCGGGGTCCGCAAGGGGTGCTGCGGCGGGATCAGCGGGCGCTGTTGGTCCCCGGCGAGAGGCGCTCCTGCGTCTCATTGCTGAACACGTGCACGCTCTCGGGCGAGACGGCCAGGCGCACCGTGCTGCCGCGCTGGGGCTGCACGCGACCGCTGATACGGGCCACGATCTGGCTGGCGGTCAGCTTCTCGTCGTCGGGCAGGTGGGCCAGCACGCCGTAGATGTAGCCGTCGGCGCCGAGCTCCTCGACCACGGCGACCTCGACGGGGATGCCGTTGTTGTCGGGGGCGATGGTGAAGTTCTCCGGGCGGATGCCGATGGTCAATGTCTGCTCGTTCGGGGCCTTGGCGAGGGTCTCACGGGCCACGGGCACCACGTAGTCGCCCACCTGCACGCCACCGTCGACGACGCGACCGGTGGTCAGGTTCATGGCCGGCGAACCGATGAAGCCGGCGACGAAGAGGTTGGCGGGGGTGTCGTAGAGGGCCAGCGGGGTGTCGACCTGCTGCAGGACGCCGTCCTTCATGACGGCGACGCGGTCACCCATCGTCATGGCCTCGACCTGGTCGTGGGTCACGTAGACGGTGGTGACGCCCAGACGGCTCTGCAGGGCCGCGATCTGGGTACGGGTCTGCACGCGCAGCTTCGCATCCAGGTTCGACAGCGGCTCGTCCATCAGGAAGACCTGCGGGTTGCGCACGATCGCGCGGCCCATGGCCACACGCTGGCGCTGGCCACCCGAGAGGGCCTTCGGCTTGCGGGCCAGGAAGTCCTCCAGGCCGAGCAGCTTGGCGGCCTCCAGGACGCGCTGGTTGCGCTCCTCCTTGGGGACGTTCTGCATCTTGAGGGCGAAGCCCATGTTGTCCGCGACCGTCATGTGCGGGTACAGCGCGTAGTTCTGGAAGACCATCGCGATGTCGCGGTCCTTGGGCGGCAGGTCGGTGACATCGCGGTCACCGATGTGGATGCTGCCGGCATTGACCTCTTCGAGTCCGGCGAGCATGCGCAGGCTGGTGGACTTGCCACAGCCGGAGGGGCCGACGAGCACCATGAACTCGCCGTCGCCGATCTCGAGGTTGAGCTTGTTGACGGCGGGGCGGTCGGCGCCCGGGTAGACGCGCGAAGCGTCCCTGAAACTGACGGTGGCCATTGCCACACTTCCTCTCCACGGGCAGGTACGTGCCCGACGATCCGTAGTGGAAAAATCGTGGACGGCCTTCTGTCCACGTCTCCAAGGGTTGCACATGATGAACAGCAGGTGAAGAGTGGTCCCCGATTCTGGGCTGAAGAGCCGCTGTGGCCGGTGCGATGATGGGTCCACACCACCACCCAGACAGGGGCCACATGATCATCACCCACTGCCTTGTCCACACCACTCCCGAAGGCGTCGACGAGTTCATCGCCGCAAGCCAGCGCAATGCCGAGGCCAGTCGCCAGGAGCCCGGCGTGGAACACTTCGAACTCGTCCAGGGCCTCGCCGATCCCACCCGCTTCTGCCTCGTGGAGCACTACCGCAGCCTCGAGGACGTCGAGTCGCACAAGACCCAAGCGCACTTCCTGGCCTGGCGCGAGGCGGTCAGCCACCTGATGGCCGAGCCGCGCACCACGCACCGCTTCACCACGCTCTGATCACGGCGCCCCCGTTCCTTGCGCCCCACCCGCGCGCAGGCGAAGGACTTGGTTAGCATCGGGGGCACGACCGAATGTCCTGCGGTCCCACGATGGCGTGAGGAGAAGTGATGAAGGCGCTGGTGAAGGTCAGGCCCGAGCCCGGGCTCGAGCTCGTCGACGTGCCGGAGCCCACGATCGGGCCCAATGAGGTGCTGATCAAGGTGCTGCGCACCGGGATCTGTGGCACGGACCTTCACATCGACCACTGGGACCCGTGGGCACAGCGGGTCGTGCCCACCCCCTTGACGATCGGCCACGAGTTCTGCGGCGAGATCGTCGAGCTCGGCAGCGCCGTCGAGGACCTCAAGGTCGGCATGTTCGTCAGCGGCGAGGGCCACTATGTGTGCGGCCGCTGCCGCGCCTGCCTGGCCGGCAAGCGGCACCTGTGCCGCAACACCCAGGGCATCGGCTACATGGTGCCCGGTTGTTTCAGTGAGTACTTCGCCATGCCGGCCGGCAATGTGTGGGAGCACCGCGTCGACGTCGACCCCGACGTCGCAGCGATCTTCGACCCCTTCGGCAATGCCGTGCACACCGCACTACAGTTCCCGGCCCTGGGCGAGGACGTGCTGGTCAGCGGTGCCGGCCCGATCGGGATCATGGCCGCGCTGGTGGCGCAGTTCTCCGGGGCCCGGCACGTGGTGATCAGCGACCTGTCGGAGGAGCGTCTGGAGCTGGCGCGTTCGCTGGGGCTGGTCCACGCCGTCAACCCCGCCCAGACGCCGCTGTCGTCGATCTTCGACAGCGCGAAGATGCGCGAGGGCTTCGACATCGGCCTGGAGATGTCGGGCTCGGGGCGGGCCCTGTCCGACATGATCGACAACATGACCCACGGAGGTCGCATCGCCCTGTTGGGCACCCCCGCGCGACCCACCGAGATCGACTTCAGCAAGATCATCTTCAACATGCTGACCCTGCAGGGCGTCACCGGCCGCCAGATCTTCGAGACCTGGTATGCCATGACCGTGCTGCTGGAATCCGGGCTGGACATCTCCGGTGTGATCACCGACCGCCTGCCCTACACCGAATACCGAGAGGCCTTCACCATCGCGGGCAACGGCCGCGGTGGCAAGGTCGTGATGGACTGGAGCTGAGCCGTGAGCAGGACGATCACCACCGAGCTGGCCGCCGAACTGGCCGAGCTGAAGGAACAGGGCCTCTACAAGGTGGAGGTGCCACTGTCGAGCGCCCAGAGCGCCCACATCGACGTGCAGGGACGACGGGTCGTCAACCTGTGCGCCAACAACTACCTGGGGTTGGCCGACGACCCGGCACTGGTCCAGGCCGCCAAGGACGCCCTGGACCGCTGGGGCTTCGGCATGGCCAGCGTGCGCTTCATCTGCGGCACCCAGGACCTGCACACCGAGCTGGAGAGCAAGATCACCGGCTTCCTGCATCCTGTCACCCAGGGCGAGGGGGGACGACCCCCCTTCGATCCCCCCGCGCCCGAGAGCTCCCAGGGCGAGGGGGGACGACCCCCCTTCGATCCCCCCGCGCCCGAGAGCTCCCAGGGCGAGGGGGAATGGGACACGATCCTCTACTCCTCCTGCTTCGACGCCAACGGCGGCCTCTTCGAGGTCCTCTTCGGCGAGCAGGACGCGATCATCTCCGACGAGCTCAACCACGCCTCGATCATCGACGGCGTGCGACTGAGCAAGGCCCGTCGCCTGCGCTACCGCAACCGTGACATGGCCGACCTGGAGGAGCAGCTCAAGGCCTCGCAGGACTGCCGGCGTCGCGTGATCGCCACCGACGGCGTCTTCTCCATGGACGGCTACCTGGCGCCGCTGGACGAGATCTGTGACCTGGCCGACAAGTACGACGCGCTGGTGATGGTCGACGACTCCCACGCCGTGGGCTTCGTCGGCACGCACGGCGCCGGCACCCCGGAGCGCTACGGCGTGCAGGACCGTGTGGACATCATCACCGGCACCCTCGGCAAGGCCCTGGGTGGGGCCTCCGGCGGCTACACCTGCGCCCGCTCCGAGGTGGTCGAGATGCTGCGCCAGAAGAGCCGGCCCTACCTGTTCAGCAATTCGCTGGCCCCCTCCATCGCGGGTGCGACGCTGGCCACCATCGAGCTGCTGGAGCAGTCGGACAGCCTGCGCGAGCAGCTCAACGAGAACACCCGCTGGTTCCGCGAGGAGATGACCCGTCGCGGCTTCGAGATCCCCGAGAGCGACCACGCGATCGTGCCGGTCATGATCGGTGACGCGGTCAAGGCCGCCGCCATGGCCGACATCATCCTGGCCGAGGGCATCTATGTGCGGGCCTTCAGCTACCCGGTGGTGCCCAAGGGCAAGGCGCGCATCCGCACGCAGATGTCGGCCCGCCTCAGCCGCGAGGACCTGGAGGCCGCCGTCGCCGCCTTCGAGAAGGCGCGCGCCGAGGTCGGCTGAGGCTGCCGACGGCCAGGGGGCGGGTACGCTGGCGCGGTGACCAGCAGCCCCGACCCCTGGCGGGCACGCCCCGCGCCGGACGCCACCGACGAGCCCGCCGTGGGTGCAGCGCCCGTGACGATGGCCACCGCCGACGACGCGAAGGCCTGGTGGGACAACGAGGGCCTGCCGTGGAAGCACGAACCCGGCCGCGCCGACAAGGCGTGCATGGCCTGGATCGCCTTCATGGGGCTCTTCGGACTGGCGATGCTGCCGCTGCGCGGATGGCTGCTCGGGCTCAACCCGCCCCTGCTCGTCGCCCTGACCGGGTCACGCTCCGGCACGGCGGCGATGGGCGCCCTGGCCAGCCAGGGACTCGCGCCCCACTGGTGGTTCTACCTGGCGCTCGGATCGCTGATGAGCATCAAGTTCGACTGGGTCTTCTGGTGGGCCGGCAAGCTCTGGGGCCGCGGCATGATCGAGGTCTGGGCCGGCCAGTCGAAGCGGGCCGCCAAGAACTATGCGCGCGCCGAGGGCTGGGCCCGCAAGCTCGGCTGGCTGGGCATGTTCGTCGCCTACGTGCCGATCCCGCTGCCGCTGATGCAGGTGATCTTCGTCCTGGCCGGCTCCACCGGCATGAGCTGGAAGAAGTTCATGGCGCTCGACTTCGTCGCCAGCACCTGCTGGCTGCTCGGTTACTTCTGGTTCGGGTGGAGCGTGGGCGAGCCCGCCGTCGTGCTGCTCAAGGAGTACGCCAAGTACGCCAACTACGTGGCCATCGCCCTGGTCGTCTTCATCTTCGGCTCCACCTTCTGGTCGCAGTCCAAGAAGGCCCGCTGAGCCTCAGCCGGTCAGCGCCACCCGGTAGCCCCGCTCCGCCTGCTCGTTGAAGGCCACCAGGAGCACCCGCTCCACCCGCGTCGACGTGGCACGCACCGTGTGGACCGCGATCCGCGTCGCATCGTCCATCGGCCAGCCGTAGACGCCGGCCGAGATGGTGGGGAAGGCGATGCTGCGCGCACCGAGCTCGTCGGCAATCCGCAGCGATTCCCGGTAGCAGGAGGCCAGCGTGTCCGAGCGGTCCTCGCGGCTGCTGAAGACGGGCCCGACGGTGTGCACCACCCACCGGGCCGGCATTCGTCCCGCCGTGGTGGCCACCGCCTGGCCGGCAGGCAGGCCGTCGACCAGGCTCGTGCGTCGCAGCTCGCGGCAGGCCGCCAGCACCTCGGGCCCGCCGGCGCGGTGGATCGCGCCGTCGACGCCACCCCCGCCCAGCAGGCCGGAGTTGGCGGCATTGACCACCACGTCCACCGCCAGCGAGGTGATGTCGCCGCGCACCACCTCCAAGGTGGTGGCCATCACCGGGCCTTGCCGAAGACGGCCACCAGGAAGTCCGAGTCCTCACGGAAGGGCTTCAGGTCCCAGGTGGACAGGCCCAGCTGCAGCTCCAGCCCGCCCGCGGCCGCCTGGTTGAGGAAGTCGGAGAACTCGTAGCCGCGGCCGGCACCGAAACCGATCACGCACCGCCCCTCGGGGGCCAGGTGCCGGGCCAGGTTGGCCAGGATCCGCGGACGGCTCGACGGGGCCGGGAATGCGATCGCATTGCCGGCGCACAGGATCACGTCGAAGGGCTCGCTGATGCCCTGGGCGGGCAGGTCGAGCAGCGTCAGGTCCTGCACCACATAGCGCGGCCCGGGGGCCTCCTGGCCGGCGATCTCGATCAACGTGGGGTCCAGGTCGACGCCCACCACGTCGTGACCACGCTCGGAGAGCCAGCTGGCGTGCCGGCCCGGGCCGCAACCGGCATCCAAGATGCGCGCCCCGCGCGGGGCCATCGCGTCGACGAAACGGGCCTCGCCCAACAGGTCGGCACCCTCGGCGGCCATCCGGCGGAAGCGCTCGGCGTAGTTGCGCGGGTGCTCGGGGTTCTGGGCGACGATGCGCTCCCAGGTGCCCGGCTCGACACCGGTGGGGGAGGGCTGGGAAGTGGTGGTGGGATCAGTCACCCGTCCATCCTGTCACGCAGTGCACAGGGCGGATCGTCATGGAGCCCCCGACAGGAGTCGAACCCGCGACATCCTCTTTACAAGAGAGGCGCTCTACCTACTGAGCTACGGAGGCGTGCCGACCGTGGCCGACCGCTCAATTGTGCCGGTGGGCGGCCAGTCAGGACAAGCTGCCCGGTTCGGCGAGCCCGTCTCAGAGGCCCGGGGCCGCCAGGAAGCAGGTGCCACAGCCGGACAGCGTGACGGCCTCCCCGGCGGTGATGAAGGCCGACTCGCCCTTGCCCAGGCGAGTGCCCTTCGCGTCACGGACCTCCCCGTCGACCACCAGCAGCACGCGACCGGCATCGGTGGCCGGCAGCTCGACGTCGACACCCTCGGCGGGCTGCACCTGCCACAGCGAGAACTCGGGGGCGGGCGTCGGGAAGTGCAGCAGGCCCGGTGCCTGCTGCTCGCCGCGCACCAGCTCCACCGGGGCGGCGTCGAAGTCCACCACGGCGACCAGCTCGTCGACGTCGATGTGCTTGGTGGTCAGCCCGCCGCGCAGCACATTGTCGGAATTGGCCATGATCTCGATGCCGGTGCCCTTGAGGTAGGCGTGCATGTTGCCGGCAGGCAGGTAGACCCCGTCGCCGGGCTGCATCGTGAAGCGGTTCATCATCAGTGCCGCCAGGATCGAGCTGTCGCCCGGGTAGAACTCGTCGAGCATCACCGCGGTGCGGCAGAAGTCGCCGAACTCGCCCTCCTCGGTGGCGTGCACCAGGCAGCGGGCCACCGTCTCGTCCACCAGGCCTTGGTGGGCCTCGTCGCGGCCCAGGGCGTCCAGGAAGACCTCGGCGAGCCCCGCCGCCCCACGCCGCAGGCGCAGGGGAGCGACCATCTGGTCGAGCTGGGCGATGCCGAGCTGCTCGAAGAGCTCCGCGGTGCGCAGCGGCTCGCGGAAGCCGCACAGGGCGTCGAAGGGGGTCAGGGCGAGCATCAGCTCCGGCTTGGGCCAGTCGTCCTTGTAGGTGCGCGTCGGGTCGGTGAGTTCCACGCCCGCGGCATTCTCCCGGGCGAAACCGGTCTCGGCCTGTTCCCGCGAGGGATGTGCCTGCAGCGAGAGGGGCTGGTTCGCCGCGAGGATCTTCAACAGGTAGGGCAGCACCGGCCCGAAACGCTCGACACTGGCCTGGCCGACCACTTCGGGATGCTCGGCCACCAAGGTGTCCAGTCGCTGTCCGGCGACGACCGACGGAGCGCTGCGATGTGCCCCGAGCCAGTACTCGGCCTGGGGTTCACCGGTCTGCTCGTGACCCAGGATCTCGGCGATCGCGGTGGTTGATCCCCAGACGTAGTTCTGGATGGTTCCAGCCATCGGTTGCATGGGTGCGGATCCTTCTGGTGGGAGGAGGGTCGGGATGCTGCGCGTCCCAGTCTGACAGGTGGGGGGTCCTTCGCGCCGAGTTGCCAAGGGCTCTGCTTGGTCCTTCCTCAGGATGGTGGCTGCTGGTCGCCGCTGACTGCGGTTGTCGGTGGCGGCGCCTAGGATCGAGCCCATGTCCCAACCCATTGCCCTGCCCGACAAACCCCTGGAGGAGTGGCAGCAGGCCATCCTCGACTTCGAACAGGACGCCTCCCGGCTCGACCAGGCACAACGTGAGCAGGAGGTTCGTGATCGTTTCGACATGTCCCTGCCGCGCTACACCCAGGTGCTGAACCAGCTGCTCGACCATCCCGCCGCGCTGGCCCACCAGCCGCTGCTCGTGCGGCGCCTGCGCCGCCTTCGCGAGCAGCGCCGCCTGGCCCGTTCTGCGGCACCCCTGGTGCGGTGAGACATCAGGCGACGGATTTCGCCGGCCGCGGAAGTCCTTCCTGGGCAGGCGGTTGCGGGATAGCGTTGGGTCAAACGCACGCCGTAGCGTCCGAAGGGACGCAAGGAGGAGGATTCCATGGGTATCGGTGACAAGCTCGAGAACGCCAAGGACCAGATCGCCGGAAAGGCCAAGCAGGCCGCCGGGGATGCCACCGACAACGAGCGTCTGCAGACCGAGGGCGCTGCCCAGGAGTTCGACGGCAAGGCCGGCCAGAAGGTCGAGCAGGCCAAGGACAAGGTCGACCAGAAGGTTGACGAGGTCAAGGGCAAGGCCAACGACATCGTCGGCGACCAGAACAACTGACGTAGCCAGCTCTACACGCTGCGGCGATGCCCGGCCCCCGCAGGGGCCGGGCATCGCCGTGTCTGGTCGGTGGGCACCGCCACAAAGCCGTGACAGGGCGCGAGATCTTTGCACTCGTGGGTGGCGAGTGCTAAAAATGGACTTGGCACTCGGCTCGACCGAGTGCCAACCAGAGGTCGACGATGAGGCCCCAGGGGCCGTCCGTCGCGGGCATCCGATGACCTCGACCCAGACATTTGACACACACCCGGGGCCCACGGCCCCTGACGCGGGAGGACTCCCGAAAGACCATGGCAAAGCTGATCGAATTCAACATCGAGGCCCGCCGCGGGCTCGAGCGTGGCATGAACACGCTCGCCGACGCGGTCAAGGTCACCCTCGGCCCCAAGGGCCGCAATGTCGTCCTGGAGAAGAAGTGGGGCGCCCCCACCATCACCAATGACGGCGTGTCCATCGCCAAGGAGATCGAGCTCGAGGATCCCTTCGAGAAGATCGGTGCCGAGCTCGTCAAGGAGGTCGCCAAGAAGACCGACGACGTCGCTGGCGACGGCACCACCACCGCCACCGTGCTGGCCCAGGCAATGGTCCGTGAGGGCCTGCGCAATGTGACCGCCGGGGCCAACCCGATGAGCCTGAAGAAGGGCATCGAGGCCGCCGTGAAGGCCATCAGCGACGAGCTGGGCACCATGGCGATCGACGTCGAGACCAAGGAGCAGATCTCCGCCACCGCGTCGATCTCCGCCGCCGACACCACCGTCGGAGAGATCATCGCCGAGGCGATGGACAAGGTCGGCAAGGAAGGCGTCATCACCGTCGAGGAGTCGAACACCTTCGGCCTCGACCTCGAGCTCACCGAGGGCATGCGCTTCGACAAGGGCTACATCAGCCCCTACTTCGTCACCGACACCGAGTCGATGGTCGCGGAGCTGGAGAACCCCTACGTCCTGCTGGTCGACGGCAAGGTCTCCTCGCTCAAGGAGCTGCTGCCCGTCCTCGAGAAGGTCATGCAGTCCAGCCGTCCGCTGCTGGTCATCGCGGAGGACACCGACGGCGAGGCCCTGGCCGGCCTGATCGTCAACAAGATCCGTGGCACCTTCAAGTCCGTGGCCGTCAAGGCCCCCGGCTTCGGCGACCGCCGCAAGGCCATGCTGGCCGACATCGCCATCCTCACCGGTGGCACCGTCATCAGCTCCGAGGTGGGCCTCTCCCTGGAGACCGCCGGCCTGGAGCTGCTGGGCCAGGCCCGCAGCGTGCGCATCACCAAGGACGAGACGATCATCGTCGACGGCGCCGGCGATGCCGACCAGATCGCCGGTCGCGTCTCGCAGATCCGCAAGGAGATCGAGAACTCCGACTCCGACTACGACCGCGAGAAGCTGCAGGAGCGCCTCGCCAAGCTGGCCGGCGGCGTCGCCGTCATCAAGGTCGGCGCGGCCACCGAGGTGGAGCTCAAGGAGCGCAAGCATCGCATCGAGGACGCCGTCCGCAATGCCAAGGCTGCGGTCGAGGAGGGCATCATCCCCGGCGGTGGCGTGGCGCTGATCCAGGCCGCCAAGAACGTCAAGCTCGACCAGCTCGAGGGTGACGAGGCCACCGGCGCCCAGATCGTGCTGCAGGCCGCCCAGGCCCCGCTGCGCCAGATCGCGCTGAACGCCGGCCTCGAGGGTGGCGTCATCGTCGAGAAGGTCGCCAACCTGCCCGTCGGCGAGGGCCTCAACGCGGCCACCGGCGAGTACGTGAAGATGGTCGAGGCGGGCATCATCGACCCGGCCAAGGTGACCCGCTCTGCCCTGCAGAACGCCGCCTCCATCGCGGCGCTCTTCCTCACCACCGAGGCCGTCATCGCCGACCAGCCCGAGAAGGCTGCCCCGGCCATGCCCGGTGGCGACGAGATGGGCGGCATGGGCTTCTGATCCAGCCCTGCTGACGCACAGTCGCACCACGTCCGAAGGGCGGCTCCCCACCAGGGGAGCCGCCCTTCGGCCTGTCCGGGAGCCCGACTGCTCAGCCCAGGGCCGGCACCCGGGTGCAGTTCACCGGCACCGCCCGGGCGTGTCGGCCGGGCAGAAGTCCTGCAGGGTCTGGTTGACCACACCGGGTTCGCGGATGAAGGAGTTCGTGCACGGCGTGATGGTGGCGTCGTGCCGCGAGGCGATCACCGTGTAGCGCACGCCCGGCTGGGTGAGGCCCCCGGCATTGAGTTCTGTGAGGAAGCTGGAGCCGGCCAGCTGCTGCGGCGTGGCCATCATGTTGTGCCGCTTCGCATGGTCGAACAGGTAGCCATTGGTGGCGGCATTGGTGTCGCGCAGCAGCTGGGCCAGACCGCCGGCCGTCGTGCCATGGTTCGACGGGGTGATGCCCACCAGGTGTCCCACCTTCGCGGTGCCGCCGTACCACTTCAGGTAGGCCCGCGGTAGCGGTCCGCCACCCTGTGAGTGGCCCACCAGGTCCACCTTCTCGGCGCCGGTGCGCTCCCGGACGGTGTCCACCACGCCAGCACTGCTGCCGAGCTGCGGATGTCGCCGGAGAAGGCCGACGACTCCTGCAGCCGGCCTGCCGGGCCCGTCGACGGGTTGTGGGTGAAGGTGTAGACGCACCAGCCGTCGCGGCTCAGCATCGACGACATCCAGCTCCAGTTGGCGAAGGTGTCCTCGCCGGTGCCCGGCACGAGCACGACCGGGTTCTCACCGGGGCGCGGCCGGCAGGAGAAGTCGTTGGCGCCCTGCGGCACCATTCCAGGACGGGTGCTCGCGGCGATCGAGGCGGTGGTCCACAGCCGGTGCACCGGGCCCTGCCCGTGGGCTGGGAAGCCACCGGGGAGTGGGGTGCTGCCAGTCCACCTGGCTGGTCCGGGGTGGGAAGGTCGACGGCCCGGGCGGGGCCGGGGTGCTGGCCAGTCCGGTGGCACGGGCCAGGGCGGCGACGAGGCCGCCCCAACGAGTGCTGCGCATGAAGTGCTCCTGTGGTGGATGGCCGGCACGGTGCCGGCGGTGCTGAGGCTAGGACTCGTCCTCGCGGCACCACCAGCCTCCAAAGCCATGTCACGCCCACCGTGACAGGAACCGTCGCACTACGGGGCCCGCTGAGGGGCTCGACGTTCAGGGCCGGGCCGGGCACGATGAAGCCATGCCCGCACTGCTCGAAGTGATCTGCCTGCACGACGCCGATGCCCGTCGCGCCGAGGATGGTGGTGCGGACCGCATCGAACTGCTCGGCACCCTCGACGACGGCGGCATGTCACCCGAGCCGGCCATGGTGGAGAAGGTGCGTGCCGCCACCGGTGTGGAGCTGCGGCCCATGGTGCGGCTGCGGCCCGGTTTCGGTACTGACGGCGGGGAGTTCGTCCGGCTGCAGGGCCTGGTGAACGCCTATCGCGACGCGGGCGCCGACGGGGTGGTCTTCGGCTTCCTCAACGGCTATGACGAGGTGGACACCGAGGTCTGCGTCGCGCTCGCCGAGACCGCCGACTGCCCATGGACCTTCCACCGGGCCGTCGACCAGGTGCTTGACGCCGACAAGGCCTGGCGGGTGCTGCCCCGACTGCCTCGGCTCGACCAGGTGCTCACTGCCGGATCAGCTCGAGGCGTCGAGCACGGGCTCGACGAGCTGCTGGCCCGGTGCACCGCGGACCCCAGCCTTGCGTCGCTGGTGATGGCAGGCGGCGGGCTGCACCCCGAACACGTCCCCTGGCTGGCGCGGGCCGGCGTGCGTTCCTTCCACATCGGCAAGGCGGCGCGCCCACTGGGCCAGTACAAGGCCTATGTGGACGCTCCGCTGGTGCGCACCTGGCGGGAGCTCATCGACGACGAACTCGCCAAAGATTCGGCAGGACCACGAAGCCCACGGCCATGACCAGGCCGAGGCCACTGCACAGGAGTCCTGCTGTGAGCCCTGGCGTGCGGTAGCGGCACTCGACCACCGACGCGTTCTCGACCGGGACCGTGAGCAACCCCGCCCGTGAGGCCGTGGGGGCCGGCTGGTCGTCCGCGTGGCAGCTCCATCCCTCCTGGGCGGCGGTCGCGAGCACGACCTCCCCGCTGACGGGAGTGGCAAATCGTGCTGCCATGCGGCCAGGTGACGCCGTGATTGCCGGCACCTGGGTGGCGTCGACCTGTCTCTCCAGCTCGGCCAGGTCCAGGCAGGCCAGGTCTCCCGGATGCAGGGTGATCGGTCTGATGGCCTTGACCTGCACCGTGGTGCGCCCGGGCTGGACGGTGATGATCTGGTTGCCGTCGGTCTTCACCTGACGCTGCTCTCCCGTGGCATCGTCCTGCCAGGTGAGCGCCGCGAAACGCCCTGCCAGCTGGACCTGCAAGGTCATACCGGCGGGGCAGCTGACCGTCAGATCGGCACTGTGGCGCGCAGCGATCACCAAGGGTGTCTTGAAGGGCCGGCCGTCCCGGCCAGCAATCGCAGGATGGAGGATGGGCTCTTCCACCAACAGGTTGCGGTTGGAGAAGGCCTGGGCAAGGCCCCCCACCGGATGGCTGGGGGCCGGGGCGAGACGGACCATGGGGAAGGCCTTGCGCTGGACCGTGTCGTCCATGTCGACGGAATTGGCCTCGATCGCCACCGCCGCGAGGGCTGCCATCGCAGGGTCCTGGGCGGCGGTGATCATGCGCCCATTGGCCGTGGCGGTCATGCCAAGGCCCTTCCACGTCGTGGCCACGGACAACGGCATGTTCGAGCTGTAGTAGGAAAGGCCCGGGTAGCCGAGCTGCTCGGGCTCGTTGAGTGCGGTCCACGGCGTTGCTCCACCGGGACGTGCGCCCGAGACGCGATGAGTGGGCCACTGGGCTGCACTGGTGGCTGCCTGTGCCCGACCCAGCGCTGCGCTGGCCCGGTGGTCGAACAGTGGTGATGCGCCGAGGAAATTGCGAATCTCGCGATCGATGTGTTGTGCCGAGGCGACCACTTCCCCCGCCCCCAGGACGATGACCACCGTGACCACCGCCGCGCGGGCACCGCGATGGGTCAGCACACTGGCCACCAGGGTGAGCACGATCGTGGCGCTGGGCCACACCCAGTAGTGGCTGGCCTGCGAGAAGTGCTGGATCGGTTCCGCCCCCGAGGCCACGGCCAGCAAGCCGACGACCACGACGGCAGCCGCCGTCATGGACTCAACCCGGGGCCACGCCAGGGTGGACGTCTGTGCACGCAGACTGCCCCGCTGCACTGCCACCCACGCCGTGACCACCAGCAGGCCGACCACGGTGAAACTGAACCGGTAGGGATTGCCGTTGGGGAAGTCGAAGATGTTCCAGGCCCACACGGTGGTTTCCAGACGCATGGAGAGGAGCGCGGCAGCCACGCCGAGCGGCCAGGCAAGTGCTTCGCGCACGGGCAGCCCGCGGGGAAAGAGTAGCGTCGAGGCCAGCACGAGGACCAAGGAGCCGGCGCAGATGGCGGGGGTGGCCTGGACTCCCTCGCCCAGGGGGAAGAGCTTGGCCACGAACAAGGAGGTTTCGATCAGGTCGAAGTGGTCGAGGCCAAAGGGAACCCCCCTGGAGACGGCCAGCGCGGTGGGGACCAGCAGCACGCCGGTGCACAGGACCCCGATGATGCCGACCACGGCGAAACGGGCCACTGCCCGCAGGGCGCCCAACCACGTGCGGCTCGTGGCAGCCAGCCAGATGAGCAGGAAGAGCGCTGCCCCCAGGCTTGCCATGTAGGCGGTGTAGAAATTGGACCACCACGACAGGGCCACCAGTGCGATCGAGGCCAGCCGGTGCCGGACGGCGGCCGTCCAGCACGCAGCCAGGCACAGCAAGGGGAAGGTTGCCAGACCATCCAGCCACATGGGGGTGTAGATCGAGATGTCGAAGACCCAGCTGGAACTGGCATAGGCGGTTGCCAGCAGCGGGATGGGCCAGATCGCAGCCCGTGGTGCCAGGTGCTTGAGCAACAGGGCCATGGTGGCCGCGGACAGGCAGATCTTGGCCAGGGTGAGGATGGTGAGCGCGGTTTCGATCCGGTGGGGTGGAGCGAAGACCAGGGCCAGGTTGAGGGGGCTGGCGAGATAGGTGGCATAGTCGGGCAGGAAGGCCACACCGCCGCCGGCGGTCCAGTTGAAGCCCCACCCCACCAGGTCACTGCCCCGCAGAACCCGCCCCAAGGTCTGGTGGAAGGCCAGGTACTGCGAGCCGTAGTCACTCAGACCACGCGACGACTTGCCCAAGGGCCAGATCCCGCTGCGCCACATGACGACAAGGTGCAACAGACCGGTGAGCACGGCCGCAAGCACTCCGGGTGCCAGCATCGGCGCCAGTCCGAGCCGGGATCGTCGCACGGCGGGATCAGCGGTCATGTGTCGAATGTAGTGAACGCAGCAGGGATCCTTGGTCAGTTCCTGCGGCGCGCCCCAGGGGCGTGCCACCTGGCCCCAATAGGGTTGGACGGTGACCTTCTTGCTCTCCATCGTGGTTCCCTGTTATGGGGAGGCCGCGAATCTTCCGCGCCTGTACGAGGAGCTCGCGACCCTGGGCCGGCAGATCGACGGCGATCTGGATGTGGTGCTGGTCAATGACGGCAGCCCCGACAACACCTTCGAGGTGGCATGGGCACTGGCCGAGCGCGACGCCCGCATCCACGTGCTGTCATTCTCGCGCAATTTCGGCAAGGAGGCCGCGATGCTGGCGGGCCTGCGGGCGGCCCGCGGTGATGTGGTGGTCGTCATGGATGCCGACCTGCAACACCCGCCGTCACTGATCCCGCAGTTGTTCGAACCCATTCGCCAGGAGGCTGTCGGCCAGGTCATCGCGCGACGTGACCGGGCCGGTGACCCGTGGCTGCGCACCCAGCTCAGCAAGGCCTACTACCGCGTGGTCAACTCGATGATCGACGTGACCCTGCAGGACGGCGAGGGTGATTTCCGCGCGCTCTCGCGTCCTGCCGTGGACGCCCTGCTGGCGATGAGCGAGCGCAACCGTTTCAGCAAGGGACTGTTCGCGTGGATCGGATTCCCGAGCCGGACGATCACCTACTCCAATGTGGGCCGCGCCGAGGGCGAGTCCTCGTGGTCGTTCAGGTCGCTGGTCAACTATGGCGTGGACGGCGTGATCAGCTTCAACGACCGCCCGTTGCGCCAGATGACCGCAGTCGGGGCCGCAGCCGTCGCGGTGGCGTTGCTGTACCTGGTCGCATTGCTGGTTGACTGGGGCAGGGAAGGTGTCCAGGCACCCGGCTACATCACCACCATTGCGGTGGTGACCATGTTCGGCGGGCTGCAGCTGCTCAGCCTGGGCCTGATCGGGGAGTACATCGGCCGGATCTATTCCGAGGTGAAGGCGCGCCCCCATTACGTCGTCGAGCACGACAGCAGGGCACTGCGGGGCCGAAGTGAGTGAACTTCGTGCCAAATGGGGCCCGTCCGTGGCCCGCCTGGTCCGCTTCGGGATGGTGGGCGTGGCCAATACCGCCGTCTACTACCTGTGCTACCGCCTGGCCCTGCTCCTCATGGTCTACTTGGCCGCCCACCTGCTGGCCTGGGTGCTCTCGGTGCTGTTCAGCTTCCTGATGAACTGCTGGTTCACCTACCGGGTCCGACCCACCTGGCGTCGGCTGCTCGCCTTCCCCGCCTCCACCCTGGTGAACCTGGCCTTCACGACGTTCGGCTCGGTGCTCCTGGTGGAGCGGCTCGGCGTCGACGAACGCTATGCCACCCTCGCGATGGGGATCCTGGCCATCCCCTTCACCTTCGCCGTCACCACGCTGGTGCTGACCCGAGGGATGAACGACCCAGCACGGGAGGCCTGAGCCGGCCTCACTATCCTCGCCCCCGGTTCCGCAGGGGTCTGGCGGTACAAGCCACACGCAAGGGGCCGCAAAACGGCGGCCACGAGCAGCGAGGGCCATGGGCAGCGAGGGCACGTCCCGGCGTGGACGTGCCCCCGCTGCATCGGGGAACAGCTCAGTCCAGACAGTCCCGGATCAGCCGAGCAGCCTGAACCCGGCCGCCGTGGTCGGGTTGTTGTGAGCTGTGCCCACCCGCCCGTCACGCAGCACCGGGTAGGTGGCCAAGGCGGAGGTCGTCTGGTACACGATGTCCTCGTAGCCGTCGCCGGTCAGGTCACCGGGCAGTGCCACCAGACTCGGACGCCAGCCGTGGCCCACCTCGCGGCCATTGGCGAAGGACCGCCCGGTGGAGGTGTAGGCGAACATCTTGCCGTCGTGACGGATGGCCAGCAGGTCGCCGCGGGCATCGCCGTTGATCCCGGAGGTGCCCAGCAGGGCGCGCATCCCGCCCCAACGCTGCCCCACCACTCCCACGTCGCGGGCACCGCCGGTGGCGGGCAGTCGGTAGCGGTGCAGGTCGCCATTGGCGGCCCGAGCCACCAGGTCAGGGGTACCGTCCCCGTCGAAGTCACCGACGGTGGCGAAGGCGGTGATGCCATTCCAGCGCACCCCCACCTGGCGCACATAGCCCAGCGTGCCCTTGCCGGTGCCGCGGTACAGGTGCAGGTTGCCGTCGATGTCACGGGCCAGCAGGTCGGTGATGCCGTCACGGGTCACGTCGCCGGGCGAACCGAGCCAGGTGAAACGGGACCAGCCGACACCACCCACCTGCACCGGAGCCGTGAGGCGACGGTCGGTGCCTGCGCGGAAGAGGAAGAGCCTGTCGCCCTTCACACCGAACAGGTCAGCACGGCCATCACCGGTGAAGTCACCTCGTACGACTCGGGAAGCCGGGGAGGGGGCGGAGTCATTGCGGTGCTTGTACATGATCCGCGAGGCGCCGGCGATGGTGGCCTTCTGCGTCTCCAGGCTGCCCGTGGCCGAGTGCGTCAGGACCGCGGCCGTGTAGGCGCCGGGGGTGTGGTGGTTGTATCCGATGGAATTGACGTGCCAGCCGTCGGTGCGCGGCAGCCAGCCGTTCTTGACGGCAATGTCGGTTCCGGGCCCCTGGTTGACGCCCCAGGTGGTGGCGCCGCGCATCAGCGAGAGGCCGTAGGCGCGCATCGAGTCGTTCAGCACCGGGTTCTTGCGCGCGAAGTGGTCCACCAGCACCACATTGTCGGGGGCGCTGGTGACGGTCAGGCCCCAAGCGCTGTTGTTGACGGTGCTGCGCAGGCCCATCCGGTCGTTGACCGCCTGCACGGCGGGTGCCTCACCCACGTGGCGCCACAGGTTGGTGGCGGCGTCATTGTCCGAGACCCGGATCATCGGCACCATCTGCGACTTCTCCCAGGCGGTGAGGCCGCGCCCCTTCTGCTGGGCCTGGTACATCACCGTGGCCATGATCTGCACCTTGACGATGCTGGCCGTCACATTGGTAGCACGGCCCTTGTAGTAGCTGTGGATCGTCGAGCTGCCGCTCTTGCGCCAGGCCACGGCCACATTGCCCGAACGTCCCGCCAGGTAGCCGGCCATCTCCTTCTGGTACGGGAAGGAGGTCACGGGGCCATAACCGGCCGGGTTGGCGGAGGCCTGCGCCCGGACCTCGGGCTGCGTGCGCGAGGCCAGGGTTGCATCGGCCTGGTCGAGCAGCTCCTCGGTGTCGACGCTGACCTCGAAGACGGCCTCGCCACTGCTGGACAGGTTGCCCTGGGCGTCGCTGGTGGCGGCCCGGCAGGCCAGCCCGTCCTCGACGACGGACAGCACGCCGGCCTCGGCCAGGCGCCAGGTGCTGCCGACGCGCTCGGCCTTGACCTCACCGACCTCGTCGCAGACGAAGGCCTGCGGGCCCGGCTCGGCCAGGGCAGTCAGTGGCGCCGCCGTGCCTGCCAGGGTGGCGCCGAGGGCCAGGGTGAGAACCTTGCGGGCTAGGCCGCGCCGATGGGCCGTGGGGGATGTGGACTGTGACACGAGACTTCCTCCGGTGATGGTTTGACACAGGGGTTGACGGTTGTCGCGCCAAGCGTCGCACGCCGAGGGCTAGCCCGTGCAGGAGTCAGGCCAATTCGTCAGGTAGGGCCTCTCGGTGCAGTACCACCAGGGAGCTGACGCAGCGAGTCAGGCAGACGTAGAGACGGCGAAGACCCGTCAGGCGGTCGGCCTCGGCGGCCACCACTTCGGCCGGCTCGACCAGCAGCACATGGTCGAACTCGAGCCCCTTGGCCAGCCGGGCCGGCACCACCCCCAGCCGCGAGGGCTCGTCGGTGCCTGACGGGCTGGCCAGCACGCCGGCCCTGACCAAGGTGTCGACCGCTTTCTCGGCGCGGCTGTCGGCGACGATGATGCCCAAGGTCCCCTCCCTCGCGGACAGCGCACGGGCCTGCTCCACGACGGCAACACCCAGGTCGTCGACCCGCCGGAACTCGAGCATCCCGCGGTTGTGGCGCACCGACCGCGGCGCGGACAGCTGCGGGGCGATCGTCGGCAGCAGCCGCGAGGCCAGCTCCAGCACCAGGCCCGGCACGCGGAAGCCCTCCACGAGCTCCTGCACCGTCGCCTCCGGGTGACCCAGGTGTGCCAGGGAACCGGCCCAGCTGCTGCTGGCCCAGGCGGTGGTGGCCTGGGCCAGGTCGCCCAACAGGGTCACCGAGCCGGTGGTGGCGCGTCGACCCACGGCCCGCAGCTGCATCGCGGACAGATCCTGGGCCTCGTCGATGATCACGTGGCCGAGGCTCCGGGTGCGGTTGAGCAGGTCGGCCACCTCGTCGGCGAGCACCACCTCGGCGGCACTCCACCGGTGCTGGCGCGGTGAACGCGTGCGGCGCGGTGCCAGCAGGAGCTCCTGTTCCTGCTCGGTGAACAGCCCCTCGGCGCAGCAGGCCAGCAGCTCGGGATCGGTGAGCAGCTGGTGGGTCAGCTTCGGCACGGTCAGGGCCGGCCACAGCTCATTGGTCATCGCCTTGACGTCCTTGCTGCGCGCCACCTGCCTCTGCACCCGGTCGTCGGTGACCGCCCCGCTCACCTCCATGCGCAGCAACACCTGGTGGGCCAGGCGCTGCGGCAGCATCGCGCGTCCGGCCAGGTAGCGCACACCCCGGCTGCGCAGCTGTGCCACCGCAGCCGTCAGGTGGTGCGGTGGCACCCGCCACACCCGGGCGCCCATCGCCACCTCCAGGGTCCGCTCGGGCTCACTGACATGGCCCCAGACGGCGCGCGCACAGAGCTCCGCCATCCGTGCATCGCCCAGCAGCACCGCTCGGGACGTCTCGTCGACGGCGCTCGCCTCCAGGCCCGTGGCCCCGGCGACCAGCGAGTCGATGGTCTCCTGCTGCACGTCGATCTCACCCAGGGCTGGCAGCACCTCGCCGATGTGGCGCAGGAAGTTCGCAGTGGGCCCCAGCACCAGAACGCCCTGGCGGGTCAGGGTCTCCCGGAAGGCGTAGAGCAGGTAGGCGGCGCGATGCAGTCCGACGGCCGTCTTCCCGGTGCCCGGGGCCCCTTGGATGGCCATCGACATCGCCAGCCCGGTGCGCACCAGGAGGTCCTGGTCGGGCTGGATGGTGGCGACGATGTCGCGCATCGGACCGGTGCGGGGCCGCTCGATCTCGGCCTCCAGCAACGCCGAGACCTCCCCCGCCTGCAGGGCCTTGCCGGTGGTGAAGTCCTCGTCCTCGTAGGCGGTCATCTCGCCGTGCTGGAAGCCGAAGCGCCGGCGCTTGGCCACCCCCATCGGATCGGCGGCGTGGGCCCGGTAGAAGGGCAGGCTCAGCGGGGCACGCCAGTCGATCACCAGCGGAGCACCGCCCACCTCGCCGGTGACGTGGCGCCGCCCGACATGGCAGGCCTCGTCCAGCTCGGCCCCCAGCACCGTGGCGTAGTCGAGTCGGCCGAAGAAGAGCGGGGTGTCCGGGTCCTGCTCCAGGCTCTCCATCCGGCGGTGGAGGGTCCGCTTCAGCGCGGCGGTGCTCACTGAATCGCCCCCGGCGGCCTGCTGCCAGTCGGCGGTCTGCTCGCGCATCCGCCGCAGGGCCTCGTGCGAACGGGTCAAGTGCGCGCGCTCGGCTGCCAGCGCCGGGTCGTCGTGATGGGTGCTCATGGGGTCCTCCGGTCGTGGTCTGGGCAGAGGAGAAGCCTATGCCCTGCCTGCTGGCCGGAGCCTGAAGAGCCACGGAGCGCTCCCGTCGCGCGGCCGGTTCGGGCTGGACGTCACCAGGCTGGCGCTGATGGGCTGGTCGATGGGTGGCTACGGCGCACTGCGACTGGCCGCCGAGGAGTTGCGGGGCAAGGCGAAGGCGGTGGCCTCGATGGCCACGGCCTTCTACGAGGACTTCGAGCACTGCCCGCACCCGGACGCCTTCGACGACGAGGCAGACTACGAGACCAACACCCTCAGCGGCCGCATCTGACGGCTCGAGGGCCTGCCGATCCACCTGGCCTGTGGAGTCAACGACTTCTACATCGACGCCAACCGATGGCTGGAGGACAACCTGGAGCCGACGCCCGAGACGCTGTTCGTCAAGGGCGGCCACGAGCCCGACTTCTGGCGGGTGGCCCCGGTGCAGATGAGTTTCATGGCCGACCGCCTGCGCACCGGCGCCTCACCGGGGCTCCCACAGCAGTTCGACGCGCCGGTTGCGCGAGCGGCTCTGCTCGTCGGTGTTCGGCACGATCGGCCGGTCCTCTCCGCGGCCGACCACCGTCGTGTGGTGGCCTTCCAGCGCCTGGCCGAGTTCCCGACGCACGGCCTCGGCCCTGCGGCGCGACAGGTCGAGCCCGTGTTCGGCGCTGCCGAGGTCGTCGGTGTGGCCCTCGATCCGCGCTCTGCCCGGTGCACGAGAGGCCAAGGAGGCGGCGACCTGGGCGATGCGCCGGCGCGCGGCCGGGGTGAGCTCGTCGGAGTCCTTGCCGAAGGCGACGTCGGCGGCGATGCGCACGTCGATGCGGCGAGGCGAGATGGCGCTCTCGGCGACCCCCTGGCGGTCCCCGGTGACCGGCACCAGCGGGAAGCTGCGCGGCACCAGCGGTGCGGTGGGGTACTCGTCCGGGCGGGGCAGCGGTTCTGGGCCCGTCGTCCGGGCACTGGCCGGGACCGCAAGGACACTGGTGAGCAGCAGCCCCATGGCCAGGAAACCCGTGCCGGCCCACGACTCAGTGCAGCGGGACATCGGCATAGCCCCCGAAGTTCTGCACCTGCACCGTCATGGTCCGACTCTCGGCCTTCGGGATGGCGAACAGGCAGCTGACCCACTGCACGTCGCCCTTCTGCCAGACGCTGTGGTGCTCCCCAGTGCAGGTGTCGACGCCATCGATGCGGGCCGGCAGGTGCACCACCGTGCCGGTGGCCTCGACGAGCTTGAAGCCGTTGTCGAGGCCGTGGTTGGGATTGGTGGTGTCGTGGACGGTCCCGAGCAGTGACCACCCGTCACCGATCTCGGCCCCGCCTGCGGGGACGTCGGTGGCGGTGAGCCGGGCGGTCAGCAGCACCGACTGGCCCTGGCGGCGCAGCGGGTAGAGGTCGAGGGTGAAGTTGATCCCGTCGTTGACTGCCCGGCGGGTGGCGACAGGCGGGTCCTGGGGCAGGGGCGTGGCCGAGGGCTGGGTCGCGGGTGACGAGGCGGCGGGGGACTCGAAGGTTGGGGGGCTGGCGGGTTCGGGGCCGGAGCAGCCGGCGAGCAGGCTGGTGACGAGCAGTGCCGCAGACAGGACGGCCGATGTCCTGGTGTGGGATCGCATGGATCCCAGCCAAGTACCTGTCCGCGGCCGGCAACAGGGGTGGGGACACATCGGTGTTGTCCGTGTGTTGTCCGGCGTAGGTTGGCCTCATGGAGACGACCTGGATCGCGCCCGACGGGCGCAGGACCAAGCGCCGTCATGGCGCCCGGGTGCTGGTCTGCTGCGGTGAGCGCGTGCTGCTGATGGCCGACAGCGATCCCGGGGTGCCCGGTTCGGCCTGGTGGGTGCTGCCGGGAGGCGGCATCGACGAGGGGGAGGAGCCCCGGGCCGCCGCGGCCCGGGAACTGGCCGAGGAGACCGGCCACCTCGTCGAGGAGTCGCGGCTGGCCGGTCCGATCGCCCACCGGGTGGTCAGCCACGGCTACAGCGACCGGGTGCTGGTGCAGGACGAACTCTTCTACCGCCTCGACGTCCCCGAGCCCTTCGACGTCGACACCACCGGATTCACCGCCACCGAGCAGCAGCGGATGGGCGGCTGGGGCTGGTTCGGCCCCGGCGAGTTGGCGGCGATGACCGTCTGGCCCGCACAGGTGCAGGAGTTGGTGCGCCGCGATCCTCAGGACTGCTGGGAACTGGGCGAGGTCGAGGAGTCGACGGTCCCAGCCGTCGGCTGATCCCCGCTACCCCCATCACCGGGAGCGTGCCCGCCGAGCAGTGAGCGCAGCCGGCGGGCGTCACGGACCCCATTGGCCTGGTAGTCGTTGTTGAAGTAGGCCCACACCTCGCGCCCCTCGGCCATCCACCGGCGGCAGGGCTCGGCCCACCGTTGCATGGCCCGGTCGCCGTACTCACCGACGTACATCCGGGCCGGATCGGGCCCGTGGAAGCGCAGGTAGCAGAAGTCGGCAGTGGCCCACAGGTTGCTCGGCAGTTTCGGGCCGTGCATCACCACATAGGCGGCTCCGTGGGCCCGCAGCACCTCGAGCATCTCCTCGGTCTGCCACGAAGGATGGCGCAGCTCCATGGCCACGCGCATCGACGGCGGCAGTGCCGTCAGGAAGGAGTCCAGTACGTCGAGTTCGGCGACGTGGCTGGGGGCCAGCTGCACCAGGAAGAGCCCGGCCCGTTCGCCCAGACGTGCCCAGTCGGTGGCCAGGCGCTCGCTCCATTCGTCGACGGTGCGCAGGCGGCCGGTGTGGGTGAGGGCCTTGGGTGCCTTGACCGTCATCCTGAAGCCGTCGGGCAGGGCGTCGTGCCACAGCTGGAAGCTCGTCTCGCGGGGCCAGTGGTAGAAGCTGGCATTGAGTTCCACCGTGTCGAAGTGGGTGGCGTAGACATCGCGCCGCCGGACCTTCGGCAGGCCTGGCGGGTAGACCTCGGGGCTCCAGTCGTCGTAGTTCCAGCCCGAGGTGCCGATCCAGGGGTGCGGCGTGGCGTCCATGGGCCCACCCTGCCATGCCAAGCACCGGTTCGTCGGGGCTGGGCACGACGAAGGCCTGGGCACGACGAAGGCCCGTCCCCGTGGGGACGGGCCTTCGTGGACCGGGTCGTGCGGGGCGATCAGGCCTCGGCCTGCGCGGGCCGGGCGACGCCCTCGTCGGTCAGGCCCTTGTACAGGGCGCCGGCGATGACGGCACCGATGATCGGTGCCACCCAGAAGAGCCAGACCTGGCCCAGCGCCCAGCCACCCTGGAAGACGGCGACGGCCAGCGAACGGGCCGGGTTCACCGAGGTGTTGGTGACGGGGATGGAGACCAGGTGGATCAGGGTCAGGCCCAGGCCGATGGCGATCGGGGCGAAGCCCTTCGGGGCGCGGTCGTCGGTCGAGCCCAGGATGATGGCCAGGAAGATCGCGGTCAGCACGACCTCGCACACCAGGCAGGCCAGCAGCGAGAAGCCCGCGGGGGAGTGGGCGCCGTAGCCATTGGAGGCGAAGCCAGAGGCGGAGGCGGAGAAGCCGTCCTTGCCGGAGGCGATCAGGTACAGGATGCCGGCACCGACGATGCCGCCGATGACCTGGGTGACGATGTAGGGCAGCACGACCTTGGCCTCGACGCGCTTGGCGGCGAACAGGCCCAGCGTGACGGCCGGGTTGAAGTGGCCGCCCGACAGGTGGCCGAAGGCGTAGGCGCCGGTCATCACGGTCAGGCCGAAGGCCAGGGCGACACCGGCGAACCCGATGCCCATGTTGACGGGGGTGGGGTCGTCGGACAGGACCTTGGCGGCCAGAACGGCCGAGCCACAGCCACCGAGCACGAGCCACAGGGTGCCGAGGAATTCGGCGACGAGGCGGGACTTCATGGGAACGTTCATCTACTACCCCTTGTCAGGCCGCCTGGGACGGTGACCGTCGAAACAAAACCTGCCCGCGGAACGCCATTGACCCGACTGATTTCCCATCACCTCGAGAAATCGAGCTTTCAACCACGGTAACAGCGCCCCGCCCCTTGGCCGTGCCAATCCACCCCTACGTCGCACAAGAACTTCCGGCGAACATCTCAGGAACGCCCGTGGCCCGCGGAAACAGACGAAATCCTGCACGCCGCTGTGTCTTGAACCGTCAAATGACGCAGAACGTCTGTTTCCGCGAGCGACTCAATCCCCGGCCAAGTCATCCGCGTCGATGATCCGGTAGGCATAGCCCTGTTCGGCCAGGAAGCGCTGGCGGTGCTGGGCGAACTCGGCATCGGGGGTGTCGCGGCTGACCACGGCGTAGAAGCGGGCGGTGCGACCGTCCTTGGGGCGCAGCAGCCGTCCCAGACGCTGGGCCTCCTCCTGCCGCGAGCCGAAGGCACCCGAGACCTGGATGGCCACCTCGGCGCTCGGCAGGTCGATCGAGAAGTTGGCCACCTTGCTCACCACGAGCAGGTCGATCTCACCACTGCGGAAGCGGTTGTAGATGTCCTCGCGCTGCTTGTTGCTGGTGGCGCCGGTGATCAGCTCTGCCCCCAGGCGCTCGGCCAGCTCCTCCAGCTGGTCGACGTACTGGCCGATCACCAGGGTGGGCTGGCCCCGGTGGCGCTCCACCAGGTCCAGCACCACCTGGGTCTTGGCCTCGCTGGTGGCGGCGAGCCGGTAGCGCACGTCCGGTTCGGCGGTCGCCACCGCCATCCGCTCCCGGTCGGACAGGGTCACCCGTACCTCGACGCAGTCGGCCGGGGCGATCCACCCCTGCGCCTCGAGCTCCTTCCAGGGCGCGTCATAGCGTTTGGGGCCGATCAGGCTGAAGACGTCCCCCTCGCGGCCGTCCTCCCGCACCAGCGTGGCGGTCAGACCCAGGCGACGGCGGGCCTGCAGGTCGGCGGTCATCCGGAAGACCGGGGCGGGCAGCAGGTGCACCTCGTCGTAGATCACCAGCCCCCAGTCGCGGGCGTCGAAGAGCTCCAGGTGCGGGTGCACCCCCTTCCGCTTGGAGGTGATGACCTGGTAGGTGGCGATGGTGACCGGGCGAACCTCCTTCTTCGCGCCCGAGTACTCGCCGATCTCGTCCTCGGTGAGGCTGGTGCGACGGATCAGCTCGTCGCGCCACTGTCGGGCGCTGACGGTGTTGGTCACCAGGATCAGGGTGGTGGCCCCAGCCAGGCTCATCGCATCGGCCCCGACGATCGTCTTGCCCGCGCCGCAGGGCAGCACGACCACGCCGGAACCGCCGTTGTAGAAGGACTCGGCCGCTTGGTGCTGGTAGGGCCGCAGTTCCCAGCCGGTGGTGTCCAACTCGATCGCATGGCGCTCCCCGTCGACATAGCCGGCGAGGTCCTCTGCGGGCCAGCCGAGCTTGAGCAGCACCTGCTTCAGGTTGCCCCGTTCAGAGGGGTGCACCACGACGGTGTCGTCATCGATACGGGAACCGACCAGCCCCTTGACCTTGGCCGAGCGCAGTACCTCGGTGAGCACCGCGCGGTCGGTGGAGACCAGCACCAGCCCGTGCACCGGGTGCTTCTCGATGCGCAGGCGGCCGTAGCGGCCCATGGTCTCGGCGATGTCGACCAGCAACGAGGAGGCGATCGGGTAGCGGGAGTGGCGCATCAGCACGTCCACCACCTGTTCGGCATCGTGGCCGGCGGCGCGCGCATTCCACAGCCCCAGCGGGGTGAGCCGATAGGTGTGCACGTGCTCAGGTGCGCGCTCGAGCTCGGCGAAGGGGGCGATCTCGATGCGGCAGGCAGCGGCGTCGGGGTGGTCCACCTCCAGCAGCATCGTGCGGTCGGACTGGACGATCAGGCATCCGGGAGTGTTCATCGCCTGCCAGTATGCCTCGCACCCCCACACCGCAAGGGCCCTCGACGGGGCGGGCACGTCGGCGCGTTTTGGTGGCCGGCCGTTGCTCACGTAGGATCACGGGGTTGCCTGGCGAGGGACCATCGGTCCGTTATCGACGTGGTGGATCTGGACGATCGTGTCCTCCCTGTCTGGCTGCAGTCCGCGTAGTTCGAGCCAGTCGAGGTTGAGGAGACCACCATGGCAGACGAAATCCTGATTCCCGCAGAGATCCGCACCGAGTTCGGCAAGGGCGCTGCCCGCCGCATCCGCCGCGCCGACAAGGTGCCCGCCGTCCTGTACGGCCACGGCACTGACCCGCTGCACCTGGCCCTGCCCGGCCACCAGACCCTGCTGGCCCTGCGCCAGGCCAATGTCCTGCTGACCCTCGACGTCCCGGGTGAGCAGAAGCGTCTGGCCCTGCCCAAGCAGGTGCAGCGCGACGTCCTGACCGGTTTCCTGGAGCACGTCGACCTGCTCATTGTGAAGCGCGGCGAGAAGGTCACCGTCGAGGTCCCTGTCGTCCTGCTGGGCGAGGCCGCTTCCGAAACCCTGGTGAACCAGGACCTGACCTCGCTGCCCATCGAGGCTGACGCCACGAAGATCCCCGAGCAGATCGAGGTCTCGATCGAGGGCCTGGAGGCCGGCACGCAGATCACCGTTGCCGACATCACCCTGCCCGAGGGTTCCACCTTCAATGGTGAGCCCGAGACCCTGATCGTCGGCATCAACGAGGCCGCCGAGCTCGACACCGAGTCCTCCGCCGAGGGCGAGGAGGCCGAGGGCGACCTGGTGGAGGCCACCGAGGAGGGCGAGACCACCGGTGGTGGCTCCTCCGAGGGCGAGAGCGAGTGACCTTGCGTCACCGCGAGACGGAGTGTGCCGCGTGAGCACGTGGCTGGTGGTGGGGCTGGGAAATCCCGGCCCCACCTACTCCAACACCCGGCACAATGTCGGGTTCATGGTCGTCGACCAGTTGGCCCGCCGTGCGCGGGCCACTTGGTCGGCTCCCAGCAGGATGCGCGCCGATGTCGCCGAGACCCGCATGGGCACGGCAGGCATCGGCACGCCGGGTGGCAGTGAGCGGATCGTCCTGGTCAAGCCACGCACCTTCATGAACGAGTCCGGCCAGGCCGTGCAGAAGCTGGCCGCCTTCCACAAGGTCGACGTCGACCACGTGGTGGCCATCCACGACGAACTCGACCTGACGGCGGGGCAGCTGCGCCTCAAGACCGGGGGCGGCGACAACGGTCACAACGGCCTCAAGAGCCTGCGAAGCCACTTGGGCAGTGGCGACTACCACCGGGTGCGCTTCGGCATCGGGCGCCCGCAGGGCCGGCAGTCGCCGGCCGACTACGTGCTGGCCCCCATCCCCACTGCGCTGCGCGAGGAGCTGGCCGTCGACGTGCAGCGCGCCGCCGACGCCGTGGAGATGCTGGTCTCCGACGGGCTTGCGGCGACGCAGAACCGCTTCAACTCCTGAGCCCGCGGCGCGGGCCGGGCCTCAGCGCCAGTTGCTGGGGCCAGACGATCCCGCCCGGTAGGTGTCCATCGGTACCTCGCCGCGCTTCCACGCGTCCACCACGGGCTGGACGATCCTCCAGCACTCTTCTGCGATGTCGCCGCGCACGCTGAGCAGCGGGTCGCCCTCCAGGATGCCCTCCAGGATTTCCCCATAGGGACGCACCGCGCTGCTGCCCATCTCGGTGAACAGCACCGAGTCTTCCAGGTCCAGGGCGTCGCCCTCGCCATTGGTGGTGATCCCGACCGCGATGTTCTCCGGCTTCATGCCGATGCTGATCACATTCGGGCTGGGCTGGTTGGTGAAGCCCTCCGGTACGTGGCCGACCGGCTTGAGCACGATGGTGATGGCATTGCGCGCGTCGCCCAGGGCCTTGCCGCTGCGCAGCCGGATCGGCACGTCGTTCCACCGCGAGGTCTTGATCCGCACCGTCATCTCCACCAGGGTCTCGGTGTCATTGGCGGGATCGACGCCGGGCTCGTCGCGGTAGTCGGGCACCTCGCGTCCGGCGATGGTTCCGGCGGTGTAGCGGGCGCGGCGGGAGCTGGTGGCGGGGTTGCCGTCCCACAGCTCGGTGGCGCGCAGCACGTGGGCCATCAGGTCGCGCAGTTCGAGCTCGTCGATGCGGGCAGGTTCCTCCATCGCGACCATCGCCATCACCAGCAACAGGTGGCTCTGGACCATGTCCTTCATGGCGCCGGCCCGGTCGTAGTAGCCGGCCCGCCCCTCGAGGGCGAGGACCTCGTCGGTGATGATCGAGACGCTCTCGATGTTCTGGGCATCCCAGACGGGTTCGAACAGCCGGTTGGCGAAACGCAGGCCCAGCAGGTTCAGCACGGTTGCCTTGCCCAGGAAGTGGTCGACCCGGAAGACCTGCTTCTCGGGCACGAGGTCGGCCAGCAGCAGGTTCAGCTCGTGGGCCGTCTGGGCGTCGCGCCCGAAGGGCTTCTCCAGCGCCAGGCGCAGGTTATCGGGACGGTTCACCTCCTTCAGCGCGGCGCAGGCCTTCATGGTGATCTCGGGCGGCAGCGCGAAGTAGAGGACGGGGTCGCTGGGCAGTGAGTCGAGCAGTGCCTGGAGGGCTGCCGGGTCGGTGACGTCGAGCTTCTGGTAGCGGGTGGCAGACACCAGGCGGTCGCGGCGCGAGTCGGGGCAGCCGGCCTCAGTGAGGGCCTCGGAGACGACCTCGCGCCACTGCTGGTCGTCCAGGTCCTCCATGGCGGCGCCGACGAGGGTCAGTTCGGGCCGGTCGCGCTGCTTGAGCAGCGTGCCCAGGCCGGGCAGCAGCAGTCGGTGGGTCAGGTCGCCCGAGGCGCCCAGGATGACGAGGGTTGCGGGAGTGCTCACCTGGTCGAGCCTAGGGCCCCCGGTCACGGCTGGCGGGCCTGTCGGCGCGGTGTTCGCCCTCGGCGGCACGGCGGCTCGGCAGCACCTCGGAGTGCAGCACAGAGGTCTTGTCGGTGGCGGCGGCTAGATTTGTCAGGTGACTTTGACCGGCCTGTCCGACCTGCTCTCCCACGATCCCGTCCTCTCGCGCGTCATCGCCGAGTCATCGGGCACCAGCAGCCTCGACCTCGTCGCCCCCGCATCCGCCCGGGCGGCGCTGGCCGCCACCCTGCAGCGGCAGCTGGGACGCACTGTGCTGGTGGTCACCAGCACCTATCGCGAGGCCGAGCAGCTGACCGCGGAGCTGGAGAGCTGGACGGGCAGCGACCAGGTGGCCTACTTCCCGGCCTGGGAGACCCTGCCGCACGAGCGCCTGAGCCCGCGCAGCGACACCGTCGGACGGCGACTGGCGGTGCTGCGCCGCCTGGCCGGCAAGGACACCGCCCCGATGCCGTCGATCGTGGTGGCGCCGGTGCGGTCGGTGCTTCAGCCACAGGTGAAGGGGCTGGCCGAGCTGAGGCCGGTGCGCGTGGTCACCGGCCAGGAGTACGACACCTCACAGTTGGTCGACGACCTGGTCGGGGCCGCCTACAGCCAGGTGGACCTGGTGGAGCGCCGCGGTGAGTTCGCGGTGCGTGGCGGCATCGTCGACATCTTCCCGCCCACCCTGGAGCATCCGGTGCGCATCGACTTCTTCGGTGACGAGGTGGACGAGATCCGTCACTTCACCGTCGCCGACCAGCGGTCGATGCCCGGCGCCCTGCCCGAGGTGGTGGCCGATCCCTGCCGCGAGCTGCTGCTCGACGAAACGGTCCGCGAGCGGGCCCGCACCCTGCTGCCGCAGCACCCCGAGCTGGCCGAGATGCTGGAGAAGATCTCCGAGGGGCAGGCGGTGGAGGGCATGGAGGCCCTGACCCCGGTGCTGGTGGACGGCCTGGAGCTGCTGCTCGACGTGCTGCCGGCCGACTGCGTGGTGCTGGTCAGCGACCCCGAGCTGGTGCGTACCCGCGCCCACGACCTGACCCAGACCAGCCAGGAATTCCTCAAGGCATCCTGGGCCGCGGCGGCGGGCGGGGGAGCGGCGCCGGTGGACCTGGGGGCCAGCGCCTACTGGGAGCTGGCCGACGTGAGGGCCCATGCCCTCTCGCGCGGGCAGTCCTGGTGGAGCCTGTCGGGCTTCTCGTCGGGCCCGGCCGGGCAGGATCCGGTGGAGACCGAGGACGGGCAGGTGATCGACCTGCAGCACCTGGAGCATGCCGGTGTGGCGGGCCGCCAGCTGGACTGGAAGGTGACCGAGAACCACCGTGGCGACACCGAGGGGGCCGTCGAAGAGATCCGCCGGGCCGTGACGGCCGGCAGCGCGGTGGTGCTCAGCGTCGAGGGCAAGGGCCTGGCCAGCCGGCTGCACGAGGTGCTCGGCGAGCGGGAGATCGGCTCGCACGTGGTCGATGCGCTGGCAGCAGAGCCCGAGAAGGGCACCGTCACCATCGTCACCTCCACCCAGCGCCACGGCTTCGTGGTGCCGGGGCTGGGCCTGGCCGTCTTCACCGCCGGCGACCTGGCGGGCAAGAGCAGCGTGGGCCGCGCCGAGCGCAAGATGCCGAGCCGCCGCAAGAACCAGATCAGCCCCCTGGAGCTGAAGGCCGGCGACGCCGTGGTGCACGAGCAGCACGGCGTGGGCCGCTATGTGGAGATGGTCTCGCGCACCGTGGCCGGCTCCACCCGCGAGTACCTGGTGATCGAGTACGCAGCCAGCAAGCGTGGCCAGCCCGGCGACCGTCTCTTCGTGCCGATGGACCAGCTCGACCTGGTCACGCGCTATGTCGGCGGCGAGGCGCCCACCCTGGACAAGATGGGCGGCTCCGACTGGAACAAGCGCAAGAGCCGTGCCCGCAAGGCGGTCAAGCAGATCGCCGCCGAACTGATCAAGCTCTATGCCGCCCGCCAGGCCACCCGCGGCCATGCCTTCAGCCCCGACACGGCGTGGCAGCGGGAACTCGAGGACGCCTTCGCCCATGTCGAGACGCCAGACCAGCTGGCATGCATCAACGAGGTGAAGCACGACATGGAGCAGGTGGTCCCGATGGACCGGCTGATCTGTGGCGACGTGGGCTACGGCAAGACCGAGATCGCGGTGCGGGCCGCCTTCAAGGCGGTGCAGGACGGCAAGCAGGTGGCCGTCCTGGTGCCCACCACGCTGTTGGTCACCCAGCACTACAACACCTTCTCCGAGCGTTATGCCGGCTTCCCGGTGCGGGTGGCGCAGCTCTCGCGCTTCCAGAGCGACAAGGAGGCGCGCGAGGTGATCGACGGGGTCGCCTCGGGCAAGATCGACATCGTCGTGGGCACCCACCGGCTCTTCGGTGGGGAGGTGCAGTTCAAGGACCTGGGCCTGGTGGTCATCGACGAGGAGCAGCGCTTCGGCGTCGAGCACAAGGAGTCGCTCAAGAAGCTCAGGCTGAACGTCGACGTGCTGGCGATGAGCGCCACCCCGATCCCGCGCACCCTGGAGATGGCCATCACCGGAATCCGCGAGATGAGCGTCATCGCCACCCCGCCGGAGGAGCGCCATCCGGTGCTCACCTTCGCCGGCCCCTATGACCAGGCCCAGGTGGTGGCGGCGGTGCGCCGCGAGCTGGCCCGCGAGGGGCAGGTCTTCTACGTGCACAACCGGGTGCAGTCCATCGACAAGACCGCCGCGAAGCTGCGCGAGCTGGTGCCCGAGGCGCGCATCGTCACCGCCCACGGGCAGATGAGCGAGAGCCAGCTCGAGGGCGTCATGCAGGACTTCTGGGAGCGCCGCGCCGACGTGCTGGTGAGCACCACCATCGTCGAGGCCGGCATCGACATCTCCACCGCCAACACCTTGCTGATCGAACGCGCCGACCTGATGGGCCTGTCGCAGTTGCACCAGCTGCGCGGTCGCGTCGGGCGTGGCCGGGAGCGCGGCTATGCCTACTTCCTGTACCCGCCGGACAAGCCGCTGACCGAGACCGCGCACGACCGGTTGGCGACGATGGCCGCCAACACCGACCTGGGTGCCGGCATGAAGATCGCCATGCGCGACCTGGAGATCCGCGGCGCGGGCAACCTGCTGGGCGGGGAGCAGTCCGGGCACATCGCTGACGTCGGCTTCGACCTCTACATCCGCCTGGTCGGCGAGGCGGTGGCCGACTACCGGGGCGATTCCAGTTCTGAGGCCGAGCCGGCGATGCGCATCGAGCTGCCGGTCGACGCCAACCTGCCCGACGACTACGTGGGTTCGGAGCGGCTGCGGCTGGAGATGTACAAGCGACTGGCCGAGGTGCGCAGCGTGGAGGACATCGTCGAGGTGCGCGACGAGCTGCTGGACCGCTACGGCCCGCTGCCCGGGCCCACCCAGGTGCTGCTCGAGGTGGCACGCTTCCGGCTGCTGTGCCGAAGTGCTGGGGTCACCGAGGTGGTGGGACAGGGCAACAACATCCGCTTCAGCCCCTTCGACGTGCCCGAGTCGCGCGAGCTGCGGCTCAACCGCCTGCACCCGGGCAGCGTGATCAAGCGCCAGGCCGGTTTCGTGCTCATCCCGCGCCCCACCACCGCCCCCGTGGTGGGCAGCAATGTGATCGGCCACGAGCTGCTGGAGTGGGCGACCCGCGTGGTGGTCGACATCTTCGGGGCGACACCGCTGCCCGAGCTGGACGCCACGCACCAGTAGGCCCGCGACCCACGTGGGACGGCCCGCTCCCGGCCGGCGGGGCGGCTGTGGCTAGAATCCACACTGGGCCACACCTGCCGGCCCGGCACCAGCTCTGGAAGGACGACGGATGAAGCTCGCTCGCATGGCGCTCCCGATGGCAGCACTGGCCCTGGTCGCCGGTTGCTCGACGCCCAATGGCGGCACCGCCTTCGAGGTGGACGGGGACCGCGTGGCGATGGGCCAGGTGGACTCCGCCGCCGACGGCTGCGCCCGCGTCATCAAGCAGGATGCCGCCGCCGTGCACGGCGAGGTGGCCCGGATGCTGCTGGTGGGCTCCATCGGCCAGGCGATCGCCGAGCAGACCCGCACCGCGATCACCCCGGCGATGCGCAGCGAGGCCCTGGCCAAGCTGCAGGGCGAGCAGCTGCTGGCCGACCCGCAGTGCGCCACCGCCGTCAACGCCTTCGCCGACTACGCGGCGATCAACCAGGAGCTGGGCCAGCAGAAGGTAGCGCAGGCTGTCAAGGGCCTGGACGTGAAGGTGAACCCGCGCTTCGGCAACTGGGACGCCTCCCGCGGCAGCTTCACCGGCGCCTCGGGCTCGCTGAGCGTCCAGGACATCGGCCAGGGCGAGATCGTCGCCGGTCGCTGAGCCCGCACGGTTCCCGCAGCGATGCCCTCCACTCCGCCGCTGGCCGAGCTGGTGCAGGTGATGCACCAGTTGCGGGCCGGCTGCCCGTGGGATCGCGAGCAGACCCATCGCAGCCTGGCCACCTACTTGGTGGAGGAGACCGGTGAGGTGCTCGACGCCATCGAGTCCGGCGATGATGCCGACCTGCTCGAGGAGCTGGGCGACCTGCTGCTGCAGGTGGTCTTCCATGCCGAGATCGCCGCAGAACAGGGCCGGTTCACACTGGACGACGTGGCGGGGCAGATCACCGCGAAGCTGGTGCGCCGCCATCCCCATGTCTTCGACGACCGGCAGGAAGTCCCCGACGACATCAACGCCTCCTGGGAGGCCCGCAAGCGTGCCGAGAAGGGACGCAGCTCCAGCCTGGAGGGGATCGCGGAGCACCTGTCGGTCCTGGCACGTGCCACGAAGGTGACCTCCAGGGCGCGCAGCCACGGCGTGGACGTCCCCATGGCCGATGAGCCCATCAACGCTGCCGAGCTGGGTGAACAGTTGATGATGCTGGTGCAAAGGGCCCATGCCAGCGGCGTCGATGCAGACCAGGCGGGGCGCGAGGCGCTGCGCGTTCTGGAGTCCCGTGTGCTGGAGGCTGAACAGGCGGTGCCCGCCAGCGGCCCAACAAGCCACCCCGGCCGCTAGGCTGGGGGTGCAAGAACATCCACTGTTCGAAAGGCAAGATCAGATGGCAACCATCGAATTCATTGACGCCCGGGAGATCCTGGACTCGCGCGGCAACCCCACGGTCGAGGTCCAGGTCGTCCTGGACGACGGCTCGGAGGGTCGCGCCGCTGTTCCCTCTGGCGCCTCGACCGGTGCCTTCGAGGCCGTCGAGCTGCGTGACGGCGACAAGGGCCGCTACGACGGCAAGGGTGTCCTGAAGGCCGTCGAGAACGTCATCGAGACCATCGGCGAGGAGATCCTCGGTTTCGAGGCCAGCGAGCAGCGCCTGCTGGACCTGGCCATGCTGGAGCTGGATGGCACCGACAACAAGGCCAAGCTGGGCGCCAATGCCATCCTCGGCGTCTCCCTGGCCGTGGCGCACGCCGCCGCCGAGTCGGCCGAGCTGCCCCTGTACCGCTACCTGGGCGGCCCCACCGCCAATGTGCTGCCCGTCCCGATGATGAACATCCTCAACGGTGGCTCGCACGCCGACAGCAATGTCGACATCCAGGAGTTCATGATCGCCCCCATCGGCGCCTCCAGCTTCGCCGAGGCCCTGCAGCAGGGTGCTCAGGTCTACCACGCCCTGAAGTCGGTGCTGAAGGAGAAGGGCCTGGCCACCGGCCTGGGCGACGAGGGCGGCTTCGCCCCCAACCTGGAGAGCAACCGCGCCGCGCTGGAGCTCATCGTCGAGGCCATCAAGAAGGCTGGCTTCGAGCCCGGCAAGGAGATCGCCCTGGCCCTGGACGTCGCCGCGAGCGAGTTCTACAACGAGGACGGCACCTACAGCTTCGAGGGCGGCAAGAAGTCGGCCGACGAGATGATCGCCTACTACGCCGAGCTCGTCGAGTCCTTCCCGATGGTCTCCATCGAGGACCCGCTGAACGAGGACGACTGGGAGGGCTGGAAGAAGATCACCGAGGCCCTCGGCAGCAAGGTCCAGCTGGTCGGTGACGACCTGTTCGTCACCAATGTCGAGCGCCTGCAGAAGGGCATCGACGAGGGTGCGGGCAATGCGCTGCTGGTGAAGGTGAACCAGATCGGTTCGCTCACCGAGACCATCGACGCCGTCACCATGGCCCACCGCGCCGGCTTCCGCTCGATGATGTCGCACCGTTCGGGTGAGACCGAGGATGTCACCATCGCCGACCTGGCCGTCGCCCTGGGCTGTGGCCAGATCAAGTCGGGCGCCCCGGCCCGTTCGGAGCGCGTGGCCAAGTACAACCAGCTGCTGCGCATCGAGGAGGACCTGGACGATGCCGCGGTGTACGCGGGCGCCTCGGCCTTCCCGCGCTTCAAGGCCTGAGCTGTCGGCAGCGCCTGCAACAATGGCTGAATGAACAAGCCCACACACAACGGTCCGGGCCGCGGTACTCCGCGTGCCCGGGCCGTTGCGTCTGCCCGGAAGTCCGACTCGCCGCGCTCCCGCACGGTGGCCCGGCCCTCGGAGCGTGGCACCCGCGGCACCCGCCGGCTGACCCGTCCGGACAGCGCTCCCGGCCAGGACCAGGGCCACCGCCCCCGGTTGATGCGTGGTGTCGGGTTCACCCGCCGGGCGATCGTGCTGATGGTCGTCGCCGTGATCCTGCTGCTGAGCTATGCCTCCAGCCTGCGGGTCTACCTGCGCCAGGAGCGCGAGCTGGCGGTGGCCCAGCAGCAGATCGCCGAACGCACCCGCGCCAATGCGCAGCTGTCCGACGAGGTGGAGCGCTGGAAGGAAGAGGACTTCGTCGAGGCGCAGGCCCGCCAGCGGCTCGGCTGGGTGGTTCCCGGTGAGGTGGGCTACCGCGTGGTCGATGCCAATGGCAGGCCGATGGGCGGATCGGTGAGCATCCAGTCCACCAGCACCGTTCCCCAGGGGGAGCACGCCACCGCCTGGTGGGACCGGATGGCCGGTTCGCTGGGCGCGGCCGACGAGCCGCTGGGCGCCCAGGCCTCCCCGGAGCCGGTGGTCACCGACCCCGCCTCCACCCCAGAACCCACACCCACTTCAACGAAGCGACAGCGATGAACCTGGAACCGATGACCCCGGCCGACGAGCAGACCATCCACGAGCAGCTGGGGCGGATGCCGCGCGGCGTGGCGGGCGTGGCCTGGCGCTGCCCCTGTGGCAAGCCCGGGGTGGTGGCAACCGAACCGCGGCTGCCCGAGGGCACCCCCTTCCCGACCACCTACTACCTCACCTGCCCCCGGGCCACCTCGGGCTGCTCGACGCTGGAGGCCTCGGGCCTGATGGCCGAGATGACCGAGCGGCTCGCCTCCGACGAGGAGCTGGCCGCGGCCTACCGCGCCGCGCACGAGGCCTACCTGGCCGACCGTGCCAGCCTGGGCGAGGTGCCCGAGATCGACGGCATCAGCGCCGGCGGGATGCCGACCCGCGTGAAGTGCCTGCACGTCCTGGTGGGCCATGCCCTGGCCGCCGGCACCGGGGTGAACCCGCTGGGCGACGAGGCGCTGGAGGCGCTGGGCGAGTTCTGGCAGCGCCCGTGCCTTCTCGAGGGCCAGGGATGACCCGCGTCGCCGCCGTCGACTGCGGCACCAATTCGATCCGCCTATTGGTGCTCGAGCGTGATGCCGAGGGCCGCACGGTGGAGCTGGACCGCCGGCTCGAGCTGGTGCGCCTGGGGCAGGGCGTGGACGCCACCGGCGAGTTCCACCCCGATGCCCTGGAGCGCACCTTCGGGGCCGTCGACCGATTCGCCGCGGTGATGCAGCAGCTGGGGGTGGAGCGGGTGCGCTTCGTGGCCACCTCTGCCGCCCGTGACGCCCGCAACCGGGAGCTCTTCTTCGAGGGCATCAAGAGCCGCGTCGGTGTGCTGCCCGAGGTGATCAGCGGCGACGAGGAGGCGAGGCTCAGCTTCGCCGGCGCCCTGGCCGGGGTCGAGCCGTCCGTCGGTCCGGTCCTGGTCGTGGACTGCGGAGGCGGCTCCACCGAGCTGGTGCAGGGCGGCACCGACGCCGACGTGCAGCACTCGACCAGCCTCGACATCGGCTCGGTGCGGCTGCGCGAGCGCTTCCTGCACGACGACCCGCCGACGCCGGACCAGATCGTCGCGGCGCGCGCGCACGTCGATGGCTTGCTGGATGCCAGCGGCATCGACTTCGACGCCATCCGCAGCTTCATCGGGGTGGCCGGGACCGCCACCAGCCTGTCGGCGATCACGCAGGGCCTGGGCGAGTACCAGCGTGAGCTGGTGCACCGTTCCGACCTGTCACGCGAGCAGCTGTCGTCGGCGGCCGACTGGCTGCTCAGCACCCCGTGGCGGCAGGTGGAGGCCGAGACCTGCCTGCCGGCGAAGCGGGCCGAGGTGAGCTGTGCGGGGGCCCTGATCGTGGCGAGCGTGGCCCAGCGGGTGCAGCCCGCGATGGTGGTCAGCGAGTCCGACATCCTGGACGCCCTGGCCGTGGGGCTGCTGGCCTAGAATCGGGCCGTCGGGCCCCCGTAGCCCAACCGGCAGAGGCAGGCGGCTTAAACCCGCCACAGTGTGGGTTCGAATCCCATCGGGGGTGCTCAGGGCGCGTCTCAGGGGCCGATCAGGGGCGTGGACGGGAATCCAGGGCCGTGCGCGCGCATTGACTAGGATGAGTGCAACCCCCTAGCAGGAGGACCTGACGCCACCATGGCCAATCCCATTCTTTCCCAGCGTGACGCCTTCACCGCCCGTGCGCCGCAGAGCGGCTACCAGCAGGGCTATGCCCAGCCCGGTTTCCCGGCTCCCGGGCAGCCCCAGTACGGGCAGACGCCCTACGGTCAGCCCCAGTACGGGCAGGCCTCGGGCACCGGCCTGGCCGAGCCCTCGATGACCCTTGACGACGTGATCGGCAAGACCGGCATCACGATGCTGACCCTGATGGCCTCCGCGGTGGCCAGCTTCCTCTTCCTGCCTGCGGGCCTGCTGATGCCGGCGCTGGTCCTCAGCGCCCTGGTGGGCATGGTCACGGTCTTCATGGTGGCTGGGCGCAAGAAGCTCAATCCGGGCATGGTGCTCTTCTACGCCGTGGTGGAGGGGGTCTTCGTCGGCGCCTTCTCCCAGTACTTCGAGGCCGCCTCGGCGGGGATCGTGAAGGATGCCGTTCTGGGCACCTTCGCCGCCGCCGGCGCGACCCTGGCCGCCTACAAGTACTTCAACGTCCGTGTGGGCAGCCGCTTCCGCCGGATGGTCTTCATCGCCACGGCCGCCTTCGCCGGCGTGATGCTGGTCAACTTCGTGCTGGCCCTGCTCGGTTTCACCATGGGCGTCCGTACCGGCGCCCTGGGCCTGGTCGTCGCCCTGCTGGGTGCCGGCCTGGCCGTGTTCAACCTGGTGATCGACTTCGACGACATCGAGCGGGGCATCGCGATGAACGCCCCGGCCAGCGAGTCCTGGCGCGCCGCCTTCGGCCTGACGGTCACGATGGTCTGGCTCTACATCGAGATCCTGCGGATCCTGGACTACTTCCGCCGCTGATCGCCTGACGGCTCGAACAAACCGGTGCCCGTCTCCCCAAGGGGAGACGGGCACCGTGTCGTTCTCGGGAGGTCACCAGGTGGGGACGCTGTCCAGGTGCTTGTCGAGCAGGGAACGGGCCCCTGAGGTCCAGGGCAGGGAGCGCCAGCTGCGCACCGGCACCCAGGCGGCGCGGGCGGTGGTGCCGTCGATGTCGATCACATTCGGCGTGGTCGGCTCCAGGCAGGTGGCGGTGTAGATGATGCGCAGGGCGTGGAAGTCCTCCAGCACACCATTGGGGGCACGTCCCACCCAGTGGTCGCTCTGCAGGTCGATCAGCCGGTTGATCCGCACCTTCTGCCCGGTCTCCTCGTTCACCTCGCGCATCAGCGCCTCGGCAGGGGCCTCGCCCGGGTCGAGGCCGCCGCCGGGCAGCTGCCACAACCCGGGCACGGCCGTCTTGTTGCTGCACTCGGTGCCCAGCACGCCGCGCGTGGAGCGCACCACCGCATAGGCGGCGATCCGCTGGTGGTTGACGGGCCGCTCCTCGGGGCCGATGGCCAGGGTGGGATCGATGCCCCGGTGCTTGATCCGCGGGGGCCGTGAGGACGGGGTGCGCTCGTGGACGCGCAGCGTGAGCACCACCTCGCCGTCCTCCATCCGGGCACTGAGGAGCTCGGTGACCACCAGGCCGCGACGCCACAACTGCTGGTGGGGGTGCTGGCCGTGGTCGACGTGCAGGCGCACCAGTTCCCCGGTACCGGGGGAGCCGATGGCGATGATGCGCATTGCTCCATCATGACACCTCGCTGTGGCAGCACCCACTTCCACGACGGCCGCCACCCCCGCTCAACGGCGCTGGCTACGCCCTCAGCGATGCCGTCGCACGCCACGGCGGGGGTGTCGGATAACCTGTGGGGGCCGGTCGGACGCCCATGTCCGGATGGGGTGAGTCGTGAGGAAGGCCAGACGATGGAGTTCAACCAGAATGCCCAGCTCGACCCGTCGCAGCTGACCCCTGGGGGCGGGGGCGGTCGTGGTGGAGGTGTCGCCCTGGGCGGCGGCCTGGGCCTGATCGTGATGATCCTGGGCCTGATCTTCGGCTTCAACCCCGGCAGCGTGCTGAGCGGGGTCTCGGCCGACACCGGGACCACCCAGTCCAACTCGAACGCCTACGCACACTGCCAGACCGGCGCCGACATCAAGAACGACCGCGAGTGCCGCTGGGTGGCCTATGTGAACTCCATCCAGGGCTTCTGGCAGGGCCAGTTCCAGCAGGGCGCCTACCAGCCCGCCTCGACGGTGCCCTTCAGCGGGCGGGTGAACACCGCCTGTGGCGCCGCGAGCAGCGAGGTGGGCCCCTTCTACTGCCCGGCAGACAAGAAGGTCTACATCGACACCGCCTTCGCCGACCAGCTGCTGCAGCAACTCGGCGCCCAGGGCGGCGACGCGGCCGAGGCCTACATCCTCGCCCACGAGTACGGCCACCACATCTCCAACCTGACCGGCGACCTCGGCCGCGTACAGGCAGCCGGCAACCAGACCGGCCCCAGCTCGCCCCAGGTGCGTCTGGAGCTGCAGGCCGACTGCTACGCCGGCGTCTGGTTCAAGGCCGTCTCCCAGGACCCGCAGGGCATCATCTCCGGAGTCACCCAGGACGACCTGAACCGCGTCATCGACGCCGCCGCTGCCGTCGGCGACGACCGCATCCAAGAGTCGACCGCTGGCCAGGTGACCCCGGAGAGCTGGACCCACGGCTCGGCGCAGATGCGCCAGTACTGGGTCGGCCAGGGATTCAGCACCGGCGACCCGAACACCTGCCAGAGCGTCATGACCACCGACCAGCTGGAGGGCTGAGCGCGGGCGGCCCGGCCGCTGCAGGACCTGCGACGGGCATCGTCGGCACTCAGGTGCCGGGGGTGCCCGTCACGTCTGTCCCGCCCAGTGTGGTGGTGCGCTCGGTGCTGCCGACCTTCCAGCGCACCAGGGGCATCGCCAGGTGCTCGCTGCGGGTGATCTCGAAGGAGACTGCCGCCCCCGGCTGGCGGGTCTGTTGCGGCAGCTCGCGCACCAGACGGGCCAGCACCTCGGGATCGACCACCCCCGGGCGGAAGGTGGGGCTCTCGCTGTTGCCGCGACGGTCGGCGGTCCAGGCCGGGACGCGGGCCTGGCGGGTGACGCGCGTGATGGTGTCCTCCTTGGCGGCGTGGTCGGCCCACAGGCCTCCGTCGGCGCTCCAGCCGAGGCCACTGACCTCCTGCTGGCCCTCGGTGACGTCGCGCAGCGCCTCGGTGAAGCCCTCGGCGGAGGTGAAGTCGAGCTGGTTGATCGGAGTGCCGTCGGGGCGGAAGAAGACGGTGGCGGACTCCGGACGGGTGGTGACGGTCATCAGCACCTGGCCGGAGCCGTACTCCACCAGCTGCAGCTCCTGGTCCTGCCGGGAACCGGAGATGCGGGCGGCCTGGTCGAAGAGGCCCCCCAGATCATCCAGTGCGTAGTCATCGGGCGAGAAGGGCGCTTGCCGGATGTACTGGATGTCGCTCTCGACGGCCAGCACCTTGCCCTTGGCCCAGCGCCAGGCCACCACCTTGTTGCCCTTCAGGGCGCTGAGGGTGGCCTCGGTGGAGGTGACATCCAGCTTGATCACCGGCAGCCCACCACTGGCCAGGAGCAGCTCGCCGACGGCGCGACGGGCCGCTCCTGGCCGCCTCAGGTCGGGGGCCGGGGTGGGGCTGGGTGTCGGGGCGGCACTGCTGGTGGCGGAACTGCGGCTCGGCGCTGCGCTGCTGCTGACCGGGGCGCTGGGGCTGGGGGCCGTCGGCTGCTGCTGGGAACAGGCGGCCAGCGGGCCGAGGGCGAGAACGACCGCACCGGCGAGCCAACGGTGACTCGCCCGGGGATCTGGTCGCATCGCAGGCACCGGTCAAGACTACCCGTGGGGGTGGGCCAGGGGCCTGCGACCACGGGAGGATCCTGGTGCCACCGCGGTGTGGATGTGCCCCAGCCGAGCGTGCACGCTGTGGGCGAAAGTGGTCCTTGGAGCACACCCGGCCCCGTCGCGGTTCAGTACTGTTCCGAACATGAAGTTTCTCAAGTGGCTGTTCATCCTGCTCGGCATCGCCGCACTCGTGGCCGCTGGTGTCATGCTGACCCGCACCATCTGGGACATGGGCAAGCTGCTCGCGACGGTGCGCAGCTACAACCCCAACACCATCGACCCGACCAGGCTCATCTACTACTCCGTCGGCCTGGCCGGCATCGGTGGACTGCTGCTGGGCTGGGGCATTGGCCTGCCGCTGCGCACCGGCCGCAGCGTGCGCAACCAGTACAAGAACGACCTGGAGGCGCGTGGCATCGTCGTGGACGAGGACCAGCGCCGTGCCGCTGCCGAGCGTGACGTCCAGGTGCGCGACGACCGCATCTGAACCCACCCCGGCGGGCCAGTGCCCCTCCACCAGTCCGACGACCATCGACCCGACAGGAGACCGAGATGGGTTTCTTCGACCTCATCAAGGGAAGCAAGAAGAGTGACATCACCACCGCGCGCAGCGCGCTGGACCAGGCCAATGACCCGGCGGCCGACGACAACGCGATCACCCAGATGATCGAGAAGATCCTCGCCATCGGCATCGATGGCCGCAAGCCCTTCGACTCGGCAGCGCAGGTCGCCGACGACGCGCTGGCCGAGGCTGGCGGCAATGTCGACAAGGCCGTCAACAAGGTGGTGCGCAGCCATGTCACCTCGGGCGCGGCGGCTGGCCTGGCCACCAGTCTGGGCGGCTTCCTGACGATGCCCGTCGCCATCCCGGCCAACCTGTTCGGCTTCTACGTGCAGGCCACCCGCATGACCGCCGCAGTGGCGAAGCTGCGCGGCTACGACATCACCCAGGACAACATCCGTTCGGCCATCCTGCTGACGCTCACCGGCTCCCACGCCGAGGACGTGCTCAACAAGGCCGGTGTCGCCCCGATGAGCGGCAAGATCACCTCGCTGGCGCTGAAGAACCTTCCCCGCCCGGCCATGATGATGGTCAACAAGGCCATCGGTTTCCGCCTGCTCAAGACCATGGGCACCGGTACCCTCGCCAAGCTCGGCAAGGGCGTCCCGGTGATCGGCGGCGCCGTCGGTGGCGTGCTCGACGGCTACATGATGAACCAGATCGGCGAGCAGGCCCTCAAGGAGTTCCCGCGGGCTGCTGCGGCCAGGGCCAACGGCTGAGTCCATCGGCCTCCTCCGGTCGCCACGACCTGCAGTACCCCACACCCATCCACACACCGGCAGGGGCCCCGAACCACACGGTTCGGGGCCCCTGCCGGTTGCGGGGCGCCTTGCCCCGTTGGCGTCACAGAATATTGCGTCCCTGCGCCCAGTCCATCGAGGGGACCTGGCCGGCGAAGTCGCGCAGGAAGTCACCGGAGGCCTCGATGGCACTGGTGCGACCAGCGCGGACGTCGTCCTCCAGGCGGTCGCGCAGCTCGCGCAGGTGCGCCGAGGACTTGGTGGAGTCGAGCAGGGTCGCCTCGATCTGCGAGTGCATCCACACCACCTGCTGCTGGGCGCGGTGGTTCTCCAGCCCTTCGTGCTCGTCCAGCCAGGCCCGGTGGTCCAGCACCGCCTGCCAGACCTCTTCCAGGCCGATGCGCTCCAGCGCGCTGCAGGTGAGCACCGGGACGCGGCGGTCATTGGACTGCTGGGTGACCAGCTTCATTGCGATCGACAGCTCCCGCGCCGTCACCCGCGCCTCGCCGGCATTGTCGCCGTCGGCCTTGTTCACCGCGATCACGTCGGTGATCTCCAGGATGCCGCGCTTGATGCCCTGCAGCTGGTCGCCGGAGCGGGCCAGCTGCAGCATCAGGAAGGTGTCCACCATGCCGCTGACGGCCACCTCCGACTGGCCGACGCCGACGGTCTCGACGATCACCACGTCATAGCCCGCAGCCTCCAGCACCAGCATCGCCTCGCGGGTGGCGCGGGCGACGCCGCCCAGGTGGTTGGCGCTGGGGGAGGGGCGCACGAAGGCCTCGGGGTGCTGGGTCAGCTCGCCCATGCGGGTGCGGTCGCCCAGCACGGAGCCGCCGGTGCGCGAGGAGGACGGGTCGACGGCCAGCACGGCCACCCGGTGGCCCTTCTCGATGAGCATCTGGCCCATGGAGTTCACGAAGGTCGACTTGCCCGCGCCGGGGACGCCGGACAGGCCCACACGGACCGCCTGGGTCGGGGTCTTGGCCAGCTCGGTGAGCAGCTGGCGGGCCAGCGGCCGGTGTGTTGGCAGGCGCGACTCCACCAGGGTGATGGACTGCGCGATCGCACCCCGGTTGCCGGCCAGCACCCCCTCGACCAGGGCGGGGACGTCGAACTTGCGTGCCATCGGACTTCCTTCGTCTCGGGTGTCGGTCAGGGATTGGTCTGGATGTGAAGACGGGCGTCGGGCGGCCCGAGGACTCCTCGGGCCGCCCGACGACGATCAGGCGACGGCCCGATCAGGCATCCATCTGCTCACGCAGTGCCTTGAGCAGGCGCGTGGCAGCATCCGGGATGTTCGTGCCGGGCGGGTAGATGTCGATGGCACCACCCTGGCGCAGCTCCTCGAAGTCACCCTCGGGGATCACGCCGCCGACCACGATCAGGATGTCGGACCGGCCGAGCTTGTCGAGCTCGGCGCGCAGCGCGGGCACCAGCGTCAGGTGTCCGGCTGCCAGCGAGGAGACGCCGACCACGTGCACATCGGCCTCATTGGCCTGGGCAGCAGCCTCCTCGGGGGTCTGGAAGAGCGGGCCCACGTCCACGTCGAAACCGAGGTCGGCGAAGGCCGTGGCGATCACCTTCTGGCCTCGGTCGTGACCGTCCTGGCCCATCTTCGCGATCATGATGCGAGGACGGCGACCCTCGGCCTCCTCGAAGGCCTCGACGGCCTTGCGTGCCTCGTCCATCTGGCTCGAACCCTCCGACTCCTTGGAGTAGACACCGCTGATGGTGCGGATCTGGGCGGTGTAGCGGCCGAAGACCTTCTCCAGCGCGTCCGACAGCTCACCCAGGCTGGCCTGGGCGCGCATGGCGTCGATGGACACCTTGAGCAGGTTGCGCTCGGGATCGGTCGGGTCGGGGTTCTCCGCGGCCCAGGTGACCTTCTCGAGGGCTGCCTGGCAGGCGGCCTCGTCGCGCTCGGCACGCAGCTTCTGCAGCTTGGCGATCTGCTCGGCGCGCACGTGGGCGTTGTCGACCTTGAGGACCTCGAGCGGCTCGGGGTTGTCCAGCTGGTACTTGTTGACGCCCAGCACCGGCTGGCGGCCGGAGTCGATGCGCGCCTGGGCGCGGGCTGCGGCCTCCTCGATGCGCATCTTCGGGATGCCCTGCTCGATGGCCTTGGCCATGCCGCCGGCCTCCTCGACCTCCTGGATCAGCGCCCAGGCCTTCTCTGCGAGCTCCTGGGTGAGCTTCTCCACATAGGCCGAACCGGCCCACGGGTCGATGACGCGCGTGGTGCCCGACTCCTGCTGGATGAACAGCTGGGTGTTGCGGGCGATGCGTGCGCTGAAGTCGGTCGGCAGGGCGATGGCCTCGTCGAGCGCATTGGTGTGCAGCGACTGCGTGTGGCCCTGGGTGGCGGCCATGGCCTCCACACCGGTGCGGATCACATTGTTGTACACGTCCTGCGCGGTCAGCGACCAGCCGGAGGTCTGCGAGTGGGTACGCAGGCTCATCGACTTGGGGTTCTTCGGGTCGAACTGCTTGACCAGGCGGGCCCACAGGATGCGCGCGGCGCGCATCTTGGCGACCTCCATGAAGAAGTTCATGCCGATTGCCCAGAAGAAGCTCAGGCGGGGAGCGAACTGGTCCACGCCCAGACCCACGGACTCGCCGGCGCGGATGTACTCCACGCCATCGGCCAGGGTGTAGGCCATCTCGATGTCGGCCGTCGCGCCGGCCTCCTGCATGTGGTAGCCGGAGATCGAGATCGAGTTGAACTTCGGCATGTTCGCGCTGGTGAAGGCGAAGATGTCGGCGATGATCCGCATCGACGGCAGCGGCGGGTAGATGTAGGTGTTACGAACCATGAACTCCTTGAGGATGTCGTTCTGGATCGTTCCCTGCAGCTGCTCGGGCTTGACGCCCTGCTCCTCGGCCGCCACCACGTAGAGGGCGAGCACCGGCAGCACCGCGCCGTTCATCGTCATGGAGACCGACATCTGGTCGAGCGGGATTCCGTCGAAGAGCTGGCGCATGTCGAGGATCGAGTCGACGGCCACGCCGGCCATGCCCACGTCACCGGTCACCCGCGGGTGGTCGGAGTCGTAGCCGCGGTGGGTGGCGAGGTCGAAGGCGATCGACAGGCCCTTCTGGCCGGCCGCGAGGTTGCGGCGGTAGAAGGCATTGGACTCCTGCGCGGTGGAGAATCCGGCGTACTGGCGGATGGTCCACGGACGCGAGGTGTACATCGTCGCGTACGGGCCGCGCAGGAAGGGCGGCAGGCCGGGCATGGTCTCCAGGAAGTCCATGCCGTCGTAGGCCTTCTCGTCGTAGGACTGCTCGACGGGGATCAGCTCCGGCGTGGTCCAGCGCTCCACGGACTCGGAGACCTCGGCCAGCAGCTTGTCGAACTGCTCGGCGGCGTCGGCCGGGATGGCCTGGGTGCCGAGCTCGACGGAGTCGAAACGGATCTGTTCGGGCTGGTTGCTCACTTGGAGGCTCCCAACGTCTCGAGGATGGTGCCGAGGGTGGCGACGACGTCCTTGCCCATGGCAATGGTGTCGTCGATGACGCCCTCGGCCTGTGCGGCGTCGTCACCCAGTTCCTTCAGGTTGCCGGCGAGCATCACCGTGGTGGCTCCGGCCTCCTTCAGGGCCTTGGCGACGGGCAGGCCCAGGTCTGCATAGACCTTGGCGCTGGAGCACAGGCAGGCGATGGTGCTGCCCGACTCCTTGAAGGCCGCCACGATCTGGTCCACGTCGGTTCCCTCCGCCTGGGGGGTCGTCAGACCCGCCACGTGGAAGAAGTTCGACGCGAAGCCCTCGCGGGCGCCGAAGTCACGACGGGTCCCCAAGCAGGCCAGGAAGACCTTGGCGTCAGGGTTGTCGATCGCGGCGTCACGCAGGCCCTCGAAGACCTCCGAGTCACGGTGCCACTCGATGCCGGCACGTGCGGGGGCCTCGGGGCGAGGCGTGAACTTGATCGCGGACTCGGTGTGGTTCGGGAACTCCGAGACACCGGTGATCGGCTGCTTGCGGGTGGCCAGGCGCTTGGTGCGCTCGGCGATGACCGGCTCCAGCTCCTTCATCGCGAGACCGTCGACGACGGCCTTCGCCATGCCACCGGCTGCCTCGATGGTGCCCAGCACCTTCCAGGCGGCCTCGGCGAGCTTGGTGGTCAGCGTCTCGACGTACCAGGAGCCGCCGGCCGGGTCGTTGACGCGGCCGATGTTGGACTCCTCCGCCAGCACGATCTGGGTGTTGCGGGCGATGCGGCGGCTGAAGTCACCGGGCAGGCCCCAGGCGGTGTCGAAGGGCAACACGGTGATCGCCTCGGCGCCACCGATGGCGGCACCGAAGGTGCTGATCGTGCCGCGCAGCATGTTGACATAGGGGTCGTCACGGGTGATCTCGCGCCACGAGGTGACCGCCTGCTGGCGGGCGCCGCGCTTGGCCTCCGTCACGCCGAAGGCCTCGCCGATGCGCGACCAGCAGGTGCGCAGCGCACGCAGGCGGGCGATGGTGGCGAACTGGTCGGTGGTGGCCGAGACACGGAAGTTGATCGTCTCGAAGGCCTCGTCGACGCTGACGCCCTGGCTGGCCAGGGCGCGGACGTACTCGACGCCGGTGGCCAGCGCATAGGCCAGCTCGTGGACGTCACCGGCGCCGGCGTTGTGCCAGATGGTGGAGTCGACCACGATCGCGCGGCTCTTGGGCATGCCCTCGAGGCGCTTGACCCAACCGGCCAGCTTCGACAGGTCGGGGGTGCCACCGTTGAGGGCGGCCAGGCCGATCGGGTCGAGGCCCAGGTTCAGGCTGAGGTGGTCCTTGGGCTTGTCGCTGCCCTCGTAGACGCCCAGCAGGGCCTCGGCGGCGGCCTCCTGGTCGGTGCGGCTGGAGACCTCGACCTTGACCAGTTCCAGCATCACGTCGGCCAGGTCGTCGGTCAGGTCCTTGGCGGCGATGGCGTCGGGGTCCAGGCGCAGCCACAGGCTGGTGACACCGCGCTCCAGGTCGGCCAGCACGGCCTTGCGGGTGTACTCCGCATTGCCGTCCTCGTGGAGGGCGCGCACGTCCCAGGCATCCATGTCGCCGTTGCGGACGGTGGTGCCACGCGTGAAGGGAGCGACGCCGGGAGCGCCGAGCTTCTCGGGTGCGTCGGCCAGGGTGTAGATCGGCTCGATCTCGATGCCGTCCACCAGGCTGGTGCGCAGGCGCGAGACCGACTGCTCGCCACTGAGTTGCTTGTCTTCGGGTCGCCCGCGGTTGAGGACCTTGGCGACAGCTGCCTGCCACTGGTCCATGTCCGGCTTCGCGAAGTCGCCGGCGAGCTTCAGCTCACCAGCGCCGACGCGGGCGTCCGGCTCGATCGTTGTCATGGGACTCCTGCTCCGATGAGGGTGTCGTCGCCCGTGCGGACGACCTGACGTTGTGCTCCTCGGCCTGTGACGCCTCGCACCTGGCTGGTGCGGTGCCCGCTGGCAGGTCTTCGGACTCATGGGCCTCTCACTCCCGGAGGAGTGCCTTCCTCGGCCACCGCTTCCCAGGCCAGGCCCAGTGCTTGACGTCAGGTCCGCGATCACTCGCGGGCCCGACGGGTGGCGTCGTTCCCATTCACCGCTGCGGGACAGTTCCGGAATTCCACCGGATTCCCTCTTGCGACGACCTGCCGGAGCAGGCCGAACCAGCACTCCCAGACTAGCCGGGGCAAGGTCTGCGCGGGCAAGAGGGGTCCATGATTTCTGGATGTGGTCGAACCACAGGTCCCAATTTGTGAAATTGATCACGAGGCGGTGACCAACCCAGATGCCGGACGGCCCCGGTTCCCGCGAGGGGGACCGGGGCCGTTCGTCGCGCCGGGCAGTGGCTCAGGCGACGTAGGGCGTCAGGGCTGCGGCCAGCCGGGGCAGGGCCTCCTCGACATAGCCCTTGGCCTTGCCGCGGATCGGCTTGTAGACCTTGGCCAGGGCGGCATTGTCGGGCGAGGACGCCTTGGCGTCGGCGAGGGCCAGCAGCGCGTCGGCCACCTCGGAGGAGCGGCTCGACAGGTAGCTGCCGAAGTCCTGGTCGCCCTTGGCCTCCCAGTAGGGGGCCAGGGCAGCGGCGATCTCGGGCAGCATCGCGTCGGTGGCCTTGGGGACGATGCCCTCCTTCATCTTCTTCGCGCTCGCGAAGGCGGTCTTGAGGGCCATGCCGCCCAGGCCGCTCTTCGACTCGACCTCCTGGTCGATCACGGTGGACAGCGACTGCACCACCTGGGGTCGCTTGGCGGGGTCCAGCAGGGAATCGGTGAAGCTCATGGCAAGCCTTTCGCTCGGTCTGTGGCCGGGCTGGAGCCCTGGGGCCACGGGCGGACAGGTGCATTCTTGCAGCTGGAGCCGTGACGAGGCGCCCCGCGACCCCCCGCCTGATCGCCCGGATCAGGCGGGCGAGAGCTCGACGAAACGCACGTCGCCAGCCAGCAGGTCCACCACGGCCAGCCGGTTCACCAGGCTGCGTCCCTGCCCCAGCAGCAGCTTGACCGTCTCGGCCGCCTGCCAGGCTCCTGCGAGGGCCGGGGTGGCGCCCATGATGTCCAGCGGCTCCGGTGCCTCGGTGGGGTGTGGCACCACCTGCTCCCACTGCACCTGGCCGGGGGCGAAGACGCTGAGCACCGCCGTCCAGGCATCGATGGCCGCCCACACCCAGGGCACCCCCGCGGCACGGCAGGCCTGCGAGATGGCCTGGCGCGAAGCGGCCCGGTCGGTGCAGTCGACCACCACGTCATGGCCTGCCACCAGTTCCACGTCCTCGGCGGTGAGCCGGTGGGCCAGGGCAGTCACCTCGGCGCCGGGGGAGAGGCGTCGCATCCGCTCGGCCGCCAGCTCCACCTTGGAGCCACCGAGCTGGTCGGCGGTGAACAGGGTCTGGCGGTTCAGGTTGGAGGCCTCCACCACGTCGTCGTCGAGCAGCGTCAGGTGCCCGATCCCCGAAGCGGTCAGCGCCGGGATCGCTCCGGCGCCCAGGCCTCCGCAGCCCACGACGAGCACACGGGCCTCGGCCAGCCGCTGCTGGCCCTCTGTGCCGATGATCCGCCGCTGGCGGTTCCACTGTCCCTCGAGCGTCATCTCAGCACTCACCGAGCCCGACCCACTCGGTGCTGCCGTCGGTGAACTGCTGGTGCTTCCACACCGGAACCCGCACCTTGATCCGGTCGACCAGCGCCCCGCAGGCGGCGAAGGCCTCGGCTCGGTGGGCGCTGGCGCAGGCGGCGACCAGGGCGACGTCGCCCACCACCAGGTCGCCGACGCGGTGCTCTGCCCAGGCAGTCACGCCGAACTCCTGCTCCACCTCGCGCACCACGGCCTCGAGGGCCTTGGCCGCGTCGGGGTGCGCGCTGTAGGCGAGTGCGGTGACGCCCCGCCCGTGGTCGTGGTCGCGCACCACCCCCTCGAAGAGGACGCAGGCACCGTCCTTGGAACCGGTGACGCCGGCCCGCGCGGCGTCGACGTCCAGTGGAGTCGTGCTGACTGCTGCATGCATGGGTGCGAGCCTACTGTGCATGGTGAGATTCCACGGAGTGGGCCGTAGAATGTCGGGCATGACCTCCGCAGCGCTCGTCGACCGCTTCGGTCGCACGGCACGGGACCTGCGACTGTCGGTGACCGACGTGTGCAACCTGCGCTGCACCTACTGCCTGCCCGAGACCGGCATCAGCTGGTTGCCGCGCACCACGATCCTGACCGCCGACGAGCTGGTGCGACTGGCCCACGTCGGCATCGAGCACTGCGGCATCACCAAGATCAGGCTGACCGGGGGCGAACCGCTCACCCGGCCCGACCTGGCCGAGGTCGTGCGCGGCATCGCCCTCGCCCACCCCGAGACCGAGATCGCCCTGACCACCAATGCCGTCGGGCTGGCCGAGCGGGCCGAGGAACTGGCCATGGCAGGCCTGCACCGGGTGAACATCTCGCTCGACACCGTGCACGCCGAGACCTTCCGCCGGATGACCCGCCGTGACGGCCTGGACCGCGTCCTGGACGGGATCCGTGCCGCCGTCGCCGCCGGGCTGGGGCCGGTCAAGATCAACTCCGTGCTGATGGCGGGCGTCAACGACCACCAGCTGCTCGACCTGCTCGACTTCTGCCTCGACCACGGCTCCGAGCTGCGCATCATCGAGCAGATGCCCATCGGTGCCACCCGCGACTGGGCGCGCGAGAACCTGATCAGCGCGACGATGATCCGGGCCATGATCGAACAGCGCTACCAGCTGCGCGAGATCCCCGGCCGCGGCCCCGCCCCGGCCCAGCGCTGGGAGGTGTTCGACGACGGCCGCCTGCTGGGCAGCGTCGGCATCGTCGCCTCGGTCACCGAGCCCTTCTGCGGCGACTGCGACCGCACTCGGATCAGCGCCGACGGCCAGCTGCGCTCCTGCCTGTTCTCACACACGGAGACCGACCTGCGCGGCCCCCTGCGCAGCGGTGCCAGTGATGCCGAGCTGGCGGCCCTGTGGGCCGGAGGCATGTGGACCAAGCCTCGCGCCCACGGCAGCGATGCCGGCGGCTTCGGCGAGGACTTCGAGCAACCCGCACGAGCAATGAATGCGATCGGAGGATGACCATGCAGATCAGGTGGTTCGCCGGAGCGGCCCAGGCCGCCGGCGTCACGCAGGAGGAGGTGGACGCCGCCCAGCAGGGCAGCGTCGCCCAGGTGCTGGTGGGCCTGCGCCCGGGCGTCGCCCAGGTGCTGCCGCGCTGCTCCTTCCTGGCCGACGGCCGGAGCCTTGCAGCAGATGACCCGTGGCCCGAGCAGGCCGCCGTCGTCGACGTCCTGCCCCCCTTCACCGGGGGCTGAGGTGACCCGGGCACACATCCTGGTCGTCTCCGACCGCGCCGTCACCGACCCCGACGAGAACCGGGCCGGACCGATCCTCGCCGAAGCCCTGGAGAGGCTCGGGTGCACCGTGCAGCAGCAGGTCGTGGCTGCTGGCGAGGACCAGGTACGCAAGGCGCTGGCCGATGCCGTCGCCCAGTCCGACGTGGTCCTCACCACCGGCGGCACGGGCATCCGTCCCGGCGACGTCGTGCCCGACGTGACGCGCGAGCTGGGCCTGGACGAGCTGCCCGGCATCAGTGAGGAGATCCGGCGCCGCGGTGCGGCCAAGACCAGTGTCAGCCTGCTCTCGCGGGCGGTCGGGGGGCTGGTGACGGCGCCCCACGGCCGGGTGCTGGTGATCAACGCCCCCAGTTCCCGCGGGGGGGCGCGCGATGCCGCCGGGGTGCTCGACGAGCTGCTGCCGCACCTGCTGCGCGACCTCGCCGGAGCCAGCCGGGACTGACTCATCGGGTCAGCAGTACCGGCACCCGCTCACCCCGGGCAATGGGACCGGTGACCACGGCCAGACCATCGGCCCGGTGCAGGGTGCCGATCCGGTGCGAGCCATGGCCACCAGGTGCACTGCGGGCACGGCCACCGTCCAGGACCACGTCGACGATACGGGTGCGACCGGGCCTGGTGGCGAAGTCCTCGTCGGCCGCGACCTGTACCACGCGGCGGGAGTCGTCGATCCCGGCAAGCCGGTCGAGGACTGCCCGCACGAACAGGTGGAGCCCCACGTGCACCGCCACGGGATTTCCGGGCAGGGCCACCAGGGGCACCATGCGACCCTGGATCCTGACGTGCCCCCAGCCCTGGGGCCGGCCGGGCTGGATGGCCACATGGCCCAGCTCGACGCGTGCGCTGGGCGAGTGGGCGGCCCAGGACTGCAGGACGTCGTGGGAGCCGACCGAGACCCCACCCGTGGTGACAACCAGGTCTGGGGCTTCCGGGCAGCTGGCCAGGGCCTCGTCGAGCTGGCCAACGGTGTCGCCAGCATGTCGGACCGCGAGCACCTGACCCCCGAGCTGGGGCACGGTGGCCGCCACCAGGACCGAGTTCGAGTCGGGGATCTGGGCGCACCCCAGGGCACTGCCCGGGGCGGCCAGCTCGTCGCCCGTGGTCACCACCAGGACTCGGGCGCGGCGCCGGGCCGGGAGCACCTCATGCCCCGTCGCAGCTGCAGCGGCAAGGTGGGTGGCATCGAGCAGCGTTCCTGCCCTCAGCACCGTGGCGCCAGCTGGCAGGTCCTCACCGGACGGACGGATGTGGAGCCGCCCGTCCCACGAGTCGATGGTGACCTGCTGGGGCACCGGCCCCTCGCCCGGCCGCGCGTCGGTTGCCTCCACCGGCACCACCACGTCGCATTCCGTGGGCACCCTGGCCCCGGTCATGATCCGCACCGCGGCACCGGGTGGGGGAGCCACTGGCCGGTGGCCTGCCGGGATCTCCCCGTGCACCGGCAGGCAACAGGGCAGCGTCCCCAGGTCATCGAGTCGCAGTGCGAAGCCGTCCATCGCGGAGGAGTCGAAGGCCGGCACGCCCACGCGCGCCTGCACGTCGCTGGCCAGCCGCAGCCCCGCGCATTCCAGCAACGGCAGTTCGACGGTGGGCAGGGCAGTGGCCAGGGCACTCACCCGTTGCCGGTGCTGCTCGATGTCCATGGCAGCGTGCGGATCGGCGAGAGGCATGTGACCAGCCTAGATGGTTGCCGGGAAGGGTCCGGGGCGGTCTGGACGAACACGCAACTGCCCTCGCTCCTTGACCGGGAGCGAGGGCAGTGCAGGTGTCGGACCGAGGTCAGCTGGGCTTGGGGGCACCCGGGCGTGCATAGCGCACCCAGGTGATCACCACGCACAGGACCGCGAAGGCCAGGCCGATCGCGTAGAAGGTGAAGGCGGACATCAGGGTCAGGCCGACACCGAACAGGAAGGGGCCGAAGGCGGCGATCGCGGCGGTCCAGCCGATCACGCCACCTGCTTGGCGCGGCTCGAAGATCATCGGCATCTGCTTGAAGGTGGACGCATTGCCGATGCCCGAGAAGAGGAAGATCGCGAGCATGCCCCACAGGAAGGTCTTGAAGTCCGCCTGCATGGTGGCAGCCGACGTGTGGTCCGGGTTGAGGGCGGTCATGGTCCACGCGATCGAGGCGATGAGCCCGATGCCGGAGACCATGGTCCAGATGGCGCCGCCCATCTTGTCGGTCAGCGGGGAGAAGAGCACCCGGGCGCCAGCGCCGACGAGCGGGCCGAGGAAGACGTACTTCACGGCGTCGACCGGAACATAGCCGGCCACCTCGGCTGCCGTGCCAGTGGCACCGTAGAGCTGGTTCATCAGCAGGCCGAACTGGGCCGACAGACCGGCAAAGGTGCCGAAGGTCATGATGTAGAGCAGTGTCATCCACCAGGTGTCCTGGTTGGAGAAGATGTCGAACTGCTGCTTGATGTTGGCCTTGATCGGCACAGACTTCAGCAGCATCCAGGCCACCACCGCGCCGATGATGATGAACGGGATCCAGACGAAGGCCGCATTCTGGTACCAGACCTCGGTGACAGCGCCGGTCTTGGTCTTGAGCTGCTGGGGACCGCCGACCACGGCCAGTGCCCCCATCCCGACGAAGACCGGGGTGAGCAGCTGCACCAGCGAGACACCGAAGTTGCCGATGCCGGCCTGCAGCCCCAGGGCAGTGCCGGACATCCGCTTGGGGAAGAAGTACGAGGTCGACGGCATGAAGCCGGAGAAGGCTCCGCCGCCGATGCCGGCCAGGAAGGCCAGCAGCAGCATCACGCCATAGGAGGTGGACGAGTTCTGCACCGCCAGCCCCCAGCCGACCACCGGGATCGCCAGCAGGGCGGTCGTGACGGCCACCATCTTGCGGGTGCCCAGGATGGGCGGAAGCGTCATCCAGACCAGCCGGGTGAGTCCGGCGGACAGGCCGGGCATGGCGGCCAGCCAGTAAAGCTGGCCCTTGGTGAAGCTGAACCCGATCGAATTGAGCTTGGGGACCAGGGCGCTGGGCAGGAACCAGGCAATGAAGCACAGCGTCAGGGCGAAGGTGGTGATCCACAGGGTGCGCCAGGCCAGGGGCTTGTCCCAGGTGGCTTCATCCTCAGGATTCCAGTTCTGGAGCCATTCGCCGCCAGTGCGGCTGTCAGCGGTGGAACTCATGGGGTCTCCTTGGTGCTGGTCGGGTTCTCGAAGTGCTCGGACAGGTGTGGGGTCTGGTTCTGGAGCATCGCGTGGATGGTCAGGTGCATCCACAGCATGCAGACCAGGATCAGGACGAACAGCACCACGAAGGTGCTGGTGGGGGCTCCGGTCCACTGCTGGGCGTAGGCGAACAGCGGCGGCAGGAAGAAGCCACCCAGGCCGCCGAGCATGCCCACGAGGCCCCCCACGGAGCCGACATTGTCGGGGAAGTAGTCCGGAATGTGCTTGTAGACGGCGGCCTTGCCGATGCCCATGGCGCAACCGAGGGCAAAGACGACGACGGTGAAGCTGACCACGCCCAGGAAGTTCGGCAGGGACAACAACCCGGAAGCGATCAGCATCACCGTGAAGGTGAGGTACATCGCCTTGCGCGGGCCGAAGGTGTCACTGAACCAGCCACCGACCGGGCGCAGCAGGGAAGCAGGGAAGATGAACAGGGCCGTGAGCAGTCCGGCCCTGGTGAGGGAGATGCCGAAATTGTCCATGTAGTACTTGGGCAGCCAGGCGGACAGGGCCACGTAGGCGCCGAAGACGGCGACGTAGTAGAGGCTGAAGCGCCACACGCGCAGCTCCTTGAGCGGCTCGAGCATCTCGGCGGTGGTCTTGGTGGCGCCGGGCATCCTGTCCTCGCGAGGAGTGCCCACCAGCACCAACACGAGCAGCAGCACGAGCAGGGCCGAATAGATCACCGGAATCAGTCGCCAGCCGCCTTGGACCACCCCGAACCAGGTCATCCCGGCAGTGCCTGCGATCAGCGGGGGGCCGATGAACTTAGTCACCGAGGCGCCCACATTGCCCGCGCCGAACAGCCCGAGTGCGAATCCCTTGCGACGGTTGCTGAACCAGGCGGAGTTCCAGGCCACGCCCACCGAGAAGGAATTGCCGGCGAAGCCCACCAGGAAGGCCAGGACGAGCAGCATGTGGTAGCTGTTCGCGAAGGCCACCGCGAAGGAGGCGATGGCGGAGAAGGCAAGGATGACCGAGATCACCTTGCGCCCGCCGACCCGGTCGGTGATCATGCCTGCGGGCAGGCGCCAGATGGATCCATTGAGGATGGCCACGGCGCTGATCCAGGACAGCTGCACGTCGGTGAGCCCGAACTCCTTCTGGATCGGTTTGCCCAGGATCCCGAACATGAGCCACACGGCAAACATCACGGTGAAGGCAATGGTGGACAGCGTCAGGACGGCTGTCGAACCGGGTACCTCCCCGTCCTGTCGATCCGTGGTGGCGCGGACAGTGGTTGACATCAGCGGCCTCCTGGCAACTGCGACGGTTCGGGCGCCGACAGTGAGGCCGGCGCCCGAACGCGATTGAGCTCTGGTTGGTTCTGGAACAGAAGGTCAGCGCTTGCTGCGATCACGATCCGTGGTGCCGATCGGGTCCCAGCCGCGACGGTTGCCGGTGCTCGACGGGGTCGGGGCGCCGGTGCGGCTGCGGTAGACGATGTAGGGACGGAAGAGGTAGTGCAGGGGTGCGGTGAAGGCGTGCACCAGGCGGGTGAAGGGCCAGATGGCGAACAGCAGCATGGCGCCGATCACGTGCAGGTGGAAGGGCAGCGTCGCGCGGGTCATCGCCTCGACATCGGGCTGCAGGACGAACAGCGAGCGGAACCAGGGCGAGACGGTCTCGCGGTAGTTGTGCTCGGTGCCGTCGGGGGCGTGTGCCCCGAAGAGGGTGGCGTAGGTTCCCAGCACGATGGCCGACGCCAGGAAGACGTACATGATCTTGTCATTGGTGGTGGTCGCGTTGAAGACCGACCGGTTGGTGCGGCGACGGTAGACCAGCATGGCCAGGCCGATCAGGGTGGCGACGCCCGCCGCCAGGCCACCCACCATGGCCACCAGGTGGTAGGCGTGCTGGCTGATCCCGACGGCGTCGGTCCAGCTCTTGGGGATCACCAGGCCCATCACGTGGCCGAAGAAGACGAAGATGATGCCGAAGTGGAACAGCGGCGAGGCGATCTTGAGCAGCGTGCTCTCGTAGAGCTGCGAGCTGCGCGTCGTCCAGCCGAACTGGTCATTGCGGTAGCGGTAGATGGTGCCGAGCACCAGCACCGTCAGGCAGCCATAGGGGAGCATGCCCCACAGAAAAGTGTTCATCGGTCTTCCTTTGACGAGCCGAACAGGCGGCCGAGGATTCCTGGGCGGGTGGCGGGCTGGAGCCCGGAACGCAGGCGTGGCGTCTCGACGGACTCGGCCGTCGAGTGCATGGGGCCGGCTGCCGGTTGCAGCGGCTTGTCGGGCCCGGCACCGTAGCCGTCGAGGCCGACGTCCTCGGTGGGCATGGCCGCATCGACCATGGCCTGCACCTCGGCGCGGCTGGTGGGCGAGGGTCCCGGGAGGGTGGCGCACAGGGCTTGCAGGATCCCCGTGTGGGGCAGGCTGTCACGCTCCATCTGCAGGCGCAGCAGCTCCAGGCTGGGTCGGTAGCGCTGCAGCAGCTCGAAGCCCCGCTCGGGGTCGCCGACGGCGGCGAACTCGAGCACCAGGGGCAGGTGGTCGGGCAGTTCCCCGTTGAGGTCCACCAGCAGGCCGGAGTCGCGGTAGACCTGCTTGATCCCGGCCAGCACCTCACCGCGACGACGGGTGTCGCCGTCGGTCCAGTAGCTCAGGTGCAGCGCATGGCGGCGCGAGGTGTCGAACTCGGCCACGTGGAAGCTCTGCGCCTCCACCAGCGGGGCACTGCCCAGGTGGTCGAGGACGGCGGCGAAGTACCCGCCCCAACCCGTTTCGTCGACCGCCTGCCGCAGCAGGGGCAGCCTGCCCAGCAGTGCCTCGTCGGGATAGGTGAGCAGCAGCGAGGCCGCCTGGTAGCAGACCTGGCGGGAGTCCTGCCCGGTGAGCATGGCCGTCATCCCCGCGGGTCCCTGTCCAGCTTGGAGTAGTCGATCCCGGGCATGCCGTCGGCCGAGGGCATCAGCGGCGGCGGGGCCTGGTCGGCCTCGGCAGCCTCCTGGCGTGCCTTGATCGACTGGTACGTCTCGATCGCCACCGGCACCGGCCCGCGCGAGCTGGAGCCGAAGGGGCCCTCCTCGTTCATGCCGGGCCCGCCCTCGAAGTCGAGCGAGCAGCCCATCTCCTCCAGGTTGTGGGCCTGTTCGGTGTGGGCCTTGGGGATCACATAGCGCTCGTCGTACTTGGCGATCGCCAGCAGGCGGTACATCTGCTCCATCGCCTCGGGCGTCATGCCGACGGCCGCGGCCAGCTCGGCATCCCGCTCGCGGTGCAGCGTGACGCCGCGCATGTAGGAGCGCATGGCTGCGAGCTTCTGCAGCACATCGGTGACCACCTGGGTGTCACCGGCGGTGAACAGCTCGGCCAGGTACTCCACCGGGATGCGCAGCGCGTCGATGGCGCCGAACAGGTTGCCGGCGGCCTCGGCGTCGTGTCCCTGCTCCTGGAGCAGGTCGACCACGGGCGACAGCGGCGGGATGTACCAGACCATCGGCATGGTGCGGTACTCCGGGTGCAGCGGCAGGGCCACCTTGAAGTGCTTGATCAGCGCGTAGACCGGCGACTTCTGCGCTGCGGTGATCCAGTCAGCGGGGATGCCGGCATCGCGGGCCGCGGCCAGCACTGCCGGGTCCTGCGGGTCCAGCATCACGTCGAGCTGGGCCTGGTAGAGGTCCTGCTCGTTGGCGGTGGCGGCGGCCTGGGTCACCTTGTCCGCGTCGTAGAGGATGATGCCGATGTAGCGCAGCCGGCCCACGCAGGTCTCGGAGCAGACCGTCGGCAGGCCCGCCTCGACGCGCGGGTAGCACATCGTGCACTTCTCGGCCTTGCCGGAGCGGTGGTTGAAGTAGATCTTCTTGTAGGGGCAGCCGGTGATGCAGTGGCGCCAGCCGCGGCAGCGGTCCTGGTCCACCAGCACGATGCCGTCCTCGGAGCGCTTGTAGAGCGCGCCGGAGGGGCAGGAGGCCATGCAGGAGGGGTTCAGGCAGTGCTCACAGATGCGAGGCAGGAAGAACATGAAGCTCTTCTCGTACTCGAACTTGATCTTGTCCTGACTCTCCTTGCGGAGCTTCTCGATCACCGGGTCGGCGTGGCCCGACTCGTGGGTGCCGCCCAGGGCGTCGTCCCAGTTGGCCGAGTAGGTGATCTTGGTGTCCTTGCCGGTGATCAGGCTCTTGGGCCGGGCCACCGGGAAGTCGTCACCCAGCGGGGCATTGGTGAGCGTCTCGTAGTCATAGGTCCACGGCTCGTAGTAGTCGTCGAGCCCGGGCTGGACCGGGGAGGCGAAGATGCTCAGCAGCTTCTTGAAGCGCCCGCCCGAGCGGAGCTTCAGGCCGCCGCTGGGGGTGCGCACCCAGCCGCCCTGCCACTTGTCCTGGTCCTCGTAGCGACGCGGGTAGCCCTGTCCTGGGCGCGTCTCGACATTGTTGAACCAGACGTACTCGGTGCCGGCCCGGTTGGTCCATGCCTGCTTGCAGGTGACCGAACAGGTGTGGCAGCCGATGCACTTGTCGAGGTTCATCACCATCGCAACCTGTGCCATGACTCGCATCAGTACTGGACCTCCTGGGAGCGCTTGCGGATGGTGGAGATGATGTCGCGGTTCACACCGGTGGGGCCGATGTAGTTGAAGGCATAGGCCTGGTGGGCATAGCCGCCGATCAGGTGGGTGGGCTTGAGCAGGATGCGCGTCACCGAGTTGTGGATTCCGCCGCGACGGCCGGTGGCCTCGCTCTTGGGGACGTCGATGGTGCGCTCCTGGGCGTGCTGGACGTAGGCGATGCCCGGCGGCAGCTTGTGGCTGACCACGGCGCGGGCGACGAAGACACCATTGGCATTGGTGCACTCCACCCACTCGTTGTCCTTGACGTCGATCGCCTTGGCGTCCTCGACGCTGAGCCAGGCCTGGGGGCCGCCTCGTCCCAGCGAGAGCATGAACAGGTTGTCCTGGTACTCGGAGTGGATGGACCACTTGTTGTGCACCGTCAGGTAGCGCAGCGTGATCGCCTTCTCGCCGCGCTCGCCGACCTCCGGCTCGCCGTAGGCACGGCGCATGTCCAGCGGCGGGCGGTAGATGGGCAGCTGCTCACCGGCGTCGATCATCCAGTCGTGGTCCAGGAAGAAGTGCATCCGGCCACTGAGCGTGTGCCAGGGCTTCAGCCGCTCGGTGTTGATGGTGAAGGCGGCATAGCGTCGGCCGCCGGTCTCGGAGCCCGACCACTCCGGCGAGGTGATCACCGGCTGCGGGGAGCTCTGGGTCTGGGCGAAGGTGATGATCTTCTCCTCCGAGCCCTCGGACAGGTCGGCCAGCTTCACACCGGTGCGCTTCTCCAGGGTCTTGAAGCCCTGGGTGGCGAGCTCACCGTTGGTGGTGCCGCTGAAGGTGAGGATGGCCTCGGCCATCCGGGCATCGGTGTCGATCGCGGGGCGTCCCGCGGCTGGGCCGGAGTCGAAGACGCCGTGCAGCCCGGCCAGCCGGTCCACCGCGTGCTTGACGTCATAGGTGATGTTCTTGGTGGTGAAGCCCAAGCGGTCGGCCAGCGGGCCGACGCTGAGCAGCTTGTCGGCGATGGCGGTGTAGTCGCGCTCCACCACCATCAGGTTCGGCATGTTCTTGCCGGGGACGGCCGGCAGGTCGGTGCCACGCCAGTCGGGGACGTGCCCGCCGGGCTGGGCGAGCTCGCCGGGGGTGTCGTGCTGCATGGGCACGGCGACGATGTCCTTGCGGGTGCCCAGGTGCTTGCGAGCCAGCTTGCTGATGGCCTGGGCCAGGGCCTTGAAGGTCTCGAAGTCGCTGCGGGCCTCCCACGGCGGGTCGATGGCCGGGGTGAAGGCGTGCACATAGGGGTGCATGTCGGTCGAGGAGATGTCGTACTTCTCGTACCAGGTGGCGGCCGGGAAGACGATGTCGCTGAGCAGCGTGGAGCTGGTCATGCGGAAGTCGCTGGTGATCAGCAGGTCGAGCTTGCCCTCGGGGGCCTGTTCGCGGAAGCGCACCTGGCGGGGGCGGTGCTCGACCCCGGCGCCGTGACCGTTCTCCATCACGTTGTTGTGGGTGCCCAGCAGGTGCTTGAGGAAGTACTCCTCGCCCTTGGCGGAGCTGCCGAACAGGTTGGAGCGCCACAGGATCAGGTTGCGGGGCCAGTTCTCGGGGGCGTCGATGTCCTCGATCGCCGAGTGCAGGCGGCCCTCCTTGAGCTCGCGGGCCACCCATTCCTGGACGGTGGCGGCCTCGCCGGCGTCCACGGCGGCCTGTGCCTCGTCGGCCAGGTCGAGCGGGTTTCGGTCGAACTGCGGGTACATCGGCATCCAGCCCAGTGCTGCGGCGGTGGCCATGGCGTCGGCGGCGTGCAGGCCGTCGAGCTTGCCGGTGCTCAGCGGCGAGGTGATCGCGTCGGCGCTGAATCCGTCGGTGCGCCACTGGTCGGTGTGCATGTACCAGTAACCGGTGCCGATCATGGTGCGCGGCGGGCGGCTCCAGTCCAAGGCATTGGCCATGTTGAACCAGCCCGTCATGGGGCGGCACTTCTCCTGGCCGACGTAGTGGGCCCAGCCTCCGCCATTGCGGCCGATGCAGCCGGTGAGCATGAGCAGCGCCATGATCGAGCGGTAGGTGACGTCCGCGTGGTACCAGTGGCAGATGCCGGCACCGATGATGATCATGGTGCGGCCCTCGGACTCCTCGGAGTTCTTGGCGAACTCGCGGGCGATCTTGATGCAGCTCTCGGCGGGCACGCTGGTGATCTCCTCCTGCCAGGCCGGGGTGTAGGGGGTGCTGGCGTCGTCATAGCCGGCGGCCCACTGCCCCGGCAGGCCCTCGCGGCCCACGCCGTACTGGGCCAGCATCAGGTCGAGCACGGTGCAGTACTGCTGGCCCTCGATCTCGATGGTGGGCACGCCGCGGCGGATGACCGAGCCGGCGCCGCGCGGGTCCTCGAAGCAGGGCAGGGAGATCTCGGCGACGCCGTGGCCCTCCACGTCGATGACGCTCAGCGCGGGGCGCAGGTCGCCCAGCTCCAGGTTCCACTCGCCCTGGTCGGCCTCGTTGTGGCGGAAGCCCAGCGACCCCTTGGGGACGGCCGGGGCGCCGGAGGCCGAATCCCACAGGACCGTCTTGAAGTTGGCATCGGGCTGGTCGGCGTGCTGGGGCAGGTCGCTGGCGAGCAGGAACTTGCTGGCGGTGGTGACGGTGTGGGCCGGGGCGGTGGTGCCCACCGCGTGCGCGCCGCCGGAGCCGGCGCCGGGGACGTCGGGCTGCTGCAGCTCGGTCTGCTCCAGGCGCACCAGCATCGACAGGTCGGTGTACTGGGTGACGTAGTCGGTGAAGAAGGGGACCTGCCGGTCGACGTAGTTCTCCTTGAGGATGACGTGGCCCATGCTCATCGCCAGGGCCGCGTCGGTGCCGGCCTGGGCGGGCAGCCACTCGTCGGCGAACTTGACGTTGTCGGCGTAGTCGGGGGCCACCGTGACCACCTTGGTGCCGCGGTAGCGCACCTCGGCCATCCAGTGGGCGTCCGGGGTGCGCGTGACCGGGACGTTGGAGCCCCACATCATCAGGTAGGTGGCGTCCCACCAGTCGCCCGACTCGGGCACGTCGGTCTGGTCGCCGAAGACCTGGGGGCTGGCCACCGGGAGATCGGCGTACCAGTCGTAGAAGGAGGTCATCGCGCCGCCCAGCAGGTGGGTGAAGCGGGTGCCGATGGCGTGGCTGACCTGGCTCATCGCCGGGATCGGGCTGAAGGAGACAATCCGGTCGGGGCCGTAGTTCTTGATGGTGTTGACATAGCTGGCGGCGCTGATCTCGAGCGCTTCCTCCCAGCTGACGCGCACCAGACCGCCCTTGCCGCGCCCGCTCTGGTAGCGGCGGCGCTTCTCGGGGGTGGTGGAGACCTCACGGAAGGCCTCGACGGGATCACCCAGGCGCTGCTTCGCCTCGCGGTACATCTCGAGCAGCGAGGCCCGGATGTAGGGATAGCGCACGCGGGTGGGGGAGTAGGTGTACCAGCTGAAGGCCGCGCCGCGGGGGCAGCCACGGGGCTCGTACTCGGGACGGTCATTGCCGGTGGTGGGGTAGTCGGTCTGCTGCGACTCCCAGGTGATGATGCCGTCCTTGACGTAGACCTTCCACGAGCAGGAACCGGTGCAGTTCACGCCGTGGGTGGAGCGGACCACCTTGTCGTGGCTCCAGCGGTCGCGGTAGAAGACGTCGCCCTGTCGGCCGCCCTCGCGGAAGACGGCCCGGCCGTCGTCGGTCTCGTCCCACTTGGTGAAGAAGCGGCCCATCTTCAGCAGGGCATTGGCGGCTGCCCCGTCGGTGCGCGCGGTGTCAGTCATGCCCTTATCCAACCATGGAGATGACGACGATGCGTAGTTTTGTCCGGCAGATCCATGGCTAATTAATTCGTGACGAATCTGGTGCGAAATTCCTACTGGGTGGGTTATTCAGTGCCCCTCGATGGTGCAACTTTCAAGGGTCGGCGCGGGTTGCTGGCGGATAGGGTGGCCGGCATGCCGAGCCCCGCCGCCATCATCCTCGCCGGAGGCGCCTCGCGCCGGATGGGACGGGCCAAGCAGGCCCTTCTGCTGGACGGCGCCAGCCTCTTGCAGCGCAGCATCGACGCCGCTCGTGCCGCCGGCTGCACCCAGGTCGTCGTCGTCGCGCCGGCAGACCGGGCCGGCGACTGGTTCGAGCCCGCCCCCGACCTCATCCTCGCCCTGGAGGACCCACCCGGTGGTGGGCCGGTGGCCGGCATCATCGCCGGAACCCTTGCACTGGCCGGGCTCGACGATGCCACCCCCGTGCTGCTGCTGGCCTGTGACCTGCCCCGAGCCCCAGAATTGGCCGCCCAGCTCGTCGACCACCTGGCCGAGCACGGGGCGGCCCACAGCGTGGTGCCCGTCGACGACGAGGGTTGGGCGCAGAACCTCTGCTCGGTGCACCCGCTGGCCGAACTGCGCTCCCGCGCGGCCCTCCATGGCCAGGGGCGGGACCTGTCGGTCCGCGCCTTCTTCTCGGGGCTGGAGGCGCGCGGACCACAGCTCACATCGGAACTGCTGGCCGATGTCGACACCCCCGAGCAGGCCCGCGGCGCCGGTGTGGACCTCGGCTGACGACCACAGGTCGAGCAAGTCTGCCCACGGTGGCCCCGGTGCGCCTAGTCTTCGGCCATGAAGACCACGCAACGGCGCCTCGGGCTGCTCACCAAGATCCTCATCGCCATCGTCCTGGGCATCGCCTGCGGGTTGTTCTTCCCTGCGCCCTTGGTGAGGGTCTTCGTCACCATCAATGGCCTGTTCGGCAACTACCTGGGCTTCGTGATTCCGCTGATCATCCTGGGCCTGATCGCCCCGGCGATCAGTGAGCTCGGCGCCGGGGCGGGCAAGTGGCTGGCCGTCACGACCGCATTGGCCTACGGCTCCACCCTCTTTGCCGGCTTCGTGGGCTATGTCGTCTCGATGGCCGTGCTGCCCAGGGTGCTGGAGGGCAAGAAGGTCCCCGGACTGAGCAATCCCGAGGATGCGCTGTTCACCCCTTTCTTCAAGGTGGAGATGCCGCCGGTGATGGGCGTCATGTCGGCCCTGCTGCTGGCCTTCGTGGTCGGCGTGGCGCTCACGGTCATCAAGGGTGATGTGGTGCAGCGCGGGCTGGTGGAGTTCCGCGAGGTCATCGAGCTGGTCATCGTCAAGACCGTCATCCCGCTTCTGCCGCTCTACATCTTCGGCATCTTCTGCAACATGACCGCCGCCGGCGAGGTGTGGAATGTCATCACCACCTTCCTGGGCGTCATCGTCATGGTCTTATCGCTGACGATCGTGCTCCTGCTGCTGCAGTACGGCGTGGCCGGCGCCCTCGCCCACCGCAACCCGCTGAGGATGCTCAAGACCCTGCTGCCCGCCTACGCCACCGCGCTGGGCACTTCCTCCTCGGCGGCGACGATCCCCGTCACCCTGCGCCAGACCATCGCCTCGGGCGTCTCGGAGCCGGTGGCCAGCTTCGTCATCCCGCTGTGCGCCACCATCCACCTGGCCGGTTCGACGATCAAGATCACCTGCTTCAGCCTGGCCGTCATGATCATCTACGGCATGCCCATCCACACCGGCACCATCGTCGGCTTCATCATGCTGCTGGGCATCATGATGGTGGCCGCCCCCGGCGTCCCCGGTGGCGCGATCATGACCGCCACCGCGCTGCTCACCAGCCAGCTCGGCTTCAACGAGGCGCAGGTGGGCCTGATGATCGCCACCTACATCGCCATCGACTCCTTCGGCACCGCAACCAATGTCACCGGCGACGCCGCCATCGCCACCATCGTCGACACGCTCGTCGAGCGCGACGGCGGGATGCCCAGCCGCGAGGCACCGGTGGTCGCGGGCTGAGCCCGGCCCCGGCACGACAGGGCCGGGCCGGGGCCAGCCTCAGTTGCAGGTCACACCCGTCGCGTGCACCGGACAGTAGCCATTCGGGACCCGGTCCAGGTACTGCTGGTGGTACTCCTCAGCCCAGTACCACTCGGGTGCCGGCTCCACGGTCGTGGTGATCGCCCCGTAACCGGCATTGGTGAGCCCCTGCTGGAAGGAGTCCCGGGAGCGCTCGGCGACCTGCTGCTGCTCGTCGCTGGTGGTGAAGACGGCCGAGCGGTACTGGCTGCCAACGTCATTGCCCTGGCGGTCGCCCTGGGTGGGGTCGTGGTTCTCCCAGAAGACCGCCAGCAGCTGGTCATAGCTGATCCGGCTGGGGTCGAAGACGACGCGCACCGTCTCGGCATGGCCGCTCTGCCCGGTGCAGGTCTGCTCATAGGTGGGGTGGGTGATCTGTCCGCCCATGTAGCCGGCCGCCGTCGACAGCACCCCGTCGAGCTGCCAGAAGAGCTTCTCCGCGCCCCAGAAGCAGCCCATCGCGAAGTAGGCCACCTCGCTGCCGGGAAAGTCGCGGTCCAGCGGGTCACCGAAGATGCGGTGGTGGCAGGGCATCACCAGCGGCGAGATGGGATTGTCGACGACCTGGGGACGGGGGCGCTCGAAGAACATGGGCCAAGGCTAGCTCGCGGCCGGTGTCCACAAACCACACTGAGAACAGGCCACGGTGCAGCATCTGCGCCGACATGGCTCCTGGACGTGGTTTGGAGTGCCGGGCTGGCGTGTGCCCGCCCCCAGTGGCTCAGGCCTTGGGGTAGACGGCGCCGGGCGTGGTGCTGCCCAGCAGCTGGCTGACCGTCACCAGGGTGTAGCCCTGCTCGTGCAGGCCGTCGATGATGGCCGGCGCCGCCTCGACGGTCCATGGGTGGATGTCGTGCATCAGGATGATCTAGTTGCGGCTGGAGCGCTGCAGGGTGAGCCGCGTGATGGCCTCAGCGGACTGGTTGCTGGCCACCCAGTCCTCCGGTGAGTTGTTCCACACCACGACGGCCAGCCCATTCCTGCCCACCACCCTGTCGGTGCGGGAGGTGCGGGCCGCATAGGGCGGGCGCATCAGCGTCGGGGTCTGGCCGGTGATCCTCGCCAGCGCCTTGTTGGTCTGCGCCACCTCCCAGGCCACCTTCTCGTCGGAGAGCCCGCTGATCGGCTTGTGGTCGTAGGTGTGGTTGGTGATCTCGAAGCCCTGCTGGTGGGCCTTGCGCACCGTCTCCGGGTAGGTTTCGGCGGCATTGCCCAGCATGAACAAGGTCGCGGTGGCCTTGCGGTCGGTGAAGGCCTTGAGCAGCTGCGGCGTCAGGGTGCTGGGGCCGTCGTCATAGGTGAGGGCGATGCACTTGAGCTTGCGGCAGTCGGGTTCGGTGGTGGCGCTCGGGGTGGGCGTCGGCGAGCTCGCAGGCGTGGATCCGGTGGCGCTGGGCGAAGTGGTGCCACCGGCGCCCGAGGAGTAAGTCGGGGTGCTGGCGGCACCACCGGCCAGGGCGACGGTGCAGGCGAGCAGGGTGGGGGAGAGCAGGCGACGGATCACCAAGCCATGCTAGGGATGACGCGGGTCAGCGGGGCCCCAGCCGCCAGTCGATCGGCTCGGCCCCCTGCTCGACCAGCAGCTGGTTGCACCGGCTGAAGGGACGTGAGCCGAAGAAGCCCGAGCGTGCCGACAGCGGCGACGGGTGCGGGCTGGCGATCACCGGCACCTGGCCGAGCATCGGCGCCAGCGACTGCGCGTCGCGGCCCCACAGGATCGCCACCAGGGGCCCGCCGCGGGCGGCCAGGGCCTCGATGGCGCACTGGGTCACCGCCTCCCAGCCCTCGCCGCGATGGGACCCGGCGGCCCCCGGCCGCACCGTGAGCACGCGGTTGAGCAGCAGCACGCCCTGCTCGAACCACGGTGACAGGTCGCCGTCGGGGGCCGGGGCGATGCCCAGGTCGTCGTGCAGCTCCTTGTAGATGTTCTGCAGGCTGCGCGGCACCGGACGCACCTCGGGATCGACGCTGAAGCTCAGCCCCACTGCATGCCCGGGGGTGGGGTAGGGGTCCTGGCCCACCACCAGCACCCGCACGTCGGCCAACGGGCGGCTGAAGGCGCGCAGCACCCGCTCGCCGGCGGGCAGGTAGCTGCGCCCCGCGGCGAGCTCCTCGCGCAGGAAGCGGCCCATCTGGTGCACCTGGTCCTCCACCGGGGCCAGGGCCTCGGCCCAGTCGGGGGCGACGATCTCGGCCAGCGGCCGGGGCTCGTGCTGGCGGGGCTCGTGGTTGCGTGGCTCGTGGCGGTGGGGCCTGGCGGTCTGGTCGGTCATCGGTCCTCCCGGGGGATGCGCAGCGAGTACAGGGCACCGGCCAGCAGCAGGGCGCCGCCGACGGCGAAGGCGGGCGAGAGCCCCGCGGCGTCGGCGATGGCTCCGGCCGCCAGCGGGCCGATGATGGCGCCCAGGTCGCTCATCATCGAGAAGGTGGCCACCGGGGCACCGCCCCGGCCGCCGGTGACGTCGCCGACCAGGGCGGTGGGGGCGGTGGAGTGGGCTGCCGAGCCCACCCCGTAGAGGCACAGGGCAAGGGTGAGCACCCACAGGGCCCCCGGGCCGGGAAGGCCCAGCGCATCGGCGATGGGTCCCGACCAGGGCATCGCCAGCGCCGCCAGGCCGGTGCACAGGCCGGCCAGCACCATCAGCGGGCGACGCCCGACGGTGTCGACGGCACGCCCCACCGGGCCGAGCACGGCCGTCTGGGCCACCGCGGCCAGCGCGAAGATGACGCCGGTGGCCGAGGGGGAATGGTGCAGCCCCTCCACCACCAGCACCGGCACCAGCGAGCTGCGCACGCCGAAGGACTGCCAGCCCTGGGCGAAGTTGGTCAGGCAGGCCGCCCGGTAGCGCACGTCGGCCAGCGCCTCGGACAGCGGCATCACCTGCTTGACCACGGTCGTGTCCCGCTTCGGCGGACGGCTGAGCAGGCACAGCGCGACGATGCCCGCCACACTCAAGGTGGCGGCGTAGACGAAGAAGGGCGCGGTGAGCGAGATCGCGGCGAACATGCCGCCGATCGCCGGGCCCGCCATGCCGCCCAGCAGGAAGCCACCCGAGTAGAGGGCGCTGGCGCGGCCGCGCTGGTGCGGTTCGACGATGCGCAGCAGCAGGCTCATGGCACTGACCGTGAACATGGCCGAGCCGATGCCGCCCAGACCGCGCATCAGCAGCAACGCCCAGAAGCTCGTCGCCAGGCCCGCGGCGGCCGAGGAGGCGGCCACCACGAACATGCCCACGCCGAGGACCGTGCGCTCCCCGAGCCGCTCCACCAGCGGTGGCACCGCCGGGCTGGTCGCCAGCCGCATCAGGGCGAAGGCACTGATCACCAGCCCCACCATGAAATTGGTCACCTGGAAGCTGCGAGCGAAGACCGGCAGCACCGGCACCATCACGCCGAAACCGACCGAGACGCAGAAGGCGATCACCGAGAGCACCGTCACGTCACGCGGCAGCCCCGTCCCCTGCCCCGGGCGGGGCAGGGTGAAGCGGGTGCGGCGCGCGGGCGCGTCGGGTGTCTGGGTGGGGCTCTTCACGCGCACAGGTTAGCCTTGCTCACAGCCCAGGTCCTCGGACCCTGCCAACGCAGCTCCCCGCTGTCCCATCCCCGAAAGGTCTTGCATGGCAATCCGACTGTCCGACTCCCTGCGCCGCCGGCTCCCCCAGCCCATCGCCATGCCCGACGACGGCCTGCCCCGGGCCGTGCTCGTCCAGGCCAGTGAACCCAGCGAGGTGCCGCACGGCATCCGTCTGGCCGCCGGCTGGTTCTGGCGCCTGCTGGTGATCGCCGCCGGCATCTACGGCCTGTGGTACATCATGTCGGCCCTGTCCGAGGTGGTGATCCCCCTGGTCGTGGCGGTACTGCTGACCGCCGCGCTGTGGCCCGTCAAGGAGTGGTTGCGACGCAAGGGCGCCGGCCGGGGTCTGGCGGCGGCCGCCAGCCTGTTGTTGCTGGTTGGGCTGATCGCGGCCATCTTCACCCTGGTTGGCACCCAGATCGCCAGCCAGTCCAGCGAGCTGGCCGACGCCTCGGTGGCCAGCTATGCCCAGTTCATGAACTGGCTCGGCGACGGGCCGCTGCAGATCCACCAGGCCCAGATCGACCAGTGGACCACGAGCGTCACCGAGTGGGCCAAGACCCAGCAGTCTGCTGGCGCCGGGCTGGCGGCTGCTGCGGGAACCCAGGTGGGTCACTTCATCGCCGGCCTCGCGCTGGCCCTGTTCGCGCTGTTCTACTTCCTCTTCGAGGGACCGGCCATCGCCACCGCCGGGCTCAAGTTCGTCCCGCGCGGCTCCCGCGCCCGCGTGGCGGACGCCTGCCTGCGCGGATGGGTCTCCTTGGTCTCCTATGTGCGTGCCGCCGTGATCGTGGCCTTCGTCGATGGTCTGGGCGCCGGCATCGGTGCCGCCCTGGTGGGCTCGAACCTCTTCCTGGCCATCGGTGCCCTGACCTTCATCACCGCTTTCGTCCCGCTGCTGGGTGCCTTCGTGGCCGGCCTGGTGGCCACCAGCGTGGTGCTGCTCACGCTGGGCTGGGTGAAGGCCCTGATCATGCTGGCCGTCTTCGTGCTGGTGATGCAGCTGGAGGCCCACGTGCTGCAGCCCTTCCTGCTGGGCAAGGCCGTCAGCCTGCACCCGCTGATGGTGCTCTACGGGCTGGCCATGGGCAGCATCATCGGGGGCATCGTCGGTGCCCTGTTCGCGGTGCCGGTGCTGGCCTTCGGCAATGCCTTCGTCCGGGCCCTGGTCGCCCAGCAGGGCGAGGCCGAGGCGCCCCCGGCCGATGATGAGGTGCCCGGCGTCGAGGGCGTGCGACGCGAGCTGGACGAGTCCACCGGAGCGGATGAGGAGCCCGGCCCGGTCGACGAGCTCGCGCGGGCCGTCGTGGACCGCGCGAGCTCCGTCGACGGCACCCGGCAGGAGCCTCCGCATTCCTGACCAGGACCCCTGAATCGTCCCCTGCCACGCCCGCCCCGACTTCGGTCTGGGCGGGCGTCGGCATAGGTTCACAGGTATGCAGACACAGACCGAGATCCTCCAGGCCCTGGCCGATGGACGCATCGACGTCGGCCGGGCCGGCCGGCTGCTCGACGAGCTGCGCCAGCCCACGGCGGGCACTGCGGCGGGTACGCAGTCCCAGGGGACGACCAGCTGGGCGGGCATTGCCCGCGGCCTGGCCGGAGCGGCCGGTGACCTGGCCCAGAGCGCCGCGATGGGGCTCGGGCAGGCAGCTCGTCAGCACGCGGGACAGGCCCCGGGTGCCGCCGCCAATCCCGGCGGGCCCCAGCCGGTCGACCACGTCGTCGTGCGTGCCCGCGGACGGTGGGTGCGGCTGGTGGCCGAGCCCGGGCTGGCGAAGGTGGTGGTGCGTGGCGAGCACACGTTGCAGCGCACCGGGAACCGGGTGGAGGTGGAGGCCGAGGGCGACCTGGTGCCTTCACTGGACAAGTTCTCGATGCTGAAGGCCGCGGCCGGCCAGAAGCTGCGCGGCAGTGCAGGGCTCGACCTGGCCGGCCTGGCGCAGGCGGCGATGGGCAGCACCGGGGTGGCCAAGGAGCTGGTGGTGCGGGTGCCGGCCGGGGTCGAGGTGGACGTCGACCTGACCGGCGGGGGCCTGGCCACCGAGGGTCTGGCACGGATCGGACGGCTGCGCGCCAGTGCCGCGGGCCTGAGGCTCTCCGGGCTGGAGCAGATGCGCGACGCGCGGGTGCAGGCCTGCCATGTGGTGCTCCAGGGTGGTTTCGGACTTCGACCTTCCTCGGTCCACGTCGAGTCGGGCAGCCTGCAGCTGGCCCTGGACCTGGATGCCGATGTTCGCGTGGACGTGACCAGCCGGATGGCACGCATCGTGTGGCCGACGGGCCACCCGTCGGGCTCCACCAGCCTGGTGGCTGGCCAGGGCACCGGACGCCTCGCTCTCGACCTGGTGCTGGCGCAGGCCACCATCACGACGGCCAGCGGCACATCGGGCCCGGCCGAGGAGCCGTCTCCCGGGGACCCGAGTCCAGACGAGTCGCCGCGGCAGCCGGATCCTGCACCGACCTCCGGAGCCGCGCAGGACGGTGACGAGGAGGTGCTGGAGGGCGAGATCGTCGACTGATCTGCGGCGCGGGACCAGCGGGCCCGGGGACAGAGACAACCGCACCTGACAGCAGCGCGTCCCCCACCCCGGCCGGGTGGGGGACGCGCTGCTGCAACCGTCTCGTGGAAGGGGTCAGCCCTGGAAGGTCGCCACCTTCAGCACGGTGATCTCGATGTCCTTGCCAGTGGGGGCCGTGTACGTGGTGGTCTCGCCCTGCTTCTTGCCGATCACGGCGGCACCCAGCGGCGACTGGGGGCTGAAGACCTGGATGTCAACGGAGTCGTCCAGTCCCAGCACCTCGCGCGAACCGACCAGGAAGGTGTCGGTGTCGTCCTCGTCGCCGAAGTAGGCCACGGTCACCTGGCTGCCGGGCCCGGCCTCGCCGGTGGCGGGGGCCTCGCCGACCTCGGCGCGGCGCAGGATGTCCTCGAGCTGGACGATGCGCGCCTCCATCTGTCCCTGCTCCTCGCGGGCGGCGTGGTAGCCGCCGTTCTCGGACAGGTCGCCCTCCTCGCGGGCACCGGCGATCTTCTCACTCACCTCGGTGCGGCCATCACCCTTGAGGTACTCCAGCTCGTCGGAGAGCTTGTCGTACGCCTCCCGGGTGAGCCAGACGGTGTCGGTTGCATTCTCGGTCATCCCCTGAACCTATCATCGGGCCTGCGACCACCCAAGGAAGTCCCGCGCGGGCCGCGGATCGCTCAGGCCAGCCGGCAGTGCTCCACGTTGACGCTGACCGCCTTGTTCACGGTCTTCACGGTGACCCGCTGGTGGGTGATCTTCTCGGTGCCCGGGGGGATCTCGGCGTCCAGCTCGCCCACCCGGGCCCCTTCCTGGGCGGTGGCCTTGATGGTGCAGATGGCGGCCTGGGACGGGTCACGACGCTGCACCCGCAGGTCGGCGTGGATCGCGTGCTCGCCGCCGTCGTGGAAGGCGGTCAGGTCGGCCTCGACGGGCTTGGTGGCACCATGCAGGCCGGCCCAGACCATCCAGCCACCGAGCAGGACGGTCATCACGGTGACGAGTGCGAGGTAGAGCGGGCGTCGCCCCTGGGCGGTGGGATAGCGCGCCGCGATGCGCGCTCGGTCTGCGTCGGTCAACTGGCTCACGACCCCCATTGTGCCCTCCATGGCGGACGTGGTCCCCAGCTCGCGGACAGGCGCGCGCCGGGGATGCCCGATTGTGCACAATGGTGGCCATGTCCGACGCCCCCAAGCCCAGCACCGGCCTGCGCCTGATGCACGTGCACGCCCATCCCGACGACGAATCCAGCAAGGGGGCCGCGACGACGGCCCGCTATGTGGCCGAGGGTGCCGAGGTGATGGTGGTCACCTGCACCGGCGGTGAGCGTGGCAGCGTGCTCAACCCCAAGATGGACCGTCCCGAGGTGCATGAGAACATCGCGGCGATCCGCGCGCTGGAGATGGAGGCCGCCCGCGAGGTGCTGGGCGTCGAGCAGCGCTGGCTGGGTTTCATCGACTCGGGGCTGCCCGAGGGTGATCCGCTGCCGCCGCTGCCGGAGGGCTGCTTCGCCCTGGAGGACCCTGAGGTGGCGGCCGAGCCGCTGGTGGAGCTGATCCGCGAGTTCCGGCCGCACGTGGTCACCACCTATGACGAGAACGGCGGCTACCCGCATCCGGACCACATCCAGTGCCACCGGGTGACGATGGCCGCGGTGAAGGCCGCCGCCGACGAGCACGCCTGGCCCGGTGCGGGCGAGCCCTGGCAGGTGAGCAAGGTCTATTACCACATGAGCTTCCACCGGCTGCGCTTCGCCGCCCTCGACGCGGCGATGCACGAGCAGGGGATGGACTCTCCCTATGCCGAGCGCCTGGCGGCCTGGGACGACCTCGACTTCGAGAAGCGCATCACCACCTTCGTGCCGTGCGCCGACCACTTCGAGGTGCGGGATGCGGCGCTGCGGGCACATGCCACCCAGATCGACCCCGACGGGCCGTGGTTCGCCGTGCCGACCGAGACACAGAAGCGTGCCTGGCCCACCGAGGACTTCGAGCTGGTCTTCTCCACCGTGGGTACCGCCCACCCCGAGAGCGACCTGTTCGCCGGCCTGCGCGGCGAGCCGCCGATCGACACCAGCGACACCTGGAGCATCTGAGGGTCAGCCGCGCGTCATCCGGGACTCGCGTTCCTGGGCGGCGCGGCCCTCGTCGGTCAGGTCTGCCTCGAAGGGGATCGACGCGTCGATCCGCCGGGAGTGCCGGTTCAGGCTGAGGGCGCCCAGGATGATGAAGGCCGCGATGGCGACGAAGACGACCAGGGTGAACATTCCGCTGCCGAGCATGGGGGTCATGCCCCGAAGGATACGCCCGGCGGTGGCGGGCACACCGTGCGCCGACAGCGCAAGGGCTTGAAGCACCCTGCGCGCCTGAAGAGGATGGGGCCATGGTGACCAACCCCCAGACCCCCGACCAGACCAACCGCCGCCGGGTGCTCATCACCGGTGCCACCGGCAACATCGGCATCGTGCTCAGCGAGGCCTTCCAGGATGACTACGATGTGGTCATGCACGGCCGCACCCCGCGCACCGAGCGCCAGGAGCGCGAGCTGCGCCAGGCCGACCTGGGCAGCGTGGAGGAGATGAGCTCGCTGATGGAGGGTGTCGACAGCGTCGTCCACCTGGCTGGCGCCTCCTCCCCGGAGTCCAGCTGGGAGGACGTGCTGGAGGCCAACATCATCGGGACCCGCACCGTGCTCGAGGCCGCCCGCCTGGCCGGGGTGCGCCGCGTGGTCCACGCCTCCTCCAACCACGCCATGGGCGGCTACGACCGCGACGGCCAGTGGCCCGTCTATCCGCACCAGACCCCGCGTGCCGACTCCTTCTACGGCGTCAGCAAGGCATTCGGCGAGATCCTGGGTCGCTTCTACCACGACGAGTACGGCATTGACTTCATCGCCCTGCGCATCGGCTGGATGAGCGATGATCCTTCGGCCGCCGAGGACGACATCCTGCACGCCATGTGGCTGAGCGAGGACGACGCCGTGCAGGTGGTGCGGCGGGCCATCGAGGCACAGGTGCGCCACGGCGTCTACTACGCCATCAGCGACAACCCGAACCGCCGCTGGTCGATGACCAACACCATGCTGGAGCTGGGTTACCGGCCCCAGGACTCCTGGGGTGACGGGCAGGGCCAGCAGGAGCAGGTGGTGGAGGGTGGCGAGCCCGCCCCCGCGCAGTGGCCCGAGGGTTCCTGAGCCGACGGCTAGGCTGGCGGCGTGCCGAATCGTCTTGCCGAGTCCACCAGCCCCTATCTGCTGCAGCACGCCCACCAGGAGGTGGACTGGTTCCCGTGGGGACCGAACGCCTTCGCAGTCGCCCGCGAGCGCGACCTGCCGCTGCTGGTGAGCACCGGCTATGCCGCCTGCCACTGGTGCCATGTGATGGCCCACGAGAGCTTCGACGACGCCGCCTTGGCTGCCTACATGAACGAGCACTTCGTGAATGTCAAGGTGGACCGTGAGGAGTCGCCCGACGTCGACGCCGTGCTGATGAATGCCACCCAGGCGCTCACCGGACAGGGCGGCTGGCCGATGACGGTCTTCCTGACCCCCGAGGGCCAGCCCTTCTTCGCCGGCACCTACTTCCCGCCGCAGCCGGCGGGCGGGCAGCCGAGTTTCCTGCAGGTGCTCGAGGCGCTGGCCGGTGCCTGGGGCGAGCGCCGCGACGAGGTGGTTGCCTCGGCCGCCAGCATCACCGAGCAGCTGCGCGCCCTGAAGCCGGTGCAGGCCAGCGACGAGGTGCCCGGCGCCCGCGAGACGCTGGAGCTGCTCGGCAAGGACTACGACATGATCCACGGCGGCTTCGGCGGTGCGCCGAAGTTCCCGCCGGCGATGGTGCTGGACGCGCTGCTGGTCAAGGGTGACCCGGCCAGCCTCGACATTGCCCAGCTCACCTGCGAGATGATGGCCCGCGGCGGCCTCTTCGACCGGGTCGGCGGCGGTTTCCACCGTTATGCCGTCGATCCGGGCTGGGTGGTGCCGCACTTCGAGAAGATGCTCTACGACAACGCCCTGCTGCTCGGCAGCTATGTGCGCTGCTGGCGCCGCACTGCCGACCACGACGGCTACAAGCGCGAGGTCTTCGAGCACGTCATCTACTCCACCGTCGAGTGGCTGCAGCGCGAGATGCGCACCGAGCCCGTCGAGGGGCGCCCGGGTGGCGCCTTCGCCGCCAGCCTGGACGCCGACTCGGTCGACATCCGAGGCATGGTGGCCGAGGGCATCTACTACGTGTGGAATCCCGAGCTGCTGGTCGACGCCCTGGGCGAGGCCGACGGCGCCTGGGCCCGCCAGGTTTTCCACGTCCACGAGGCCGGCACCTTCGAGCACGGCCTGTCGACGCTGCAGCTGCACGGCTCGCCCGACCAGGCCCGCCTCACGTCGGTGCTGGACAAGCTGCGTGCCGAGCGGGAGAACCGTTTCGCCCCGCAACGCGACGACAAGGTGGTGGCCGCCTGGAATGGCCTGGCCATCGACTCCCTGGTCAATGCCGCGATGACCTTCGGTGAGCCGGAGTGGCTGGAGCTGGCCCGCGCCGCGGCGGAGCACGTCTGGGCGGTGCACGTCGACGAGCAGGGCGACCGCTTCGTGCGCACCTCGCGCGACGGGCTGGCCGGGAACTCGCCTGCCGTCACCGAGGACCACGGGGCGTTGGCGCTGGGCCTGGCCCGGCTGGCTGGCGCGACCGGCGAGGCGCAGTGGCTGGAGCGTGCGGTGTGGCTCGTGGAACGTGCCGACCGGTTGTTCAGCGCCGAGGACGGCGGATTCTTCGACGCCCGGGCCAGCGACGAGCTGTTCAACCAGCCCCGTGACATCACCGACAATGCCACCCCTTCGGGCACCAGCTCGATGGTCGCGGCCCTGCGCCTGGTGGGCCTGATGGCCCAGCGCACGGACCTTGAAGCGCGTGCCGACCGGGCCGCCCGCACGACCTGGCCGCTGGTGGCCTCCCAGCCGCGTTTTGCCGGCTGGAGCCTGGCTGACGCCTTGGTGCTGGACGAGGCCCGTCGCGGCCTGAAGCCGGCGCAGGTGGTCGTCGTGGTCCCCGAGGGCGAGGGCATCGACCGCCTGGCCACTGCTGCCTGGCGGATGGCCCCGGCCGGCTCGGCGATCGTGGTGGGCCGGGAGGGCACTGAGGGCTTCGGAGGCCTGTTCGACCAGCGCACCGCCCGCGACGGCCGCGCCACCACCTATGTCTGCCGCGGAGAGGTCTGCTTCGAGCCCACCAGCGACTACGCCGAACTCAAGACGCCGCTGTGGAGCCGCTGTTGAGGGCCGCGTGCGGGACCGGGCAGCTCACTTGCCGAAGCGTCGTTCCCGCTGGCTGAAGGAGCGCAGTGCGCGCAGGAAGTCGACACGGCGGAAGTCGGGCCACAGGGCCTCGCAGAAGTAGAACTCGCTGTGGGCGCTCTGCCACATCAGGAAGCCCGACAGGCGCTGCTCGCCCGAGGTGCGGATGATCAAGTCGGGGTCGGGCTGGCCCTTGGTGTAGAGGTGCTCGCCGATCTGGTCGATCTCCAGGCTCTCGGCCACCTCGTCGAGGCTGCGTCCCTTGGCTGCCTGTTCGCGCAACAGGGAGCGCACCGCGTCGCGCAGCTCGTGGCGCCCGCCGTAGGCGATGGCGACGTTGACCAGCATTCCGCGGTTGCCGGCGCTGCGCTGGCGGGCGCCGTCCAGGGCCTTGGCCATCGTGGTGGGCAGCAACGCCATGTCGCCCATCGCCTGGACCCTCCAGCGGCCGTCGGCGGCCAGCTCCACCACCAGGTCCTCGATCACCTGGAGCAGGGGAAGCAGTTCCTCGTCGGCGCTGCGGGAGAGGTTGTCGGTGCTCAGCACCCACAGCGTCACCACCTGGATGCCGGCCTCGTCACACCAGCCGACGAAGTCGGTGAGCTTGTCAGCGCCGGCCTGGTAGCCGGCGACCAGCGGCTGGTCGGGGGCATTCATCCGCGCCCAGCGACGATTCCCGTCGGCCAGCACGGCGACGTGGCGCGGCAGGTTGTCGGCGTCGATCTCCTGCAGCAGGCGCGTCTCGTAGGTGCTGTACAGCAGGCCTGACGGGTGCATCCGGTCGAGGGTCTCGGAGAGACGGTCCAGCCTGTTCATGGCTTCAGCCTAGTCGCAGTGGTCGGCCACTCCACCAACCTACGCTACCGTAGGTTATATGCACATACCGGAGCGTGAAGCCGCTCTCACCACACCCCACGCAGCCACCAAGCCACGGCTGCGAGGCTGGCTGCACCAGGGTTTCGCCCCCGTCATGCTGGTGGCCGGAATCCTGCTGGTCGCCCTGGCACCGCAGCGCGACGAGCGGCTGGCCTGCGCGGTCTACGCGCTCAGTGCCGTGCTGCTGTTCGGCAACTCGGCCTTCTACCACCGCGGCAGCTGGTCACCTCGGGTGCATGCGGTCTTCCGCCGGGTGGACCACGCCAACATCTTCGTCTTCATCGCCGGCAGCTACACCCCGATGGCGGTCGGCATGCTGCACGGCCGCAGCCTGCGCCTGCTGCTGGCCCTCATCTGGTCCTGCGCCCTGGTGGGCGTGCTCTTCCGCGTCTTCTGGATCGCTGCCCCGCGCTGGCTCTACGTGGCGCTCTACCTGGTCATGGGCTGGGCCGCACTGGGCTGGATGGGCCAGTTCTGGCACATCGGCGGCCCGGCGGTGGTGGCGCTGATCGCCGCCGGCGGCATCATCTACTCGATCGGAGCCATCGCCTACGGCCTGCGACGGCCCAATCCCTGGCCCGAGACCTTCGGCTTCCACGAGGTCTTCCACCTGTGCACCGTGCTGGCCGCCCTGTGCCACTACCTGGCGATCTGCCTGGTGCTGTTCGGCTGAGCGCCTGGCGGCGGCCTGTGCGGCGCGCTCAATCGAGCCCGAGCAGTCCCGCCAGCTCCTCGAGCCGCGAGACCTGGTGCTCCGCGTCGTCGTCGACGGGCATCTCGGGATCCTCCAGCACCACCGCATGCATCCCGGCCCGGTGGGCGGCCTCCGCGTCGATCGGACGGTCACCGACCGCCAGGCACTCGGCCACGTCGAGCCCGTGGCGCTCCAGCAGCACCCGGTACATCTCGGGATCGGGCTTGCGCGGGTGCCCGTCAGTGGTCGAGACCAGGTCGTCGACCTCGAGGCCCAGCCCCTGGACCAGGTCGGTCGCGCTGGCCCGGTCGCGATGGGTCACCACCAGGTTGAGCCCACCCGCGGCATGCACCCGCGCCATCAGCTCGTGGGCGCCGGGCATTGCCGGGGCAGGATCGGTCTCCCACCGCTTCTTGAGTGCCGCATTGGCCTGCTCGAACCGCTCTGGCGCGATGTCGTAGCGTTGCGACAGGGTGCGCACCGCCTCGCCCGTCGAGCGACGCGTCAGCCGGGCGACCTCGATCAGTTCCACCTGGTGCCCGTGCTCGCGCACCACGGCGGCGAAGGCGTCGTCGAGGGCGGGATAGGTGTCCACCAGCGTGCCGCCGAGGTCCCAGAACAGGTGCCGGTACATGCGACCAAGACTAGGGCCCCACTCGGCCCCTGCCCGTGCTTGCCAGCCCCCACTAGGCTCACGGGCATGACCCTGGATCTCTCCCGGCCCCTGCCCGAGCTGCTGCAGGCCATCGTCGACATCGAGTCGGTCAGCGGCAACGAGGCCGAACTGGCCGATGCGGTGGAGAGCGCCCTGCGTGCCCAGCCCCACCTGCAGGTGGCGCGGATCGGCAACAATGTCGTGGCCCGCACCCAGCTGGGCCGCGACCAGCGGGTCGTGGTGGCCGGACACCTCGACACCGTGCCGGTGGCCGGCAACCTGCCCAGCCAGCGCGCCGTCATCGACGGCCAGGAGCGCATCGTCGGCCGCGGCACCTGTGACATGAAGGGCGGGGTGGCCGTCGCCCTGCAACTGGCGGCCGAGCTCGACGAGCCGCGGCACGACCTCACCTGGGTCTTCTACGAGAACGAGGAGGTCGCGGCACCGCTCAACGGTCTGGGCATCGTCGCCGACGCCCAGCCAGACCTGCTCCGGGGCGACTTCGCGATCCTGATGGAACCCACCAGTGCACTGGTCGAGGGTGGCTGCCAGGGGACCCTGCGCTTCTGGATCACCACCCACGGCACCGCCGCCCACAGTGCCCGCGGCTGGATGGGGCACAACGCCATCCACGACCTGCGCGAGGTGCTGGAGCGCATCGCCGGCTTCGAGCAGCGCGAGATCGACGTCGAGGGCCTCACCTACCGCGAGGGACTCAATGCCGTGCAGGTCGAGGGGGGAGTGGCCGGCAATGTTGTCCCCGACAGCTGCCGGGTCCACATCAACTACCGCTTCGCGCCCGACAAGAGCCTGGCCGAGGCCCAGGCGCTGATGACCGACCTGTTCGAGGGCCACGAGCTGGACTGGGTCGACCTGTCCCCGGCGGCGCGCCCCGGGCTGCACCTGCCCGCCGCCAAGGAGTTCCTGGCCGCCGTCGGGGGCGAGCCGGGCCCCAAGTACGGCTGGACCGACGTGGCGCGTTTCAGCGAGCTGGGCGTGCCCGCCGTGAACTTCGGCCCGGCCGATCCCAACAAGGCCCACACCGACGACGAGTTCTGCCCCGTCGAGGACCTCGAGACCTGTGCCGCGGCGCTGCGCCGCTGGCTCGCACCCCTGCCCGCCGCCCAGCCGGCACCGTCCACCACCCAGGAGGAGCAGTGAGTCCCCATCGTGTGAAGCACCCCGTCGACAATGCTCCCGGCCCCGGCGGGGAGCGCATCCAGGGTGCCGTGGTGCGTCGCGGAGACCAGCACGCCGGCGCCACCACCGACGAGCGGCTGCTCGCCGACCAGACCGAGGGCTGGCGCCACACCGATCCGTGGCGGATCATGCGCATCCAGTCGGAATTCGTCGAGGGCTTCGACGCCCTGGCCGAGATCGGCCCGGCGGTCAGCATCTTCGGATCGGCCCGCACCAGCCCCGCCCACCCCATGTACCAGGCGGCCGAGCGCCTCGGTGCGGAGCTGACCCGCCGGGGGCGTGCCGTGGTCACCGGTGGTGGGCCCGGCATCATGGAGGCCGCCAATCGGGGTGCCGACCTGGCCGGCGGTGTCTCGGTGGGGCTGGGCATCGAACTGCCCTACGAGGCCAGCATGAACCGCCACGTGAACCTGGGGATCAACTTCCGCTACTTCTTCGCCCGCAAGGTGATGTTCCTCAAGTACGCCCAGGGCTTCATCGTGATGCCGGGCGGCTTCGGCACCTTCGACGAGCTCTTCGAGGCCCTGACCCTTTCCCAGACCGGCAAGGTGCGCCACTTCCCCGTGGTGCTCTTCGGTCGTGACTACTGGGGAGGCCTGGTCGACTGGCTGCGGGAACGCGCGCTGGCCGACGGCTACCTTGCCCCGGCCGACCTGGACATGTTCCTGGTCACCGACGACGAGCAGGAGGCGCTGCGACACATCCTGGGCGAGGGCGCCGAGCGCGCCTGAGCCCAGCCGGCCATGACACCATGGATGCCATGGTCTGGTTCCTGGTGGCAGTGGTGGTGCTCATCCTCGGCGCGACGGCCGTCGTCGCCTCTGGACGGTGGGGCCAGATGCCTGCACTGGATGACGAGCGCCTGGTCGACGACCTGCCCACCGGGCCCCTGGGGGCCGAGGACCTGCGCGAGGTCCGCTTCGCCGTGGTGCCGCGCGGCTATTCGATGGCCGAGGTGGACCGCCTGTTGGCCCGGGTGGCCGACCAGCTCGACGAGCAGCCGGTGCAGCGGCCCGTCACGGCCGTGGCAGACGTCGAGGAGGAGCTCGTCAGCCGGCCACGCAGGGTCGGAATGGGGAATGACGCGCCCGATGCGGAATAATGGGAACAAAACGTCGAGGAGATGAGGAAGCGCAATGGCTGCAATGAAGCCCCGCACTGGTGATGGTCCCATGGAGGTCACCAAGGAAGGCCGTGGCATCGTGATGCGTGTTCCGGTTGACGGCGGAGGCCGTCTGGTGGTCGAACTCAACGCAACCGAGGCCGGTGACCTGCTCAAGTGCCTGCAGGAGATCGTCGGCTGACCACGGCCAACGACGGTCCGCGGTGGCGCCGCAGGCGTCCCCAAACGGCGTGCCATCCCCGGCAGGGGAGGGCACGCCGTTGGCCTGTGCGGGCCTCAGGCGGGGGGCGCCGACGTGCTGCGCGCGGCGTGGCGCTCGATGGCGGCGCGGTAGACCTCGACGGTCTGCTGGGCGATGGTCCGCCAGCTGAAGTGGTCGATGCAGCGCTGGCGGCCGGCCTGGCCGAAACGGCGGACCAGCTCCGGATCGCGGGTCAGCTCGTTGATCCGCTCGGCGAAGGTCTTCTCGAAGGTGGCGATGAAGTCCTCGTCGCCGGCCCTGGCCGGGTCATAGTCCACCAAGTATCCGGTCTCGCCGTCGACGACCACCTCGGGGATGCCGCCCACGGCGCTGGCGACGACGGCGGTCTCGGTGGCCATCGCCTCGAGGTTCACGATGCCCAGCGGCTCGTAGATCGACGGGCAGGCGAAGACGGTGGCATTGCTCATCACCTGGCGCACACTGGCGCGGGGCAACATCTCCTGCACCCACACCACGCCGCCGCCGCGGCTCTGCTTGACCTCGGCGAAGGCGAGGTTGAACTCCTCGGCAATCTCGGGGGTGTCCGGGGCGCCGGCCAGCAGGATCACCTGGGTCTCGGGGTCCAGGTGCTTGGCCGCCCGCACCAGGTGCACCAGCCCCTTCTGCCGGGTGATGCGCCCGACGAAGACCACCGACGGCTTGCCGGGGTCCATGCCGATCTGCTCGCACACGTCGGTGCCGTGGTCGGGCTTGAACTCCTCGGGGTCGATGCCGTTGAGCACGACGTGGATCTTGTCGGCCTCCAGCTGCGGGTAGGACTTGAGGATGCCCTTCTTCATGCCCTCGCTCACCGCGATGACCGCGTCGGCGCCCTCATAGGCGGTGCGCTCGGCCCAGGAGCTCAGGGCGTAGCCGCCGCCGAGCTGCTCGGCCTTCCACGGCCGGTCCGGCTCCAGCGAGTGCGCACTGACCACGTGTGGGCGGTCGAGGAAGAGCCCCGCCAGGTGGCCGGCCAGGTTGGCATACCAGGTGTGGGAGTGCACCACGTCGGTGGCGGGATCGATCGCGTCGACCATCGACAGGTCGGCACCGAAGACGCGCAGGGCCGCATTGGCGCCGGGCGGGAAGTTCTCCTGGTGGGCGGTGGCGCCGTCGCGGGGCTCGCCCATGCACTGGACGTCGACGTCGACGAACCTGCGCAGCTGGGGGACGAGCTGGGCGACGTGCACCCCAGCACCCCCGTAGATCGAGGGTGGGTATTCGCGGGTGAGGATGGATACACGCATGAGCTGAGAATGGCACAGGGGTGGTGCCACCACAATGCCCGGGCCGGCAACTGACCGCGGTGGGGAACACTTGGTGACATCGATCCGAAAGCACGGGATCAAGTGATGGACATGCCTTGTCAGTGGACCTTGCCGAGCCATAGGTTCATGGCATGTCCACAAGACCAAAGGTGCTCTCCATGGTCCTCGCCGGTGGCGAGGGCAAGCGACTCATGCCGCTGACCGCAGACCGCGCGAAGCCGGCCGTCCCCTTCGGGGGAACCTACCGCCTGATCGACTTCGTGCTGTCGAACCTCGCCAACTCCGAGCTTCGCCAGATCTGCGTGCTGACGCAGTACAAGTCGCACTCGCTCGACCGTCACATCTCTCTCACCTGGCGGATGTCGACGATGCTCGGCAACTACGTGACCCCGGTGCCCGCCCAGCAGCGACTCGGGCCGCAGTGGTACCAGGGCAGTGCCGACGCCATCTACCAGTCGATGAACCTCATCCGTGACGAGGAACCCGACTACATCGTCGTCTTCGGGGCCGACAACATCTACCGGATGGACGTCAGCCAGATGCTGCAGGCGCACATCGACTCCGGGCTGGAGGCGACCGTCGCCGGCATCCGTGTGCCGCGCCACGAGGCCAGCGCCTTTGGGATCATCGACGCCGACGAGAAGGGCAAGATCAAGCAGTTCCTGGAGAAGCCGGGCGACCCGCCCGGCCTGCCCGACTCCCCGGAGGAGTCCTTCGCCTCGATGGGCAACTACATCTTCACCACCAAGGCGCTGGTGGAGGCCCTCGAGTCCGATGCCAAGGACCCCAATGCCGGCCACGACATGGGCGGCGACATCATCCCCGCCTTCGTCGCCAAGGGCGAGGCGCAGGTCTACGACTTCAAGGACAATGTCGTCCCCGGCGCCACCGACGAGGACCGCAGCTACTGGCGTGACGTGGGCACCATCGACGCCTACCACGAGTCCCACATGGACCTGGTCAGCGTCGTGCCGCAGTTCAACCTGTACAACAAGCACTGGCCCATCTGGACCACCCATGTGCAGGCGCCCGGTGCCAAGTTCACGATGCGCGGCAATGCCGAGGACTCGATCGTCTCGCCCGGCTGCATCATCTCGGGCGGCGACGTCGACCGCACGGTGATGAGCCCTGATGTGCACATCGAGAAGTGGGCGCGCGTGGACAGCTCGATCCTGATGAGTGGTGTGCGCATCGGCCGCAATGCCGTGGTGCACAACGCGATCCTCGACAAGAACGTGGTCGTTCCCGACGGGGTGGAGATCGGCGTCAACCACGACCATGACCGTGCGCGCGGCTTCACCGTCAGTGACGGCGGCATCACGGTGGTCGGCAAGGGACTGATCGTTCCCGGCATCGAGTGGTGACCACGCCCCATCGGGCGAGCCCCGAGCACCCGGACGACTGACTGGGCCCGCATCCCCTCGGGGATGCGGCCCCAGTCGCTGTCATGACCGGCGGACGGTTCCGGCCGGCGTGGCCTGCCGTCAGGCCTTGATGGCGGCCAGCAGGCCGGTGCCCACGGCGAGAGGGGCCGCTCCTACCCGCGGCACTCCTCCAGGGCCTGGATGGTCCGTGACATCGTTGGGCTCGCGGTCCAATCGTCTTGGCCCCACAACATCATCAGGTCACCAATGTTCGCGCCAGGGCACCACGCCAAGGTGGAGTAGGTCAGCGACTCCGCAGTGGTTGGTCCAAGTTCGCGAGGCGGCTGCAACCCATGGGACCGTCGCACGGACACTGTTGGATCCATACTGTGCGGCGCACTCACTCCCATAGGGCCGCGGTCGGTGAGCAGGACACGGGTGGGGAGGGCCTCTCGTCGAGGGGCCCTTTGGTAGATGTCGGCCACCGACTGCACGGCGGCGGGCAAGTAGCCGCGCAGCGGCGGAGTCGTGCACACAGTGACATCCAGGTCTGGGACAGGAGAGCAAACCGTACTCGCGTAGCTCGCCGCCCAGATCCGGTCGACATCCTGTACCGGAACACGCGGTGCCGGGATCATTGCGGCCAAAGCCAGCACCATCACCAGAGCGGGGATCCAGATGCCCCGCATGAACCAACCAGCCACGGTCCCGAGCACGCAGAGCAGCCCCGCCTCCAGAAGAACCAAGAGCGTCGGCGTCATTCCGCCCGCGAGCTCGCTCAAGGCCACAGCCACGCCCGACTGAGTGGCGAGCGTTGCGGTGCTCAACAGCGCAAGGGCACCGATCGGCACCCCGAGGGCCGTGGTCGTTGCCATGATGGACCGCCGGCACTCCTGCAGCAGAAGCGACCATCGAGGTCGGACGGAGAGTTGTTGCCAGACGGCCACCCCGGTGCGCCATCGAGTCTGACCGATGACGACACCCACCAGGGCGCCGAGAGGTGCGTGGATGAAAGCTCCTGAGGGCACCTCGTTGCCGAGCAGCAGGCGGGGGCTACCACCCCACTTGCCAACAGACGCAAGCAGTGTCCACGTGCACACGAAGCCGGCGATGACTGTGAGGGGACGGGATCGGCTTACTCGCCCCAACCCTTGTGCCAGAGTGCTGGCAGTGGCCTCGCCATGGATTGTTGTGAGTGATCCGAACCTCGCCAGGGCCGGCCCGTCGTGCACTGCCACACGGGTGCCTGACGTGTGCACCAACATGCCTGCCACCGCCAAGGCTGCGCTCATCGGGATGCTCAAGTTCCATGACCCACTGGAAAAAGGTGGATCCACGGGAGCTCGCAGGAAGCCCACCATGCCGTGCAACGGCCCCGGATACTGCGGCCACGCGAACATCATCGAGGTGAGTGAAGCGGTCAATGGCAATAGCCACAAGGCGGTACTGCCGACCAGCCCGAGACCGATGAGTCCCAGCCCAAGCAAGGCGCAACAGTTGCGCCAGGTGGCCATAGGGCCCAATCCGTCAGCACTGGCGGGCGTGAGAAGCCACGCGCCCAGAGCCGTTGCGCCCAAGGTCAGTGCAAGCAATGCTGCCCGACGCCAGAGCAGAGGGCGTGGAGCGACCACGTCTTGCGAATCCTCGCAGGAAAAAGTGAACAGCAGGGGGAGGGTCATGGCTGTCCCCAGCCAGAGCGGTGCGACATCCACGCCGCCGCCGTCGCTGTTGATTACGAATAGTGCGGCACGGACGGCCACGGCACCAAGGGTGCTGACCGCGAGCGCCTGGGGGAGGTGGTTGTGTCTAATCCACAAGACCACGCCGTGTTTCATCGGCCCACCAGTTCCAGATAGCGATCACGAACTGGTCCCAGCTCACGACTGGTGGCGAACTGGTTGAAGTCATCGGCAAAGAGGAATTCTCCTTGGTCCATCACGGCAAGACTGTCCGCGTGGTGAATCACGTCCTCAACCAAGTGGGTGGACACTATGACCACTGATTGCCGGGCGACTCCTTGGAGAATGCGCGACAGTGCATCCCGCTGGGCCATGTCGAGACCGGCTGAGGGCTCGTCCAGAAGGACCAGGCCCGGGTCGCCCACGAGTGCCGATCCGATCGCCACGCGCCTGCGCATTCCACCGGAGAGCTTGGAGATGCGCTCCGATGCCCGGTCGCTCAGGTCGATCAGCTCCATGACACGCTCGGCTTCGCTCGCTGCAGCTCCATGGGGGATACGGCGCAACCAGCACATATACAGGAGGTGCTCTCTGACGGTGAATGAAGACTTGCCCAAGTTCTCTTGGGGGCAGTAGCCCAGGTGCTGGCGAATCCCCGGACCGGAGTGCCCATCGAACTCGATCAGGCCCGTGCTGACGGGCTGCAGGGTGGCGACGGCCCGGAGAAGTGAACTCTTGCCGGCACCATTTGGGCCCAGGAGGGCGTGCAGCCCCGCATCCAGCCGCCAGCTCACCGCCGACACGGCGATGCGCCGACGATAGGCGATCGTGACGTTGTCAATCCGAAGGGTCATCGTACTCCTCGGTTCCATCAGACGATTGGGGCTAGAATGGTTGCGGGGCATCGGCTGATGGCAGTCGATGCCCCGCTGCCGTCCCGGTCGGTCACCGCGTCTCGAAGGACACCCCATAAGGCTTGCCGGCTAGGCAGCGAACCGAGACGTACTGACCCGGGCGGGCCCACACGGAGGTGCGGTCTGGGGCATTGCTGCAATCCAGACGGATCCGAAAGGTCCCGGAGCCTCGGTCGCAGGTGCCGATCGCGTCGCGGTTGCTCATCTCGTAGTGGCAGCCATAGGGGACGGCCATGGCTGTGCGGGGCGTGACCAGCATTCCGCCGAGTGCGAGGGCGACGGCAGCGGCTCCCGCCCCAACCTTGTGAGTGTTCTTGAACATCCTTGTTCCCCTCGACTGGTTGGAGATGGGCCGCCACATTGCGGCCCATCCCCAGCGTCCCCCCCTGTGCAATTCTGTCAAGGCCTTGCAGACAAGGATTTCTGCCCGTCAGGCCTTGATGGCGGCCAGCAGGCCGTCGCCGAGCGGCAGCAGCAGCGGGGTGAACTCCTCGGTCTCCGCGACGGCCGACAGGGCCTCGCGGATGATCAGCGTCTCGTCGTCGTCATTGGACGGGTCGGCCACCAGGTTCTTCCACAGCGCATTGTTGATCACGACGATGCCGCCGTGGCGCAGCAGGCGCAGCGCCTGGCCGACGTACTCGCCGTATTCCAGCTTGTCGCCGTTGACGAAGACCATGTCGTAGGCGCCGTCGCGCAGCTTGGGCAGCACCTCGAGCGGGATGCCGGCGATCAGGCGGAAGCGGTTGCTGGGGATCTTGGCGCCCTGGAACTCGCGGCGGGCCGCGGCCTGGCGCTCCGGCTCGGGGTCGATGCTGGTGATGATGCCCTCGGAGCCCATGCCCTCGAAGATCGCCAGGCCGGAGACGCCGGTGCCGGTGCCGACCTCGACGACGGCCTTGGCGCCGACCAGGCGGGTCAGGAAGCGCAGCGCGGTGGCGGCGCCATTGCTGATGGTCTCGAGGCCGAGGGCGACGGCCTGCTCACGGGCATCACGCAGGGTCTCGCCGGGGGCGACGAAGTCCTCGGCGAAGCCCAGGGAACGGGCGTCCAGGGCGGCGGAGGAATGCGGTGTCTGGTTGGGCTGGCTCACGCGCCACATCCTATCCAATGGAGCTTTTGCGGCGGGCAAGCCTCAGGTGCAGGTGGAGGGATGCACGGGGCACTAGACTCGGTGCATGAGCCACGCCGTGAATGCCGAGATCGTCGGCAATGTCCTGTCCGTCGAGGTCGCAGTGGGCGATGTGGTCGCCAGCACGCAACCGGTGGTGGTGCTGGAGTCGATGAAGATGGAGATCCCCGTGCTCGCGGAGGTCGAGGGCAAGGTCACCGAGGTGGTCGTGCAGGCCGGTGACGTCGTCCACGACGGCGACCCGCTGGTGATGATCGAGGAGAGCTGAACCATGGATGATCCCCTGATGCCCGTCTTCGGACGAGTCCTGACCGCAATGGTCACCCCGATGGACGCCGACGGCGCGGTGGACATCGCCCGGGCCCGCCAGCTGGCCGCCCGCCTGGTCGACGAACAGTCCAATGACGCGCTGGTCATCAACGGCACCACGGGCGAGTCGCCCACCACCACCGAGCAGGAGAAGGCCGCCCTGGTGGCTGCCGTCGTGGAAGAGGTCGGTGACCGGGCCCAGGTGCTGGCCGGCGTCGGCAGCTCCGACACCCGTCACACCATCGAGCTGGCCCGCCAGGCCGCCGATGCCGGCGCCGACGGCCTGCTGGTCGTCACGCCCTACTACCTGCGTCCTCCCCAGCGGGGCATCCTGCAGCACTTCCTGTCCGTTGCCGATGCCACCGAGCTGCCGCTGATGGCCTATGACATCCCGCACCGGGCGGGCGTGCCCATCGAGGAGCAGACCCTGCTGGCCATGGCCGAGCACCCCCGGATCGTCGCCGTCAAGGACGCCAAGGGCGACCTGGCCTCCAGTTCCAGGGTGATCGCCGGCTCCACGCTGGCCTACTACTCGGGCGATGACGCGATGACGCTTCCCCTGCTCGCAGTGGGCGGCGTGGGCGTCGTGGGCACCTCCACCCACTTCACCGGCACCCGTACCCGCGAGATGGTCGCGGCCTTCGTCTCCGGCGACGTGGAGCGTGCGCTGGCCCTGCACCAGTCGCTGCTGGGCGTCTACTGCGGTGTCTTCGCCACCCAGGGCGTGATGCTGGTCAAGGCCGGCCTGGCCCACCAGGGCTTCGACGTCGGTGGCGTGCGCGCCCCGCTGCCGCAGCCCACCGAGGACGAGGTGCGGACCTTCGCCGCCCTGCTGGACGCCGCAGACCTGTGACGCGCCACGGGAACGATCGGCGCTGGCCGATCGTTGCCCCGTGTGACGAGAGGATGTCGATGTTTCGCAAGACGCGCCAGGCCCCCCTCGAGGAGCGGCCCGCTGCTGCCCCCGTGCAGTGGACCCCGCCCACCTGGGAAGAGCTGGTCCGCGACCACTCCGACCAGGTCTACCGGCTGGCGCTGCGCCTGACCGGCAACCTGCATGATGCCGAGGACCTCACCCAGGACGTCTTCGTGCGCGTCTTCCGCTCCATCAGCTCCTTCACCCCCGGGACGCTGGAGGGCTGGATCCACCGCATCACCACCAACCTCTTCCTGGACCAGGCCCGTCGCCGCCAGAAGATCCGCATGCAGCCGATGGCCGAGGCCAGCGAGCTCGTGGCGGGTGAACTGGCCTCCCCGGGCCAGATCTACGACGACGCCAGCATGGACGCCGATGTCACCGCCGCCCTGGCCGCCCTCGCACCCGAGTACCGGGTCTGCGTCGTGCTGTGCGACATCGAGGGCCTCAGCTACGAGGAGATCGCGCAGGTGCTCGACGTGAAGCTCGGCACCGTGCGCAGCCGGATCAGCCGAGGGCGCGCCCAACTGCGCGTCGCCCTGGCCCACCGTCGCCCCACCGCCGACCGGGAGCGCTACCTGGGCGTCGACCGTGCCCATGACGAACTGCTCGGGGCTGGCCAGGGGTGAGCATGATCAGGGGGATCAGGTTCCACGACGAGCTCGACTGCCGCCGGGCCCGTCGCCAGCTGGCCGCCTATGCCGACCAGGCGCTGGGGACCGGTGAGCGCGAAGCGGTCGCCGGTCACCTCGTGGGCTGTGAGCAGTGTCGCAGCGAGCTCGCCGAGATGACCCAGACTCGTGCCCTGCTGGGGATCGCGGCCCGCAGTTCCGGTCCCGCGTCCGCCCCGAGCGGGCTGGCCGACCGGCTGGTGGCCATTGCCGGTGAGCAGGCCACGGACCAGCTGTGGTTGCGCCCCGAGGGCGACGGCCAGCTGCCGAGCCGCCGTCGCCAGGTGCGCCAGCGGGTGCTGATGGGGGCCGCGGCCGCCAGCCTGGGCGTCGCGGGGGCGGTGGGGGCCGCCATGCTCTCGGCGCCGGAGCTCACCGGGATCTCCGATCCGGACGCCTCGCGGGTGGCGAGCCTGGGGCTGCCGCACGTCGAGAGCGCGGCCCACCGGGCCGTGCTGGACGAGATGGCGGCGGGGTGGACATCGGTGGACATCGAGGAGATGCCCGCGGTCTTCACGGCCCAGACAGCCCTGGTCGGCTCGCCCGGCGCAGAGGACCACGCACCGTGCCCGCCGCGCGCCGACTGCCCCGAGCAACTGGCCGGCCTGCCCCTGGTGCTGCGCGAGCACCTGGACGACCAGCCCACCACGATCCGCAGCACCTTCGCCGACCGTCGAGAGGCGCTGGTCCTGGTGCAGCAGCGCGGGGTGCTGGTGGCCGAGGCGGGACGCCAGGGCTGCGACCACCTGTGGCAGTCGGGCCAGTGGGTCCACTGCCTGGTGCTGGCCCACGGCGACGAGGCCCTTGCGGTGCAGGCAGAACAGGAACTGCCCCGCCAGGCCCCGGTCACCGGCGACATCGATGACCAGCTGGTGCTGGGCCTGCGCAGTCTGGTGGGGGAACGTGGCCGCTGAGCGCGGCAGCCAGCGCCCGTCGCTTTTTCGTGACCGACTTGCGGCTCGCTAGGCTGGCGGCGTGAACAACATCGGCCTCCCCGAAGTTCTGATGGTGGTGATCCTCGCCGTCATCATGTTCGGGCCGGAGAAGATCCCGGAGCTGACCCGCAAGGCCGCCCGGGTGGTCTTCTTCCTGCGGGGCATCGCCAACAACGCCCAGGACCAGCTGCGTGCCGAGCTCGGCCCCGAGTACGCCAACCTGGACATCCGCGACCTCAACCCCAAGACCTTCGTGCAGAAGCACCTGCTGGAGGACCTGCAGGGCGACATCGACGAGATCCGCTCCGACCTGTCCGAAGTGCGCAGCGATCTGGACGGCAACATCAAGGACGCCCAGATGATGGGCGAGGACCTGCGCCACGAGTTCGAGGCCAGCCGCCACGAGGAGGTGGCCTCCGGCGAGGTCCCCACGCCGGTCGACCTCGAGGCCACCTAGACCGGACCGAGCCTGTCGAGTGCTCCTCGACAGGCTCGGTCCCCGTCCGGGCTGTCCCGGAGCGCGATCAGGCGGGGCTGACGCCCAGGTGCATGCCCGACAGGCCGCGCTTGCGGCCGGCGATCGTCTGCGCCAGCGCCATCAGGGCCTTCGCCGAGGGGGCCTCGGGATCGTTCAGGACGATCGGGGCGCCGGAGTCGCCACCCTCGCGCAGCTGCTGCTCGATCGGGATCTGGGCCAGCAGCGGCACCTCGTAGCCCAGGCGCTCGCTGAGCGCGTCGGCCGCCTTCTGGCCACCGCCGGTGCCGAACAGGTCGACGCGGAAGGTGTGGCCGTCGCTGGGGCTGGTGACCTCCAGGTGGCTCATGTTCTCCACCACGCCGATCACCTTCTGCTGCATGATCGCGGCCATCGTGCCGGCCCGCTCGGCCACCTCGCTGGCAGCCTGCTGCGGGGTGGTGACCACGACCACCTCGGAATTGGGGATCTTCTGGCCCAGGCTCATCGCCACGTCGCCGGTGCCGGGCGGCAGGTCGAGGATGAGGAAGTCCAGGTCGCCCCAGTAGACATCGGCCAGCAGCTGGGTCAGCGCACGGTCCAGGATCGGGCCGCGCCAGGCGATGACGGCCTCGCGGTCTGGCTTGAGCATGCCGACGCTGATCACCTTCATGCCCATGCTGGGCACGGGCATGATCATGTCCTCCACCGGGGTGGGGCGGGCCTCGCCCAGGCCCAGCATGTCGGGCACGGAGTGGCCGTAGATGTCGGCGTCGAGGATGCCGACACTCTTGCCCAGGCTCGCCAGGGCAGCGGCCAGGTTCACCGTCACGGAACTCTTGCCGACGCCGCCCTTGCCGGAGGCCACGGCGATCACCTGGGTGAGGTTGCCGGGCTGGGCGAAGGGGATCTGGCGCTCGGGCTGGCCGCCGCGCAGCATCGTCTTGAGGGCTGCACGCTGCTCGTCGTCCATCACGCCGAGCTCCACCGAGACCGACTTCACGCCCTCGACGGCGCCGACCGCCCTGGTCACGTCGGCATTGATGGTGTTCTGCAGGGGGCATCCCTGGATGGTGAGCAGGACGCGGATGCGCACATTTCCTGCCTCGTCACAGGTCACCTCGTCGACCATGCCCAGTTCGGTGATCGGGCGGTGGATCTCGGGATCGTCAACGGTGTGCAGCGCCGCGCGCACCTGGCCGAGCAGCGGGTTCTCGTCAGTCATGGGTTCGAGTCTTTTCCTTGGCCGACTCCTTTGCAAATCGTCTCAGGACTCGCGGCCGTCCCGGCGCTCACGCCCCTTGCCCTCACGGGAGCGGTTCTCGCGGGTGCGGTTCTCGCGCAGCCACGACCGGCGCCCGTCGTCATCGCCCTCGACGGGCTCCTCGGACTCCAGCTCGGCCAGCAACTCGCGCAGGCTGGAGCGCAGCTCGCCACGGATGTAGTCGCGGGTGGCCATCTCACCGACATTCATCCGCAGCGAGGCGATCTCGCGGGCCAGGAAGTCCATGTCGGCACGGCTCTGCGCGGCGACGCGGCGGTCCTCCTCCATCGTCACCCGGTCGCGGGCCTCCTGGCGGTTCTGCGCCAGCAGGATCAGCGGCGCCGAATAGGAGGCCTGGGTGGAGAAGAACAGGTTGAGCAGGATGAACGGATAGGGGTCCCACTTGTGGTGCCAGATGCTCACCACGTTGAGGGCCACCCAGGTGATCACCACCACCGTCATCCAGACCAGGAACTTGGCGGTGCCCATGAAGCGGGCCACCCACTCGGCGAAGCGGCCGAAGGAGTCGGGGTCGAGCTCCACCTTGGGCAGCAGCGAGCGCCTGCGCTCACCGGGGGTGTTGAGCCGTTCGCGCTGGGTGCCGGCGCCACGCTCGCGCTGCCCGGAGCCATGGGGACGTTCGCGCTGCTCAGGCACGGCTCTCCTCGTCCTCCCCGTCCATCTGCGTGCCACGCCAGTCCTCGGGCAGCATGTGGTCCACCAGGTCGTCCACCGCGACGGCGCCGACCAGCTGGTTCTCGTCATTGACCACCGGCGCCACCACCAGGTTGTAGGTGGCGAAGTAGCGGCTCACCTCGGCCAGGCCACTGTGCGGGCCCAGCGGCTCGAGGCTGTCGTCCACCATGCCAGAGACCATCAGCGAGGGGGCCTCGCGCAGCAGCCGCTGGGTGTGCACCATGCCCAGGAAGCGGCCGCTGGGAGTGTCCAGCGGGGGACGGCAGATGAAGACCATCGACGCCAGGGCGGGGGTGAGCTCCTCGTCGCGCACCCGCGCCAGCGCCTCGGCGACGGTTGCGTCGGGGCCCAGGACGACCGGCTCGGGGGTCATCATGCCGCCGGCGGTCAGGTCGGCGTAGATCATCAGGCCGCGCACGTCGGCGGCCTCTTCGGGCTCCATGCGCTGCAGCAGGTCCTCGGCCATCTCGGCCGGCAGTTCCTTGATCAGGTCGGCGGCGTCGTCGGGGTTCATCTCCTCGAGGATGTCGGCGGCACGCTCGTGGTCCAGGGCACTGAGCACCTCGACCTGCTCGTCCTCGGGCAACTCCTCCAGGGCATCGGCCAGCTGGTCGTCGTCCAGCGCCTCGATCACCTCGGCACGCCGGTCGGCACTCATGTCGTGCAGCTCACGCGCGACGTCGGCAGGACGCATGTCGGCCATCTGGGCCAGCAGGTGGTCATTGACCTGCTTCGAGTTCAGCACCAGGTTGGGGATCTCGCGCCACTCGACGATCGTGGTGGCGCCCCGCTTGCCCAGGGCGAAGCGCCCGGCGGCGGGCAGCTCACGCAGGGCCACGTCGTCCACCTCCCACTCGCGGGCGCGGGTGGGGCGCATCGAGACGTCGTAGATGGCGGCGCGTCGTCCCTCAGGCCGGGGCACGGCGCGATCGAAGAGTTCGTCGATGACCAGCGTCTCGGCCTCGCGCTTGCTGAAGCGGCGGGTGTCGACCTGCCCCTCGATCACCACCTGGCTTGCGTCGATGGCGTGCACGCGCACCATCGGCACGAAGATCCTGCGGCGGGCGAAGAGTTCCACCACCAGGCCCTTGACGCGCGGGGCACGGCCCTGGGTGCGCAGCTGGATGACCACGTCGCGCACCCGGCCGGTCTGGTCGCCGCGGGCGTCGAGCACCGGCAGGCCGCGGATGCGCGAGATGAACACGGCTGACGACGAGACACTCACGTCCCCAATCTACCGGGCTGACAAGCGGGGGCAGGACCCCGCGCCCAGGGGTGTGGGGCCGCGGCCGCAGGCTGGCTTGGATGGGAGCAGGAAGCCATCGAGGAGAGGAAGCAGACATGGAGACGGTCGAGCGACTGGTGGACGCCCCGGCGGACCGGGTGTGGCAGGTGCTGGCGGACGGATGGACCTACCCGCTGTGGGTGGTCGGCGCCAGCCGGATGCGGGCGGCGAGCCAGAACTGGCCCCAGGTGGGGGCGGAGCTGCACCACTCGGCGGGCGTGTGGCCGGTGCTGCTCAATGACAAGACGGTGGTCAAGCAGGTGGAGGTGGGCCGGTTCGTGCGGCTGGTGCCCAAGGACCGCCCGTTCGGCTCCGCCGAGGTGGAGATCAGCGTGGAGCCGCGCGGCGAGCAGACCCTGGTGCGGATGCGCGAGGACGTGGTCAGCGGCCCGGCCAAGCTGGTCCCCGAGCGGGTGCGGCAGGCGGCCACGGTGGTCCGCAACCGGGAGACGCTGCGCCGCCTGGCGCTGCTGGCGGAGCGGCGCACCCGGCCCTGATCCGCCCGGCGGCGTCAGTGCAGGGCGGGCGGGTCCTGGTAGAGCCGGTGCAGCCCGGCCAGCCGCAGCCGGCGCGCGGGACGGCCCCACCAGGACTGCTCCCGCAGCGCGGCCCGGGCAGCCAGGTATCCCGCGCCACCGTGCACGCCGCCGCCTGGGTGGGTGGCCGCGGAGGCCAGGTAGAGCCCGGCCAGGTGGGTGCCGGGGCCGCCGAAACCGGTGACCGGACGCCAGACGGCCTGCTGGAACAGCTGCATGGTGCCGCCACCCACGGCCCCGTCGCCCAGGTTGTCGTTGCTGTCGTGCAGGTCGGCCGGGAACTGGGTCCACCGGTCCACCACGGCGTCGCGCCAGCCGGGGGCGAAGCCGTCCAGCATCGCCTCCGCCCGGCTGGCCACCTGGCTGGCGGTCTCGTTGTCCGCGTGGCCGCGGGGGGCGTGGGTGTAGAGCCACAAGGACTCGCCCCCGGCGGGTGCCCGGCCGGGGTCGATGGTGGCCATCTGGCCCACCAGGGCGAAGACGTGCTCCGGCGCCACCCCGGCATCCAGGTCCGCCGACCAGCGGCCCACCCCGACGTGGTCCAGTCCCACGTGCACCACGCCGGCGCCGTGCGCCGCCGAGGCCGTCCACGGCATCGGGGCGGACAGCCGGTAGTTCAGCTTGATGGTGGGCAGGTCCCAGGCGAAGCGCTCCAACCGGGCCGACAGGCCGGCCGGGACGGCGTCGGGGTCCAGCAGGTGGCGGTAGAGCGACGGGGCGCTGGTGTCGGCCACCACGGCCCGCCGCGCGCGGACGGTGCGGCCGGCGGCGGTGCGCACGCCGGTGGCACGCCCGCCGGTGGTGAGGATCGCCTCCACCGGCTCCTGGGTGTGCACCACCACGCCCGCCTGCTCCGCACGCGCCCGCAGGGCCAGGGCGAGCTGGGCGGTGCCACCGCGCGGGGAGGGGAAGCCCACGTCCTGGGCGAGCATGGTCATCAGCCAGCCGAACAGGCCGCTGCCCGGCGCCTGCGGCGGGATGTCGGCGTGCATCGCGTTGCCTGCCAGCAGGTCCCGCCCCTCGGGTCCGCGGAACAGCTCGGTGCCCATCCGGTCCACCGGCAGCAGGGCCATTCGGACGAAGTCCAGCACCTCCGCCCCGCCCAGCGCACGCAGGGTGCGCAGCGCGCTGGTGGTGGGGGGCCACTGCGTCAACAGGGCATCCAGCAGGGGTTGCTTCACCTGGTGGTACTGCTCCACCATGCGCAGCCACTGCCGGGCGTCCCGCGGGTCCGCGAAGCCGTCCGCCGTCGCCTGCGGATCGTCCTGCAGGGCCGTACCGTCGCGCTGCTGCCTCTGGCCGACGTGCGCCAGCGGGCGCGGGGCGTGCTGCCAGGCCAGGCCGTGCTGCTCCAGCTCCAGGGCCCGCAGCACCGGGGAGGCGACGGCCAGCGGGTGGCAGGCGCTGAACTCGTCCAGCACCCAGCCGTCGACCTGCCGGGAGGCCACCGCCCCGCCCACCTGGTCGCGGGCCTCGAAGAGCTCGACCTGCCAGCCCGCGTCGGCCAGCACGGTGGCCGCCACCAGGCCGTGGTGGCCACCGCCCACCACCACCGCGTCCGCCCGTCGTGCCCGTCCCTGGCCTGCCCAGCTGCTGATCCGCGTGCGCTCCATGGCCCCACCCTAGGTCTGCTCGCTGGGCCGTCCCACCCCCCTGGGGCGGGCGCTCGGGCCGCCGCCGCAGTAGCAGGACACCCCTACGGACCATGCCCCGGCGGGTGGCAAGCTACTTCAATGGCAGTGGATGGCCGACGTCGTCGGGCATCCGGTCTACGTCCCGCGGCCCCGGCCGCGGGCCACAGCAGAGGAGCACCAGATGAGTGAAGGCCAGATCTCGGAGAACTCCATGATGACGCCGCAGCAGGGCGCCGACTCGGTCCCCGGCACGGATGACGGCGTGCCCCCGGCCGACGTGGCCCAGCAGGTGCCGCAGGGTATGCCGGAGGACTCCTCGCAGGACGCCGCCGACCGGTCCGGCGTGCCCAGCGACGAGGACGACCTGGGCGGCGCCACGTAGGCCGCGGCACACCAGCACCGGCATCACACCACGGCCGGGCCCTCGGGGGGCCGGCCGTGCTGCGTCCCGCGGGAAGGACCCCCCGCAGGGCCGGGGGCTGACTATGCTGGGGCCGTGACCACCCAGCCGCGCGCCCGTCGCACCGTCCTCGCCGTCCCCGGCTCCAGTGACCGCTTCATTGCCAAGAGCCGCAGCCAGGACGTCGACGCCGTCTTCCTGGATCTGGAGGACGCGGTCGCCCCGCCGGTGAAGCAGGAGTCCCGCCGCCGCATCGTCGACGCGCTGAACGCGCCCGAGGGCTGGCGGGCCCCCACCGTCACCTACCGCGTCAACGACTGGTCCACGCCATGGACCACCCAGGACGTGCTGGAGGTGGTGGGCGGTGCCGGCGCCCGCGTGGACTGCATCGTGCTGCCCAAGGTGACCGAGGCCGCCCAGGTGAAGGCGCTGGACCTGGTGCTCAGCCAGGCCGAGCAGGCGGCCGGGCTGCCGGTGGGGCGGATTGGTGTGGAGCTGCAGATCGAGGAGGCCCGCGGGCTGCTCCACGTCGCCGAGATCGCCGCCGCCAGTGCCCGCACCGAGACGCTGGTCTACGGCCCGGGCGACTTCATGGCCGCCATGGGGATGGCCACCCTGAACGTCGGCTCCCAGCCGCCCGGCTACGTGGGGGACGCCTTCCACCACGTGCAGATGACCATCCTGGTGGCGGCCCGGGCCCACGGGCTGCAGGCCATCGACGGCCCCTTCGTCGGGATCCGGGACCTGGCGGGCTTCCGCACCTCGGCCCGCAGTTCCGCCGCGCTCGGCTACGACGGCAAGTGGGTGCTGCACCCCTCGCAGGTGGAGGCCGGCAACGAGGTCTTCAGCCCGCCCGCGGCCGACGTGGAGCGGGCGCGTCGGATCGTCGAGGCCTACGAGCACGCCACGGCCGAGGCCGGGGGAGCGGTCGGTGCGATCGTCGTCGATGACGAGATGGTCGACGGCGCCGGGCTGGCCGTGGCCCGGGCAACGCTCGCCAAGGCCCGCTGACCCGGGTCACGGAGGCACCCGCTCCGGGGCCGGAGAACCGGGGCTTGCTCCTGACACGGTGTGAAGGTGTCGGATCTGGGCATGGGCGCCACAGACATGAACATGAACCCGGACCTCCTCGAGATCGGCGAAGCTGCTCGCGCCGCGGGAGTCAGCCCCAGGATGCTGCGCCACTGGGAGGAGGTGGACCTGCTGGTGCCGGCCAGCACCGACCCGGCCAGTGGCCGACGGCGCTATGTGCCGACCCAGGTGGAGCGCATCCGCCAGATCGCCCGGCTGCGAGCCGAGGGCCTCGACCTGGCACGGGTGCGCGCCCTGCTGGACCCCGGTCTTCGCCGCGACGCACTGGTGGGACTGCTCCAGGAGCGCGCCGCTGAACTGGACGAGGAGCACCGCCTGGCCGCAAAGCGGCTCGCGCAGGTGCAGCGGCGTCTGGATGGGCTCGAGGATGCCGCACGGCAGGTGGCGCGCACCGCCCGGCTGGAGCCCATGCCCGAACGGACGCTGTGGGGTGTGCGGTGCACCGTGCACCACGAGCACGAGATCGGCGCCGCCGTGTCGCGGCTGCACGCGCTCCGGCTGGAACGGGTCGGATCAGAGCCCGAGGACCTGGTGCAGGTCTACGACGGCCGGGAGCCCGGCGTGATCGGCGTGATGCTCGACAGTGAGTCGCTGGCGGACCTTGCCGGTCTGGATGAGGTTGTGCTGGCTGCCGAGCAGCTGGCCGTCAGCGCCGTCGTCGACCCGCAGCTGGTCGACGAGGCCGACCTGTGGGTGCTGGTCGATGACCACCTGGCGACGAAGGGCCTGACCACCCACGGGATCCACTGGCGCCGCGGCCTGCCAGACGGACGCATGCAGCTGGGCGCGGGATTGCTCCCGCTGGCTTCGGAGTCCGTCGAGGACCCGTCCTGAGAGTGGGGAGATGAGGCACCCGGCAGCCCGCCTGCACCGTGCACGTCCCAAGGTGACTGCGCACGTGGTGCAGCAGCTGCCCAGTCGCTCTCCGACGTGCCCAGTGGCTTCTCGATGGACGACGGGCTTCTCGACGGAAGTGGGGTCGAATGCCCACACGAAGCTGGTGAGACGACCGGACCGTGTGGTGAACAGGATCTGGCCGCTGCCGCCCTCACGCTGCGTCGTCATCAGGCCCTTCGTGTTGGCGGTGTCCTCGTTGGTGACGGTCCAAGCTGGATCCCAGGCGAGGGGCGCCTCCAGGTGCCGGGTCACGACCTCGTCCAGGACGTCGCTGGCAGGGGCACAGGATTCGATCCTGTCGTCAGTCACAGCCATGCCAGAAGTGAACCACCCGGCCACCAGATTGGTGCGTCAGGCGACCTGGACCCGATGGTCACCCATCACATATTCGAGGGCCAGGGTTCCGCCAACCGCTTCGAGATAGCCGCGGATGGTGCCCACCTTGGCATTCTCGATGTCGCCGTTCTCAATCTTGGAGACCTGGCGCTGGCCGACGCCGATCCGCTGGGCCAGTTCGGCCTGGGTGTACCCGGCCTGCTCGCGCAGTTCCCGCAGGCGGTAGGCGCGAACCTCGGCCATCATCTGCTTCTTGTGCGCCTCAACCGCCTCCGCGCTGACAGGTCGTAGCGCGAGCATGTCGTCGAGCGTGGTCATTGTGGTCACCGTCCCTTGAGTCGTCGGATGTGGTCGTCGAACAGGTCGTCGGCGATCGGGATGTTCTTGGAGTACCAGCGTTGCCAGTTGCCGGCCTTGTCACCGGCGACCAGCAGGATCGCCTGGCGCTCAGGATCGAACGCGAACAGGACGCGGAGTTCGGAACGGCCGGAGGACCCCGGCCGGAGTTCCTTCATGTTGCGGTGCCGCGATGCCGTTACCGTGTCCACAATGGGGGCCCGAGCTGGGGTCCGTGCTCGGCGAGGAGTTCGAGGTCCGCCATCACCTGCTCGTAGGAGCGCTGGTCGAGGGACAGGAGCCAGCCCCGGATCGGGTCCAGCTCCACGGTCCACATGCGCACAGTTCAGACCATGCAGGTTCTGGGCGGCGCGTCAGGGCTCTGTGTCCTGCGATGGGCGAGGCTGTCCATGCACACAGTGGGGCACCCGAGAGTTGGACGAAGCCAGCCGCCTCGTGGCCGCCGGTAGGATCGGTGCATGTCTTCCTCCATGCAGGCCTCCTCGACCGTCATGCCCTTGAAGTACCCCATGTCGGTGGCCATCTACCCCACCTACGCCGAGGCGCAGCGAGCCGTGGACCTGCTGGCGGACAAGCAGTTCCCGGTGGAGAACCTGTGCATCGTGGGCACCGACCTCAAGCAGGTGGAGCGCGTGCTCGGACGCCTCACCCTGGGCCGCGTACTGGCCGGGGGAGCGCTCAGCGGGCTGGGCACCGGGCTCTTCTTCGGCCTGCTGATGATGCTGCTGGTCACCACCATCCCCGGCGGGCAGGCACTCCTGCTCGGCGTGCTGATGGGCGTCGGCCTGGGCGTGCTCACCGCCGGGATGGGCTATGCCACCCAGGGCGGCAAGCGGGACTTCTCCTCGGTGCAGGCGATCGTCGCCACTCGCTACGAGGTGCTGGGCGAGTCGACGGTGGTCAACCAGGCCCGCGAGGCGCTGGGCCAGCAGCCGCTCCAGCCCCCGAGCCCGACGGTCTGGCCGCCCACCCCGACCAGCCAGCAGGGCGGCGACCAGGAAGGTCGTCGATGAGCCCGCTGTCCGGGGACGAGCTGCGACGGCTCTGGGACGACCGCTACGACCACCCGAACAACCTGTTCGGCTATCGCCCCAATGACTTCCTGGTCACCGCCGAGGTGATGCTGCGACGGGGCAGCCGCCTGCTGGTGCTGGGCGACGGCGAGGGACGCAATGGCGTGTGGCTGGCCCAGCAGGGCCACCGGGTCACCACCGTCGACATCTCCGAGGTGGGCGTGGCCAAGGCCCGCGCCCTGGCCGCGGAGCGCAAGGTCAACCTCGACGCCCAGGTGGCCGACCTGGCCGAGTGGATCCACACGCCCGCCGCTGAGGGCCCCTGGGACGGGATCGTGGTCATCTTCTGCCACCTCCCGCCCGGGCTGCGTGCGGAGGTGGCCAGGGTGCTGACCGGGCAGCTGGCGCCCCAGGGCAAGCTCCTGATGGAGGTCTACACTCCCGCCCAGCCCGCGATGGGCACCGGCGGACCCACCGACGAGGACCTGCTGATGACCCGCCCCAAGGTGGAGGCCGACTGGCCCGGGCTTGATCTTGACATCAAGATCACCGAGCGGCGGATCTTCGAGGGCATGGCGCACCAGGGACTCAGTTCGGTGCTTCAGGTGCTGGGCCAGCGCCGACGCGACTGACCGTCCCGCGTGGCCCGGGTCCAGTGGCCACTCAGGTCCAGTGGCCACTCAGGTCCAGTGGCCACTCAGATCCAGTGGCGGCGGCGGAAGACGAGGTAACTGGCCAGCATCCCCACCACCATCACCGTGAGGACGACGTAGTAGGCGTAGTCGTAGTGCAGTTCGGGCATGTTGTCGAAGTTCATGCCGTAGACCGCACCCATGGTGGTCGGGACGGCCAGGATCCCCAGGATCGCCGACAGCCGCCGCATGTCGCGGTTGTCCTCCAGGGAGATCCGCGCCATGCCGGCCTGCAGGATGGTGGACAGCACCTCGTCGAAGGAGGCGATCGCCTCTCGCGAGTCCGTGTGGTGGTCGGCCACCTCGCGGAAGTAGGCCCGGGTCTCGTCGGGGATCACCGGGTAGTTGCGGGTGCTCAGCGCCTGCAGCGGTGCGGCCAGCGGCACCACGGAGCGCTTGAACTCGATCAGTTCACGCTTGAGGTTGTAGACCCGGTCCACCTCCTTGGTGCCTTGGCGGGAGAAGATGTCCTCCTCCACCTCGTCGATGTCGATCTCGAACTCGCTCACCACGGCCATGTACTCGTCGACCACCCGGTCGAGGATCTTGTAGAAGACGTAGGCGGGCCCCACCCCGAGATCCTCGGGCGCGGTCTCCAGCTCGCGGCGCAGGCTGCGCAGCGGGGTGTTGTCGCCGCGACGCACGGTGAGCAGGAAGTTCTCGCCGACGAAGATCATGATCTGGCCGGTGGAGACGATCTCGCTGGTTTCGGTGACCGTTTCATGATCAACATAGGCGACGGTGGAGATGACGCAGAACAGCGTGTCGTCGAACTGCTCCAGCTTGCTGCGGGAGTGGCCCTCGACTGCATCCTCGATGGCCAGCGGGTGCAGCTCGAACTGGCGCGCGAAGCTGGCCATGTCCTCGTCGGTGGGGTCCTTGAGCCCCAGCCAGACGAAACCCTCGCCCATCTTGGCGCTCTCGGTGGCCAGGTGGAGGCTGTCCACCTCCTCCTTGCGGCCGTCCACGTACCAGCCCCAGGCCTGCACCGAGTCGGGCGTGGTGGCCCAGCGACGGCCGTTCGTGCGACGCGCGGTCGCCATGGTGCTCCTGGCCGACGGGCGGGGGACGACCGGGCGAAGCGCCGGGCGCAGGCGACGCTGGTCACCCGTCACCGGCCCTCCCCGGCGAGCAAGGGAGCCATCCAGGCCTCGACCTCGTCGGCAGTGCGCGGCAGCATCGCGGAGAGGTTCTCGTTGCCGTCGGCGGTGATCAGGATGTCGTCCTCGATCCGCACGCCGATGCCGCGCATCTGTTCGGGCACCAGCAGGTCGGTGGCCTTGAGGTAGATGCCGGGCTCGACGGTGATCACCATGCCCGGCTTGAGGATGCCGTCGCGGTAGTCCTCACGCAGCGCCTGGGCGCAGTCGTGCACGTCGATGCCCAGGTGGTGGCTGGTGCCGTGCACCATCCAGCGGCGGTGCTGGCCGCCCTCGGCCGACAGCGATTCCTCGGGCGTGACGGGCAGCAGCCCCCACTCGTGCAGGTGGCGGGCCACCACCGCGATCGCGGCGGCGTGCACGTCGGAGAAGCGCGCCCCGGGCTGTGCGGCGGCGATGCCCGCCTCCTGGGCCTCCAGCACCGCCTCGTAGACCTTGCGCTGCTCGGGCGAGAAGCGGCCGCTGACCGGCAGGGTGCGGGTGACGTCGGCGGTGTAGAGGCTGTCGAGCTCGACGCCGGCGTCCAGCAGCAGCAGGTCGCCCTCGCGCAGGTCGCCGTCATTGCGGATCCAGTGCAGCGTGTTGGCATGGTCCCCGCTGGCGGCGATCGAGTCATAGCCCACCCCATTGCCGTGGTGGCGGGCGTGCAGGCCGAAGACGCCCTCCACCCAGCGCTCGCCGCGGCCGCGGCGCACCGCCTCGGGCAGGTCGCGCACGACGGCCTCGAAGCCGCGCGCGGTGGCCTGGCAGGCCTCGCGCATCTGTCCCTGCTCGAAGTCGTCCTTGACCAGGCGTATCGTCGACAGGTGGGTCTCCAGCTCCTGGTCGTCCTGCAGCTGGTCCTGCTGCTGGGTGCGCAGCTCGTCAACACGGCTGGCCACCTGCTCGTCGGCGGCGCGCAGCACCCGGATCCGGGTGCTGTCGGCATTCTTTCCCAGCGCGGCGTCGAGCTCGGAGACCGGTGCGCAGTCCAGCCCGGTCATGGCGCGCATCTCCTTGAGGCTCTCGCGCTGGCCCACCCACATCTCGCCATAGCGGGCGTCGGCGTAGAACTCGGGATCGGTGCGCGGGGCGCGGGGCTTGAAGTAGAGGGTCGAGTCGTGGCCCAGGTCGGTGGGCTCCAGCACGAGCACGGCGTCGGGTTCGCGGTCGCTGCCCAGGCCGGTCAGCCAGGCGAAGGCCGAGTGGGGACGGAAGACGTAGTCGCAGTCATTGCTGCGCACCTTGAGCCCGCCGGCGGGCACGACGATCCGCTCGCCGGGGAAGGCCTTGGAGAGTTCCTCGCGACGGGTCACGGCGGCCTCGCTCGCGGGCAGCCGTTCGGGAAGGGTGCTGTCATAGGGGGCCCAGTCGCGGGGGATGAAGTCGACGAAGGCCTCCGAGAAGGGGGTCTGGCGGTTGGGAAGCCTGGGCTGTTCGTCACTCATGTCATCTCCGTTCGTCCGGCCCCGGTCGGACGGTCGGCCGGGATGCCAGAGGCATTCTAGGCTTGCGCCCATGACCTCGCGTACCGAGCCGACCGCCAGCCTGCTCAGCCGGCTCCGTGACGAGGACCTCGCCCGGCTCGGGGTGCAGGACGAGGACCGTCCGGCCGTGCTCTCCTGGGCCGCAGAGGTCGCCACCGACGAGACCGACCTGGCGCGCGTCGAGCTCTTGGTCGAACGGCTGGTGGGGGTCATCGGCCATTCCGAGCGTTCGGCAGGGGTCTTCGAAGCCGTCGACGAGCAGCACCGTCTCGGTCGGGGCGTGCTTGCCGTGCTGGCATTGGTGCTGGCCGCTCCCGGCGTGCGGGAGGCCCTGGCGCGGCGGCAGATCGCGTCCGAGGTCATCGACGCCACGCTGGCCGACCTCGGCTGGCAGGTCCACAAGGACCGGCAGGTCAACGGCTCCACCGGCCTGCACAACCTGCAGTGGATGGCGATGGTCTGGGCCGGCCGCTTCCTCAAGCTCGGACGCCTGCAGTTCGAGCTGACCACCAGCGACGTGGGGATCCTCGAGACCGAAGTCCCGGCCCTGGCCATCCACATCGACCCGAGCGGGCCGCTGCACCCCGAGCTGGTCGACGACTCGCTGCGGCAGGCGACCCTGCTCTTCGAGGAACACTACCCGGAAGTGGGCCCGATCGACTGGTTCACCTGCACCTCCTGGCTGCTCGACCCGGGCATCGCCTGGCGCCTGGGCGAGGGCAATGTGGTGGACTTCGCGCGCCGCTTCGCGGTCTGGAAGGTCACCGAGTGCGATCGCGACGGCCTCTACTTCGGCTTCGACATCGAGCCCGACGAGCGGCCACTGGCCCAGCAGTGGGCCACGCTGGAGGCCCACAATCGGGTGCAGGAGGCCTTGCTGGCGCACTGGCGCGACGGCGAGCACGTGGTTCTGGCCTCGGGCCGTCTGCCGGTGATCAGCTCTGAGCTGAGTGAGCCCGCCGCCTGAGGCCTCGCGCTGTGTGGCGAGGGCTGGCAGGGTGAGGAGCATGACTGAGCTCTATCTCGTACGCCATGGTGAGACGGCCTGGAGCAGGTCCGGCCAGCACACCTCCGTCACCGACCTGGACCTGACCGAGCACGGGGTTGAGGAGGCCAGCCGGCTGCGCGAGCGCCTCGACCCGAGCGACTTCGGACTGGTGCTCACCAGCCCCCGGCTGCGGGCCCGGCGAACCGCCGAGCTGGCGGGCTTCGAGCAGCCCGAGGTCGACGAGAATCTGGCCGAGTGGTTCTACGGCGACTACGAGGGGATGACCAGCAACCAGATCCGCGAGCAGGTTCCGGGCTGGCGCATCTGGACGCACCCGATCCCGGGCGGGGAGACCCGCACCCAGGTGATCGACCGGCTCACCACGGTGGTGCAGCGGGTGCAGGACTCCGGTGTGGACCGGGCGATCTGCTTCAGCCACGGCCACGCCTCGCGCGTCCTGGCCCTGTGCTGGCTGGGCATCGACGTCGCCCGCGGCCAGTCCTTTCCGCTGCAGACCGGCGCGGTCAGCGTGCTCGGCTACGAGAAGGAGTCGCCGGCGATCGTGCGCTGGAATGCCTGACGCGCGAGCCGGGAATGGGGCGGCTGTCCCGGCTGTTGTGCCAGACATCGCCACCCGGCGCCCGCGAGGGCGCAGGGTCGGCATCCCAGTCACCACAGGAGGAAGACCATGTCAGCCATCTACACCGCCGAGGCACTCGCCACCGGCGCCGGCCGCAACGGCCACGTCCGCACCACCGACGGCCTGGTCGACACCGACCTCGCCATCCCCCGCGAGATGGGCGGCGCCGGCGGCGCTCCCAACCCCGAGCTGCTCTTCGCGGCCGGCTACGCGGCCTGCTTCCACTCCGCGCTGCAGATGGTCGCGCGCGAGGCCAAGGCCGACCTGGGCGAGTCCAGCGTCGGGTCCCGGGTCGGCATCGGCCAGCTCGACGGCGGCGGCTTCGGGCTGAGCGTCGAGCTCGAGGTCGTCATCCCCGACCTGCCCCATGACCAGGCGCAGGCCCTGGCCGACAAGGCGCACCAGGTGTGCCCCTACAGCAATGCCACCCGCGGCAACATCGACGTCACCGTCACTGTCGTCGACGACTGATCACCCGACGCCGCGCGCCGGGGGCCAGGCAGGACTAGTCATAGCTCTCGGCGCGCAGCCGGCGCCCGGCCAGCAGCATGGTCGCCAACCCGACGAGCCCGGCGGCCAGGATCACCATCGGGATCGGCCGCGAGGTGCCGTCCTCCAGGGCGCCCACCAACGGCGTCACGACGCCACCCATGGCGAACTGCGAGGCGCCCAGCAGGGCTGCGGCCGTGCCGGCTCGGGCCCCATGGCGGTGCAGTGCGACCGCCGGCGCATTGGGCAGCGACAGGCCGAGCCCGCACATCACCAGGAACATCGGCGCCAGGAAGCCGGCCAGCCCACCGACCTGCCACTGGGCCAGGGCCAGCATCAGCGCGGCGGCCAGCACGATCGTCGCCAGCCCCAGGGTGAGGGCGCGCACCGGACCGATGCGTCGCACCACGCGCGGGTTGGCCTGGGCTGCGAGGCTGAGGCCCACCGACATCGAGGCGAAGACCACCCCGAACAGCTGGGGGCTCAGCCCGAAGATGCCCTGCATCACGAAGGCCGAGCCGGAGACATAGGCGAACAGGCAGGTGAAGGCCATGGCTCCGGTCAGCGCCACCGCCACGAATCCCGGGTCGCTGAGCACCTGGCGGTAGGCGGCAAGGCTGGACGAGAGGCTACCCGGGATCCGCCGTTCGCTCGGGAGCGACTCCGGCAGCTGGGAGCGCACCAGGAAGAGCACCAACAGGGCGATGACGCCCAGCACCACGAAGACGCCACGCCACGTGGTGAAGGTGAGCAGCCCGGAACCGATCAGCGGGGCCAGGATCGGTGCCAGCCCGGTGACCAGAGCCAGGCGGCTGAGCAGTTCGGCGGCCTTCATGCCACGAAAGAGGTCGCGCACGATCGCCTGGGAGGCGACGCCAACGGCCGCGCAGGCCAGGCCCTGCAGGAGTCGTCCGGCCAGCAGGACCCCGATCGACGGGGCGAGGCCGCACACGACACTGGCCACGACGTGCGTGCCCAGGCCCACCAGCAGGGGCTTGCGTCGCCCGATGGCGTCCGAGAGCGGCCCCCACGCGAGCTGGCCGAGTCCCATTCCCAGCATCATCGCGCTCAGGGTGAGCTGCGCCTGGCTGGTGGACGCGTCGAGCGTCTCGGCCAGGTGGGGCAGGGCCGGCAGGTAGGTGTCGATGGTCATCGGGCCCAGTGCACCCATGGTGCCGAGCACCAGCACCAGGGTGCGGTACTGGCGGCGTGTCAGGGACTCCCCGGGTGTGGCGTCGTGCGGCGGGGCAGTGCTCATGGTCATCCTCGGGGTCGTCTTTCCCGCACCGGCGGGCACTGAACCCTACCGACCGGTCACCCATGGGGACGCTGAGAGCGCCCGGCCACCTGCCGCCCGTCACGCCTTGGCTGTGGGGTGGCGGGGCCAGCAGTGGGTAGGCTTCGTCCACGGGCAGTGCCAGGGGTGCCGCCCCGAGAACCAGCGGCTCGCCCGCGCACCACGAGGAGAAGACATGCTTGCCGAACCGGCTGACCAGCTGCGGTTGCTCGACCTTGCCGCCATCGACCTCCAGGTCAGCCAGCTGGAGCATCGTCGTCGCACCATCCCCGAACTGGCCACCATCAAGCAGCTGATGGGCCAGCGGGCCACCCTCGTCGAGGCCCAGGTGGCCGCACAGACCAGGCTCTCCGACGCCGAGGGCGACCAGAAGCGGATCGAGGACGACCTGAACCCGGCCCGCGACCGGATGGTCCGCAACCAGAAGCGCGTCGACGACGGTTCCGTCGCCGACCCCAAGGCGCTGCGCGGCCTGGTGGAGGAGATCGACCACCTCGGTGGACGCATCCGCAAGCTCGAGGACGACCAGCTCGACGCCATGCAGCTGGTGGAGGACCACGCCGCCGAGGTCAAGCGCATCGACACCGAGCGCAAGGAGCTGGAGTCCGAGATCCGCGAACTGATGGCCCACCGCGACCAGACGATGGCCACCATCGATGCCGAACTCACCGAGCGCAAGGGCGAGCGCGAGGCCACCGCCCGCCTGCTGCCCGAGGCGCTGCTCAAGACCTACCAGCGCATCACCGAGCGCCTAGGGACCGGCGCCGCCGAGCTCCAGGGCCGTCGCTGCACCGGCTGCCAGCTCGAGGCCAATGCCGCCGACCTGCGCCGCTATGCCGCGGCGAAGCCCGAGGAAGTGCTGCGTTGCGAGGAGTGCGACCGCATCCTCGTGCGCACCAAGGCCTCCCTGCTGCCCAGCTGACCCGGCCGGGTCAGTCCGACGAGAAGGAGCGACGATGCCAGCACGCCAGATCACTGCCAGGGCCCAGGCGCCCGAACCGATCCGGGCCGGCATCGCCGCCCTGCGCGCCGAGCTGGAGGTCCCCGACGACTTCGCCCCGGAGGTGCTCGCGGCGGCAGAGCAGGCCGCGGCCCAGGGCGTCGACGAGCCCCGTTGGCAGCTGGGGGAGCGCGTCGACCGCACCGACCTCGACTTCGTCACCATTGACCCCGAGGGCTCCAAGGACCTCGACCAGGCCATGTGCTTGGAACGCCTGTCCGACGGATTCCTCGTCTGGTATGCCATCGCCGACGTCGCTGCCTGGGTGGAACCCGGTGGCGCGGTGGACCTGGAGGCGCACCGTCGCGGCCAGACCTTCTACGCCCCTGCCGAGCGGGCACCCCTGCACCCCGCCGTGCTGAGCGAGGGGGCCGCCAGCCTGCTGGCCGACGGTCGTCCCCGGCCCGCGCTGCTGTGGCGCATCGAGCTGGACGACTCGGGCGCCCAGCGTTCGGCGGGGGTGCAACGGGCGCTGGTGCGCAGCCGCGAACAGCTCACCTACGCAGCGGTGCAGGCCCAGCTCGATGCGGGCACCGCGCCCCAGTGGGTGGGGCTGCTGCGCGAGATCGGCCGCCTGCGCGAGCAGCAGGAGGTCGGGCGCGGCGGTGTCTCGCTGAACCTGCCCGAGCAGGAGATCGTCAGCGACCAGGACGGCTGGCACACCGAGTTCCGATCCCCGCTGCCCGTCGAGGGCTGGAATGCCCAGATCTCGTTGCTCACCGGCATGGCGGCGGCGGGGATCATGCTGGAGGCCGGCACCGGCGTGCTGCGCACCCTGCCCCCGGCCCAGGAGCGCGACGTGCAGCGCCTGCGCGGCATCGCCCGCGGACTGCGCATCGACTGGCCCGCCGACATGGGCTATCCCGACTTCGTGCGCTCCCTCGATGTGACCCGGCCCACCCATCTGGCGATGATGACCAGCTGCACCCGGCTCTTCCGCGGTGCGGCCTACACCGTGCTCGGCCAGCCCGGCAAGGACGGCGAGGTGCCCGCGGGTGATGAGCTGAAGCACAATGCCCTGGCCGCCCACTACGCCCACTGCACCGCGCCCTTGCGTCGCCTGGTGGACCGCTATGTGGGCGAGATCTGCGTGCACCTGTGCAACCAGACCCCGATCCCGCAGTGGGTGACCGATGCCCTGGCGAGCCTGCCCGACGAGATGCGCGAGAGCGACTCGCGGGCCAAGAAGTTCGAGCGCGGCATCGTCGACCTCACCGAGGCCCTCGTGCTCGGCTCCCACACCGGCCGCCGGCTGGAGGGCGTGGTGGTCGACCACGATCCCAAGAAGGACCAGGGCACCATCTCCATCGCCGATCCGGCCGTCGAGGCGCGCTTCCAGATGCCGGGTGTCGCCCTGGGCCAGGAGCTGGAAGTCGAGGTGGATTCGATGGACCTGCTCAAGGGCGTGGTGAGCTTTCGTCCCGCAGCGTCGTAGACTTCTGGTCGGACGAGTTCGCCGGGTGACCGCTGCACCAAGCCCCTTGAGGGCGAGGTGTTGAGGAAAGTCCGGGCTCCACAGGGCAGGGTGGTCGGCAACACCGACCCGGAGTGATCCGCGGGACAGTGCCACAGAGAACAGACCGCCAGCGGGCAACCGTTGGTAAGGGTGAAACGGCGGTGCAAGAGACCACCGGCAGCCCAGGTGACTGGGCTGGCCAGGCAAACCCCACCCGGAGCAAGACCAAGAAGGCCGTGCCTGCACGGCTGCGGACGTGATCGAGGGCTGCCCGCCCGAGCGTCCGGGTAGGTCGCACGGTGCGCGAGCACCGAAGGCGTCTGGCAACAGGCGTCGCAGATGGATGGTCACCGCCCCGCAAGGGGTACAGAACCCGGCTTACAGGCGGACTCGTCCCCATCATCCGTGCCGCGCCAGGCCGGGCCATGTCGCCCAGCCGTCCACAAACCACATCGACAGGCGCCGTTGGTGCCGCAGCGGCAATGAGCCGGCTCCTGGATGTGGTTTGTGGACGGGGACTGCTCAGCCGTGGTGCGTCGGAAGGTCCTCGGGCTGCCCGTCCTGCCAGGGGCCGACGCGGAAGGGGCGCATCATCTCGTTGTCCTCGTGCTCCAGCAGGTGGCAGTGCCACATGTACTGCCCGGCAGTGGTGAAGCGCATCCGCAGCCGGATCATCTCGCCCGGGTGGACGAAGACGATGTCCTTGCGGCCACTCTCGCCCGGTTCGAGCGGCACCCGTGGCCCCATGGTCATCCGGCCGGTCTCCCAGTCGTAGTCGATCATCCGGCGCTCCATCACCTGGAAGGTCGTCTCGTGGATGTGCACCGGGTGGGGGACCGGGGCGTCCTGCACCAGGTTGTAGATCTCCCAGTCCTCGACATCACCCACGTCGGGGTTCTCGGTGACCGGGTCGCCCCACATGGTGGCGGTCACCCGCATCACGCCCCCGGGCCTGCCGCTCAGGGTGCCCAGCATGGTGTGCGAGGCGAAGGGGGCCGGGCTGGGGGCGACGTGGTGGAAACTCATCGTCGTGGACAGCCGACGGGTGCGCACCGGGGCAGGAAGAGCAGGCTGCGGACGCAGCCACAGGTGGCGACCGGGGGTCGACAGGTCCGGGCTCGTGGCCGGCCCCACGTCGAAGACCATCACCCGGCCGGTGGTCTCGGGATCGGCAGGCGGGAAGACGACTTCGCGCTCGCTCATCGGGTAGAGCCTGACCCGGGGCTCCTCACCGGGTTCGGCGGGGCGGCCACCGGGGAAGAAGGCATCGGGGCCCACATTGTGAAGAAGGTGACGGCCGGTGGGCACGGCGGTGAAGTCCACCAACAGCTCGAGGCGCTCGGCCGGCGCCAGTACGACTCGGTTGGCGCGCCAGCCGGGCAGCCTGGAGATGTTCACCGCAGCGTCCAGCAGCCCGCCGTCATTGCCGATCAGCCAGACCTCGATGCCGGGGATGTGGCGGAAGTCCAGGTAGAGGGTGCGCGAACCGCAGCCATTGAGCACGCGCAGGCGGTAGCGGCGTTGCTCGACGCGGTGGAAGGGCCAAGTGCGGCCGTTGACCAGCAACGTGTTGCCGAAGAACTCCGGCACCCAGTTCGGCGGGATCTGCGGTGCCTCGGGATAGAGCGGGCCGTCGTAGCCGTCGAAGAAGGATCGTGAATCGGGGTAGAAGAGTGATCCGTCGCGGTTGAAGGAGCGGTCCTGGATGGCCAGGCAGAGGTCCTGGCCCGGCCGCGACGGGCTCCTGGTCCACACATTCCACTGGTTGAGGTAGGGGGCGATGGCGGGTCTGCCGGTGCGCCGGTCCAGGGCATCGTCGTCCGATCCCTGGACCAGGTAGAAGTTGGCCGGGCCGGCATAGACGTTGAGTCGGGTCAGGCCCAGCGCGTGGTCGTGGAACCACAGCGTGCTCACCCGGTTGTTGTTGGGATAGGTGGACACCTGCCTGCCCTCGCTCCAGGTGACGCCGTGGTCTCGTCGCGCCTTGTCGGCCAGGAAGGGCCACCAGCGGCCGTGGCGTGCCAGGCCGGCGGGGATGTTGCGGGCCGCCGGCAGGTACCAGGCCTCGGAGTAGCCGTCGGAGTGGTCCTTGACGCCGACGGCCCCGTGCAGGTGGGTGACGGTGGGCACCGGTCCGGTGTAGCTGGTGTACTGCGTGGTCGGGTCGCGGTACTCGGCCGGCGGCACGTAGCGGCGCCCGGTGAAGTCGGGCTTGGTGTCGGTGGAGCGCACCATGCCGCCGGCGGAGGGTTCACGGGCCGGATTGGCCCAGTGCAGGGTTGGGTCGACGGTGAACAGGTGGGGGCGGTAGTTGCCCCGGGCGTCGACCAACTGGTTGGTCCAGGTGATGCGCACCGCCTCTCCGGACCGTGAGACGATCGTGTGGCCGGGGGCGTGGAAGGCCTCGTCGCCCTCGTCGCTGGGACCATAGGCCCACACCTGGGTTCTCGGCATACCCTGGGGGAGCACCTGCTGGGTCACCTGGCGGATGGCAAGTTCGTAGACGTCGGTGGCGCCGTAGGGGGTCCAGGTGCGCGACCACGCCTCCAGGATCTGGGGCACGAACAGGGGCTCGCGGAACTGGGGGATCTCGGTGGCCGGAAGGCTACCCCCGGGCAGTGCCGCAGCGACGGCCCACGGGCACCCAGCGCCATCGGTGGCCCACAGGGTGAGCCCTCCGGCCACGGTGGCCTGCAGGAAGGTTCGACGCGACAAGGACATGGTGGATCAACCTTCCCCCGAACAGGTGGCTGGCGCCTCTCGCCCTCCGGCGACGAGTATGCCGTGTGCCAAGAAGGTGTCGCTCTCCGGAGAAGCGGTCGATGATCATTCAACAATGAACGCCATCCGTCGCGCCCACACGCCAGCATGCGGTAGCCATGGAGGGCCACGGGTTGCCACAAGTTGCCTTCATCTTCGCCGGGGATTGATGTGTGTTGAAGCCGCTGGCTTCCCGGTCATTGCAGACCCCAGATGAGCAGGCAGGAGGTCGCAATCTCAAGCGGGCAAGGGAAAGGAGGCCGCCAAATGGGTTCCCTCCGGGGTCAATCAGAGGGTTTCATGCGCTGCGAAAGTGCACTTTCTCACGCGGATGCACGGGTCGCGGGCTGCGATGGCGGGGGGTGGTTCTGGAGGAAAACCATTTCGCAATTGACAGAGATTTTTTCTCCACTACGATTGTTAGTAATCCCGGAGCCCGCAGGCGCCGCAAGTGCAGAACGCACCAGTGGCACCACTTCCGCCATTGGATGCCGGACGCGTTGTCGAGGACGAGGACGCACCCGGAGCCAACGAGTCGAGTGAGGAATACAGGCATCGTGCAGAAATTCGAGAGTCAAGGCCGCTGGGTCGTCGGTTCCGATGGGTCCCCGGCCGCAGCCAAGGCCGTGAGCTGGGCTGCTCATCGACTGTCCCAGAGGACCGTCAAGGCCCCTCTGCTGATCCTCCACTGCATCCCGGAGTCCCCCATTCCCTCGGCTTCCAAGCAGGAGGAGATCGCCGCCGAGCTCGGGCACAAGGACCAGCCCCACCTGGCTGCAGAGCGCGACCTGGTGGCCCACGTGCAGTCCCTGGCTGCCAGCCACCCCGAGCTCTCGGTGGAGACTGCCGTCGTGCTCGGGCACCCGGCCGAGGTGCTGGCCACTGCGGCAGCCGATGCCGACCAGGTGATCGTGGGATCCCACGGGCATGGAAGCGGTGGCCTGCGCCAGCTGCTCGGCGGCACTGCAGAACACGTCGTGATGGATGCCCAGGGCAGCGTCGCGGTGATCCCCGAGGACGCGCACGAGAACGACGAAGGTCCCGTGGTGCTTGGGATCGACGACTCCCAGTGGGGTCGTCTCGCCAAGGCGCGGGCCTTCCAGGCTGCCTCTCTTCGCGGGGTCGGGCTCACCGTCATCCTGGCGTGGGGTGACAAGGCCGGCAGCAACGCGCCGCGCACCGAGCAGGAGGCGCGAGACATCGCAGAGCAGCTGGTGGACAACAGGCGCGCCGAATATCCCGATGTCGAGGTCACCATCCTCACGCCCCGGACCAGCCCTGACAGGGCTCTGGTCGAGGCATCCGAAAGGGCCGGCCTGCTCGTGATGGGTTCGCGCGGCCGGGGTGGCTTCACCGGCCTGCGGCTGGGCTCCACCACGCGCAGCGTGCTGCGGGGGAGCAAGTGCCCCGTGGTCGTCGCCCGGGCCGATGCCGGGTGGAATGACCACGCGGGACGAGTGGTCCCGGCAGCGCACTGACGGGGCCGGTCGGAAGAGACCTCCTCATGGCCCCGGGGAGAGACCGGACCAGAATGCCAGGTCCGGTGCCATGCCCCAGTTTCCCGTCCCGGAATTCAGCCCACTCGTCATTTGAAGAATTCGTGGTGCTCTTTTCGGGAGGAATTGCCTTTCTGTATTTCGAAAATCGCCAACCCCTGGAACAATCATCCTGCCCGCAGGATGCCTGGACGCAAAGAATAGGTACTCGCCAATGAAACACGACTCGACCAACGCGGGCACGGCCGCGGCCGTGCCCGGTGCTGCGCCCGGGAAGCAGATCGGAGCAGGCAAGGCTGCGGTCATCCTGCTGATCGGCATTGCCGCGTTGGCCTTCACCGCCCCCTGGGTGAAGCTGGCCAATTTCGAACCGGCCACCTCGGCCATCCTGCGCGTCGGGCTGGCAGCCATCGTGTTGCTGCCCTTCGCGCTGCGTGAGCGCGCTCGCTCCGGTTCCCTCAACCGCACAGGTGTCACCCTCTCGATCCTGTCCGGAATCTTCCTCGGCATCGATTTCACCGCCTGGAACTACTCGATCTTCTTCGTCGGCTCGGGCATCGCCTCGATCCTGCTGAACCTGCAGGTCATCATCCTGCCCGCCCTCGCGGCGGTCTTCGACAAGTACAAGGTGCCGAAGAGCTACTTCGTCCTGGTGCCGATCATGATCTTCGGCGTGGTGCTCAGCGGTGGTGTCTTCGACAAGCCCGAGGTGGACCCGACTGCCGCCACCCACGTCTACGGGGTGCCGATCGCCATTCTCGGTACGATCCTGGGCATGACTTCGGGTGTCTGCTACGGCATCTACCTCTACGCCAGCCGCAAGGCCTCGACGGTGAACCCCGGCCGCATCGTGCAGCCGATGCTGCTCACCTGCCTGGCCCAGCTGGTCGCCCCCAGCATCTGGGCCCTCGTCTCGGGCCGTGGCCTGGACTTCACCAATGGCGTCATGACCAACGGCAAGCTGGTCATCGATGCCAACCTGCCCGTCTCGGCCCCGATCGTGGGTGACCCGATCACCATGACGAACTGGTTCTGGATGCTGGTGCTGGCCGTGGTCGGCCAGGCCGTCGCGTGGACCTTCGTGCAAATCGGCTCGGTGCGCCTCGACACCACCATCGTGGCGGGCCTGCTGCTGCTGAGCCCGATCTCCACGGTCGCCTTCATCGCCCCGCTGATGTTCGGTGAGCAGCCCTCGCTGCTGCAGTGGCTGGGCGTGGTCCTGGTGCTGGCAGCCGTGGCCTACCAGAACGGCCTGATCCAGGCCCTGATGCGCAAGATCAAGGGCGAGTCCGCCCCCACAACCACCCCGTGAGCACGAAGGGTCGGGATGGGATCCACCCATCCCGACCCTTCGGCAGCACCACCAGGCTCCAATAATCCAAGGAGGAACAGTGCGGATCACACCGCGAGAACAAGAGAAGCTGCTGATCTTCGTGGCAGCTGACGTCGCTCGCCGTCGCCTCGAGCGCGGCGTCAAGCTCAACCATCCCGAGGCCGTGGCCTACATCACCGCCGAGCTGCTGGAGGGAGCGCGTGACGGCCGCACCGTCGCCGACCTCATGACCGCGGGCACCGGCATCCTCACCCAGGCCGATGTCATGGAGGGTGTCGCCGAGCTGATCGATGTCATCCAGGTGGAGGCCACCTTCCCCGACGGCACCAAGCTCGTCTCGGTGCACGACCCGATCCGCCGCGACGATGCCCGTCACCTGGCCAGCGCCGAGCGCAAGACGCGTGGCCCGGGTGCTCGCCCCGGCGAGATCATCCTCAACAACGAGCCCGTCATCATCAACGAGGGCCGCGAGACGATCAGCCTCGAGGTCAAGAACACGGGAGACCGCCCCGTCCAGGTGGGTTCGCACTACCACTTCGCCGAGGTCAACGAGGCCCTGGAGTTCGACCGCGCCAAGACGGTCGGCTTCCGCCTCGACATCCCCGCCGGAACGGCTGCCCGTTTCGAGCCGGGTGACCAGAAGACCATCACCCTGGTCGCCTTCGGTGGCAACCGCAACATCTACGGCTTCCGCAGCGATTACGACTGCTCGGTCGACGAGGCCAGGGCCAGCAAGGAGGACGCATCATGAGCCAGAAGCTTGATCGCCGTCAGTATGTCGATCTGTTCGGACCCACCACGGGCGACGCCGTCCGTCTGGGTGACACCGACCTGTTCGCCGTGATCGAGGAGGACAGGGCCGTCTACGGCGACGAGTCCGTCTTCGGCGGCGGCAAGGTCATCCGTGACGGCATGGGCCAGAACTCGCGCACCTGCCGCGATGCCGACATTCCCGACACCGTCATCACCAACGCGATGATCATCGACTACACCGGCATCTACAAGGCCGACGTCGCCATCCGTGACGGCCGCATCATGGCCATCGGCAATGCCGGCAACCCCGACGTCCAGGAGGGCGTGGACTTCACCATCGGTGTCGCCACCGAGATCATCTCGGGCGAGGGCAAGATCCTCACCGCCGGCGGCATCGACACCCACGTCCACTTCATCTCCACCGACCAGTTCGGCACCGCGCTGGCCTCCGGCCTGACCACGATGATCGGTGGTGGCACCGGCCCCGCCGAGGGCACCAAGGCCACCACGATCACGCCCGGTGAGTGGCACATCAAGCGGATGCTGCAGTCCACCGACGACTTCCCGATGAACATCGGCATCCTCGGCAAGGGCCACGGCTCCACGCTGGACTCGGTCTCGGAGCAGATCAAGGCCGGCGCCTGCGGCCTCAAGGTGCACGAGGACTGGGGCTCGACCCGTTCCTCGATCGACACCTCGCTGAAGGTGGCCGACGAGTACGACATCCAGGTCGCGATCCACACCGACACCCTCAACGAGTTCGGCTTCGTGGACGAGACGATCAAGGCCATCGACGGGCGGGTCATCCACACCTTCCACACCGAGGGTGCCGGCGGCGGTCACGCCCCCGACATCATCAAGGTGGCCGGCCTGCCGAACGTCCTGCCCGCCTCGACGAACCCGACGCTGCCGTACACGCAGAACACGATCGCCGAGCACATGGACATGTTGATGGTGTGCCACCACCTCAACCCGGCCATTCCCGAGGACGTCGCCTTCGCCGACTCCCGGATCCGTGCCGAGACGATCGCCGCCGAGGACGTCCTGCACGACAAGGGCGTCTTCGCCATCACGTCGTCCGACTCGCAGGCCATGGGTCGCGTCGGTGAGGTCATCACCCGCACCTGGCAGGTGGCCGACTCGATGAAGGCCCAGCGCGGTGCGCTGGAGGGCGACTCGGAGTTCAACGACAACAACCGCATCAAGCGCTACATCGCCAAGTACACGATCAACCCGGCGATCGCGCACGGCATCGGCGACGAGGTTGGCTCGGTCGAGGTCGGCAAGTTCGCCGACCTGGTGCTGTGGGAGCCGAAGTTCTTCGGCGCCAAGCCCGAGGTGGTCATCAAGGGCGGCATGATCGCCATGTCGGTCATGGGTGACTCCAACGGCTCCATCCCCACCCCGCAGCCGCGGACCCTGCGCAATGCCTTCGGCGCGCACGGTCGGGCCCGTGGTGAGGGCAGCCTGGTGTTCATCTCGAAGGCGGCCAAGGAGGCCGGTGTTCCCGAGGAGCTGGGCCTGACCAAGCAGGCCTATGCCGTCCACGGGATCCGTGACCTCACGAAGTCCGACCTCAAGCTGAACTGCGAGACGCCGGAGATCTCCGTCGACGCGCAGACCTACGAGGTCTCGATCGACGGGGAGGTGCTGACCTCCGAGCCCGCCGAGCGCGTGGCCCTGGCTCAGCGCTACTTCCTGTTCTGATCCCCACAAGGTGGCGGGGGGAGGCGGCCCAAACGGGTCGCCTCCCCCCGCCACCCCCCTGCCCATCACAGGAGACACGATGTTGATCACCAAGATCCACGGGAACGTGCACGAGTCGCCGTTGCCCGCGGACACCCACGTCGAGACCATCACCATGCCCAGTGCCCAGCTGGTCAAGCGCATCCAGCGCCTGCGCACCGACCACGGCACCGAGGTCGGACTTCGGCTGCCCACGGGATCGCCGGACCTCAAGGACGGGGACATCCTCTCCCTCCAGGACGGCAATGCCGTCGTGGTGCGAGTGGAGGCCACCGACGTGCTGGTCATCCGGGCCAGGAGCATCCACGAGATGGCGGTCACCGCCCACACCCTGGGCAATCGTCACCTGCAGGCACAGTTCTTCACCGCGGACTCCGAGTACGGCGCCGAAGTGATGGTGGTGCAGTACGACCACACCGTCGAGGCCTACCTGCAGCAGGCCGGCGTCGAGTACGACCGCCAGGAGCGCATCATGCCGGTGCCCTTCCGTCACAGTGAGCACACACATTGAGATCGCTGTCGCTGCTGCTGCAGATCAGTGACTCCGCCCTGCCGACGGGCGGATTCAGCCACTCCTTCGGTTTCGAGCAGTACATGTCGCGCAGTGAGATCACCGACGCCGACAGCTTCTCGAACTGGCTGCGCGTCTACGTGGCCAACCAGCTCACCTTCACCGATGCGCTGTTGATCCGACTGGCCCACGAGGGCATGGACGAGCAGGACCTGGCCGATCGAGCCATCGCCTGCACCGTGCCCAGCCAGATGAGGGCGGCCGACCACGCCATCGCGATGCGACTGCGCAAGATCGGCGTCGAGGCACTCGGTCTGCCTGCGCCGTCGGCAGAGCTGGCGCATCCGGCACTGGAGTATGCCCGCATCGCCCGGCACTTCGACGTGCCGATGGAGGACACCGTGGTGGGCCACCTGACCGGTACCGTCACGAACCTCACCCAGAATGCGGTGCGCGGCATCCCGATCGGCCAGTCCCAGGGACAGCTGGTGCTGACGGCTGCCCACGGCTGGATCGACCAGGTGCTCGCCACCCTTCCCACCCTTGACAAGAATGATCTTGGCACGGTCGCACCCGGCCTCGAGATCGCCCAGATGCAGCATGAGCGCCTGCGGGCGCGCATGTTCATGAGTTAGGAGCAGACATGAGCAACGATGGACCCATCCGCATCGGCGTCGGCGGCCCCGTGGGTGCCGGCAAGACCCAGCTGATCGAGCGTCTCACCCGCCGCATGTCCCAGGACGTGTCCATGGCGGCCATCACCAATGACATCTACACCATCGAGGACGCCAAGATCCTGGCTGCCAACGGTGTGCTGCCCGAGGACCGCATCATCGGCGTCGAGACCGGCGGCTGCCCCCACACGGCCGTGCGCGAGGACACCTCCATGAACGACGCGGCCATCGAGGAGATGATGCGTCGTCACCCCGATCTCGAGGTCCTGTTCATCGAGTCGGGCGGTGACAACCTGTCGGCCACCTTCAGCCCGGAACTGGTGGACTTCTCGATCTACGTGATCGACGTCGCCCAGGGCGAGAAGATCCCGCGCAAGGCCGGACACGGCATGATCAAGTCCGACCTGCTCGTGATCAACAAGACCGACCTGGCCCCCTATGTGGGCGCCAGCCTCGAGGTCATGCGCGAGGACACCCTCCGTGTGCGCGGCGAGAACCCCTTCGTCTTCACCAACCTGAAGACCGACGAGGGCCTCGACGAGGTCGTCGAGTGGGTCAACCGCGACGTCCTGATGAACGACCTGGCATGACGTCGCTGGGTTTCCGCAAGGCCGAGCGCCTGCCAGAGGTGGCCGGGACACTGAACCTGGTGGTGTCGGCCGTCGACGGGCGCTCCGGCCCGGTCCACACCGAACACTCCGGAGTGCTTCGCCTGATGCATGCGCTGCACCTGGACGACTCCGGCCAAGTCACCTATGTGGTGGTCAATCCCGGCGGGGCCTATTTCGGTGAGACCTATCACCTGAAGGCCGAGGTGCGTCCTGGCGCGAACCTGCTGCTGGCCGCACAGGGGGCCACCCGCATCTACCGCACCCCGAAGGAGCCGGCCGTGCAGCTGGCCGATTTCCGGGTGGGGGCCGGGGCACGCTTCGAGTACGTGCCGGAGCAGACCATCGCCTACAAGGACGCGAACTACCGGCAGGTGACACGCCTGGTGGTCGCGCCGGACGCCCAGGCCTTCGTGGGGGAGGTGGTGACCCCCGGCTGGGCGCCGGACGGTTCCCACTTCGCCTATGCCGGCATGCGCCTTCGGCTCGACGTGCTCAGCGAGGACGGGAACCGGGTGTGCACCGACAATGTCTCGGTGACCCCCTCCCAGATCGGTGAGGCGATCAGCGGGGTCGGCTACCTGGAGGGCTGTTCCCACATGGGAAGTGCCCTCGTGGTGGGGCCGCAGACCGCCAGCCCGGGCTATGTGGACCAGGTCAGGGAGGCGGTGGATGCCTCGGGCCTTCAGCGGGTCGGCGTCACCACCGGCAGGCGCCACGGCATCGACTGGCTGATGCTTCGAGGCCTGGCGGACTCGACCCAGGAGCTCACCCGACTGGTGCTCGACGTCAACGAGATCGACCGCAAGGCCACCACCGGCCAGGCGAGGCTCGACCTTCGCCGCTACTGAGCCGAGGCACAGCCTGAGGTCCGGGGGGCTGGGAGAGGTCATCTCCCGGCCCCTCGTGCGTCTGTATGGGTCCGTGCTGCCCCGCAGTCCTGGACAGCAGGCGGGTGGCTGGTTTCAGTTCAGCTCGACGACGCGGTCGGCCCAGGCCGACAGGAGTTTCTCGTCGTGGCTGATGGCCAGCACCCCCAGCCCGTCGGCGGCGCGTCGGCGCAGCACCTGCACCACCTGTGCGGTGGTCACGGAGTCGAGCATGGCGGTGGCCTCGTCGCAGATCAGGTAGCGGGGGCGGGCCGCGAGGGCCCGGGCCAGGGCGGCCCGCTGCAACTGGCCATCGCTCACCTCGTCGGGCAGGCGGTCGAGCAGGTCGTCGGTGAGGCCCACCTCTGCGGCCAGCCGGTGTAGCTGATCGTCGACATCCGCACGCCGGGGGAGCGTCTCGGCGATCACCTGGCGCAGCCTCATCCGAGGGCTGCAGGAGCGGCGGGGGGACTGGAAGAGCATCGCGATGTTTCCGTCCATACGTCCCCGCGGAGCCGGCGCCCGTCCGTCGCAGGAGACCTGGCCATCCTGCACCGGCACCAGCCCGGCCAGGGCCCGGGCCAGGGTGGTCTTGCCCACACCGCTGGGCCCGCGCAGCCCCACCGTCTGGCCGGGATCCACTGTCAGGCTCACCCCGTGGAGCACCGTGCGGCCGTCGAAGGCCACTGTGACATCGCGTGCCGTCAGGCTCATGGTCGTCCTCCGTGCAGTCGGCTGGCGAAGTCCGCCCGGTCGTCCAGGTCGGTCAGGGCTGGCGGATGCCCCGGGACGGGGTGCAGGCCATTGCGCGGCAGTGCTGCCAGCAGGGCGCGCGTGTAGTCGTCCTGGGGCGTGCTGAGCAGCCGTGCGGCCGGTCCGTGCTCCACGATGTGTCCGGCGTACATCACTGACAGGTCATCGGCTGCCTGGATGTCGATCAAGGATGAAAGATCATGGGTGATGAGCAAGATGGCCATGCCATCCAGGGCCAGTTCGCGCAGCGTTGACAGCACGGAGGCGCGAAGTTCCGGGTCGAGTGCGGCCGTCGGCTCGTCGGCCACCAGCACCTGGGGACTCCCGGCCAGGGCGGTGGCCAGGGCGGCCCGGGCGGCCAGACCCCCGGACAGTTCGTGCGGATAGGCGGCCAGCGCCCAGGGGGGGAGCCCGGCGCGCTCGGCCAGCGACTCGGCGTCGCGACCGTCGCGCAGCGCCCGTAGCACCTCGGCCAGCTGGGAGCCGACGGTGCGGGTGGGGGTGAAGGCGGTCGCCGGCGACTGCGGGACGGCGCTGACCAGCTGTCCACGCACCTGGCGCCACAGCGTGTGATGTGGCCGTCCCAGCGCCGGGGTGAGGTCCACACCGGCCACCTCCACACGGCCTTGTACACGAGTTCCTGGCGGCACCAGACCGCTGAGCACCGAGGCCAGGACGGACTTGCCGCATCCCGACTCTCCCACCAGGGCATGCACCCGGCCCCGACGCAGCGTCAGGTCCACCTGCGTGGCCGCGTGGACCCAGGAGCCGTGGGCATCGCGGCGGGCGGGGATGCGCAGGGTCAGTCCTTCGATCGTTGCCGTGGTTTCGGGGGCCGTGGTTTCGGGGGCCGTGGTCTCGGGGGCCGTCATTTCGGGGGTGGTGGTCATTGGTCCAGTCGTCCTTCCGTGGAGGGGGCCAGGCGCTGGCGCAGGACGGTGGCCAGGCCGGCGACGGCGAGGGTGGTGGCGACCAGCAGCAGGGCTGGAAGGACCAGCGTCCACCAGGCGCCCAGGAAGATCTCGGCGCGCGAGATCTCCAGCAGGGTCCCCAGGGAGGGGCGGTCCGGTGGCAGTCCGAAGCCCAGGAAGGACAGGGTGGACTCGTGCCAGATGGCATGCGGCAGGGTGAGGACCATCGCCACGGCACCCTGGCCGGCGGCGGCTGGCAACAGGTGCCGGCGCACCACGGCCCAGCGGCTCGCCCCGGCAAGGTAGGCGGCATCCACATGGTCCATCCGGTGCGTCGCCAGGGTCACCGAGCGTACGACGCGGGCCACCGGCGGCCAGTGGGTGAGGGTGATGGAGGCGATGATCGCCACCGGGGAGCCGGGGAAGAAGGCCACTACGACGATTCCCAACAGCAGGTGGGGCAGTGCATTGGTGGCATCGGCCAGCCGCATCAGCAGCCCGTCGCGCCACCCGCCCGAGGCGGCGGCCAGGGTCCCCACCAGCATGCCGAGCAGGGTGGACAGCACGGCGCACAGGCTCGCCACCAGCAGGCTGATGCGCAGGCCCAGAGCGGCCCGCAGGAACAGGTCGCGCCCGGCATTGTCGGTGCCGAACCAGTGGCTGGCCGAGGGTGGCTGGCGGGCCTGGTCCAGGCGCACCTCGTGCCAGCCGTCCGGGGCCAGCGCCGGTGTGAGGATGACATAGCAGGCCAGCACCACGGCCAGGGCGGCAGAGGGCAGCCAGTTGCGGCGAGGCGCGGTGGCAGTCGAGGCGGGGGCCTCCAGTGCGAGGTCAGTCATCGGCGCGCACCCTGGGGTCGAGCAGGAGCAGGCCGATGTCTGCCAGCAGCGAGCCGGCCAGCACCAGCGCCGCGCTGGCGACCGTGAGGAAGGCAAGCAGGGGCATGTCGAGGGTGCGAGCCGAGTCGACCATGGCGGCGGCAAGCCCGGGCCAGGCGAAGATCTCCTCCACCAGCACGGCCCCCACGATCAGCTCGGGCAGCCGGACCCCGACCAGGGTCACGACCGGCGCCAGCGTCATCGGCCAGATGTGGCCGCGCACCACCTGCCGCCAGGGGAGCCCCCGGACGACGGCGGCGCGGACCGCGTCCGAGGCCAGCGCCTGCTGGGCCTCGTCACGGATGGCCAGCACCAGCCACGGTGCCTGGGAGATGCCCAGTACCAGGGCCGGCAGCACCAGGTGGTGGAGTAGTGTGAGTGGCCCGCCCTGCCCATTGCTGGGCAGTGCGCCGCCGGCCGGGAACCAGCCGGTGGCCAGCGCACCCGCGACGATGGCCCCCAGTCCGAGCACGAAGGGTGGGATGGACTGGGCGACCACGGCCAACCCCTGGACCGCGCGGTCCGCGATCGATCCCGGACGCATGGTGCCCACCATGCCCCCGGCCAGGCCCAGGACGAAGGTGACGACCAGGCCTGCGGCCGAGAGCAGCAGCGTCCAGGGAAGCCGTTGGGCCACCAGCTGCGCCACCGGCATCGCCAGGCTGCGCGAATGGCCCAGGTCGCCGGTCAGCAGGCTGCCTGCCCAGCTCGCCCAGGCCACGCCCCAGGGCTTGTCGAGGCCGAGGCTGGCGGTGAGGCTGGCGCGCTGGGCGTCGCTGGCGGTGGGGTAGCGGTCGCCCAGGTAGCCCACCAGGGGGTCGAAGGGGGAGAGCTCGGCCAGCCAGAACAGCGCCATCGAGATCGCCACCAGCAGCGGGACCGCCACCAGCAGGCGGCGCAGCACCAGCCGGCCGATCTCGCGGCCACGTCGTCTGCGACGGGCCCGGGTGAAGTCCTGCCCCGTCACCTGTTCCCGGCCGGTCACCGGGTCCACGAACCGACCCGCCACCAGGGGCCCCAGCCGACGCCGTGGGTGTGGGGCTCGATGGTCAGCGGGCCATGCTTCCAGTCGTCCTCGCGCATCACATAGGTGTGGTCGGCGAAGACCAGCATGATGTAGGCCGGGTCGTCGAGGTACTCCTGCTGCACGGTGCGGTAGAGCCCGTTGCGGGTCTTGGTGTCGGCGGTGCGACGGGCCCGGTCCAGGGCTGCGTCGATGGCGGGGGTGGACACCCGTGACGGGTTGTCGTAGATCGAGGTGCCGGGCACCGGGCTGTGCAGCGCCGCGAAGAGCTGGGTGTCGATCGAATAGGGCTTGTCGCCACCACCCAGCAGGATGCCGAGACTGGACAGGCGGGGCTCGATCTTGTCCCAGCCGAGGGCTTCCAGGCGCACGTGGACGCCGACCTTCTTCATGTCGGCGGTGAAGGCGGTGGCCAGGTCGCGGCGCAGGCTGTCGGTGGGGTCATAGGCGAGGGGGAAGGCGGCGGGCTGGCCGTCCTTGGTGCGGATGCCGTCGGGGCCCATCGTCCAGCCGGCCTCGTCCAGCAGGCGCTGGGCGGCCTCGGGGTCGTGGTCGAAGGTGGCGGTGGGGTCGTGGGCCTCGCCGTGGACGGGGGAGACCGGGGTGTGGGCGGGACGGCCGTGGCCGGCCAGCAGGGTGTCCACCATGGCCTGGCGGTCCACGGCCAGGTTGAGGGCACGCCGCACCGTGGCATCCCGGGTGAGTGGGGAGTCCGCGGGCAGCGAGACGCCGCGCCAGTCGGCGGTGTGGGCCTGCACCACCTGCAGGCCGGCGGCTCCGCTGAAGCTGCCGGCCAGGGCGGGTGGCACGACGGTGCCGTCGAACTCGCCGTTCCTGGTGCGCAGGACGCGGGCGCTGTCATCGCTGAGGCGCACCGTGGTGATCGAGCCGACCTGGGGTGTTCCGCGCCAGTGGTCGGCAAAGGCGGTCAGCTCGGCGCGCTCGGGGGTCAGGCTCGTGAGGCGGTAGGGGCCGGTCCCGACGGGCTGCTGGTTCAGCGAGGACTCGGTGACGGGGCCCGGGGTGAGCTTCTGGGACGGGGCGATGGCCAGCAGCAGCCGGGCGGGGAAGTCGGCATAGGGGTACTTGAGGTGGAAGGTGACCTCTTCCCGGCCGTCCTTGGCGGCGGAGGTGACCTCGTCGATCATCTCGAAGGCGGAGGCGATCTCGGATCCGGAGCGCGGGTCGAGCACCGCCCGGTAGGTGGCCACCACGTCGGAAGCGTCGAAGTCGGTGCCGTCGTGGAAGCGGACCCCGGGGCGCAGGGCGACGGTCCACTGGGTGAGCTCCGCGTTGTGGCGGGGCATGGCGCTGGCCAGGGCTGGGGTGAAGCCGGGCAGCTCGTCGGGCTTGGTGGGGTCGAGGGCGAGCAGTCCGTCGTAGATGGGGGAGACGCCGAGCTCGCCGTGACCGGCCACGGGGTTGTAGGAGTCGGTGCCGAAGGGGTCCGCGAGCGTGAGTCCCTGCGCCGAGGCGCCTGATGAACTGGGTGCCGCCGGCGGGGTGGCCGGAGTGGGCAGGGAGCAGGCCCCCAGGGCGGCCAGGGTGGCCACTGCCAGGGCGGCGCGGCGTCGCAGGGTGTGCACGGTCATGTCTTCCTCCGGCGGCGGGTGTCGGATGCGGCAGGGATGGCACCCAGGGGCTCGTCCTCGAGGCTCCGCCGCGAAATATGTCAACCCAGATATATGTCTGGATGGAAATGTATCCAGTGACCGTATCATTGACGTGCGAGTACGGACGAAGGGAGGTTCGCATGTGCCCTGAGGGCCACCTGCCCCAGCACAGCCACCTTCCCCAGCGCGAGCTCGGGGATCGACACGAGCACGGGGATCCAGGCGAGCACCTGCCCCCGCACCAGCACATCCCGGCCAGCCCGGAGTCCCTTGACGAGTGGGCACAACGCTTCGCCCTGCTGTCGGACCCCACCCGCCTGCGCCTGCTCACCCACATGCACCTGCACCCCTATTCGCGGGTCTCCGACCTGGCAGAGGCGGCAGGCATCACGCAGACCGCCGCCTCACAGGCGCTGCGCACGCTGCGCGACAGTGGCTGGGTGGAGGGTCGCAAGCAGGGGCGGCAGGTGCTCTACCGGCTCATCGACCAGGATGCGCATGCCGTGCTCCACCTGACCGGCCAGCGGCACAACTGAGTACCGCCGGCCGGTACCCACGCACCGCCGAGGCGTGGAGCGTGGGCATGTGCCGTTCTCAGTCCAGCGTGGTGATGATCTCCGCGCCGGTCGGGGTGATGGCGATGGTCTGCTCGAACTGCGCCACCCGGGAGCCGTCATTGGTCACGACGGTCCAGCCGTCGTCCCACTGGTGGCTGCGGTAGTCGCCCAGGCAGAGCATCGGCTCGATGGTGAAGGTCATGCCCACCTCCATCGGCGTGTCCAGGCGCGGCTCGTCATAGTGCAGGATGACCAGGCCGGAGTGGAAGGCGGTGTGCACGCCATGGCCCGTGTAGTCGCGCACCACGCCGTAGCCGAAGCGCTGGGCATAGGCCTCGATGACCCGGCCGATCACGCTGATGGGGCGACCCGGCCTGCACATCTTGATGGCGCGGTTCATCGCCTCCTGGGTGCGCTCGGTGAGCAGACGGCTCTCCTCGTCGACCTCGCCGCAGCCGAAGGTGAAGCAGTTGTCGCCGTGCACCCCGTCCTTGAAGGCGGTGACGTCGATCTTGACCAGGTCGCCGTCCTCCAGTGGGCGCGCGTCGGGGATGCCGTGGCAGATCACCTCGTTGACGCTGGTGCAACAGCTCTTGGGATAGCCGCGGTAGCCCAGCGTCGAAGGGTAGGCGCCGTGGTCGAGGATGTACTCGTGCACGATGCGGTCCAGCTCGTCGGTGGTGACGCCCGGCGCGATCGCCTTGCCCGCCTCGTGCATGGCCCCGCAGGCGATCCTGCCGGCCTCGCGCATCTTCTCGATCGTCTCTGCCGACTGCACATTGCTGCCCATGTACGGTTGTGGCGCCGGCCGGTCCACGTATTCCGGGCGCTCGATCGACGAGGGCACGCTGCGACGGGGGCTGATCGGGAAGGGCTTGATGGCAGTCACGGGATTCAGTCTAGTCAGGAGGCAAGGATGGCCGAGCAGGAGAAGTTCTACTGGTCGCTGGTGGAGCACCGCGTCGTGGGGGAGGGCGAGGCCAAGGCCGCCGACCGCCTGGGCCCCTATGCCACCCGCGAGGAGGCGGCCCAGGCGATGGACCACGTCGCCGAGCGCAATGAGCTGTGGGAGACCGATCCCCGCTTCAACGATCCCGAGGAGCAGGAGGAGGACGACGAGGAGCGCGTGCGCTTCGACGGCAGCCCCGTCGAGGAGTGATCCTCGAGACTGAGCCACCAGGACTGGGCCGCCGCACGGCGGCACTCAGGCCAGCGTCATCTCCTCGATGGAGCGTTCCACCTCGGTGATGGTCGGGATGTCGCCGATGGTGGCCGAGCTGATGAAGACCCCCAGCGACTCGGGGGAGCCGACATCGACCACCACCACGTCGATGATGTCGCCCTCCACCTGGGGCAGTTCCGGCATGTCGACGCGGACCTCGCTGCGCAGGTGCCAGCCCGGCTTGCCCCCGACGTCGACCTTCTCGCTGAGCAGGTCCTTGCGGGCGACGAAGCCGGAGTAGTAGCCGCTGGTGGCGAAGCAGCTCATCATCATCCGCGCACTGTTGCGCGGCTCCTCGAAGCCGTCGGCCACCGAGACCGCGCCCACGGCCTGCACGGAGAACCAGCGGGTGGAGCCGGCATCGAAGATGGTCTTGGTCTGCCCTTGCAGGTCGTGGGTCCACGGCAGCACGAAGAAGTCGCTGGCCGCGTCATTCCACCCCTCGGTGACCGGGATGGACAACCCACCGCCGGTGAGACGGTCACCATCCACCGGACGCACCCCGCCGCCCTGGGTGGGGCACTCGACCATCGCGCCACCGGTGGGGGCGGGCTCGCTGATCCCCGACGGTTCGGGGGTCGGGGGAGAGGTCTCGTCCCAGACCGGCCCCTTGGGAGAGGAGGAGTTCGTGTCCTCCGGTACCGCCTGGAAGCCGTCATTGTCGCGCGCGACCAGCGCCCAGACCAGCAGGCCGAGCACCAGCAGGGCGGCGACGACGGCCAGCAGGCCACGACGGTCCCTGCCCGAGGCGTCCTGGACGGTACGGCCGGAGGCGTCCTGGACGGTGTGCTGGACCGGTGCCGGGGCGGGGGTCGAGCCGGGATCGGTGGTGGTCTGCGCAGACCAGGAGGCCCCGTCCCAGTAGCGGAAGTGCCCCTGGTTGCCGGCGGGGTCCGGGTACCATCCTGGCATCGACATGCCTCGAGTCTAGGTCGGTGCCCCGACGGCTCCCGCAGACCTGCCCGCACCCTGTAACCCGCCTGAAACATGGCTCTTGGCAGACTGGGGCCATGGACAGGCAGACAGAGTACGTACTGCGCACCATGGAGGAACGCGACGTCCGCTTCGTGCGGCTGTGGTTCACCGACGTGCTGGGATCGCTGAAGTCGGTGGCCATCGGCCCCGCCGAGCTGGAGGGGGCCTTCGCCGAGGGGATCGGCTTCGACGGCTCCGCCATCGAGGGCTATGCGCGCATCTACGAGTCGGACATGGTGGCCCACCCCGATCCGTCGACCTTCCAGATGCTGCCGTGGCGCACCCAGAGCAACACTGCGCGCATGTTCTGTGACATCTCGCTGCCCGACGGGTCGCCGAGCTTCGCCGACCCACGCCATGTGCTCAAGCGGGCCCTGGACAAGGCCTCGGACATGGGCTTCACCTTCTACACCCACCCCGAGATCGAGTTCTTCCTGTTCAAGCCGCCGATCGTCCCGGGCGTCGAGCCCACCCCGCTGGACCATGGCGGCTACTTCGACCACACCACCCTCGGTGCCGGCACCGACTTCCGGCGCGATGCCATCGACATGCTGGAGCGGATGGGCATCAGCGTCGAGTTCAGCCACCACGAAGGCGCTCCCGGCCAGCACGAGATCGACCTGCGCTATGCCGATGCGCTGACGATGGCCGACAACATCATGACCTTCCGGGTGGTGATGAAGGAGGTGGCCGTCAGCCAGGGCATCGAGGCATCCTTCATGCCCAAGCCCTTCACCGAGCACGCCGGTTCCGGGATGCACACCCACGTCAGCCTCTTCGAGGGCGACCGCAATGCCTTCTACGACGCCTCCGATGCCTACCACTTCAGCCGTATCGGCAAGCAGTTCGTCGCCGGCCTGCTGCACCACGCGCCCGAGATCACTGCGGTCACGAACCAGTGGGTGAATTCCTACAAGCGCCTGACCGGCGAGGGTGAGGCACCCTCCTACATCTCGTGGGGCCGCAACAACTCCTCGGCGATGGTGCGGGTGCCGATGTTCAAGCCGGACAAGGCCTCCAGTGCCCGCGTCGAGCTGCGCTCGCCCGACTCGGCCACCAATCCCTACCTGGCCTTCGCGCTGATCCTCGCGGCCGGGCTGTCGGGCATCGAGCAGGAACTGGAACTGCCCGCCGAGCTCGACGGCGACGTCAACAAGCTCACCCCGCGCGAGCGCCGGGCGCTGGGGGTGCGGACCCTGCCGCACAACCTGGAGGACGCGATCCGCGAGATGGAGTCCTCCGAACTGGTGGCCAGCACGCTGGGCGAGCACGTCTTCGACTTCTTCCTGCGCAACAAGCGGGCAGAGTTCGACGACTACCGTCGCCAGGTGACGCCGCACGAGCTTGCCACGCTGCTGCCGCGCCTGTGATGCCCCACCCGTGAGTCCTCGTGGACCGGCTCCTCGTTAGCATCGGTTCCATGGACGTCATGGGCGATCCCGCCGCGACAGACAGCTCACCAGGCCCGTCGCCGAGCACCTCACCAGGTCCGCAGCCATCGCTGCGGGCCGGTGACGCGGAGCGACAGCGCACCGCCGACCGGCTGGCTGACGCCTTCCAGGAGGGGCGGCTGGACGTCGACGAGTTCGGCTCGCGCATCGAGCGCGTCTGGCAGGCGACCTATGACACCGATCTCGACGCGCTGCTGGCCGACCTCCCTGCGGACCAGGGCATCGCCTCCGGGCGCCTGCCCGTGCCCGCCACGCGTCGGCTGCCGGCTCGCACCGGGCACGGGGCAACGGCCGGGGTGCCGGCCACGGTCGCCATCATGTCGGGCGCCGAGCGCAGCGGCGAATGGGCCGCCGCGGGGACCCACACCGCCGTCGCCATCATGGGCGGGGTCAGCATCGACCTGCGCGAGGCCAGCTTCACCGAGGCCGAGACCACCATCATCGCGGTCGCCATCATGGGTGGCGTCGAGGTGATCGTGCCGCCCGACGTCCGGGTGCGGGTGCACGGCCTGCCGCTGATGGGTGGCTTCGGAGCCGAGGGCTCGATCAACCCGGCCGACCTGGCACCTGACGCGCCACTGGTCACCATCACCGGGGCCGCCTTCTGGGGCGGCGTCGGCGTGGTCCGCCGGGACTTCGACGAGGACTGAGCCTCAGGCGAGTCGGCTCAGGTCGACCACCGGCAGCATCCGCTGCAGCGCCTGGTGGTGTGAGCCGGACGCGTTGGCGCGGGCCCGGTTGAGGGCGGCGGGCAGTGAGGTCAGTCCGGTGGCCAGCCGCAGCCAGGTGATCTCGTCGGTCTCCACCACATTCGGAGGTGTGCCGCGGGTGTGGGTGGGGCCCTCTCCGAAGGCGCCCACCTGTACGGCGCTGGCCGGGGGGATGCGCACCTCGATGGTCTGCCCCGCGAAGCGTTCCCCCAGCGCTTGGGACAGGGCCCGCACGCAGGCCCGCAGTGCGGCGGGCTGCACCAGCCCGGGACCGTGCATGTCGGCCAGTACCACCAGTTCCACCAGGACGGCACGCAGCAGGTCGTTGAGGTGCGAGATCCCGTCGTCGGTGTGCACGCTCATCGGCACCGTCCCGGCCAGTGCCGATTCCAGCGTGGCCGTGCGCGAGGCCGCCAGGCGTTGCAGGACCTCGGGCTGGGTGGTGGTGCGAAGCTCGGTGGCCAGCTCCTGGCGGGCGGTGGCCGTGACCTCCCGCTTCGCCAGCAGGGCCGACCAGGACTGGTTGCGGGCATTGCTGGGCTTGTCGAGCGCCTCCAGCAGGCCGTCGACCAGCACCACCAGACGGGAGTGCCCCGTGGCCGGCAGCGAGCTGCTGGTGGCCAGCACCCGGCATTGCGCCACCAGCAGCTCACTGGTGGTGCGCAGGGCGCGGTCGGTGCGAGAGGCCATGATGCTCATGCTCCAATCCAAGGGGGGCAGGGTTTCCAGCCGGTGACCGGGGCATGACGACCAGACGAACCGGCAGGTGCAATAGTCTCGCACCATTGCCTGCAGACCCACCCAGCGAGGAGACCACGATGAGACTGGTGACCAGCGCCGGCGAACTCGCCCGCCGAGGATTCGTGGAGGTGGACCGCGCCGAGCGGGACCTGGCCGAGCTCGTCGCACGCCGCACCATCGCCAGCACCGAGCTGGCGGCCTGGTTGCCCGAGCTGGGCCGGGTGGCCGACCCGGGCCTGGCGCTGACCGGCCTGGACCGCGTCGACGAGGCCGCACCACAATTGCTGCGGATCGTGCTCGACGATTCCGCGGCACGCGGCCGTCTGTTCAGCCTGCTGGGCGGCTCCCAGGCCCTCAACCAGCACCTGGCGCGCCACCCCGAGGTGCTGGAGGAGCTGCTGCCCGTCCCGCGGCGCTGGAGCCGCGAGGAGATCCGCGAGCAGGTGCTCGGTGCGATCGGCGCCGAGCCGCAGGGCGTGCTGCTGGTGGCAGCAGATCCGGAAGCGGCCAACCACCTGCGGATGGCCAACCGTCGCCACCTGGTACGCATCGCCGCCCGCGACCTCGACAGTGCCGAACCCACCGCAATGGTCGACGAGGTGGCAGCGGAACTCGCCGACCTGGCCGACGCCCTGGTGGAGGGAGCCCTGGCCATCGCCCGCTCCCAGGTGCCCGGGCACGAGCACACCCGGCTCGGGATCGTCGCGATGGGCAAGTGCGGCGCCCAAGAGCTCAACTACATCAGCGATGTCGACGTCATCCACGTCGCCGAGCCCGCCGATGACCAGACCTCCGCAGCGCAGGCCGTCGAGACCGCCGGCCGGCTGGCCGCCAAGGTGGCCCAGATCTGCTCGGCCCACTCCGCGGCAGGCTCCATCTGGCAGGTCGACGCCAACCTGCGGCCCGACGGCAAGTCCGGGCCCCTGGTGCGCAGCCTTGACTCGATGCGCGCCTACTACGACAAGTGGGCCAAGAACTGGGAGTTCCAGGCCATGCTCAAGGCCCGGCCGATGGCCGGAGACCTGGACGTGGCGCAGGGCTTCGTCGACATCGTCCAGCCCCTGGTCTGGCAGGCCGCCGAGCGCGAGAACTTCCTGTCCGAGACCCAGGCCATGCGCCAGCGCGTGATCAGCCTGCTGCCCGCCGACCAGGCCGACCGTGAGATCAAGCTGGGTTCCGGCGGCCTGCGCGACGTGGAGTTCTCCGTCCAGCTGCTGCAGCTGGTGCACGGGCGCAGCGACGACCGGCTGCGCACCCGCGACACCCTTGGCTCGCTCGGCAGGCTGGTGGCCCACGGCTACATCGGACGGGGCGACGGGGCCGAGCTGGACGAGGCCTACCGCTTCCAGCGGGCCCTGGAGCACCGGGTGCAGCTGCTCAAGCTGCGGCGCACGCACCTGCTGCCCACCGACGAGGAGGAACTGCGGACGCTGGCGCGCAGCCTCCACGTGGACGGCGGGGCCGAGGGGCTGCTCAAGGCCTGGCGCTCCACCAGCCGTCGCGTGATGCGCCTGCACGAGCGCGTCTTCTACTCGCCCCTGCTCGCGGCGGTCACCCGCCTGCACGGCGACGAGCTGCGCCTGACCCCCGAACAGGCCGGCGACCGGCTCAAGGTACTGGGCTTCAGCGACCCGGCCGCTGCCCTGCGGCACATGGAGGCGCTGACCACCGGCAGCACCCGCGCGGTGGAGATCCAGCGGCAGCTGATGCCGGCCATGCTCGGCTGGATCGCCCAGGGGCCCAATCCCGACCACGGCCTGCTCAGCTTCCGCAAGGTCTCCGAATCGCTGGGCTCCAGCCCCTGGTACCTGCGGGCGATGCGCGACGAGGCCGACATGGCCGAACGACTGGCCCGGCTGCTGTCGTCGAGCCGGATGGCCGTCGACCTGCTGCTGCGCGCCCCCGAGGGGGTGCGGATCCTGGCCCACGACAAGGACCTGCGCCCCCGCACCCGCGAGGAGGTGCTGGCGGCCATGACCACGGCCCTGCGTCGCCACGAGCACGAGGACGAGGCCATCGCCGCGGTGCGCGCCATCCGACGCACCGAACTGTTCCGGATGGTGGCCGGGGACCTGCTCGACATCATCGGCCTCGACGAACTCGGCGCGGGCCTGTCCGACCTGGCCGGGGCCACCATCGACGCCGCCCTGGAGGTGGCCCGTCGAAGCATCGAGGCCCCCGAGGTCGGCGTGCTGGCGATGGGCCGCTGGGGTGGCCGGGAGATGGGCCTGGGCAGTGACTGCGATGCCATCTTCGTGATGGCCGACAGCGACGACCCGGACGCGACGAAGAAGGCCACCGCCCTGGTGGGGGCCGTGCGCAGGATGCTCTCCCAGCGCGGCCCCGACCCGGCACTCGAGATCGACCCGGACCTGCGCCCCGAGGGCAAGAACGGCCCGATGGTGCGCAGCCTGGCCAGCTGCACCGCCTACTACCAGCGGTGGGCCTCCACCTGGGAGTCCCAGGCGATGGTGCGCGCCTCACACGGGGCCGGCTCGCGGGAGCTGACCGATGCCCTGCTGCAGGTGGTCGCGCCGCTGCGCTGGCCCGAGGGCGGCCTGCAGCGCTCCCAGCTGACCGAGATCCGTTCCATGAAGGCCCGGATGGAGGTCGAGCGGATCCCCCGGGGCACCGACCCCAGGCGCAACACCAAGATGGGGCCGGGCGGGCTGGCCGACGTGGAGTGGACGGTACAGCTGATGCAGCTGCAGCACGCCCACCGGCTGCCCTCTCTGCGCGTCACCTCCACCCTGGCGGCGCTGAGGGCGTGCGTCGAGGAAGGACTGGTCAGCGCCGAGGAGGCGGTGGCGCTGGAGCAGGCGTGGCGCCTGGCCAGCCGGCTGCGCAACAAGATCCTGCTGGTGCGGGGCAGGGCCCAGGACCAGATCTCGGGCGACGTGCGCGAGGTCGCGGCCGTCGCCGGCCTGCTGGGCTATCGCAAGGGGCAGGCCTCGATGCTGCTCGACGACTACGGCCGCACCACCCGCCATGCCAGCCAGGTGGTCGACAAGCTCTTCTGGGGAGGACAGCCATGAGTACGGTGTTGTTGCTGGGGGGTCGGTCCGGGATCGGCCTGGCCATCGTGGAGGAGCTGCTGGCCGAGCATTCGGGCTCCGACGTGGTGCTGGCGCGCCGCCCGCGGCCCGGGGCCGACGCGGAGGAGGCCGCCGTGGCGGATCGGCTGCGGGCCGCCGGGGCTGCCACGGTGGAGACCGTCGACTTCGACGCCGAGGCGCTGGGCTCCCACGAGGCACTGGTCGACGAGGTCTTCGCCCGCCACGAGGTGAGCCATGCCGTGGTGGCCTTCGGGATCCTGGGCGACCAGGAACAGGCGTGGACCGACGTGGTAGCCGCGCAACGCCTGGTGACGGTGAACTCCACCGCGGCGGTGGGGGTGGGCGTCGCGCTGGCCGCGGCCATGCGTCGTCAGGGCCGGGGTGCGATCGTGGCCCTCAGCTCGGTGGCCGGGGTGCGGGTGCGCCGCTCGAACTTCGTCTACGGCGCCAGCAAGTCCGCCATGGATGCCTTCTACCTGAACCTCGGTGTTGCCCTGGCCGGCAGTGGGGTGCGGGTACTGGTGGTGCGGCCCGGGGCCGTCGCGACCGGGATGATCGCCGGCAATGATCCGGTCGCCTTCACCGTCGAGGCCGAGGAGGTGGCCCAGGCGGCGGTGGGGGCCCTGGAGCGGGGCAAGGACGTCGTGCACGTCCCGTCGCTCTTCGGCCCAGCCATGGCACTGGCGCACCTGGTGCCGCACCGCTTGTGGCGAACACTGCGTACCTGAACGATCAACTGTTTGGTGTGTGAAGGGTGAAGACCCACAATGGGGCGGGTGACAACTTCCTGCCCCACACCGGGAGTCGGTGACCGGCCTGACGTCAGTCATGCGATCAGCGAGGTGGTCAGCGCCGTGCTGCGCACCCGCAGGCGTGAACGTCGTTCCGTATCCCAGCTCGAAAGCGGCCAGCTCGACCTGCTCTTCCAGCTGGAGGGACGTACCCTCAGCATCGGGGAGCTGGCCGAGGCCCACTGCCTCGAGCTCTCGACGGCCTCGCGCCGCATCAGCCGGTTGGCCCAGCTGGGGCTGGTGGAGAAACAAACCCTTCCCGACGACCGCCGGATCCAGTGCGCCCGCCTCTCCGGGAAGGGGGAGGCCCTGCTGCGCACGGTGCGCCGGCATCGGCAGTGCGTGGTGGAGCGGGCCCTGGATGGCTGGGACGAGGCCGACGTCGAGCAGCTTCGCTCGCTCAGCCTCAAGCTGGTGCGCGAGCTGGATCGGATGGACCGACCCCCGAGCGACTGAGCGCCGGGCCCGGCGCCGCCCGTCACACCGTTCCTGTGACGTGGCATGCACGACGGCGGGGCGGGAGCTCGACTCCCACCCCGCCGTCGCGGGTCCTTGCTGCGGTTCAGTTGCCCCGGTGGGTCACTGGGCCGGCTTGGCGGTGGTGCGCAGCACCAGGTCGCCCACCTGGACCTGTCCGTCGGCGGCCTGGGCCACCTCGCCGAACTTCTTGTGGTTGGTCACCAGCACGGGGGTGACCAGCGAGTAGCCGGCCTCCTCGATGACGGAGCGGTCGAAGGTGACCAGCGGGGTCCCGGCCTCCACACGGTCGCCCTTGGCGGCCTTCACGTCGAAGCCGCGACCCTCGAGGTTGACGGTGTCGATGCCGACGTGGACCAGCAGCTCGACGCCGCTGTCCAGGCGCAGACCGAAGGCATGTCCGGTCTTCTGGGCGACGATCACGGTGCCGGCAGCGGGAGCGACGACGGTGTCACCGCTCGGGTCGATGCCGACGCCCAGGCCGACGATGCCCTTGCTGAAGACGGGATCCGGCACCTCGGACAGCGGCATGACGCGGCCTGCCAGGGGAGCGCCCACCTCGGTGACGGTGCCGGGCACCATCGCGGGCTTCGGCTGCTTGGCCGGCGCGGACTGGCCGGCGGCCGCAACACCCTCGGTGCTGGCAGTGCCAGCGGCCGGGGCGACGGCCTCAGGCGAGGTCACGGTGGCGGCGGTGGCACCGGCACCGGCACCGGCGGTGGCCAGTGCGGGGGCGGCCTCCAGTCCCGAGGCGGCGGCCAGGGGGTCGGAGGCGCCGGCCTCGCGCAGGGCACGGGCCTCGGCGCGCTCCTCCTTGGTCTGGTAGCCGCGCACGACCACCAGGGCCATGGCGGTGAAGAAGGCCGCGAGAATGGCGATCACGTAGAGCAGCATCGGGTTGAAGACCGGGATGGTCAGCAGGGAGGTGAAGACGAAGGCATTGGTGCGGATGCCGTCGTCGGCCATGCCGAGCAGTCCGCCGACGGCGATCACGAGGCCGCCGACGAAGCAGCCGATCAGCATCGAGGGGTAGATGCGCTTGAAGCGCAGGTGGATGCCGTAGAGGGAGGGCTCGGAGATGCCGCCCAGCAGGCCGGCCGCCAGCGCGCCCGAGGCGGTCTGACGCATCACCACGTCCTTGTCGCGCATGGCGAGCACCAGCACGCCGGCGGTGGCGCCGAAGCAGGCGAAGTTCCAGGCGCCCATGGGGCCCTGGATGAAGTCATAGCCCAGCGCCTGGATGTTGATCAGCATGAGGGCGTTGAGCGGCCAGTGCAGGCCCAGCGGGACCAGGAAGGGGTAGATCATCGGGATCGCGATGGCGAAGATGAAGGGCGCATTGGTGTTCATCCACGCCAGTCCGCCACCGATCGCGGTGCCGAGCCAGACGCCGATCGGGCCGAGCAGGAAGGCGGTCAGCGGGATCATGATCAGCAGGCAGAAGAAGGGCACGAAGACCATCTGCAGGTTGGCCGGGAAGATCTTCTGCAGGAAGCGGTAGAGCACGGCCAGCACGGCGACCATCAGCAGCGGCACGAAGACCTGGCCGTTGTAGTCGTTGAGCTGCAGGGGAATGCCGAAGACCCGCGCCACGCAGCTCTCGGTGCCCAGCGTTGGGTTCTTGGTGCACACGGTGTTGGCGGCGTTGTAGAGGCCCTGGCGGTATTCGGGGGTCATCAGCGCGAGCATGATGGCGCCGCCGATCCACGGGTCCACCTTGAGCTTCTTGGCGCCGTTGTAGGCCACCATGATCGGCAGGAAGAAGAAGACGCTCTTCCACATCGCGTCGACGAAGAGCCAGCTGGCCGGCTTGTCGGCGGCGCGGAAGTCGACGATCTTGAGGGCGTCGAGCACGGCGGTGAAGGCGATGATCAGCGAGGCGCCGAGCAGCACGCCCAGGATCGGGCGGAAGGAGTCGCTGAGGAACTCGAAGAAGGCGTCGACGCCGGCGCTCTTGCCGCGCACGCCGCCGGCGCGGGCGGCGGCCTTGATGTCGTCATCGCTGGCAGAGCCTGCCTTGCCCATCTCGGGCAGCTGCATGATGTCGCTGTAGGCGTTGGCGACGGCGCCGCCCATGACGACCTGGTAGCGGTTGCCTGACTGCGGGACTGCGCCCATCACGCCGGGGATCTGTTCCATGCGGGCCGTGTCGACCTTGCTGGAGTCGTGGAGTTCGAAGCGGAGTCGAGTGGCGCAGTGGGTGAGGCTGGCGACGTTCTCGGCGCCGCCCACCTCCTCGATGATCCGCCTGGCGGTGTCTTCTGCCATGGTTGTGCCTTCTGCCGGAGTTGTGCAGTTCCACGTGCCGTCGGTGGCACGAATGCCCTGAAGATACCCCGAGCTGTTGGTGCTGGCGACCAGTATCCGCTCCTTTTTCCAAGGACGGGTCCTGGTCTGCTTCCGCCTGTGTGGCCAGCGATGTCTGCTTCGGGCAGCGGGGCTGCCGGACTGCCCGGATCAGGCGCGAACGGCCCTCCTGAGGGTGGACGAGGCGGTGATCCGCACGGCCCGGTGGGCGGGGATCGTGATCGGCTCGCCGGTGCGGGGATTGCGTCCGGGTCGTTCCTCGCGGGGGGCGGCCTCGGCGACGAACAGCCCGTTGACCTGCACCTTCGTGCCCTCCTTGAGGTGTGCGGTGACGCGATCGGCCAGGCAGGCCAGGATGCGGCCCACCTCGGCGGCACTCTGCCCGGTGTGCTGGGCGATGTCGGCGACGAGCTCGCAATGGGTCATGGTTTCTCCTGTGGTGGTTGGCGGTGGGCCGGCTCCGCCGGGTCAGCGGAGCCGGTCGGGGTCGACGAGTCCTCGGTGGGCGGCGGCCACGAGGCGTCGCGGCACCTGGACGGTGCGGCCGTCGACTCGGACCTCGACGAGTTCGGGAACGCTCGCCCTCCACTGGGCGCGGCGGTGGCGGGTGTTGGCGCGGGAGATCTTGCGCTTGGGGACGGCCATGGCGATCACCAGCTCGACTTCGTGATGCCGGGAAGCTCGCCGGCATGCGCCATCTCCCGGAAGCGCACACGGCTGATGCCCGCCTTGCGCAGGAAGCCGCGCGGGCGCCCGTCGACGGCATCGCGGTTGCGCAGCCGCACGGGGGAGGAGTCCCGGGGGAGCCGGGCCAGGGCCCGTCGGGCGGCCGCCTTCTCGTCGTGGCTGGCGGTGGCGTTGGCGATCGTCGCCTTCAGCTCGGCGCGACGCTCGGCATACCGTTCCACGAGGACGCGACGCTGGGCGTCCTTGGCGATCTTGGACTTCTTGGCCATGTCAGCGGGTCTCCTTGAACTCGACGTGCTGGCGGATGATCGGGTCGAACTTGCGCAGGCTGAGCCGGTCGGGGTCATTGCGTCGGTTCTTCCGGGTGACGTAGGTGTAGCCGGTTCCTGTGGTGCTGCGGAGCTTGATGATGGGGCGCACGTCGGACTTCTTGGCCATGCGCTTCCTCCTGTCTGTGTGGGTGGGGGTCAGATCTTCTGGCCCTCGTTGAGCATCTGGCCGACCACGGCGTCGATGCCTCGGGCGTCGATCACGCGCAGGCCCTTGGCGCTGACGCGCAGCCGGACCCGCCGCCCCAGGGTGGGGACCCAGAAGCTCTTGTGCTGCAGGTTCGGCTCCTGGCGCCGGGGCGTTCGCCGGTGGGAGTGGGAGACATGGTTGGCCCGGAGGGGCCCCTTCCCGGTCACCTGGCATCTGGCGCGCATCCTTCTCCTCCTGGGTTGGTCGGTGGGTGTGGTTGGTCTGTGGGCCATCGAGGGCCCGCCTTGACTGTGGACTAGAAAATGATAATCATTCCCAAACAAAGGTCAAGACAGCCCACGAAGGAAGCCATGAAGCCCGAGATCCATCCGTCCTACGGCCCCGTCGTCTTCCGGGACCGCTCCGCCGGGAGCCAGCTGCTCACCCGCTCGACGATCGTCGCCCAGCTGGGTGACGACGCCCCCACCATCACCTGGAGCGACGGCAGCACCTACCCGGTCGTCGACGTGCAGGTCTCCAGCGCCAGCCACCCCTTCTGGACCGGGCGCTCCCGCACGATCGACACCGAGGGCCGCATCGAGAAGTTCCACCGTCGTTACGCACGCCCCGGCGGTGCCTGATGAGGCGCGGGCCGCTGGCCGTGGTGCTGCTGGCCACCATCGACCCGACGGTGCGCGACCTCGCCAGCCTGGCCCTGGCCTGTGACCTCGGGGACGGGGTCGAGGTGCGCCACGAGCTCGTCGCCGGCGCCGACGGCCCGCAGGAGGTGCGCTGCACCGTCAGCGACATCACCGGGGTCGTCTTCACCAGCCTCACCGAACTCGACCACGGCTGCCTCAGCTGCACGGCGCGCGAGGGCCTGGTGCCCACCCTGCAGTGGGTCGCGGAGCAGGGACGGTGGTCGAGTGCCCTGGTGACCCTGCCGGTTGGTGCCGCGAACGAACAGGTGGCCCAGCAGCTGCAGTACGCCATCGACCAGCAGGCCCTGCAGGCCCGGCTGGCGCACAGCCTCGCCGTCGTCGACCCCGAGACGCTGGTCGACGACCTGCTGGGCGGCCACCTGTTGGCCGAGCGCGGACTGGCGCTGTCCGAGCACGACGCGCGCGCGGTGGGTGAGGCACTGTCGGCCCAGCTCGACGCCGCCGACACGGTCGTCACCCTCGACCACGCCCAGCCGCAGGCCAGCTCCCTGCTGGAGCACGTCCTGCCTCCCGAGGTGCACCGCGTCACGGGGCTGCATCGGCTCGACGTGGGGGCACTGCTGGCCGGGAACCATGATGTCGAGGCACTCGATGCGCGCCTGGCCCCCTCCCGGCGGCGCGTGCGCTGCCACGAGGAGCGTGATGGGGTGTGGACCGTGGTCCTCGACAGCACCCGCGCCTTCCATCCCCAACGGCTGCTCGACCAGGTGGAACTGCTGGGCAGTGGACCGGTGCGGGCCCGCGGCTGCTTCTGGCTGCCCTCACGCCCCGATGCCGTGTGCGTCTGGGACGGCTCGGGCGGACAGCTCAGCATCGGCGAGGTGGGCCACTGGTGCGAGCAGGAGCGTCGCACCCGCCTGGTGGTCACCGGCACCTGCCAGGAGACCCGGGGGCGGATCGAGAGGGCCTTCCGGGACGTGCTGCTCAGCGAGCACGAGCAGAGCAGCGCCGCGGCCCGCTGGGCAGGACGAAGCGACGGGCTGGAGGCCTGGCTCGGGGAGGTCGAGCTTCCCCAGGCGGGGTGACCGGGCCGGCCGGGGCAGTGGAGCAGGGGCTGTCTCGACCGGGCACGCCCCCTCAGGCCTCGACGGCGTCCAGTTCCAGGCCGGCGACCTCACCGATCACCGTCACCGCCGGGGGGCGCACGTCCGCGGCCAGGGCGACGATCCCGTCCAGCTGCCCCCGGATGGTGCGCATCCCGGGGGTGCCCGCGCTGGCGACCACCGCAGCCGGCGTCCGGAAATCGAGGCCGCCTGACACCAGTGCCTCGATGATCTCGGGCAGGTACTTCACCCCCATCAGCACCACCAGCGTGGTGCGGGTACGGGCCAGCGCCTGCCAGTCGAGGCTGGAACGCTCGTCACCCGGCGGCACATGGCCGCTGACGACCGTGAAGCCCTGCACCAGGCTGCGGTGGGTCACCGGGATCCCCGCCAGGGCTGGGGCTGCGACGCTGGAGGTGACGCCGGGCACCACGCGCACCGCCACCCCTGCCGCCGCGCAGGCCTGCCACTCCTCGCCGCCCCGGCCGAAGACGAAGTTGTCGCCTCCCTTGAAGCGGACCACGCGGCGTCCGGCCCGGGCGTGCTCGACCAGCAGCTCGTTGATCCGCTCCTGGGGCACGAACTCGCCGCGTGGCAGCTTGCCCACCCAGACCACCTCGCAGGACTCGCTCACCTCGGCCAGGCTGTCCTGGGGAGCCAGGTGGTCGACCAGCACCACATCGGCCTGGCGCAGCGCCGCGAGGCCCGCGACGGTGACCAGCCCCGGATCGCCGGGCCCACCGCCCACCAGGGTGACCGTCCCGGGCTCGAGTGGGGCAAGGGTGCCGGATGGGGCTGAAGACGTCATGGTGCTTCCTCGGTTGGGTTCTGTGCGGATCGTTGCAGCAGTGCGGCCATCTCGTCCAGATGGCGGGGGCGGCCGGGCAGCCCGAGCCGGGCCGCCAGCTCCAGCGGCCAGGGCCGGTGCAGCCGGGCGCGGACCAGCAGTTCGGAATCGTCGAGCAGTTCCGCGACGGGGCCCTGGCGCACCCGGCCGTCGGCCACCACGGCCGCCTCGTCGGCCCAGGCCAGCGCGAGGTCGACGTCGTGCGTGGCCAGCACCACCGTGGCGCCCTCGCCGCGCAGCCTTTCCAGGGCGGCCAGCATCTCGTGGACCCCCGCAGGGTCGAGGCCGGCTGTGGGCTCGTCGAGCAGCAGCACCTGGGGCCGCATCGCCACCGCCCCGGCCGTCGCCACCCGTTTGCGCTCCCCATAGGACAGCTGGTGGGTGGGCCTGGCGGCCAGGTGGGTGACGGCAAGCAGGTCGAGTGCCTCGGCGACGCGGGAGCGCACCTCGGCCTCGGCCAGCCCCAGGTTCATCGGCCCGAAGGAGACGTCCTGGGCCACGTCGGCGCTGAAGAGCTGGTCGTCGGGGTCCTGCAGCACCAGCTGGACCCGGCGGCGGTGCTCCCGCAGGCCCGTGCGATCGTGTCGCAGTGCACGCCCTGCCAGCAGCACTTGCCCCTGGTCGGGGCGGTGCGCTCCCGACAGGCAGCGCAGCAGGGTCGTCTTGCCCGAGCCATTGGCGCCCAGCAGGGCGGTGCGGCTGCCCCGTGGCAGGGTGATGCTGGCGCCGGTGAGGACGGGGTGGTCGTCGAAGCGGGCCGAGACGGACTCGGCCGCCAGCAGCGGTTCGTGCTCAGCCACGGGTCACCAGCCACAGCAGGGCCCACAGGACGGCCAGCAGCACCGCGACGGCGGCGGTGAAGGGGCGGGTCCGGGCTGGTTCGACGGCCAGGGTGGTGAGCGAGTCCTCGTAACCGCGTCCGGCCATCCCGTCCTCCAGTCGACGGGCGTGGTCCCAGGAGCGCACCATCACCTGCCCGATCGTCTCTCCGGTCGTCCTGAGCCGGCGGCGCAGGGGGGCGCAGCCGCCCAGACGGGCCTGCTGCGCCTCGTGCATGGCCTCCACCGTGGCCAGCAGCACCCAGCACAGGCGGTAGACGAGCGAGGCGACCTCGAGCAGCGGGTCGGGCACCCGGCAGCGTCGGGCCCACGTCACCAGGTCCACCATCGGGGTGGTGGTGGCCAGCACCATGAGGGCCAGTGTTCCGGCAATACCATGCCCCAGCAACCCGACGGACTGGGTGAGCGACTCTCGGCTCACCGACACCAGTCCCCACCGCCACAGCACTGTCGTGCTCGTCGGCGGAGCGCCCAGGCCGACCGCCACCGTCACCGCCCCCGACGCGATGAACAGCAGGGGTGCGGCCAGGACCCTGGCCAGTGCGCTCGCCCTGATCCGGGCCGGCCCCAGCAGCAGTGCGAGGCTGGTCAGCGCCACGAGGGGGACCGTCGGCCAGACCGGGCCGACCAGGGCGGTGAGCACCAGCGCCAGGCTGAGCGCCATCTTGGTGCCGACGGGACGACGCCGCCAGGGGCTGGCCCAGGCGGCGTCGTCGATGACGGGGATGTGCATCAGGCAGCCGGCTCCCGGCTGGCCGCGGCGTTCTGGTCCTCCCGGCGCTGCTGGTGGCGTCCGCGCAGGTTGCCGAGCGCGTAGCCGAGCAGACCACCTCCCAGCCCGGCCTGCAGGGCGAACAGGCCCGACTCGACCTCCCCGCTGCCGGGCTCGAAGAGCGGTTCGAACCAAGGGATGACTCCGTTGTCCGCGAGCATCTCGGTGACCACGGAATCGGTGCCGGCGAAGGCCTCCTGGCCGTCGCCAGCCGGACGCGGCGCCAGCGCCATGCTCAGGGCGAAGATGGCCACGACGGCAGCCAGCAGCAGCGGCGTGACCCAGGGCTTGCGGCGGGGGCTCTCAGGCATGCTGCAGCTCCTTCGAGGTGGTGGTCCGGATGCCGAGTCGGGCGAGGTCCTGCGGGGCGACGCGGCCGAGGAAGCCGAAGATGACCACTCCCAGCAGACCCTCCATGACGGCCAGGGGGACCTGGGTGATGGCGAAGACCCCCAGGAACTTGCCCAGGGCACCGGCGATCCCGGAGGACGGGTCCGGGTAGGCCAGGGCCAGCTGCAGTGAGGTGGTGCAGTACGTGGCCATGTCGGCGAAGAACATCGCCATGAAGACGGCGACCGCGGAGCTGGCGCCCAGCTGGCGGGTCAGCAGGAAGGCGCTGTAGCCGACCCAGGGTCCGACGACCGCCATGGAGAAGACATTGGCCCCCAGCGTCGTGATCCCGCCGTGGGCCAGCAGGAGGGCCTGGAAGAGCAGGACGACCGTGCCGAGGAAGGCCATCACCGGCGGACGGAAGAGCACCGCGCCCAGGCCGGTGCCGGTGGGGTGGGAGGAGCTGCCGGAGACCGATGGCAGCTTGATGGCCGACAGGACGAAGGTGAAGGCGCCGGCCGCAGCCAGCAGCATGCGGTTCTCCGGACTCCGGCGACTCTGGGCGATCACGGCGCGGGCGCCGTGGATGACGAAGGGTGCGCTCACCGCATACCAGGCGGCGCACTGCATGGGGGACAGGAATCCCTCGGCGATGTGCATGGGAGGCAACTTTCTCGAGATGACGCGTCTCGGTTGAGTGACTGCCATGACGGGGGAGTTCCTGACTCCCGAGACCTGGGTCTCGGACACAGTGGCGCGACCGTGCCGGCTCGTCCGGCTTCCTCGCACCCGTCACGGGCTGTGTAGTTGTGTGGTCCAGTCTTGCATCTTTCGGGGATCAGTCGGCATCCGGGGGCGTCTCGGCCAGCGCCTCGACGATGCGTCGACGCAGTTCCATCGAGCCGTGGGGGTCACGATTGCCCACCACGCCGACGGTGAAATCCCCGATCCGTGTGGTGGCCGGGGTCCATGCGGTCCCGCGGGAGGCGAGGTCGGCCCGCACACAGAAGATCCGCGCCCGCTGGGCTGCTGCAGAGATGGCCTCGTTGGCCTCGGGATCCGCGGTGGCCACCATGACGTACCAGGCGCCGTCGATGTCCTGGGCCGTGGCGCACCGCTGGTGCCACGCCAGGCGTCCTTGCCGAGCCAGGGCCTCGACGTGCTCGGAGGCCTGCGGAGCGACTACCTCGACCAGGGCGCCGGCCTCGAGGAGGCGGGGGATGCGGCGGCTGGCGACACGGCCGGCGCCCACGACCAGGACCCGGCGGCCGTGCAGGTCCAGCCCGCTCAGGTAGACCGGCTGGCTGCAGTCCGGGGCAGGCGGGCCGTCGTCACTCGTGGTTGGGCTTGTCATTCTCACCTCACTGCCGCTGGCGCTCCCCGTCAGTCTCGCACAAGGCCGCAGGGGTGATAGTTCGGGGTGATCTTCTCCCCGATCCCGTCTCGGATGGGATCGAGCGGTTGAAGCCTGGGTGATAAACCGTAATAGTCGATTGGGTGAAGCGAGTAACCATCAAGGACATCGCGCGCGAGGCGGGGGTCTCGCCGGGAGCCGTCTCCTTCGCCCTCAATGATCGCCCCGGGGTCTCGGAGTCCACGCGGGAGCGCATCAAGCAGGTGGCCGTCGAGCTGGGCTGGACCCGCAGCGCGGCGGCGGCAGCGCTGTCTGGCAAGAGGGTCGGCTCCTTCGGCCTCACCCTGCAGCGCGGCGTCGGGGACGACCATGCCGAGGCCTTCATCATGCGTTTCATGGCCGGCATGCAGCGCGAACTCGACAAGAACCACCTCTCGATCGTGCTGCAGGTGGTGCCCTCGATCGAGGCCGAGGAGCGCACACTGCGCACCTGGTGGGCCGAGCGTCGCGTCGACGGGGTCGTGCTGCTGCGCCCCACCATCGATGACTCCCGCGCCCGGGTCCTCACCGAGATCGGCATGCCCGGGGTCACCATCGGCGGGCCGGTGGCCGAGAAGATCAGCACCGTCGGCGTCGAGGAGGTGGGCACCACACAGTTGTTGGTTGACCACTTCGCCGCGCGCGGCCACCAGCGCACCGCCTATGTGACCGGGCCGCCCGAGCTCCAGTACGTCTCATGGCGGGCCGAGGCCTTCAAGGCGCGGGCACGTCACCACGGCATGATCCCCCAGGTGGTCCACGTCGTCACCGGCGACGAGTTGACCGGCATGGACGCCAGCGAACGGCTGGTCCGCTCCGGCAATGCACCCACCGCCCTGCTCTACGACAACGAGCTGATGACCGTCGGCGGCTTCACCGCCTGCACCGATGCCGGCCTGACGGTGGGCACGGACGTGTGCATCGCCAGCTTCGAGGACTCGCCGGCGCTGCGCATGATGCGCCCCGGAATCAGCGCCCTGCGCCGCCACACCGAGCAGATCGGTGCCTTGGCCGCCCGATCGCTGGTCAACCTGCTGGAGGACGGCGAGCCCACCAGCCAGATCGGGCCCTTCCCCGAGCTCGCCGTGCGCGGCTCCTCCGGCGAGATCCTGGGCTAGCCAGCGAGAGGCCCCCGGGCACGCCAGCCACCGCCCGCAGGGACACGACTGGGGCCGGTCACCACACGGTGACCGGCCCCAGTCGTCGTACTGCGAGTCCTGCAGTGCCTCAGATGGCGAAGTACAGGTCGAACTCGTAGGGGTGCACCCGCTGGCGCAGCTCGTCGATCTCGGCGCGCTTGATGTCGACCCAGGTCTCGATCAGGTCGGTGGTGAACACGTCACCCTGCAGCATGCCGGCGAACCCTAGCCATGTGTTGGCCGGCCAGCGCAGGAACACCACGACATCAGCGGCTTGGTCGAGTCCCCCCTCGCCCGGAGGCCAGCCATCGGTTGACGCTGCTCACCCCCCCTGTACTGTCACCAACACACCGCGTCCGCCGTGTTTTCCAACCAGGGAAGGGAATACCATGAATCTGAAGAGGGGTCTGGCGCGAGCCGTCATCGTCGCGCTCTCAATGGGGGCCACTGCGGTTGGTCCCGCAGCAGCAGTCACCGTATCGGGTGACTGCAACTGGCTCGGCCGCAACTGCAAGTCCTTTTGGGATCATGGCGTGGCAGGAACTTCGGTGTGGTCGAACTACAAACACCATAGCGTGAACCATGGCTCGTCCACGGCAGGAAATACAAAGGCTGGGGTTCACAGGACTCACCAGTCCAAGTGCATGGGCCCCTCGACCGAGACGTGGGCGAAGTCGTCCTTGGCGGACGTGACGAGTGCAAGGGAGTCGTTCTACCGAAAGTGTTGACTCGGATGGGGGGCGCGCCTTGCAGCACGCCACTGGTGTCGATCCTCGGGCTCGATGTGCAGAATGACTGCGGGGGTCACCGCAATGTGTATGGGTGACCCCCGTAGCAGAGTGATAATTGAACCCTTTCCATTGAGCCGGTTCCCTCAGTGATGAGACCCCGTGGCGGCCCAGTGGGGATCTCCTGGAAAAGGTTGGGATGAGACGGTTTACTGCGGTCCTGTCGGCGCTGATCGCCATCTACTTGGCGTGCGCCGTCGTGTGGAATGCCAGCCGCGACCCTCTCCTTGGAGTGGATGTCACGACATGGAACGCCGCTGCCCGACCCCCCGAGCTGGTGGGTACTTCCTATCCGCTCGAAGAGATGCGGCACTGGGCTGCTGCCTACGATGTGGATGTCGTGGTGGCTGGCAGCCCCTCCGCGGACATGCAGGGCGTGGTGGCGGGCGTTCCAGCTCGCCAAGGTTCAGAATTCTCCAAGTGGACAGTGCAGGGTTATCCCTGCCTGCGCAATCCCTGCCAGATGCGTGCAGTCGATCTGGAGCAGCATCCCACGATCATCGAGAAATTCGAGCCGGGTGTGGCCTATTTGGCCTTCATGGGAGATCGCTCATTGGAAGCGGGGCAGGCAGCCCAGAAGTACTTCCTCCAAAAAAACTGGGCCATCGAGCTTGAGGCCGGGAACGACTTCTCCTTCTGGCGGGGGCGGGCCCTGGCACTGGGAAGTCGCACGATGGTCGCTGCGGCACTCCTGGTCTTCCTGTTGGCTGGAGGGGCCACCCTGCGAAGCGGACGCCGGGCCGGACTTCAGGTGCTGCACGGGCAGAGTCGGCCTCTCATCGCCATGAACCAGTGTCTGGCATGGTCTGGGTCGATCGTGGGGCTGGGAATCGGCTTGGTCCTGGCAGCCTCGGGGGTGGCAGCAACCCAAATCCCTCCACTGTTCGTGATTCCGGGAACCTTGCTGGCGCTCGTCTTCATCCTCGGTTTGGTCATTGTGTGCGTGACGGCGATCAGTGCATCGCAGTTTCTGTTGAGTCGGTTGACGGTCCTCGAGGCCGTCAAGGGACGTACCGTGTCAGTCCTTGCCATCCCCGTGGTCTACGTGATTCGGGGGATCAGCGTGATCATGTGCGTTGGCATCGTGACGACGTTGTCAGTGAGTGTGGCTCAACGCCGAGAATTGAGCGCCGTCCTTTCTGATCCGGGGCCCTTGGTCGCGGCAAGCCGCTATGGAGTCAACGCAGGGGCATCGGACAATCCGCAGATCGCGAATACCATCGGATCACAGATTCAACCGCTATACCAAGACGGATCGTTGCTGATGGCCAATGTGACGCCGATGTTCTTCGTCAGCAGTGACGCAGGATCTCCATTGGACGTGAGTACGGAGGGAGTTCGTTATCTTTTGGAAGCAAGTCCGGCACTCCTGCGCGTCTCCAAGATCATGCTGGAAGACGGGCGGCTCTTGGATCCTGACAAGGATTTGAACCCCCGGGCCATGACCGTCCTGGTCCCGAAGGGCCTACCCAGCAAGTCACGCAGAGATGTCGAAGAATACGCTGCGACCGTCTTTGCAGCAGGGAACCTGGGCACGGTGCCCGGTTGGGACACACAGCGTGTCCCAGTGGATGTGGTCGAAGTCCCGAGCGGTCAGGTCCTCATGGGGCGCGATGGCGCCGGCTTGCGCAGGGCAGTCTCGCCGGTGGTGCTCGTCTATCCGCGTGCCCTCGTGCCAGGACCGGACTTCGCGCTGACCGGGGATGGTTTGCTCTTTCGGGATCAGGACGTCCGACGCACCTTGGACCGGGCCCCAGCGCTGCGATCATCTGTATCTGATGTCGCTACCCTGGTTTACGACACACGGCGCACCGACAAGGAGATCGCCTCGTCGATGGCCGCCGCCCAAGTGGAGTTCTTCGGCTTCCTGGCGATCCTGGTCATCAGTACGTTGGCGGCCACGGCGATGTACTGCAGTCAGTATTCGCGCAGGATCTTCGTTCGGGCCGTCGCGGGGGCGGGGCTGGTCGCGATGGCTCCTCTGCTCGTCACCCTTGACATCTGCAGCGGCCTAGGAATCCTCTGGCTTTCGCGCCCCCGGTCCGCGACGCTTGGCCAGTTGAATGTCTACGGTACTCACGCCGTATCCGTGCCGTGGCTGATCTTCACCTCGACGGTGGTGGTGCTTGCTCTGCTGGCGGCCTTGGAGTTCACGCTTCTCCGCCGCAATGTCCTTGAAATTCTCCGAACCGGAGGGCGGTGATCGTCCATGACCAATCATGGTGGATGCAGTGCTGGCAAAGCCAAAGGAAACCAATGCTCGAGATAGTCAACTGTTCGAAAACATTTGGGTCGCGAACCCTCTGGGCTGCTGTGAACTGGACGGTCCAGCCAGGGCAGATGGCTGCTCTCATGGGCCCCAGCGGCTCAGGCAAGAGCACCCTGTTGAACTGCATCGGAACCCTTGACAACGTGAGTGCGGGATCCATCAGTTGGAAGGGTCAGCCGATCTCGGGGATCAAGGAGCGGGCCAAAAGGAGTCTAAGACGTCGGGAGCTGGGCTATCTCTTCCAGGACTACGGGCTGGTTGAATCCGAGACAGTCAATCGGAACATCTCCTATGGGACTGGAAGGATCTGGTTCTGGCAGCGAGATTCCTACACCAGTGAGCTGGAAGCGGTCGGGCTGGCCGGGCGAGGCTCGGAGCCCGTACACGTCTTGAGCGGCGGTGAGCAGCAACGAGTCGCAGTGGCTCGACTGATGAACAAGAAGCCCACGTTGGTGCTCGCCGATGAGCCGACTGGATCGCTGGATGATGCCAATGCGGTTCGTGTCCTCGACTTGCTGCGCACCTTGGCCGACGACGGCGCTGCCGTCGTGATCGCAACGCACAGCGCAATGGTCCATGATGTCTGCACGACATGCCTCCACCTCGAATCCTTGCCAGGCGAGGAGTCCTGTCCAGTAGTTTCTGATCGTCTTCTGGGAAAGGTTCATGATGAGTGATTTTTGGATGCGCGCCGCCATGGAGGCAGTGGTGCTGTTCTGTGTCGCGGCGGCGGCTGCCGGTCTTTCCTACCTCCTGTTGAGGGGCTGGCTGAACAGCCGGGCAGGCCGCAGCGTCGCATCGTCGGTCCTAAATGGCGCCCTGGTGGGATTTGTGCTCGGAGAAGTCTGGACGCAGTTCGCCTCGAGTTACCGATACCAGCCGTTGACCTTCGTCGTGACGTGCGCCGCGGCCGCTGTCACCGTGGGAGCACAGGCATTGCAGGCCCGCCGAATCGGCTGAGCGGGGCCCGAGCGCTGCGTGGCGGATGATCCGTCTCGGACAGGGACCCAACAACGCAACGAGCCGCCATCACGTGGGTGATGGCGGCTCGTGCCCGTGATGGCGTCGCGGATCAGATGGCGAAGTACAGGTCGAACTCGTAGGGGTGGACCCGCTGGCGGATCTCGTCGATGTCGGCGCGCTTGATCTGGATCCAGGTCTCGATCAGGTCCGGGGTGAACACGTCGCCCTGCAGCAGGTACTCGTGGTCATCCTCCAGGTTCTTCAGGGCCTCCTCCAACGAGGCGGGCACCTGGGCGACCTGGGCGTGCTCCTCGGGCGGCAGCTCGTAGAGGTCCTTGTCGATCGGCTCCGGCGGCTCGATCCGGTTCTGGATGCCGTCCAGGCCGGCCATCAGCATGGCGGAGAAGGCCAGGTAGGGGTTGGCCGACGGGTCGGGGCAGCGGAACTCCACGCGCTTGGCCTTGGCATTGCTGCCGGTCAACGGAATGCGCATGCAGGCCGAGCGGTTGCGGGCCGAGTAGACCAGGTTCACCGGCGCCTCGAAGCCCGGCACCAGCCGGTGGTAGGAGTTCGTCGACGGGTTGGTGAAGGCCAGCAGCGACGGGGCGTGCTTCAGGATGCCACCGATGTACCAGCGGGCCAGATCGGAGAGCTGGCCGTAGCCGTTCTCGTCGTAGAACAGGTTGGTGCCGTCATTCCACAGCGAGCTGTGCACGTGCATGCCGGAACCGTTGTCACCGAAGATCGGCTTGGGCATGAAGGTGGCGGTCTTGCCATTCACCCAGGCGGTGTTCTTCACCAGGTACTTGAACAGCATCACCTTGTCCGCGCTGGCGGTCAGGGTGTCGAAGCGCCAGTTGATCTCGGCCTGGCCACCGGTGCCGACCTCGGAGTGGGCGCGCTCGGTCTGCATGCCCAGCTTCTCCATGTGGGCAACGATCTCGTCGCGCAGCTCGCAGAAGTGGTCGACGGGGGAGACCGGGAAGTATCCGCCCTTCAGCTTGACCTTGTAGCCGCGGTTGCCACCCTCCTCGACCCGCCCGGTGTTCCAGGCGCCGGCCTCGGAGTCGATCTCGTAGAAGGAGCCATTGGTCTTGGTCTGGAAGCGGACGTCGTCGAAGACGTAGAACTCGGCCTCGGGAGCGAAGAAGACCGTGTCACCCAGGCCGGTGGAGGCGAAGTAGGACTCGGCCTTCTTGGCGATGTTGCGGGGGTCCCGGGAGAAGGGCTCCTTGGTGATCGGGTCGTGCACGAAGAAGTTCACCACCAGGGTCTTCGACACCCGGAAAGGGTCGATGAAGGCGGTGGTCGGATCGGGCATCAGCGCCATGTCCGACTCGTGGATCCGCGTGAATCCCGTGATCGATGAACCGTCGAAGGCCAGGCCGTCCTCGAAGACCTCGGGGCCGAAGGCGGCAGCAGGCACGGTGAAGTGCTGCATCACGCCCGGCAGGTCGCAGAAGCGGACGTCGACCGTCTCGATGCCCTCGTCCTTGATGTAGGCCAACAGGTCGTCGGGACCTTGGAACATGATTTCCTCCGTGCAGGTGGGTGTACTCGTCCTTCCCGGTGCTCGACCGGGCCATGCGCAGAAGCCTAGCGACCGGCCATTGCCCGGGGGTTCCGGTCACGTAACAGCGGTGTTACACCGGCCCGCTGCCGCGCCGACTAGGCTTGGGAGCCATGAGCCAGCCCGCACCTTCCGTCGACGGACATCCCGGCCAGTCCCTTGGCCTGCCCCCGACCGGTCGTGGCTCCCTGGCCACCTGGAGCCACCGGCTGGCCGCCCTGGTGATCGACTGGGCAGCCTGCATGATCATCACCCGGCTGCTCTTCGGCGATGCGGTGCTCTTCGGCTTCGACTGGCGACGCTTCATGCCGATCACCCTCTACTTCCTGCAGAAGACGGTGCTCACCGCACTCACCTCGGGTTCCTTCGGACAGCTGATCTGCCGCATCGCCGTCGTGCGGCTCGACCACCAGCCGATCGGCTGGGCGCGCTCGGCTGCCCGGGCCGCCATGAAGGTGGTCCTGGTTCCCGCCCTGGTGATCGGGGCTGAGCGGCGCGGCCTCGACGACCTCGCCCTGGGCACCGTCGTGGTGAACCGCCGCTGACCCACATCCCCCAAGGACCCCATTCCCGTCACCCAGGAGCCAGCGTGTTCGTCGTCATCGTCGCCCGGGGGATCCCCAGCCCCCGCACCCCCCTGTGGGGGATCTTCGAGCTCGACCAGGCCAGGGCGCTGCGCGCCGCGGGGCACCGGGTGGCCATCGCCGCCCTCGACGTGCGCTCGGTGCGTCGGATCAGGCCTTTCGGGGTGCGCCACCAGGTGGTGGGTGGCATCGACGTGCACACCGTCAGCATCCCGCTGGGTCGCGTGCCCGACGTGGTCGACCAGGCGGTGCTGGACCGGGCCCTCGACCTGGCCCTGGGGCGCATCATCTCCCGCCACGGCCGCCCCGACGTGGTGCACGCCCACTTCACCAAGTACGCGCTGGCCGCGGGCAGGTCCACCCGTCGTGAGGACTTCGCCCTGGTGGCCACCGAGCACAACTCGAAGTTCCACCCCGACCACATCCCGCCGGTGCTGCGCCGCAAGGCGTGGGAGGCCTACCGCCGCGCCGATGCGGTGGTCGCGGTCTCGCAGGCGCTGGCCGACGTGCTGGTGGACAACTTCCACCGGCCGGTGAAGGTGGTGCCCAACATCGTCGATGTCGACACCTTCACCACCGTGCCGCCGCGTACGCATCAGGGCATCCGCCTGGTCAGCGTGGGCAACCTGTTGCCGCGCAAGCGGATGGCCCTGCTGGTGGAGGGCTTCGCCCGTGCCTTCGCCGAGCGTGCGGAGGTGACGCTCGACATCATGGGTGAGGGTGCCGAACGGGCCGAGCTCGAGGCCGCCATCGCCCGGCACGGACTGCAGCAGCGGGTGCGGCTGCTCGGTCAGCGCACCCGCGCCGAGATGGCCCAGGAGTTCGCCGCGGCCGACGGCTTCTGCATGCTGAGCGAGTGGGAGACCTTCGGCGTGGTCTACATCGAGGCGATGGCCTCCGGCCTCCCGGTGCTGGCGGCGCAGGGCTCCGGCGGACCGGAGGGATTCATCCACGAAGGGGTCGGCATGCTCGCCGAGGCCAGCGACGTGGATGCCCTGGCCTCCTCGCTGCGCAGCTTCGTGGGGCACTTCCGTGACTGGGACCGGGACATGGTCCGCGCCGACGCCGTCGCGAACTTCGCGCCGGCCCGGATCGCGGAGCAGCTCGGAGAGGTCTACGCCGAGGCCACCAGTCGCTGAGGTGACTCCGGCCGGCTTGTCCGAGCTGCCCGGGATCGTCCTGGTTGGTCAGCCGGTCACTCGGTCACCTCGAAGGTGAGCTTCTCGGTCGAGACACGGCCGTGCGCATCGGTGGCCCGCACGGTGGCGGTGTGCCTGCCCACCTCGAGGTCCGTGGGCAGCCCTTGGCGCCACAGGTGCATCGACCGGTCGGCCACCGAGCCGCCGTGGAGCAGCTGCTGCTGGGCGGCAGCCGGATCGGAGTACTCAGCGCCGACGTACTGGCCCTCGCCGGTCATCGGCTGGGTGCGGGTCGCCTTCTGGGCGCGCTTGCCGTCGATGCTGACCGTGACCGTGGAGCCAGTGGAGCCCATGAAGAAGTTGGTGGTCAGCCAGGTGCCCGACAGGTCGGCCTTCGAGACCTTCAGTGGATCGGCCAGCGCCGCGGCATTGCCTGCCTTCGGCTTGCCCTTGGCAGGCATGCTCTTGCGGAACCACTCGCGGTAGGCCGGTGTGTTCAGCCCCAGCGCCATCTGGTCGGTGCCATTGTCGCCGCGCACGGTGAAGCGCTCGGTGAAGCGGTTGCCCCGGATGTCGAGGGTCACCACGCCAGGAAGGCCGCCATCGCGCTGGACGGCCATCGGGTAGCCCTGCTCCAGCATCTGGCCGGTGTACCAGTCGCCGGAGATGGCGCCGGAGGTGATGTGCTGGAAGGGCAGACCGGAGACACTGAAGATGTCCTCCCAACCGGCCATCGAGTCACCCTTGCGCATGTTCTCGATGCTGTGGGTGTGACCCGCGACGGCCACCGCCTTGCGGCCCTTCAGCACCTTGTAGACCTGCTTCACCTCGTCGATCTGGTGCTGTTCGCTGCCCTGGTCGGCGTAGGTGAGCAGCGGGATGTGGCCGGCGACGACGATGAGCTTGTCCTTCGGCACAGTGGCGAGGTCGCGACGCAGCCACTCCAGCTGCTCCTTGCCTAAGGCACCGTTGTAGTTGCGGCCCACGGCGGGGTACTGGACGGTGTCGAGTGAGACGACGTGCACGCGGCCCACGTCGTAGGAATGGTGGGTGGGGCCGAAGTTGGCGCGGTAGGTGTCGTAGGCATGGGCGCGGGTCTTCGCGTCGTAGTCCAGGTCGTGGTTGCCGGGCAGGAAGCGCGCCGGGCCGTTCAGCTTGGCGGTGAGCTGGCGGATGCCGGGGTAGAGGCTCAGGTCGTCGCCGACGATGTCACCGATGAACAGGGCGCCGCAGGCCTTGTAGTCCTCGCGCTTGTTGAGGTCGGCGAAGGCACCCCTGGCCGCGTACTCGGCCTCCTTCTTCTTGTAGGTCTGGATGTCGCCGCCGATCAGGCAATGCTGCTCGCTGGCGGCGGTGGCCTTGCTCTGGACCATGCCGAAGTTGACGGCCTCGGGCAGGGGGCCGGTGGGCGCGATGCCGCCGTACTTCAACTTGGGCGAACCGGCGGGCATGTGGTTGTAGAAGAACTGCGCCACGTTCGCCTCGTCGACCGGCACCTGGTGGCCGGCGGGCTGGGTGACGAAGACGGTGCTGTTGTCGTCGACGCGCAGGGTGTAGTTGCCATTGCGGTCGGTCCTGACCACCTGGTGGCCGTTGGACACCGAGACCTTGGCCAAGCCCTTCTCGCCCGGGTCCTTGACCGAGTCACGGTCGGCATCGACGAAGACGGTGCCGTGCAGGACGCGGGCCTTGGGATCCTTGCCGGGCACCACCTGCACCTGGCCGCGGTAGGTCTCGGCGTCCTGCTGCACGGCGGTGGCTGCGGGAGCGGTGGTCAGGAGGCTGGCTCCGAGGGCGAGCGAGCTGAGGCCAGCGACCACGGTGGCGCGCGACTTGGCAGAGGTGATGGGGAACACGGTGATTCCTTCCTGGTGGGGGGGTGGTGCCCGATGCGGGCACGCCCTCCACGCTAGGAAGCCGGGGTGGCGGCCGAGTGGCCAACAGACCACCACTTGGGGAATGCTTTTCAACCAGCACAGTGATTGAGTCATTCCCGCAGGGGTGGCGACTCAGCCCTCGGCGAGCTCGGCAGCCTCCAGCCAGGCCATCTCCAACTCCTCCACCTCGTCGTCGGCAGCCTGCAGTTCGGCCTGCAGCTCGGCCAGCCGGGAGTAGTCGGCGGCGGCCTCGGCCATCTGCGCGTGCACCCTCTCCTGGCGCTGGCGCAGCTTCTTCAGCTGGCCCTCGATGCGCCCCATGTCCTTGCGTGCCTGGCGCACCTCGGCCGCCGAGGCCTTGGGAGCACCGCCATCATCGGTGTTCGTCTGCTCTGGGCTGGCGCCGGCAGCCATGTGCGCCGACTTGCCCGGACCCGTCTCACGGGTGCGCCGGTGCTCAAGGTATTCGTCCACCCCGCGGGGCAGCAGGACACAGCGTCCATCACCCATGAGGGCGTAGACCACGTCGGTGACGCGTTCAAGGAAGTAGCGGTCGTGGCTGACGACGATCAAGGTGCCGGGCCAGGTGTCGAGGTAGTCCTCGATCACGGTCAGGGTGTCGATGTCGAGGTCATTGGTGGGCTCGTCGAGCAGTAGCACATTGGGCTCGTCCAGCAGCAGTCGCAGGAACTGAAGGCGTCGCCGCTCGCCACCGGAGAGCTCCCCGATGCGGGTGACCAGCTTGTCGCCGGTGAAGCCGAACTCCTGCAGCAGGTTGGACGCGGAGGCATCCTTGCCCGTGGCCAGCTTGGTCTCCTGCTTGAGCCTGTTGACGCTCTCCAGCACCGTCTCGCGGTCGTCCAGTGCGCCAACGTGCTGGCTCAGATGCCCGATGCGCAGGGTCTTGCCCTGCTTCACCGTGCCTGAGTTGGGAGCAAGCTCCTGCGTGAGCAGGCTGAGCAGGGTGGTCTTTCCGGCGCCGTTGACGCCCAGCAGGCCGATCCGCTCGCCCGGCCCGATCGACCAGGTCAGGTGGTCCAGCAGGGTGCGGTCGCCGAAGCGCAGCACAACGTCCTCGAGGTCGAAGACGTCCTTGCCCAGCCGGCTCACGCTGAACTGCTCCAGTGCAAGGCGGTCGCGCGGCGGCGGCACGTCCTCGATGAGCGTGTTCGCGGCCTCGATGCGGAACTTGGGCTTCGAGGTGCGGGCGGGAGCGCCGCGGCGCAGCCAGGCGAGCTCCTTGCGCACCAGGTTCTGGCGGCGGGCCTCGTTGGCCGCGGCCTGGCGGGCACGCTCGGCGCGGGCCAGCACATAGGCCGCATAGCCGCCGTCATAGGCGTCGACGACGGCGTCGTGCACCTCCCACACGTGATTGCAGATGGCGTCCAGGAACCAGCGGTCGTGGCTGACCACCAGCATGGCAATGTTGCGCTGCTGCAGGGTGTTGAGGTGGTCGGCCAGCCAGGCGACGGCCTCCACGTCGAGGTGGTTGGTGGGCTCGTCCAGGACCAGCAGGTCGTGGTGGCCCAGCATCAGGCTCACCAGTCCGGCCCGGCGTCGCTCGCCGCCCGACAGCGTGGAGAGCTGGGCGTCCAGGTCGATGTCTGCCAGCAGGTGTTCGACGACCGAGCGCCGATAGCTGTCACGCGCCCACACGTGGTCGGGCTCCCCGTCGACGATCAGGTCACGTACGCTCTGGCCCTCGACCACCTGCTCGGCCTGGGTGAGCACCCCGATGGAGACCGACCCGGTCCTGATGACGCGGCCCCGGTCGGGCTCCAGCGCCCCGGTGAGGATCTTGAGCAGGGTCGACTTGCCGTCGCCATTGCGCCCGACCACGCCGATGACGTCGCCCTGGGCCAGGCCCAGGCTGACATCGGAGAGGATCGGGCGGATGCCGAAGCTGATGCTGACGTTCTCGGCATTGACCAGGTTGGTGGCGGCCATCGGGGACTCCTCGTGGTGGTGAAGGCGGGCACGACGAACGGCCGCCGCCGGGGCGACGACCGTTCGTGGAAGTAGGGCTGCTCAGCGGCCGCGCATGGCGCGACGCGAGGTCTGCTGCGGGATCGGGCCCTTCGGGATGGGCATCCGTGCACGGACGGCGTCCATCGCCCGCAGACGCTTGGTGACGTCGTCGATCTGCATCTGGTTGAGCTTCTTGGGCATCTTCTTGATGTGGTCGCTCAGCTTGTTCAACGGGACCTGACCGGGCCCGTCGCCCATCTGGATGGTGTTGACGGTCACCCCGTAGGCAGTCTGTTCGTGGCGCTTGGTCTCGGTGACCAGCAGCTGCTTGAGCCGGTTCGGATCGCCCTCGCCAATCAGGATGAGGCCGCCCGGACCGACGACGCGGTGCACCACGTCGAGCTGGCGAGTGGCATTGATGGCCGGGGTGGAGGTCCAGCCCTTGGGCAGCATGTTGAGCGCCACCTCGGCAGAGCCGGGCTGGCCCTCGTAGCGCTTGTAGACCGAGCTGCGCACGCGACGGGTGAACAGGAACATGGCCAGGGTCATGCCGACCAGGATGCCGAGCACGATCCAGAACCAGAGGGGCTTGACCAGCACGCCGAGCAGGATGCCCAGCAGCAGCGGGCCTGCGAAGCCGGCGGCCAACACCATCGGCAGCTGGGGGTCCTGCTGCCTGGTGAGGCGGTAGCTCTCGGTGAGCTGGCGTCGCTGGCTCCAGTCGCGGGGGTCGGAGGAGTTCTTCTTGCGCTCCTTCTCCGCCTGGATCTGGGCCTTCTGCTTGGCCCGCAGTTCCTTGGCCTTGTCGCTCGCCATCGTCGCTCCGGATCATCTCGTGGGTCGTGGGGGCCGTCGGGCCACCGCCGCCCAATCCTAGCCCGTGGCGGTGGCGCGATGCGCATCCGGGCACTGACGGCCGTGGGCCCGCACCCCGGTGGAGGGGATGCGGGCCCACGGCCTGGCCCGTGACGGGCCGGTGCTGCTGTGATCAGTTGCCGAGCTCGCCGGCGAAGTCACCCTCCTCCAGGCGTGCCTTGACGGCAGCCAGGAAGAGAGCAGCCTTGGCGCCGTCGATCAGGCGGTGGTCGTAGGTCAGCGAGAGGTACATCATGTCGCGCACGGCGATGACCTCGGAACCGTCGACGTCGAGCACCATCGGGCGCTTGACGAGCGCGCCCGTGCCCAGGATGGCGACCTGGGGCAGGTTGATGATCGGGGTGTCGAACAGGGTGCCGGCCGAACCATAGTTGGTGATGGTGAAGGTGCCACCGGCGAGCTCGTCGGGGCTCACCTTGTTGTCGCGGGTGCGAGCGGCGAGGTCGACGATCTTGCGGGCCAGGCCGGCGATGTTCAGGTCGCCGGCGTCCTTGATCACGGGAACCAGCAGGCCCTTCTCGGTGTCGACCGCGATGCCGATGTGCTCGACGTCGTGGTAGGTCACCTCATTGCCCTCGATGGTGGCATTGATGAAGGGGAACTGCTTGAGGGCCTCGATGGAGGCCTTCGTGATGAAGGGGAGGTAGCTCAGCGAAGCACCCTCGCGCTTCTTGAAGTCCTCCTTGTGGGCCTTGCGCAGCTGCGAGATCTTGGTGAGGTCCACCTCGACGGTCGCCGTCAGCTGGGCCGAGCTCTGCAGCGACTCGGTCATGCGCTTGGCGATCGTCTGGCGCAGACGGCTCATCTTCTCCGTGGTGCCACGCTTGCTCGGGTCGGCGCCCTTGGGGGCCGACTTCGGCGCGGAAGGAGCTGCCGGGGCGGCAGGAGCAGCCGGGGCGGCAGGAGCAGCGGCAGGAGCCGGGGCCTTCTTGGCCTCGGCGGCAGCCAGGACGTCCTGCTTGCGGATGCGGCCACCCACACCGGTGCCGGTGACGGTCGACAGGTCGATGTCATTCTCGCTCGCGAGCTTGCGCACCAGCGGGGTGACATAGGGGGTCGACTCGCCCTCGGCGGGGCGCGGGGTGGTGCCGGGCTCGGCGACCTCGGGCTGGGCCGGGGTCGAGGGGGCCTTGGGCTCCGGCTCCGGCTTCTCGACGGCCTCGGCCGGCTCGGACGCGGTCTGGGTGGGCTCGGGCGAGGTCTGCTGCTCCGGCTTGGGCTGGGCCTTCGGGGCCTCCTGGGCAGGGGCCGGGGCCTCCTGCTTGGGGGCGGCCTGGGCGGAGGCGTCACCGATGATGGCCAGCACGGCGCCGACCTCGGCCACGTCGTCCTCCTTCACCCGGATCTCCAGCAGGGTGCCGGCAGCGGGGGAGGGGATCTCGGTGTCGACCTTGTCGGTGGACACCTCGACGAGCGCCTCGTCGGCCTCGACGGTGTCACCGACCTCCTTCAGCCAGCGGCTGATGGTGCCCTCGGTGACGGACTCGCCCAGGGCGGGCAGGGTCACCTCGGTGCCCTCGGCGGCGCCGTCAGCGGGGGCTGCGTCGGTGCTGCCGCCGGCCGGGGCCTCGGCCGCGGAGGGATCGGCGGGGGCGGCCTCGGTCTGGTTGGCCCGCTGCTGCTCCTGGACCTCGGCCTCGACGGGCTCTGCGGGCTGGTCACCCGACGGGGCGCTGGACTGTCCGGCCTCGGACTCCTCACCGATGACGGCCAGGACGGCACCGACCTCGGCCACGTCGTCCTCGGCCACGCGGATCTCGAGGACCACGCCAGCGGCGGGGGAGGGGATCTCGGTGTCCACCTTGTCGGTGGAGACCTCGACGAGGGCCTCATCGACCTCGACGGTGTCGCCAACGGCCTTGAGCCAGCGAGAGATGGTGCCCTCGGTGACGCTTTCACCAAGTGCAGGAAGTGTGACTTCGGTCGCCATGAGGTTCGGGCTCCTTTGCAATGCCATGGGTTGTCGTGTACCAGCCTAGCCCCCTGCGCCCGGTGGGGGCACCCGAGGAGGGGTGTGGGGCCGAGGACAGTTCGCCCTCGGCGCACCTTTCCGGGCGCCCCCGGCAGGGGGCGAGGACTCAGTCCTGCAGGCCGCGGGCCAGCTCCACGAGGGTGCGCACGGCATGGCCGGTGCCCCCGGTGGAGGTGTAGTCGCGGGCGGCCTCGTCGTTGAAGGCGGGCCCGGCGATGTCGAGATGGGCCCAGGCGGTGTCGTCCGCGACGAAGTGCTGCAGGAAGGCTGCCGCAGCCATCGCCCCGCCCAGGCGCGAGCCACTTGACTTCAGGTCGGCCACCTTCGACTCCAGCGAGCTGCGGATGTGCTCGGGCACCGGCAGCTGCCAGAACTCCTCGCCAGCCGTCTCGGCGGCGTCGAGGACCATGTCGGCAGTCTGGTCGTCGGAGGCCATCAGGCCGGCGATCCGGTTGCCCAGGGCCACCATGCAGGCGCCCGTCAGCGTGGCGACATCCACCACCAGGTCGGCCTTGTCGGCCTGCGAACGGGCCAGGGCGTCGGCCATCACCAGACGCCCCTCGGCGTCGGAGTTGACGTTCTCCACCGTGGTGCCGCCGTACATGGTCAGCACGTCGCTGGGACGGTAGGAACTGCCAGAAGGCATGTTCTCGGCCATCGGGGCATAGGTGGTGACGTGGACGTCCAGGCCCAGCTCCGCGATGGCGACGGTGGCGGCCAGCACGGCGGCGGCCCCGCCCATGTCGCACTTCATGGTGTACATGCCCTCGGCGGGCTTGAGGTTCAGCCCGCCGGTGTCGAAGGTGATGCCCTTGCCCACCAGGACCAGGTGGTTCTTCGCCCCGCGGGGATGGTGGTCGACGCGCACCAGGCGCGGCGGGCGCTGGGAGCCGCCGCCGACGGCCAGGATGCCTCCGAAGCCCTCCTTTGCCAGCTGCTTCTCGTCGAGCACCTGGACATCGAGCTTGGTGCCCTTGACGAGTTCACGCACGTCCTGGCTGAAGCTCTCGGGGTACAGGATGTTGGCGGGGGTGTTGACCCATTCGCGCGCGACCAGCACGGCGCCGGCGATGGCGCGGGCGTCGGCCAGCGCCTGCTGTGCGGGGGCGCCGGACAGGCTCGTCACCAGGCTGATGCGGGCCACTGGACGCTTCGGCTCACTGCCCAGTGGGGTGAAGCCGTAGCTGCCCAGCAGGGCCCCTTCCAGGGCGCCGCGCACCAGTTCGGCCTCGGCGGTCTCCAGACTGATGGCGACGTGGAGGCTGCGTTCGCCGGCATGCTCTGCCGCGGCGCGCAGGGCCGAGCCACAGCTGCGGCGGGCCTGCTCCGGGGTCAACTCCTCTCCGCCCAGCCCGACGACCAGGAGCTGCTGGCTGAAGCGGGGCAGCAGGGCCGTGTGGCCGCTGGCGGGACGGGCGCCCAGGTCCTGCGCGATCTCGCGCAGCGGTGCGGGGGCGGCCTTCTCGACCGGAGCGGGTGCCCCCACCAGGAGCGGTGCCTCGGTGCTTCCCGCCAGGCCGACCACGACGATGTCGGCCTCCTGGGGGACACGGGGGACGAGTTCGACCTCGGGCAGCTGGGCTCCGCAGGTGAGGGTGCTGGACGGGCGCTGGGTGGGCACAGGTCTGGCCTTTCTGGTGTCTGGGTCTGGAGGTGTTGGTTGTTCTGTTCTGGTGCTTGTTGGTCGAGGTGGCTGTTCGGTGTGGTGGCTGCGGGCGATGGTGGACTGTCTTCAGGCTAGACCAGCCGCCGGATGGTGCACGGGGGCCTGTCAGCCTCATGTGCAGGTCGGCTACGGTGATGGCACCGGGTCTGCCCGCGACGATGCGGACGACCGCGCCGTCCTGCGACGAGAGGGAGCCAGATGACCGAACTGCTTCATTCACCCCTGCACGAGCGACACGAGGAGGCGGGCGCCAAGTTCGCCGAGTTCGGCGGATGGTCGATGCCCCTGGAATATGCCGGTGGCGGCGTGCTGGCAGAGCACCGGGCGGTGCGGGAGTCGGTCGGCATCTTCGATGTCTCCCACTTGGGCAAGGCGGTGGTGAGCGGGCACAAGGCACTGGACTTCCTGAACCTGTGCCTCACCAATGACCTGCACAAGCTCGTCCCCGGGCAGGCGCAGTACACGATGCTGTGCAACGACTCCGGTGGTGTGGTCGACGACATGATCGCCTACGTGCGAAGCGAGGAGGAGGTTTTCCTCATCCCGAATGCGGCCAACAACTCCACCGTGGTTGGCATCCTCTCGGCCCAGGCCGCTCAGGACCGCAGCGGCGATGGCGCCGACATCATCGGCCCCCTCGAGGTCGTCAACCAGCACGACGAGCATGCGGTGCTGGCCGTGCAGGGCCCTCGCTCCGAAGCGGTGCTCACGGCGATGTCGCTTCCCACCACCATGGACTACATGGCCTTCGAGACCATCCAGCGCGACGGCTGGTCGATGACGGTCTGCCGCACCGGCTACACCGGCGAGCACGGCTACGAGCTGGTGGTGCCCGCCGACCGTGCCCTCGAGGTGTGGGACGAGGTGATGGCCGCCGGTGAGCAGTTCCAGATCCGTCCCTGCGGTCTGGGTGCCCGCGACACGCTGCGCACCGAGATGGGCTACTCCTTGCACGGCAACGAGATCACCCCCGAGATCAATCCTGTCGAGGCCGGCATCGGCTGGGCAGTGGGCTGGAAGAAGACCGAGCCCTTCCTCGGCTCCGATGCCCTGCGCGCGGTCAAGGCCGAGGGGCCGGCGCGTCGCATGCGTGGGCTGCTTGCCGTGGGTCGCGGCATTCCGCGCCACGGCATGGAGGTCGTCGATGACCAGGACGAGGTGGTTGGCGTGGTCACCAGTGGCACCTTCGCCCCCAGCCTGAAGCAGGGCATCGGCCTGGCGCTGGTGGACTCCCGCTTCGGGATCGGCGACGAGGTGGGTGTACGCGTGCGCAACCGCGTGGAGAAGTTCAAGATCGTCAAGCCGCCCTTCGTCACGCCGGGGGTGCGCCAGTCCTGAGGACCTGCACGACCAAGATCAATGGGCCCGTCACCACTGGTGACGGGCCCATTGATCTTGGTCTGGGAGGGTCATCCGACCTGTGCCCGGGCGCCACGACCCGCGACGGTGGGGGCGTCTTCCCGAGTACGTTCACCTCGCAGCAGGACGGTGGCGAATCCGGCCACCACCAGGCCGGTGCCGATCACCACGGGCTGGGAGAGCCTCAGGGCGCGCAGTCGGTCCTCGTAGCTCTGCACCTCCTCAGTGCCCATCACCGAGAAGTCGTTCTTGTGGCAGACGTCACCGGGCCCCATCTCCACTCCCCTGCAGGTCACCTGCAGGTTGCTCAGCCCCCACAGCCCGTAGAGTGCGACGGCCAGCCCAGCCACCAGCAGGGCCAGGTGCGCAGCCCGTTGCCGGTTCACTGCTCGTCCAGCGGCATGGGTCCGTAGACGAGCTGCCCGTCGTCGAACAGGCTCACAGCGGCAACGCCAAGGTCGGCCAGGTCCTCGTAGCCCTGGGTCAGCCAGGCCTCGGCCTCTGCCTGCTCCTCGAAGGGTCGGCCGATCCCTGCGCCCTCCAGCTCGTCGGGGGCCACGTCGGCGCCGGGGGTGAGTTCTGCGGTCCAGGTGAAGCTCATGGGTGCTCCTGTCGCTCGGTGCGGGTGCGTTGTCGGATGGGTGGTCAGTAGCTCTGGCCCCGCTCGATGGCCGGGTGCGGGCGGCGCAGGCTGCGCACGGTCATCATCCGGTTGACCATGTACATCATCAGGCCGCGCTGCTTGGGGTTGATCCCGCGCTCGAGGGCGATGCGCTTGAAGGAGCGCCAGCGCAGGACGATGTTGACCAGCCACAGGGCGAAGATCGCGAACATGGTCGCCGAGGTGATCTGCTGCACCAGGTAGTTGCGCGCGAAGATCAGGCTGACGGCCATGATCACCAGCATCAGCGGGATCGTGTACTCGGTGATGGTCATCTGGGCGTCAACGTGGTCGCGCGCCAGTTTGCGGGCGGGGCTGTTCTCAGTGGCCTCCAGGCTGCGCAGGCGGGCCTCCCGGTCCTGCTGGCGCTGGAGCTTCTTGGCTTCCTTGGGCGTCAGCTGCGGGTGCAGGCGGGCCATCCGGGCCGCCTCTGCCTCGGCGCGGGTCGGAGTGCGGGTGCCCTTCCTGCGGGGCTGCCGGGCCGAACCGTCGGCCTTCTCGGGCTCGTTCCTGGTGGCGGCGGGTGCTGCGGGGGCCGTCGGCTCCTGCTGCTGGCGGCGCACCGGACGCAGGCGGGAGGGCCTGTCCTTCGGGTCGCTCTGGTTCGTCTCTGGGTTCTTCGTCTCTGGGTTCTTCGTCTCTGGGTTCTTCGTCTCTGGGGCCTGGTTGCCCTGCTCATAGGGTCGGAACAGTGCCACGTCTCGTCCTCGTCGTCTGGTGCGGGCAGCGCCCGTACGGGCGTGCTCCGACCAATCCTACGGCGTGTCCCGCCGCCAGCAGCGTCATGGATCGTTAACCTCCCGTTGACCCCACGTTTGGGGAGGCCGCGGGGGTGCGCGACACTGTTTCGTGTGACCGTAGAACTCCTCATGCTGGGCCTGGTCGTCATCACCGCGATCGGCTTCGACTTCACCAATGGCTTCCACGACACCGGCAATGCGATGGCCACCTCCATCGCCACCGGCGCCCTCAAGCCCAAGGCGGCCGTGACGCTGTCGGCCATCCTCAACCTCATCGGCGCCTTCCTCTCGGTGGAGGTGGCCCTCACCGTCACCAATGGGGTGGTGAAGATCCAGGACAAGACCGGTGCACCCAAAGCGGAGTATGTCGCCAACCACGGGCACCTGTTGCTGCTCATCGTCCTGAGCGGCCTGGTCGGTGCGATCACCTGGAACCTGTTCACCTGGCTGCTGGGCCTTCCCTCCAGCTCCTCCCACGCCCTGTTCGGTGGCCTTGTCGGTTCCACCCTCGCCGCGACCGGTGCCGATGGCGTGAACTGGGCCGGGGACGGCAGCAAGCTCGATGGAGTTGTCGGCAAGGTCATCCTTCCTGCCTTCAGCTCCCCGGTCGTGGCTGCCCTGATCTCGATGGTGGGGACGTGGCTGGTCTACCGGATCACCCAGGGCGTGGCGGAGCGCTACAAGAACGCCGGTTTCCGTTGGGGACAGATCGGCACGGCCTCCCTGGTGAGCCTGGCGCACGGCACCAATGACGCCCAGAAGACGATGGGCGTCATCACCCTCGCCCTGATCGGTGCCGGGCAGTGGACCGACCTCGAGTCCATCCCGGCCTGGGTGAAGGTCATCTGTGCGGTGGCCATCGCGCTGGGGACCTATCTCGGTGGCTGGCGGATCATCCGGACGCTGGGCAAGGGCCTGGTGGAGATCGACTCCCCCCAGGGCATGGCGGCCGAAGCGGCCTCCGCTGCGGTGATCCTCACCTCGAGCCACCTCGGCTTCGCTCTGTCCACCACGCATGTCGCGACTGGCTCCATCCTCGGCGCCGGCCTGGGACGCAAGGGCGCCGAGGTCCGCTGGAGCGTGGCCCTGCGCATGGTCGTGTCCTGGCTGATCACGCTGCCGGCAGCAGGGCTCGTCGGCGCGATCTGCTACGTGATCGGCAAGGCCCTGCCGGGCTATGCCGGACCGCTGGCCGTCTTCGGGATCCTGATCGGACTGTCGAGCTACTTCGTCTGGCACTCGAAGAAGGCGCCGGTCGACGCCAACAATGTCAATGACGAGTGGGATGCGCGCCCCCTCGATCCCGAGACCCACCCCGCCGTCGCGGCGCAGTGAGAGGTGACCTGAGATGCACATCCTGTCCATGTTCTTCAGCGCCATCCTGCAGGTCCTGCTGGTCGGCGTCATCGTCGGCGCGGGTCTTCCTGCCCTGTTCAGCCTCGGGATCAAGTCCCTCGCCTACGGCACCGGTGGGGAGGCCGAGGTGGACCATGCACCCGGCCATCCCATCGGCAAACTCGTCGCCTACCTCTGTTTTGCCCTGGTCATTGCCAGCATCGCGGTGGGCATCGCCATCGTCGTGAGTTCCGGGCTGGGCTACCGGATCGACTTCTCCAACATCATCCCTGTCTTCCAGAAGAAGTGAGGCCCTCCGTGCCCAAGAACGCACTCGCCAAGATCGTGGACTGGCTGCGTGCCGGCTATCCCCAAGGCGTCCCGCAGGGCGACTACGTGGCCCTGTTGGGCGTCCTGCACCGCTCACTGACCGATGTCGAGGTCGATGCCATCGTGGCCGCCCTGGTGGAAGGGCCGGAGGGCGCTGACGGCGAGATCGATCCCGACGAGGTGCGCGAGGCCATCAAGCGGTACGTCCACGAGGAACCCTCGGCCGAGGACATCGACCGGGTGTTGGAGCGGATCGACGCCGGGTGGCGCACGCAGCATCGAGGATCCGAGAGCGGCTCCTGATGTTCACCTATCTCGAACGGGCAGTTGAGTGGCTGAAGGCGGGATACCCACAGGGGATCCCGGCCAATGACTACATCCCGCTGGTCGCGGTGCTGCGCCGCAAGCTGACCGATGAGGAGATCGAGCAGCTCGGACGCGAACTCAGCAACCAGGGGCTCGTCCCGGCCGACCGGATCGACGTCGGCACCGGCTACCTCAGGATCACCGACGAGCTGCCCAGCGTGCAGGAGCTGCGCCGGATCACCGAGCACCTCCGACGCTCGGGCTGGGAGATCGAGGACGATGCCTGGCGCACCGTGCCCGGCTCCGGGGTCGGGTGAACCGCCGGAACAGGACCACGAAGGACGACCCCGGGGCCATGTGCCCCGGGGTCGTCCCTGATTGACAGACAGCTGACAGCGCAATCAGTGTGTTGCGCGCCCATGGGCCCCATAAGCTGGTCGACGAACGCCGGCTCCACCGACCGGCACCACCGACCGTGGAAGGACCGACCCACATGGCAGGCATTTTCCAGCGCATGTCGACGATCTTCAGGGCCAAGGCCGACAAGGCCCTGGACCGTGCCGAGGATCCGCGCGAGACCCTCGACTACTCCTACCAGCGCCAGCTGGACCTCCTGCAGAAGGTGCGCCGAGGCGTCGCCGACGTGGCCACCAGCCGCAAGCGGGTCGAACTGCAGGCGCAGCAGCTCAACTCCGAGGTGGACAAGCTCACCAACCAGGCCCAGCGTGCCCTGGAGCAGAACCGCGAGGACCTCGCCCGCGAGGCCCTGACCCGCAAGTCGGGCCTCCAGCAGCAGCTCGGCGACCTGCAGGCGCAGCACGCGCAGCTGCAGGCCGAGGAGGAGAAGCTGGTGCGCGCCTCCACGCGACTGCAGGCCAAGGTCGATGCCTTCCGGACCCGCAAGGAGACCATCAAGGCGACCTACTCCGCCGCCGAGGCCCAGACCCGCATCAACGAGGCCTTCAGCGGCATGAGCGAGGAGATGGGCGATGTCGGCATGGCCATCCAGCGCGCCGAGGACAAGACCCAGCAGATGCAGGCCCGCGCCGGCGCCATCGACGAGCTGCTCGCCTCGGGCGCCCTGGACGACCCGTCGGGCACCTACAAGGACGACATCACCCGCGAGCTGGACCAGCTGGCCTCCAGCGGCCAGGTCGAGGACGAGCTGGCCGCCCTGAAGGCCAAGGTCAGCGGTGAGGTGACCTCCGGACGCGAGCAGGCCCCCGCCATCGAGGGCGGCCAGTCCACCCCCACCGGCGCTCCCGAGCAGGTGCGCACCGAGCGTCAGGGGGAGCAGGCATGATCGTCCGCATCCTGGGTGAGGGCCAGTGGCGCATCGACGAGGGCGCCCTGGCAGACCTGAACACGCTCGACCAGCAGGTCGAGGACGCACTGGCCGCGGGTGACGAGCCCGCCCTGCAGTCGGCCTTGGCACGTCTGCTCGACGAGATCCGTGGCGGCCAGCCCGTCGCTGACGACGAACTGGTCGAGTCCGACCTGATCGTCCCCGACGCATCCTCCAGCCTTTCCGAGGTCAGTTCCTTCCTGGCCGAGCAGGGCCAGGGGGAGGGGTTGATCCCGGGTTGATGCGCGTCGTCGTTGCATGCGGCCCCTACGAGGGGCTCGGACCCGAGGCCACTGGAGTTGCCATCGCCCGGGCCTGGGCCTCGTTCGGAGCCGAGGTGGCGGTTGTGCCGATGGCCGAGGCCGGCGCGGACTTCGCGCCGGCCTTTGCCGCCCTCACATCAGGCGCTTCGGACCACCTGCTGGTCACCTGCCCCGACCTGTCCGGTAGGGAGGCCTCCACGATGGTGGGGCAGGCCGTCGGCGACGCCCTGGACGGATGTGCCCCCGAGGTACGCGAGGTCTGGGTGGACATCGTCGGTGCCGACTGGCGTGACGGTGGAGCGGGCATGCTCGCGGCCCTCGGCGCGGTTGCCGACGTGCCGCTCGACCGGGGCGTCGACGCCTTGGCCGGCATCACGCAGATCGACCTGGCTCCCGTGCGCGCTCGTCTCGCAGGTCGCCTGCTCCACCTGGTGGTGTCCCCTCAGGGCGAGGCCGGCCACCTGACGGGCATGCGGGGCATCACGGCGGCCCACGGCCATGCCCATGGTGCCGATCCGGCTGAGATGCTTGCCCAGGATCAGGCGCTGGTGGACCTCGCTGCCGCCTGCGGTCGTCCGGAGCTGGCCAGCGTCGCAGGTTCGGGTGCACAGGGTGGCCTGGGCTTCGTTGCCCTGCTGACCGGCGGTCGCGTGGCCACCGGGCCCGCATGGTGCGCCGAGTTCGCCGGGCTCGCAGGCACCATCGCACAGGCGGACCTCGTGGTGACCGGCTACGACCAGCTGGAGTTCGGGACGAAGGGTGGTGCCCTGGTCCCACTGGTCGCCGAGCTCGCGGAGCAGGCCATGCGACCGGTGGTGGCCGTGGCGCGCCACAACTGGGTCTCGGCCCGTGAACTGCGCACGATGGGCATCGAGGAGGGCTACACGCTCTCGCCCGAAAATGAGCCGCTCACCACAACCCAGGTCACCAGCGCCTGCCTGCCCGTGGCACGGACCTGGAGCTGGTGAACCAACGGGTACTGTTGACAAGGTCCACGCCGGGAATAGCGGCCGCGCCAGCCGGCGTTGAGGACGTGAACCGTCCGTCCAGGAGGAGACACATGACTGACACCACCATCCAGCCCACCACTGACGGCATCGTCCTGACCGACGGCGCCGCCGCCAAGGTCAAGTCGCTGCTGGAGTCCGAGGGTCGCGACGATTTGGCCCTGCGCGTGGCCGTGCAGCCCGGCGGCTGCTCGGGCCTGCGCTACCAGCTCTTCTTCGACGAGCGGGAGCTCGACGGGGATGTCGTCAAGACCTATGACGGCGTCAATGTCGTCACCGATCGCATGAGCGCCCCCTACCTCGGTGGGGCCACCATCGACTTCGTGGACACCATCGAGAAGCAGGGCTTCACGATCGACAACCCCAACGCGCAGGGGTCCTGCGCCTGTGGCGACTCCTTCCACTGAGTCGTTCCGCACATCAGCACAGCGTCCCGCTGCATCGGATCGATGCGGCGGGACGCTGGATTTTGGGTTAGTCTTTGGGCGAACCCGCCACGGTTGCGTCTCCTCACGAGTGTGCTGTGACCAGCCATGGCAACGTTTCGAACTCGGGGCCTGCGGGTCCCACTCCCCCTGGGGAGCCATTCACGGTGGAAGGGCATTGACGTGGGTCGTGAACTCAACGGGTTGCGCCGCAACTTCGGCAGGGCCACTGCGCTGGGGCTGGGCAGCGCTGTGTTGCTCGGGCTGGCCGGTTGTAGCAGCCAGACCGGTGAAGGCCGCGGACAGCTGGCCCGCGTCGGACTGGTGGAGCCCGCATCGGACCGCGCCCCCTTCATGGGGGACCTGTGGGTCGGGGCCTGGGTTGCCAGCGCCGTCATCGGGGTCATGGTCTGGGGCCTGATCTTCTACTCGCTGTTCAAGTTCCGCCGCCGCGAAGGCAACGAGGTGCCGCGCCAGGTGCGCTACCACGTGCCGCTGGAGGTGCTGTACACCTCGGTGCCCTTCCTGATCATCGTGGTCCTGTTCTTCTACACCGTGAAGGCGGAGAACCGGGTCCTCGCCCAGGTCGACCAGCCGGCCCACACCGTGAACGTGGTGGGCCAGAAGTGGTCCTGGACCTTCAACTACATGGAGCAGGACAACCCCGAGATCGGCGCGACGGTCCACGAGGTCGGCACGATCGAGAAGATCCCCGAGCTGGTCCTGCCCGTCAACAAACCGGTGCGCTTCAACATCTACTCGGCTGACGTGATCCACTCCTTCTGGGTCCCGGCCTTCTACTTCAAGATGGACGCGATCCCCGGCAAGCCCAACAGTTTCGACCTCACCCCCACCAAGACGGGCACCTTCGACGGCAAGTGCGCCGAGCTCTGCGGCACCTACCACGCCGCGATGCTGTTCACCGTCAAGGTCGTGAGCGAGGACGAGTACACCGCCTACGTCAAGGGCCTGGCCGACAAGGGCCAGACCGGTGAGCTGGTCGGCCCCGCCGGCAACTCAGCCCTGCCGACCGCTCCGCACAAGGAGGAGAAGAAGTGACCACGCTGTCGCGCACCACGGGCGCTCCTGCACAGCAGGTGCGCCGTCGTGAACACTCCATGGGCCGTCTGTTCATGGACTATTTCACGACCACCGATCACAAGAAGATCGGCAAGCTGTACATGATCACCAGCTTCATCTTCTTCGGCATCGGTGGTCTCATGGCTCTCGCGATCCGTGCGGAGCTGGCGAGCCCGGGCATGCAGTACATGACCCACGAGACCTTCAACCAGATGTTCACCATGCATGGCACGATCATGCTGCTGATGTTCGCGACACCGGTCTTCGCCGCCTTCGCGAACTTCTTGGTCCCCCTGCAGATCGGTGCACCCGACGTCGCCTTCCCGCGACTGAACATGTTCGCCTACTGGATCTACCTGTTCGGCTCCCTGATGGCTTGCGCAGGCTTCCTGACCCCGGACGGCGCCGCCTCCTTCGGCTGGTTCGCCTACGCCCCTCTGTCGAACTCGCTGAACTCACCGGGTGCCGGTGGCGACCTGTGGATCATGGGCCTCTACCTCCTGGGGCTGAGCTCGATCCTGGGCGCGGTGAACTTCCTCACCACCATCATCGCGATGCGTGTTCCGGGCATGACCATGTTCCGCATGCCCATCTTCACCTGGAACATCCTGGTCACCTCGATCCTGATCATCCTGGTCTTCCCCGTGCTGGCCGCTGGCCTGCTGGTGCTGGCCAGTGACCGTATCCTCGGCTCGCACATCCTGGATGCCTCCAGTGGTGGTCCGATCCTGTGGCAGCACCTGTTCTGGTTCTTCGGCCACCCCGAGGTCTACGTGCTGGCCCTGCCCTTCTTCGGCATGGTCACCGAGGTGCTGCCGGTCTTCAGCCGCAAGCCCATCTTTGGCTACGTCGGCCTGGTCTTCGCCACCATCTCCATCGGTGCCCTGTCGGTGTCGGTGTGGGCCCACCACATGTTCGTCACCGGTGCGGTGAGCCTGCCCTTCTTCAGCTTCATGACCTTCACCATCGCCGTCCCGACGGGCGTGAAGTTCTTCAACTGGATCGGCACCATGTGGGGTGGTTCCATCAGCATGGAGACCCCGATGCTGTGGGCCGTCGGCTTCCTGACCACCTTCCTCTTCGGTGGCCTGACCGGCGTCATGCTGGCCAGCCCTCCCATGGACTTCAATGTCTCCGACACCTACTTCGTGGTGGCGCACTTCCACTACACGCTGTTCGGCACGGTCGTCTTCTCGATGTTTGCCGGATACTACTTCTGGTGGCCCAAGATCACCGGGCACATGCTGAACGAGACCTTGGGCAAGATCCACTTCTGGTTGCTCTTCGCTGGCTTCCACATCACCTTCCTGATCCAGCACTGGCTTGGTGTGGAGGGCATGCAGCGCCGAATTGCCGACTACCTGCCGAACACGGGCTACACCATGTTCAACCAGATCTCGACCTTCGGCGCCTTCCTGCTGGGCTTCTCCTTCATCCCGTGGCTGATCAACGTCTACCTGTCCTTCAAGAGCCCGAAGGTCACCGTCAACGATCCGTGGGGCTGGAGCCGCTCGATGGAGTGGGCCACCAGCTGCCCGCCGCCCCGCCACAACTTCACGTCGCTGCCCCGCGTGCGCTCGCCGTACCCGGCCTTCGACATGAACCATCCCGAGCTCGCTGACCACGGTGACACCGGCCTCCAGGCCAGCTTCGTGGCGGCCGAGACCGAGTCCGCCCGAGAGAATGCAGGAGTGGCCCGATGAAGGTCGAACGGAATATCTTTGGCTTCCTCGGCGTCTTCTACCTCGTCTGCGCCCTGGTCTACTGGTTCGGCTTCACCCACGAGTGGGTCGGACTGATGGTCCTGCTGCTGTCGAGCGCGATGTCGCTGATGATCACCGCCTACCTGTGGGCCATTGGTTCCAAGAACGACGTTCCGCTCTCCGACATCGGTGACGCCGAGATCGCGGAGGGTGCAGGCGCGCTGGGCTTCTTCCCGCCCCAGAGCATCTGGCCCTTCTGGACCGCGCTGACTGCCTCGCTGCTGCTGCTGGGTCCCATCTTCGGCTGGTGGATCTCCCTGCTGGCACTTGGCATGGGCGTCTGGGCCGTCGCGGGCTGGTGCTACGAGTTCTACCGCGGTGACTACGCCCACTGAGCCGTGACCACCTGACCGGCCGAACGCCGGCAGGCAGGCAACACTCTGTACTGGCTGCGGGCCCCGACTCCATGGAGTCGGAGCCCGCAGCACGTCGTCGTCCAATGCCGGGCAGGGGCCCGGCGGTCGGCCATCAGTTCCAGGACTGTGCCAAGGGACGTCCCTCGTCATAGCCGGAGGGGCTCTGGACGCCCACCACTGCCTTCTCGGCGAACTCCTCGAGAGTGCGGGCGCCCGCGTAGGTGCACGCCGAGCGAAGGCCAGAGGTGATCCAGTCCACCAGGTCCTCGACACCGGGTCGGGCCGGGTCCAGGTACATCTTGGAGCTGGAGATGCCCTCCTCGAAGAGGGCGGCTCGAGCGCGATCGAAGGCGGACTGGGCACGGGTGCGTGATTTCACGGCCCGGGCGCTCGCCATGCCGAAGGACTCCTTGTAGTGGCGTCCCTGGGCATCGACCAGCAGGTCTCCAGTGGACTCGTGCGTGCCGGCGAACCAGGAGCCCACCATCACGCTGCCCGCGCCTGCCGCCAGGGCCAGGGCGACATCACGTGGATGCCGAACGCCGCCGTCGGCCCACACCGCCCTGCCGACGGACTGTGCTGCTTCGGCGCAGTCCAGGACGGCGGAGAACTGGGGACGTCCCACGCCGGTCTGCATCCGGGTGGTGCACATCGCGCCCGGCCCGACCCCGACCTTCAGGACATCGGCACCGGCCTCCGCCAGGTCCAGCACCGCCTGTGGCGTCACCACGTTGCCGGCAACCATGGGGATCCGCCGGCCGGAGCTGGCCTTGAAATCGTCACGCACCCGGGAGACCGTCGACAGGGCGTCGATCATCTTCTCCTGGTGTCCGTGGGCCGTGTCCATCACCAGGACGTCGGCCCGGGCCTCCAGCAGGGCCTGGGCGCGGCCTGCGACATCGCCATTGATCCCCACCGCGGCGGCCACCATCAGGTCACCCTGCGGGTCGAGAGCAGGGCGATAGATGGCTGCTCTCAGGGCACCCTTGCTCGTCATGATGCCAACAAGTCGACTTTCTTCGTCGACCGCCAGTGCCACCTTCTGGTGGTGGGCCGAGAGGGTGTCGAAGACCTCTTGGGGGCTGCTCGCGGGGTCGACGAGGGTCAGGTCGGTCGTCATCACCTCGTGCACCTGGGCGAAGCGGTCCACCCCATTGGCCTCGGTGGGGGAGACGATGCCGATCGGGTGGCCCCCCTCGACGACGATCACCACGCCATGGGCACGCTTTCCCAGCAGTGCCATGGCCTCACCCACGGTCGTGTCGGGAGTGACCCGCACCGGGGTGTCGAAGACCGCGTGGGCCCCCTTGACGCGGTCGATGGAGCGGCCCACCACGTCGGTGGGGATGTCCTGGGGAAGGACGGCGATGCCACCGCGACGAGCGATGGTCTCGGCCATCCGGCGGCCGCTGATGGCCGTCATGTTGGCCACCGCGATGGGAAGGGGAGTGCCGATGCCGTCGGTCGAGGTGAGGTCCACGTCCATCCGGCTGGTGACGCTGGAGCGGTTCGGTGCCATGAAGACGTCGTTGTAGGTCAGGTCATGGCCTGGCTTGTCGGTGAGAAATCGCACGAGCCCATCTTGCACGCTCGTGCTGGGGCACGACCGAGCCCCCTCGCTGCTGGACTCGGCGGCGGGATTCAGGCCTGCTGGGTGGCCTCGACGAGCGCGGCCAGGGTGCGGTGGGCCGCACCGTCGTCCACGGCACGAGCCACGTCCGACAGGGCAGCTTCCATCTGCGGGGCCAGGGGCTGGTCGATGTCGATCCCCCGAAAGGCCGCCAGGGCGGCGGCCGCATTGAGCAGCACGATGTCACGGACCGGACCGGTCCTGCCATCCAGTACCTCGTGCACCACGGCAGCATTGACCGCGGGCGGGCCGCCGACCAGGTCGTCGGGCGTCGCCGGTTGCAGTCCGAGCAAGGCCGGGTCGAAGGTCGTCCGCGCGATGCGTCCGCCACCGATGAGCCAGACCTGGCTGGTCGTGGTGGTGGTCAACTCGTCCAGTCCGTCGCCACCATGGAAGACCAGACCGCGGCTACCCCGTGCCGTGAGGACGCCGGCCATCAGCTCGGCCGAGACGGGATCGGCCACGCCGATCGCCTGGGCCACCGGTCGGGCGGGATTGGTCAGGGGGCCCAGCAGGTTGAAGGGGGTGCGGATCCCCAGCTCCTTGCGCGGTCCAGCAGCATGGCGCAGTGATTGGTGGTAGCGGGGGGCGAAGAGGAAGACCATGTTGGTCCGGTCCAGGACCCACTGCTGACGGGTGGGATCGACATCGAGTCGAACGCCCAGTTCCTCCAGGCAGTCCGCGGTTCCGCACATGGACGACGCAGCCCGGTTCCCGTGCTTGACCACCCTGGCCCCCGCGGCCGCGGCGACCAGAGCGGCCATCGTGGAGATGTTGACCGTGTTGGCCCGGTCACCCCCGGAGCCCACGATGTCGACGGCGTCGTCGGCCAGCGTGATCGCGGTGGCGTGCTCGGTCATCACATCGGCAAGGGCCTGCAATTCCGCGACCGTCTCGCCCTTGGCTCGCATCGCCACGGCGAAACCTGCGATCTGGACCGGGGTGGCGTTGCCCGAGAGGATCTCATCCATCGCCCAGCGGGTCTGGCTCGGCGAGAGGTCCTGACCGTCCGCGAGGCGGGTCAGCAGGTCTGGCCAGCGCGGTGCTGGGCTCACCGGCCCACCCGTGCCGCGGCCAGGCGTCGACGCGCCAGGTCCGCGACGGTCGCGGGAAGGCGCATCGGGTCGACGGGGAAGGCCTCGATCGCATCGGCATTGGACCAGGTGGCCAGCCAGGCATCGGCCACACGGGCGACCAGGAGAAGAACGGGTGGGCAGTCGGCCACCTCTTCCTTGAGCTGGCGGGACAGGCCCATGCCGCCATAGGGGGTGGCCTCCGCGTCGAGGACCAGGACGTCGTAGAACCCGGAGTCGACGGCCTTGACCACGGCAGGTGCGGTCGCGGTGTCGAAGATCTCCACCTCGGGCAGGTCCGGGGCCACGCGACGGCCCAGGGCCAGTCGCACCTGGTCACGAGTGCTGCGGTCGTCGGAGTACAGCAGAACCTTGAGGGTGCGTCCGCTGGATGCCTGGTCGCTCATCGTCGTCCTGTTCGTTCGGTGGTAGGTCACAAGGCGCCGCTCGACTCGGCGGGCCGGCCGCCCTGGACTAGATGCTATCGCGCGAATCATCCAGCGCGGGAAGGGGTCCGGCGCCGCCACAAGGAGCGTCACGTGCCATGTTGTGGTCCATCGCCAGTGTCCGACGTGCCAAACCGGCCTTTTGAGGCAATAATGCTCCCGTGGCTACTTCTCCGCATGCGACCAGCGCCGTTCATGGCACGCCCGTGGGGGCCGTGCACCCGATCGCCCCCTCGCGCCTGCACGCGCCGAAGGGCAGGCCCGACATGGTCCCCCTGGGGACCTGGATCTGGCTGGCGAGCGAACTGATGTTCTTCGCCGCCCTCTTCGCCGCGTACTTCATGATTCGCGAGTTCACCGGGGCGCAGGCGGCCCCCGGCACCGAGACGATGTTCCAGGTCGGCCAGAACCACCACGACGTGGTCTTCGCCAGCGTGAACACCGGCATCCTGGTGCTCTCCTCCTTCGCCTGTCAGCTCGGCGTGATGAAGGCCGAGCACGGCCAGGTCAAGCGCACCAGCGGCCTGCTGAACATCGGCAAGTGGGGCATGCGCGAGTGGTACATCCTGACCTTCCTGATGGGAGCCGTCTTCATCAGCGGCCAGGTCTGGGAGTACGCGAAGCTCTTCAGCGAGGGAATCAACATCGGCACCGATGCCTACTGGTCGGCCTTCTTCCTGGCCACCGGCTTCCACGGACTGCACGTGACGGGTGGTCTGATCGCCTTCCTGTTCATCCTCGGCCGCACCTATCTGGCCCGCACCTTCACCCACGAACAGGCCGTCAGCGCGATGGTGATCAGCTACTACTGGCACTTCGTCGACGTGGTCTGGATCATCCTGTTCGCGGTCATCTACCTGCTTCCCAACTAATCCACCAGAGAGGGCGATCCCGTGCGATTCCTGTCCACGCGACGCAAGCACCCGGCGGCCAAGCCGCTCACCCTGCTTCTCGCACTGTTCATGATGGGCGCCGTGTACTCGGTGGTCTCACCGGCCGAGCAGTCCGCGGCCGACACCAACACCAACCCGCAGGTCGTCCAGGGCAAGGGCCTCTACGACGTGACCTGCTCGTCCTGCCACGGACTCAACGGTGAGGGCACCAGCCAGGCCCCGTCGCTGATCGGTGTTGGCGCTGCTGCTGTCGACTTCCAGATGGGCACGCGCCGCATGCCGCTGTCCAAGCCGATGGCCCAGGCCCCGCGTGATGCGGCTCCCGAGTACACGCAGGAGGAGATCGACGCGATCGCCGCGTATGTCGCCACCCTCGGCAAGGGTCCCAAGGTGCCCGCCGAGAGCAAGTACTCCCCGGCCGGCCTCAGCGAGGAGGAGATCGCCCGCGGCGGCGAGCTCTTCCGCACCAACTGCTCGGCCTGCCACAACATCGAGGGCCGCGGTGGTGCGCTGCCCAATGGTGCCTACGCCCCCTCGCTGACCAATGTCTCCTCCAAGCACATCTACGAGGCGCTGCGCACCGGCCCCCAGCAGATGCCGGTCTTCAATGAGGGCGCCCTGCCCGACCAGGACGTCAAGGAGATCATCGGCTACCTCGCCGAGGTGCGTGAGCAGCCCCAGCACGGTGGCCTGGAGCTCGGTGGCCTCGGCCCCGTCTCCGAGGGCTTCTACGGCTGGATCGTCGGTATCGGTGGCCTCGTCCTCGTCGCCATGTGGCTCGCAAAGAAGGGGGCTCGTGCCCGATGAAGTCAACTGAGATCGACACCCACGGCCAGTCCGTGACCTCCGCGGAGCCGGTGTCCTACCACCCCGTGACCGACCCGGGCATGGAGGAGCACGTCGAGCGCTGGACGGACGTGAACCCGGCGGCTGCCGCTCGCGTCGTGCGCCAGATCGTCGGCATGCTCGCCCTGTCAATGCTGTGCTCGATCCTGTTCGTGGTGATCTACTTCGCCGTCCCCAAGGGCGATGTCGTCAACTTCGGGCCTTGGCACAGCAACGCCCAGACCATCCTGCTCGGTCTGACCGGCGGTCTGGCCGTCCTGCTGATCGGTTTCTCGACGATCCACTGGGCCAAGCAGCTGATGAATGACGAGGAGGTCGTCGACGTCCGTCACCCGATCGCCTCCAGCGAGGACGACCACGCCGAGATGGCCGAGTCCTGGAGCGCCGGTGTCAAGGACTCCGACATCGGCCGTCGCAAGCTGATCGGTGGCATGCTCGCCGGTGCCGCCGGCCTGGTGGCCGTCCCGGCCGTCGTCAGCCTCGCCGACATGGGCCCCCACCCCGGCAAGGGAACGCGGGCTGCGACCATCGAGAAGACGATCTGGGCCGAGGGCGTCAAGCTCGTCAACGACGTCACCTGGAAGCCGATCAAGGCCTCCGATCTCGAGATCGGCCAGATGGTCAACGCCGAGCCCGAGACCTTGGAGCCGCTGGCCCACGAGGACCATGTGGCCTTCCACCAGGAGCGGGCCAAGGCCGCGATCATCATCGTGCGCATGAACCCGAACTCGATCAAGGTCCCCGAGAGTCGCAAGGACTGGCAGGTCAATGGCATCCTGGCCTACTCCAAGATCTGCACCCACGTCGGTTGCCCGATCTCGCTGTGGGAGCAGAAATCGCACCACCTGCTGTGCCCCTGCCACCAGTCGACCTTCGACTTGGGCGACTCCGGCGTCGTGGTCTTCGGTCCCGCCGCCCGGGCCCTGCCCCAGCTGCCGATCACCACGGACAGCGAGGGCAACCTCATTGCCCGTAGCGACTTCACGGTCCCGGTGGGCCCGAGCTACTTCGAGCGGGACTCCCGCAACGACTACAAGAAGGGTGACAACTGATGGCACGCCCCGCAGCCGTTGCCGAGAATGCCGAGCCCGTCGAGGCACAGCGACCCACCGGCGCAACGTCGGCCGCCAAGCGTGGCGGCGGCTACACCTGGTTCGACGAACGTCTGGGACTTTCCCGTCTGGGCAAGCACAACCTGCGCAAGGTCTTCCCCGACCACTGGAGCTTCCTGCTCGGTGAGATCGTCCTGTACTCCTTCATCGTCTGCCTGATCACCGGCATCTTCCTGACGATCTGGTTCCGCCCGTCGATGGCTGAAGTGGAGTACCACGGCGCCTACCAGCTGATGCGCGGCATCCCGATGTCCGAGGCCTATGCGTCGACCCTGACGCTCAGCTTTGACATCCGCGGTGGCCTGCTGGTCCGTCAGATCCACCACTGGGCAGCGTTGCTGTTCATCGCCGGTGGCGTCGCCCACATGCTGCGCGTCTTCTTCACCGGCGCCTACCGCAAGCCCCGTGAGATCAACTGGGTGATCGGTGTTGCCCTGATGGCCCTGAGCCTGATCGAGGGCTTCGCTGGCTACTCGCTGCCGGACGACCTGCTGTCGGGCACGGGCCTGCGCTTCGCGGACGGCCTGATCCGCTCGATCCCGCTGATCGGCACCTGGGCCGAGTTCTTCATCTTCGGTGGGGAGTTCCCGGGTACCGCGATCGTGCCCCGTCTCTACATGGCGCACATCCTGCTGCTGCCCGGCATCCTGCTGGGCCTGATCGCGGCCCACATGTCGCTGATCGTCTACCACAAGCACACCCAGTACCCCGGCCCGGGTCGCACCGAGCAGAACGTGGTGGGCTACCCGCTCTTCCCGGTGTACATGGCCAAGGCGGGGGGCTTCTTCTTCGTGGTCTTCGGCTTCTGCGTGCTGATGGGTGGTCTGATGCAGATCAACCCAGTGTGGAAGTACGGCCCGTACAACCCTGCCCAGGTAACGGCCGGTTCGCAGCCTGACTGGTACATGGGCTGGGTCGAGGGTGCCATCCGCATCATCCCGAACTGGGAGAGCCACATCGGTGGCACCACCTGGAGCTGGAACATCTTCCTTCCCGGTGTCGGCCTGATGGGCATCCTGTTCACCGGTCTGGGTGTGTGGCCCTTCATCGAGCGGTGGATCACGGGCGACCAGGCTGAGCACCACCTGCTCGACAGGCCGCGCAATGCCCCGACCCGTACGGCGCTCGGCGTGGCGGGCATGACCTGGTACGCCATGTTCTGGCTGGGTGGTGCCAACGACATCATCGCGACCAACTTCCAGTTGAGCCTGAACGCCATCACCTGGTTCCTGCGCTTCGCGGTCTTCCTGGCCCCGATCGTCGCCTTCATGGTCACCAAGCGGATCTGCCTGTCGCTGCAGCGGCGTGACAACGAGCGCGTCCTGCACGGCTCCGAGTCCGGCATCATCGTGCGCGACCCCTCGGGGCACTACTCGGAGGCTCACGTCCCGGTCAGCCACGACGAGGCCTTCACGCTCACCCAGCACAAGCAGTACGACATGGTGGACACCGACGACGACGCCCCCGTCAGCAAGAAGCGTGCTCGTGCGAGCCGCTTCCTGGTGGGTGACGAGATCGTCAAGCCCACCGCCGAGGAGATCGAGGATGCGCACCACCACGGTGCGGACGACACCCCCGAGCTTCCTCGCGCCTGACCAAGGCATCCAGTTCCAACGGCCCGTGGCCCCCGATCATTCGGGGGCCACGGGCCCTTTCAGGTGTGCCCGTGGTGGCGAGTCCGCGAGCTCCCGTGGTTGCCCTTCCAGGGCTGTTCACCGACCAGGGGTACCAGCCGGCCTGGTCTGCCGCTGAGCCATCCACAGACCTGCAGGCAGCATCGACGCACGCCAGCAACGCGCTGGGAGGAGCCCTTGGTGGTCGTGGGCGCAGTGTCGAAGGACCACACAGCTGGCCCGGGCAGTCAGTCGGGCTCTCCAGGGGTCTCAGGTGGCCAGGAAGGCCAGCCATATGCCCGACCACAGCGCCGGGCCGTAGGGGATCGTCGTCCCCATGGGATGAGGCCTACGTCGCCGGAGCAGTGCGACGACGATCGAGGCGACGGCGCCCACCGTTGTGCCGGCCAGCAGGGTGGCGCCGACCAGTGTCCACGAGTCCAGGGCGGCGCCAGCAGACAGCATTCCGACCAGGCGGACGTCCCCAAAGCCAAGGGCGCCCGTCAGACGCCAGCACGTCCAGAAGAACAAGGTGGTGACGGCCGCAGCGAGGGTGGAGCGAAGGCCCACAGTCCACGCGTAGCGGGGCGTGACCAGCAGACAACAGGCCAGGGCCGCTGCGGACAGCACCCAGCACCACCGGGTCGCTCGGAGGGGGAGCCACGTGGTGTACAGGTCGCAGGTGACCAACGCACACACGGGGCCCGCCAGGACCAACAGCAAAGGCCACTGCGAGCGAGCCTGTTCCACTGCCAGGAGTGCGCTGCCGGCGGACAGCAGCAACACGACGCACACCGGCCCCTTGGCCGCCAGGCTCGCATAGGGGCGCTTGGTCCAGCCCTCCTGCACCGCGTCCGCCGGCTCGGGCAAGCGGGCGATGACGACGATCAGGAAGAGGCACGCGGCAGCACAGGTGAGCAGCACCGCCACCAACGCGGTGGCGGAAGGAGCAGCCACCGTCATGCCGCCTCGAGGATACGGCTCGGCGGGCTCAAGTCATCCCTCACCGGGCCCACACTAGACTCCTGCAGCTCGTTCTCCAGGATGAGCAGCAGCCGTGCGGTGAGTTCGCTGCACTCGCTGGTGGAGGCCCGGGACAACAGGTCCAGCTCGCGCCGTGCCACCCCCGTGCGTCGGGCGACCTCCAGACGGGAACACTGGCGCTCGAGGCGACGAAGACGGCGACGGGCGGTGGCCGCGGGCACCCGGCGATGACGCAAGCAGCGAACCGAGCGCGCGGAGAGCAAGCAGATGCGCTGGCCATCGATCTGACGAAGGCGGTGGCGCGGGGGAGGGGGATCACTCACCAGACGGGCTGCCACCCGGGTCGGCACACGGGCCAGCCCGGCCACCATCTGCCAAGGCAGCCCGGTCGCGTCCACCAGCATGCGAAAGCTGGTCCGGAAGGGCGCAGCCGGTACCCACCGCTCGTCTGCGGGGATGGTCCCGGAATACCTGCCCTGCCGGACCCGCGTCCCCACTGGGACATCGGGACGGGTACGGGTCGGTAGGGAGGCGAGTACGCCGGACATGGTGTCTCCTGTGGTGATCACGGTGGGTGCGCCTTGCTCCCACGTCGCCAGCCTTCCGAGCGCGTGGCCGCGAGCGCCACCTGCGTCAACACCAGGACAACACGTGGACAACACCGGCCCTGGTCCGCCCCGTCCGGTGCGGGTGCAGTGGACGGGGACGCCAGAAGGGCCCACGCCATGTGGCGTGGACCCTCCCGGTCACGACCTGTCGGACGGCACGCGGTGTGCCGGTCCCGGATCAGCGCTGCGCGCGAGTGAAGCCAGCCTTCTCGGCATCCTCGGTGCTGCGGAACCAGACATCGGCGATGGTGCGCTCATAGCCGGCCGAATCGCTGGTGTGGTACTTCATGGAACGCTCGTTGCCCTTGACGGCGTAGTCGGCCGGGGGCTCGTCGCCCACATAGGAGCCCTCGCCGTACTCATTGAGCACGTTGAGGCTCTCGGCGACGTGCTCCGAAGTGGCCGGGCCACCCTCAGCGCCCATGCGCTCCTCCGGTGAGGGCTCGGTGACGGCGAGCGAGCCGTCGGCGGGCTCGGTCTCGGCGCGGTCCAGGGTGGCGTCCTCGCTGGTGGCGGCGACCCACGTGGCTGAAGCCGGGGACGCTTCGGTGGGGACCGTCTGGTCGCTCTCGTCGGCGCGGTAGGCGTCGCTGGGCTGGTGGGCGGTCCAGGCATCGTCCTTGGTGGCCAGGAACTGGCGCACGGCCACGCCCACGGCGGCGATCACGGTGCCGACGGCGGCCACCTTGGCGACCGACCCGGCGACATTGCGCTTCTTCTTCTCAGGAAGCTCCAGGTCACCGCGCAGGGCAGCAACGGCAGCATGGCTGCGCTTGTTCGCCTCGCTGACGGCCGGGTGGTTCTCGGCCTGGTGGAGCAGCTCGACGAGCTGGGGGACCAGGTCCTCCTGCACCTTGGAGCGAGCCTGCTCCACGGCGGGCTGCACCTTGTCGGCAGCGGCCTCGAGGTGGGGCTCCAGCTGCTTGCGGGCCTTGTTGGCGCCAACGACCGCGGTGGCGGCCAGCGGGGCCACCTTCACCTTCGCGGCATCGGTGGCCGGGCCAAGCTTGTCCTTGGCCTGCTCCGCGTAGGGCGCGAGCTGTTCACGGGCGGACTCGGTCTTCTCGGATGCCGTGCTGAGCAGGGGGGCCAGCGCCTCCAGGGCCTGCTCGAGAATTTCGGTTCCACGCTCAACGGCCGTGTGAGTGGTCTCTGCGGCGGTGTCGCGCACGTCCTTCTTCCGGGACACGTTTCCTCCGATCGTTTGGGAGCTCGTGGTCGAGCACCCCTTCACGCTAGCCAACAAGGGGGTTTGGCAACAGCCCAGCCAGCCCGTCTACCCGCAGAGCGAACAGCAACGGCCCCGGGCGGCAGGTCCGGGCGGCTAGGCTTTCGTGGTGAAGGGCACGGGCCTGCGCCCCCGCGTCGCGGCTCGCGCCTCCCTGACACGAGAGGAATGACTGTGGCAAGCACGGCAACCCTGCACACCAACCACGGCGACATCGTCATCGAGCTCTTCGCCGACCAGGCGCCCAAGACCGTCGAGAACTTCGTCGGCCTGGCCGATGGAACCAAGGACTACATCGACCCCAAGAGCGGTGACACCACCAAGGGCAAGTTCTACGACGGCCTCGGCTTCCACCGAGTCATCGACGGCTTCATGATCCAGGGCGGCTGTCCTCTGGGCACCGGCACCGGCGGCCCCGGCTACCAGTTCGGTGACGAGTTCCACCCGGAGCTCTCCTTCAACCGCCCCTACCTGCTGGCCATGGCCAATGCGGGCCCCGGCACCAACGGGTCGCAGTTCTTCATCACCGTCGCCCCGACCCCGCACCTGAACCGTCGCCACACCATCTTCGGTGAGGTGAGCGACGAGGCCAGCAAGAAGGTTGTCGACGAGATCGCCCAGGTCCCCACCGGCCGCATGGACCGTCCGGTCGAGCCGGTCGTCATCGAGTCGGTCGAGATCGCCTGACCCAGGCTCCCACCACGCCAGACGGGCCGTCCCCTGCAGGGGGCGGCCCGTCGGCATGTCGCCCCGGCGCGCCACTAGGATCGGACAATGATCACCGCAATCTCCTTCGTCAAGGCAGAGGTCTCCCGCATCCCCGAGGTCGCCGAGCAGATCGCATCCCTCGACGGCGTCAGCGAGGTCTACTCAGTCACCGGTGCCATCGACCTGATCGTGATGGTTCGCGTGCGCGACAACGATGCCGTCGCCGAGGTCGTCGCCGACCACCTGAACAAGGTCCCCGGGGTGCTGGAGACCGAGACCCACATCGCCTTCCGCGCCTTCTCCAACCACGACCTCGAGGCCACCTTCTCCCTGGGCAACTGAGCCCGTCTGGTCCCGGCCGAGCAGCAGGCGCGCCAGCTGGCCCTCGGCCAGCCCCACGTTCACCGGCCAGCTCCATTCGCCGTCGAGGTCCATCAGGCGCACCCCGGGACGCTCCAGCCATGCGGCCAGCAACTCACACTCCTCGACGGTGGCCGCGGGCATTCCCTCGCGCGGAGGCAGCACCGTCTCGGCGCGCGCCACCGCCTCACGCGCCACCCGCTGGGGCACCTCGCCCGGCAGGCTGACCACGGCCGCCGCCAGCCGGCCGTGGCGCATGACGTGGATCTGCCAGCCCCCCTCGTCGCGGGGCAGCGCCGCCACGATCTGGGCACAGCGGGCCACCGCAGCCATGCGTTGCCCGCGCAAGGTGACCCGGGCATAGCCCTGCATCCGCTCGGAGAGCACCTGTGCCTCCTCGAAACGCTGCTGTTCCACCAGGCGGGCCATGCGTTGGCTGGTGCGCCCGAGCACCGGACGGACGTCGCGGCTGATCGCCACCCTCACCTGCTCCACGACCTCGGGATAGTCCTGCGCACCCCGGCCGAGCTCGCAGGGGGCCAGGCAGCGCGCCATCTCGGCAAGGGCGCAGGAGGCCGTGGGCCGGGTGGTCGAGAGTCGCTGGGTGCACTGGCGGATCGGGTAGGCGTCGTAGAGCGCCAACATCGCGGACTCGGCCGACTGGCGGTTGTGGAAGGGTCCCCAGTAGTCGCACTGGTCGGCGAGCACCTGGCGCACCACCGAGAGCCGAGGGAAGGCCTCACGGGTCAACTTCACCCACACGAGCTTGTCCTGGTTGCGGGAGCGGCGGTTGTAGCGCGGACGGTGGGCACGGATCAGTCGGAGTTCACGCACCTCCGCCTCCAGCTCGGTGGCGCACGAATGGGCCTCGACGCCGGTGGCGACCCGGACCATCTCCTCGATGCGACCCCGCTTCTCGGCTGCGGTGAAATAGCTGCGCACCCGGGTGCGGATGTTCTTCGACTTGCCCACGTAGAGCACCTCCCGCCGCGTCCCCGTCGACTCCTGGTGGTCGGCATGGAAGCAGTAGACGCCCGGACCGGTGGGCAGCTCCTTGGCCCAGACCCGCTTGGCCCGTCGCTGTGGAGAGACCTTGTGCGTGAACTCCACCAGGTCCTCGAGGGTGTCCACGCCCAGGCTGCCGACCCTCTCGAGCAGGGCATGCAGCACGTCGACGGTGGCCCGGGCATCGGACAGTGCGCGGTGGTTGGGCACGGTGGTGGCCCCGAAATGGGCCGACAGGGTCCCCAGCTTGCAGTTGGCGACCTCGTCGCGCAGCAGGACCTGCCGGGCGAGGGCAACGGTGTCGACCACGACGGGGCCGGGCCACGGAGTGTCGAGCTGGACGCAGGCGCGCTTGAGGAAGCCGATGTCGAAGCCGGCATTGTGGGCCACCAGCACCGCACCACGGGAGAACTCGAGGAAGCTCGGCATCACCTGTCCGATCGTGGGGGAGGCGGCCACCATCCGGTCGGTGATTCCCGTCAGCACGGCGATGGAGGCGGGGATGTGTGCTCCCGGATTGACCAGGGTCTGGAAATCGCCCAGGATCTCGCCGCCGCGCACCTTCACCGCCCCGAACTCGGTGATGGCGCTCTGCTCACCGGTACCAGTGGTCTCCAGGTCGACCACGACGAAGGTCACCTGTGACAGGTGGGTGCCCAGGTCGTCGAAGCTCGGTTGACTGGCTCGGTGGGCGGCGGGACTCATGGGGGAGACGCTATGCACCGGTTCTGACAAAAGCCGCCGGACGACGTGAACAGAACAGGTGTGCGAAAAATGTCAGTGCCGGATGACAGCCTCATGGGCATGGAGAACACGAGTGACGCACGAGGGTCCGTATCCGACCGGACCGAACAGGAAATCCCGTGCCCGGGTGGGTGGCCGCAGCTGGTGGCCTGGGAGGCGGACTGCATCCTGGAGCGGGACTGGAACGGCACGCAACCGGACGAACAAGAGCTGCAGGCGGTCCTGGTTCTCGCCGGCGCAGGCCTGCTGGACGGGCTCGGCGGCCGGGCCCCGGCCAGCGACCGGCCACTGGCGAGCGCCGCCTGAGGGGGCGACGATGCGGCTTGGCTGAAGACCTGGCGAGGCTTTTGGTCGGCGTCTGTGACGCAACCTAGAATTCGACGCGGTGGCCAGCGCGGCCAGCGCGATGGGAGACAGACGGTGGCAAGGTTCACAAAGCTTGGTGCGAGCACGGCAGTGGCCGCGGTGATGGCAGCCTCGCTGTGGTGCGGCAGCCCCGCGGCACAGGCAGACCCTGATGCCGTCGCGCGCGCTCAGGAACAACTGGCCCGCATCGAGGCGGAGAGTTCCGCGATCGACGCCCGATACATCGAACTGCAGGAGAAGCTGGACCAGGCCAGCAAGCGGCTGGCTCGTGCCGACAAGGACCTGGCCAGCCAGGACGCCACCGTCGACGAGTTGAGCAGGAGCCTGGGCCAGTTCGCCGCCGAGCGCTACCAGACCAGCGGGGTCGACATGACCACCCGCCTGCTCACGAGCCAGGACGAGGCGGACTTCCTCGGCCAGCTCGCCCAGGTGCAGTCGGTGACCGATCGCGCGAACCAGCGGGTGCAGGAACTGCAGCTGGCCCAGGCGGACCTCGCCGTGAGCCAGCAGAGCGCCGCCGAGTCCCGCCGCCAGATCGCCGCCGCCAAGTCTGCCCAGGCCAAGGCCTCGCAGGAGTACCACCGCAAGCAGGACGAGGCCCAGAAGGTCCTCGACAAGCTGACGGCCGAGGAGAAGAAGCGTCTGGCCGAGATCGAGCGCAAGCAAGAGGCCGAGCGGCAGGCCAAGGCCAAGAAGGCCATCGAGGCCGCCCGGGCTGCCGAACAGGCTCGCACCGCCGAGGCCGACCGTGCTGCCGAGGCGGCTGCCAGCCCGAGCCCCACCGCCATCCCCAGCTCAAGTAGTGGCGCGGGCACCGGCAGCGAGTCCAGCCCCGAGTCGTCGGCGGGCCCGGCCACCGCCGGCTCGGGACGGGCAGGAACCGCGGTCTCCTTCGCCCTGTCCCAGGTGGGCAAGAGCTATGTGATGGGAGCCACCGGTCCGGGCGCCTATGACTGCTCAGGGCTGATGCTGCGGGCATGGGAGAAGGCGGGCGTCGGCCTGCCCCGCACCTCCCAGGCGCAGTTCGGTGCCGGCACATCCCTTCCCACCAGCCAGCTGCAGCCCGGCGACCTGGTCTTCTACTATTCGGGGATCAGCCATGTCGGAATGTACATCGGCAATGGCATGATCGTCCATGCGGCGAATCCACGCAGCGGCGTCAAGGTGGCGCCCGTCGACCAGATGCCCCTGATGGGGGCTCGCCGCGTCGGTTGAGTCCGGCGGTCAGGAGGGAGCGACGGTGTGCTGAGCATCGGCATCGACATCGGTGGCACCAAGGTGGCAGCCGGCGTCGTCGACGAACGGGGCCAGGTCCTGCGACGGCTCCAGCGCCCCACACCCTCGACCAGTCCGGAAGCGGTCGAGGACGTCATCGTGGAGGTCGTCGAGGAGCTGTGCTCCACACACCAGGCCGTCACCGTGGGCATCGGAGCCGCCGGATGGGTCGACACCGACCAGGCGATCGTGCGCTTCTCGCCCCACCTGGCCTGGCGCAACGAACCGCTCAAGGCCCGGCTGAACCAGCGCATCGAACAGCCCGTGCTGGTGGACAATGACGCGAATGCCGCCGCCTGGGCCGAGTACCGCTTCGGCGCCGGGCGCAATGCGCACGTGATGACCTGCATCACGCTGGGGACCGGTATCGGCGGTGCCCTGGTGATCAATGGCCGGCTCTTTCGTGGGCGTTTCGGCATGGCCGGCGAGTTCGGCCACATGGGTGTCGTGCCCCAGGGCCACTGGTGCCCGTGCGGCAACCGGGGATGCTGGGAGCAGTACGCCTCGGGCAATTCCCTGGTGCGTGACGCGAAGGCCCTCCTGCGCGAGAACTCGCCTCAGGCACAGCCACTGCTGGAACGCATCGACGGCGACATCGACGCTCTGACCGGCCCTGACGTCACCGCCGCCGCCATGGACGGTGACCGGATGTCGGTGGAGCTGATCAGTGACGTCGGCACCTGGCTTGGGCGCGGGCTGGCGAACCTGGCGGCTGCCCTGGACCCGGACCTGTTCGTCGTGGGCGGTGGGGTGAGCGCCGCCGGCGACCTGCTGATGGAACCGGCTCAACAAGCCTTCGACCGCACCCTCACCGGGCGGGGATTCCGGCCCCCGGCCCGGCTGGAGCTCGCGAGCTTCCTCAATGACGCCGGTCTGGTCGGTGCCGCTGACCTGGCGCGCCACTCGATGGACGAGCCCCCTGGTGCCGCCCGCGGCTTCTGGCCGCGTCGCCGGCGAAGGGGTACCGGACTGGGCGGCCTGCTGCACCGACTGGAGCCGGGCGAGGCGATCTCATCGCGTTCCACGCGCTCCCGATGGGCGTCCGCCGCGGCGTCGAGCCAGACCCAGCGCGAGAGCGTCTGGCCGCCGCGCTACTGGAGCGACCAGCACTGGACCGAGTAGTTCGTCGGGCCGGTGCATGGACGATGGGTGGCGCCGCAGGGCTGGGGCTGGAAGGGGCGGTGCCCTCAGACCTGGGCCCCGTCACTTTCCAGCGGCTCACGGTCCTTCGGCAGACTGACCAGCGCCACCACCAGGCCGATCAGGAAGGCGCCGACAGCCCAGCCCACCAGCGGCCCCACTTCGGCGCCGAAGATGGCCCCCAGGAAGACCAGCAGCGCGAAGGACATCAGCAGCGAGCTGGCCAGGAAGGGGCCCTTCGGCATCTCCGCCGGGCGGGGTCGGGGTGGCACGAAGGGCTCATCGGGGTCGTCGGGAACCGCCGCGTCCATCGCCGCGGTCATCGAGAAGTCGTCGCGGGTGCCCGGACGTGCAGCCTCCCGAGGAGCGGGCGCTGCGGCCTCCGACGCCGGGGTGGGGGACAGGTCACGGGGCTCCGTCGATGGCGCGGGTCCGCCCGGCTGGGGGCCGAACTCGGCGTCCATGATCGCCCGGAAACGGGCCTCGGTGTCGTCCGTGGCGCTCATCGGCAGGACGATTCGTCGAAGCAGCTGGTCACGTCCACCAGCCTACGACGAGCACGACGTCGCAGGCAGCACCCGCCACGGGGCGCGGCAGGCCGTCCGCAACCTGCCCAGGCCCTAGTCTGGGAGGCGGCCGCCCCGCCGGGTTCCCCACGCGCGAGGCCAGGAGCAGGAGGACCGATGAGCATCGACGAGCAGAGCCGGGACGAGGCCGGGACCGCCCCCGACATGACGGGGCCCACCCCCGGCACCGAGGTTGGCGGCGGGCCCGCGAGCCCTCCTCCCGAGCAGCCGCCCGCCGGTCCGCAGCTGGTGGCGTGTGCCGCCGAACTCACCCACCAGGCCGCCGAACGGGTACGGGTCCAGGTCGAAGGCGCGGACCTCCTTCCCGCCGAGGGGCCAGCCCTGTTGGTGCTCAACCACCTCTCGCACCTGGACCAGGTGCCTGCCCGCCCGCACGGCCGGCGCATCCACGTCGTCGGCCCTCACCGGGGAACCGCCGCCAGGACCCTGAAGCGGCTGGCCCGACGCTCCGAGCCCGACCAGGACCCCGAGGAGCTGGCCCACACCCGGGCCAAGGCGCTGCTGGAGCAGGGCGAACTGGTCGCGGTCTTCCCCGAGGGGGGACGTTCCCCCGACGGGCGTCTCTACCGGGGCCGGCCCTGGGTGGCCCGGCTCGTGCTCGACACACAGGTGCCCGTGCTGCCGGTCGCGGTGCTGCCACAGCAGTCCCTTGTGGCACGCACCGTCGCCCCACACCTGCGCGTGGGCACGCCGCTCGACCTTGAGCGCTACCGCGCCCTGCCCTGCCCCGAAGGACAGGAACAGCTGGTCTGCCAGATGGTCACCGACCTGCTGATGGAATCGTTGATGGCGCTGTCCGGCCAGACCTACATGGACATCGATGTCGACCGACGGCGTGCCGGACTGCTGGAACAGCGCCGTACCCGCACCGCCGCCACCCGGGCCGAGGCCCGCGCCCGGAGGGCCCGCGAACTGGCCGAGCAACAGCAGCGGATCGCCGACCGGGAGGCCGAGGCCGCCGAGATCGCCCGCGCCCAGGCCCTGGCCGCCGACCTTGCCCGCGACCAGGCCCGGCGCGCTGCCGAGGCCGACGCGCGACGCCAGGCCCTGCGCCAGGTCCGGCTCGACCAGGGCGCGCAGACCAAGGGACGCGACATCACCCGGCCACGCCACCACAGCCCCACCGACGGCAACGACTGAGCATGGCCCTGGGCGCGACCGACGACCTGTTCGACTCCGTCTACCGGGTGCAGGCCCGGATGCGATGGGGGCTGCTTGTCCATGCCGTGGTGGTGAACCTGGCGCGCATCGAACGCGCCGACCATCCCCGGGTGCTGCTGGCGATGTGCCTGGGGATGGGGTTGTGGACCGTCGTGGTCAACCGGCTCCTGCGGGACCCGGACACCCGCCGCTCCTCGGTCTTCTGGGCGGACCTGGCCGTCTCCGCCCTGGTCGTCGCCCTGACCGACTGGACGCTGGGACACGAGGTCTTCCTGCAGACCCAGCTGGGAGTGGGTGGCTTCTGGATGGGGATGCCCTCCCTGGCCTTGGCCGTCTGGTACGGCGCAGGGGTCGGCATGGCCTCCGCGAGCGCCCTGGTGCTGGTCTGCTACCTGCACTCCCTGGAGGAGCTGTGGGTGTGGTCGCTGCTGGTGGTGCAGGCAGTGTGTGCCTGGGCCACAGCCCAGATCGTCACCACGGTGCAGGAGGTCGCCGCCGACCGTGATGCGCGCAATGCGCGCCTGCTCGTACTGGCCGAGCGCGACCGTCTCAACCGCATCGTGCACGACGGCGCCCTGCAGGTGCTGGTCATGGTCGAGCGGGAAGGGCCGGAGCTCGGACCGAAGGGGGAGCGGCTCGCGGCACTGGCCCGGCGGCAGGAGTCCCAGTTGCGTCTGCTGCTGCAGGACCGCACCGTCGACCTGCCAGGAGAGCCTGGCAGCCAGACCGACGTGGTCCAACTGATCGAGGCCCATGCCGACGACCGCGTGACAGTGGCCGCCCCGGCCGGCGAGGTACTCCTGCAGGTTCGCCGCGCCCAAGAACTGGGTGCAGCCGTCAGTGAGGTGCTGCTCAACGTCGAACGCCACGCCGGCCCCGGCGCCCGTGCCTGGATCCTCGTGGAGGTGGAGAACGACGAGCTCTTGGTGAGCATCCGCGATGACGGGGTCGGCATGTCGCGTGAGCAGGTGGCCGATGCCGCCGCCGGGGGACGCCTGGGCATTGGTGCGTCCATCGTGGGACGGCTGGAGGACATCGGGGGCCGGGCCGTGGCACGATCACAGCCAGGACGGGGAGTGGAGTGGGAGCTGCACGTGCCGATGGATGCGCCGGAGGAGCAGTGATGGAGGCTCGACGGGTCATGCTGGTCGACGACCACCCGATGTGGATCGAGGCCCTGGGCGAGGACCTGGTTCAGGCCGGCTTCGAGATCGCGGCCGTCGCCCACGACGGGCAGGAGTGCCTGCGTCGCGCCCGCGCCGCCCGCCCCGACGTCATCGTGATGGACCTGCGCATCCCCGAACCTGACGGCGCCACCTGCATCCAGGTGCTGCTGCGCGACTTCCCCGAGACCAAGGTGCTGGTGGTCTCCGCCTCCGGCGAGCGTGAGGACGTGCTGCGCGCCGTGAAGGCGGGGGCCAAGGGCTACCTGGTGAAGTCGGCCTCCCGCGCCGAGCTCGTCGAGGGGGTCTGCCGCACCGCCCAGGGTGACGCCGTCTTCACCCCCGGCCTGGCCGGACTGGTGCTGGGCGAGTTCCGTCGGATGGCCACCATCGCCCACGACCCCGGCGCCGAGGGTCCCCAGCTCACCCCGCGCGAGACCGACGTGCTGCGTCGCGTCGCCAAGGGCATGGCCTATCGCGAGATCGCCGAGGAGCTCTTCGTCAGCCACCGCACCGTGCAGAACCACGTGCAGAACGTGCTGCGCAAGCTGCAGCTGCACAATCGTGTCGAGTTGACGCTCTACGCGCTGGAGGTCGGCCTGGCCGAGCCTGAGGACCCCCGCTGAGGCATGGCCGGCACAGGCCGACGACCTGGTGTCCAGTCGTCGCGTGGACGGGCGCCCGCCAGCGTGGACGCGCGGCTAGGCTGACTGCCATGTCTTCCCGAGTGCCTTCCCTGGACGAATTGCGCGCACTGCCCAAGGTGCAGCAGCCCACCTACCAGGACGCCGACGAACTGGCCGCGGTCACTGACCAGCTGCGCACCCTGCCCCCGCTGGTCTTCGCCGGTGAGTGCGACGAGTTGCGCGAGAAGCTCGCGGAGGTGGCCGAGGGCCGCGCCTTCCTGTTGCAGGGAGGTGACTGCGCCGAGACCTTCGACACGGTGACCGGTGACAACGTCAAGGGCAAGCTGCGCGTGCTGCTCAGCATGGCCGTCGTGATGACCTATGCCGCGCAGGTGCCGGTGGTCAAGGTGGGACGAATCGCCGGCCAGTACGCCAAGCCGCGCAGCAAGGACACCGAGACCCGCGACGGCGTCACCCTGCCCGCCTACCGTGGCGATGCGGTCAACGGCTTCGACTTCACCGAGCAGAGCCGTCGCCACGACCCCAAGCGCCTGGTGGGTGTCTACCACGCCTCGGCCGCCACGCTGAACCTGGTGCGTGCCTTCGTCAAGGGCGGTTTCGCCGACCTGCGCACCATCCACTCGTGGAATGCCGACTTCGTGCGCAATTCCAATGTGGAGAGCCGCTACGAGCAGCTGGCCAATGAGATCGAGCGTGCCCTGGCCTTCATGGTGACCACCGGCGTGAGCGACCAGACCCTGTCCGAGGTGGACTTCTACGCCAGCCACGAGGCCCTGCTGCTCGACTACGAGCACGCCATGACCCGCATCGACTCGCGCTCCCAGCTGCCCTACGACACTTCCGGGCACATGGTGTGGATCGGCGAGCGCACCCGGCAGCTGGACGGCGCTCACGTCGAGCTGCTGCGCCACGTGCAGAACCCGATCGGCATCAAGCTGGGCCCCACCAGCACGCCCGAGGATGCCATCGCCCTGGCCGATGCTCTCGATCCCGACCGCGTGCCCGGCCGCATCACCTTCATCACCCGCATGGGTGCGGCGAACGTGCGCGAGAAGCTGCCTGCGCTGGTCAAGGGCATCGAGGCCAGCGGACGCAAGGTGGTGTGGGTCTGCGACCCGATGCACGGCAACACCTTCGAGACCGACAACGGCTTCAAGACCCGCTCCTACTCCGACGTCGTGGAGGAGCTCAACGGCTTCTTCGACGTCCACCACGAGCTGGGCACCTGGCCCGGTGGCGTGCACGTCGAGTTGACCGGCGACGACGTCACCGAGTGCCTGGGCGGTGCCTTCCAGCTCGCCGAGGCCGACCTCGCCAACCGCTACCAGACCACCTGCGACCCGCGGCTCAACCGCAACCAGTCGCTGGAGCTGGCCTTCATGGTGGCCGAGCGGCTGTCCGACGGAAGGATCCGTCGCCCCAACCTGATCGACGAGTTCCGCAACCTCGACTTCTGAGGAGGATGATGATGCCCGGCATGATCGACCTGCGGTCCGACACCATCACCCGTCCGACCCAGGAGATGCGCCGGGCCATGCTGGAGGCGCCCGTCGGGGACGACGTCTACGGCGAGGACGAAACGGTCGCCGAGCTGGAGGCCAGGGTCGCCGGCCTGATGGGCCACCAGGCGGGCCTGTTCTGCGCGACCGGCTCGCTGGCGAACCTGCTGGGCATCTGGCTGCACGTGCCGCCGGGCGGTGAGGTGCTGTGCGACCAGCAGGCCCACATCGTGCGGGCCGAGATGGGGGCGCACGCCAGCCTGCACGGGATCACCACGCGCACCTGGACCAGTGCGCATGGGATCGCCGGTGCCTCGACGGTCTCGGCGGCCGTCGCCCCCCACAACGGGCCCTTCCTGGTGCGCACTACGGCGATCGAGGTGGAGAACACCCACAACTTCGGCGGCGGCACCATCCAGTCGCTGCAGACCCTGCGGGGCATCCGGCAGGTGGCCGACGAGCACGGCCTGGCGATGCACCTGGATGGGGCCAGGTTGTGGAATGCGCACGTCGCCACGGGTGAGTCGCTGCGGGAGCACGGGGCGCTCTTCGAGACCGCCAGCCTGTGCCTGAGCAAGGGGCTGGGCGCGCCGGTGGGCTCGGTGCTCACCGGATCGGCCGAGCACATCGCCCGGGCCCGGGTGCAGCGCAAGCGCCTGGGCGGTGGCTGGCGGCAGGCGGGGATGCTCGCAGCCGCCGGGCTGTACGCGCTGGACCACCACGTGGAGCGCCTTGCCCAGGACCATGCCGCCGCCCGCGGTTTCGCCGAGCAGGTGGCGCTGGCAGCGCCGGGAGCCTGCGCTCCCGAGGAGGTCGCCACCAACATCGTGGTGGTCTCCACCGGGACCCGCCCGGCCGCCGATGTCGTGGCCGCAGCGGGGGAGCGGGGCATCCGCCTCTCGGTAGTGGGTGGCCACCTGGTGCGCGCCGTCACCCACCTGGACGTGACCGGTGAGCAGTGCCGCGAGGCGGGCCGGGTCCTGGGGGAAGTGCTGTCATGAGCAGCCCTTCGCTCAGGCGATTGGTGGTGGGCGACGAGCAGGAGGTGCTCAATGCCTTCATCGGTGACGTCTCGATGGACCGCCAGGGTGGCATCGCCTCTCTGGAGCAGGCGCGCGCCTATGTGGAGCGCCTGGCCTCCGTCGACGCCCCGCACATGGCCTGGGCCGTGGTGGACGAGGACGACCGGCTCTGTGGGCTGGTGGCGATCACCGTCGAACCCGACGAGGTGGGCTGGTTCTGGTACTGGATGGCCAAGCGCTGCCGGGGGCGGGGATGGACCAGCCGCGCCGCCGCGACGGTGGCCAGCTGGGCCCTGGACGAGGTGGGCCTGTACCGGCTCGAACTGGGCCACCGCGCCGACAACCCCGCCTCCGGAATCGTCGCGGAACGGGCCGGTTTCGTCCGGGAGGGCATCCAGCGCGAGAAGTTCCTGGTCGACGGCCAGCGGGTGGATGCGATCAGCTATTCACGCCTGCGCAGCGATCCCTGGCCCGCGCTGGAGGCGTTGCCGATGCGCTGAGGCCTACGCGGGTCTGCTCGACAGCCTTGGTATGGGGCAGCAGACTGGGGACATGAAGATCACCCAGCTTGGACACTCCGCCCTGCTCGTCGAGACCTCCGAGCAGCGCGTGCTCATCGACCCGGGAGCCTTCAGCGATGCCTGGCACGGGCTCACCGACCTGGACGCGATCCTGGTCACCCACCAGCACCCGGACCACGCCGACCCCGAGAACCTGCCCGCCTTGGTCAAGGCCAATCCGGCTGCGAAGGTGCTGGTCGAGCCCGGTGTGATCGAGGCCGTCGACCTGGCTGACCGCGGCGAGGGCCTCACCGCCGACAGCTCCGTCTCGCTGGGGGGCCTGAAGGTCTCCGCCGTGGGTGGGCGCCATGCCGTCATCCACCGCGACATCCCGATGATCGGCAATGTCGGCCTGGTGCTCGAGGCCGAGGGGGAGCCGACGCTCTTCCACCCCGGCGACTCCTTGGAGGTCGCCCCGGCCGGCATCGACCTGCTCGCCATTCCCGCCTTCGGGCCGTGGGCGGCGATGAAGGAGACCGTCGACTTCGTGCGCGACGTCGACGCGCCCCACGGCTTCCTGATCCACGACGGCCTGCTCAACGAGCGCGGCTGGAAGCTGCTGCACACCCAGGTCGGCAACCTCGGCCCCACCGAGATCGCCGACCACCGCGACCAGCAGCCCTTCCAGGCCTGAGGCCGCCTCGGCGCCCGGCTTCGCACCCCTCGGGTGGACGAGGGGTGCGAAGCGGCAGTCCGGTGAAGCGGCGTCAAAGGCGAGGATGCGCGAGGCTGCCCGACGAAGGGGGGCCTGCGCATCCGAGAGCAGCCATGAGCCGGAGCTGACGCGAAGCCCCCCGGGCCCAGAGTAGGGCGGGGCGAGGCGGCCTCAGATCACCCAGAGCGTGACCGTCGAGCCCTGCTTGGCCTGCTGGCCCTGGGTGGGGGAGGCCGCCTTCACCTTGTCCTCACGCAACCACTCTGGGGTGGCGTGGACCACCTTCACCTTGAAGCCCGTGCTGGTCAGGGCATCGGAGGCCTTCTTCTCCGTCAGGCCGGCGACCGTGGGCACAGCGACCATCACCGGCCCGGTCGAGACCGTCAGGGTGATGGTGCCGCCCTTCCTGCCGGTGCCGCCATTGGGGTTCTGGCTGATCACCTTGCCCTTGTCGACCTCGTCGGAGTGCTGCTCCTCGGTCTTCACCAGGAAACCGGCGCCCTCCAGGTCCTTGCGGGCCCGCTCGGCCGACTTGCCGGTGAAGTCCTCGATGCTGATGGGGCGGGGACCCTTGCTGACCACGAGGTCGATCTCGGTGCCGCGCTTGAGCTCAGTGCCCTTGGACTGGCTGACCGTGGCGATGATGCCCTGCGGCACCTCCTCGTTGTAGTCCTCGGTGACCTTGCCGACCGCCAGGTTGTTCTTCTCGATCGCATCACGGGCCTTGGACTCGTCCATGCCCACCACCGACGGCATCAGGTAGCGCTCGGGCCCCTTGGAGACCCAGGCCTGCACGGTGCCGTCCTTCAGCACCCGATCCCCGGCACGCGGCTCGGTGCGGATGACGGTGCCCTTCGGCACCGTCTCGGAGAACTCCTGGGTGGTCTCCAGCTGCAGGCCCTGCTGCTGGGCCAGGGCGACGGCCTGGGCCTGCGGATGACTCGCCAAGTCGGGCGTGGCCTCGTAGCGGCCACTGTTCCACCACCAGCCCCCAGCCACGGCCCCGACCAAAAGCAGGGCGAGCAGGACCAGCACCAGGGCGCGACGGCGACGGTGGGTGCGTCGACGCTCCCCGGCGGGCGAGGCGCCGGCAGAGCGTCCATCCGGGGTAGTGCCGGAGGCAGCCGCGGCGGGAACCCACGGCGTCGACTGCTCCCACGAACCACTGTCCTCCACGGCAAAGGCGGCCCCCGTGCGGGCGGCCTCGGCCCTGGCGTCCAGGGGCATCGACGCGTCGATGCGGGTCGGGGGATCATCCCGGCGGGGGGCCGGGGGTGTGGACGGCTGGGCGGTGTCTCGTACGGCCGGCTGCACCTGCGTCGCCGCGAGGTGGACCGTCGTGGGCGGGCCGTCCGGCACTGCCGGGCTGGCCGGCGGTGGTGCCTGGTCGATCGAGGCCCGCATCTGGCGGGTCAGGTCGGGGTCGTCGAGGATGCCGTGACCCAGGGCCTTGCGAGCCGTGCGCACCAGGCGCAGCAGTTCGCGACCGTCCGCAGGACGCTCCTCGGGGCGACGGCGTGTGCAGGCCACCACCAGCGCGTCCAGGTAGGGCGGGATGATGCGGCGCGAATCCATCGAGCGGGGATCATTGCCCGCCAGCAGCGTGGATGGGGCGGGGATGTCGTTGTGGACATGGCTGTAGGCCACCTGGATCGGCGTCTCACCGGCGTGCGGCTTCTTGCCCGTGAGCATCTCGAAAAGCACCACGCCCGCGGAGTAGACGTCACTGCGCACGTCGGCGCGCCCGGTGGTGACCAGTTCGGGCGGGAGATAGCTGACGGTGCCGATCAGCAGACCCTGCGTGGCCGTCGCGGTCTGGCTGGTGACCGCACGGGCCAGGCCGAAGTCGGCGACCTTGATCTGCCCGCGGTCGCTGATCAGCACGTTCTCGGGCTTCACATCACGGTGCACCAGGCCGGCCTCGTGGGCGCTGGCCAGGGCGCTGGCCATCGACTCCACCACCTGCAGCGCACGCAGCGGCGGCAGCGGGGCCTCGCGCGTGATCGCATGGCGCAGCGTGCAGCCCTGGACGAATTCCATGACGATGTAGGGCCGGTCGATGTCGACACCCTGGTCGAAGACGCTCACCACGTGTGGATTGCTCAAGGTGGCGGCGCTGCGCGCCTCACGGTCGAACTTGCGCGCGAACTCCGCATCGTCGCCCAGCCCGTCGTGCATCACCTTGACGGCGACGACCCGCGTCAGGCGGCGGTCCTGCGCACGGTAGACCGTGGCCATTCCGCCACGAGCCAGCTTCGCAAGGATCTCGTAGCGACCATCCAGCACACGGCCGACCATGGGGTCGCCCAAGCTCGTTGCGGTCACACCTGCTCCAAACACGGTCGGGGAAGAGAAGGCCGTGTCAGCCCTTCGAGGAAGTCCTCACCCAGCAGTGTATGTGCACACCCGTGGAGGTGGTGGACAGCCACGCTGCGCCGAGCCCCGCCATCGGGAGGGGGATGGGCTTCGCTGGTGGGTGAAAGCGGTGACGGTGATGCACCCGAGGCCTAGTGTTGAACCGTGACTGCACTGATGGGACTGACCAGCCGCCTCAAGGTGGCAAAGCTGCACCTGATCACCGACGTGCGCCGGGAGCAGGGCGACTTTCGCGAGTTCGTCGTCGAAGCCCTGCACGGCGGGGTCGACCTGCTGCAGGTGCGTGACGCCCGCGCCCGTGAGGAGGAGCTCGCCGAGGCCCTGGCCATCGCCCAGAGCGCGGCGCTGCAGCTCAATGCCACCGTCGTGGCGGGAACCTCACTGTCCGTGGCCGAACGTTTCCGGGCCGACGTGGTGCACGTGGGTGCGGCCGGGTCGAGCGTTGACAGTGCGCGCCGTGTGCTGCCCCAGCACTCCCTGGTGGGGCGCTCGGTGCACGACTCCGCGGCACTGCGGAAGACTCGCGCCGACTACCTGATGGTCGGACCCGTCTTCGGCGAGAGTTTCGAGGGGGTGCGCTTCCCGGGTCTCGACTTGGTGCGCGACGCCGCCGCCACCCACCGGGTGGACGACCCGCGTGGCACCCCGTGGTTCGCGGTGGGCGGCATCGATGCCGGCACCATCGAGCGCGTGGTGGAGGCCGGTGCCCTGCGCGTGGCCGTCAGCTCCGCCATCACCCGCGCCGCCGATCCCCAGTCCAGCGCTGCTGCCCTGAAGAAGGTGCTGCTCGAAGCCTGGGGCCGCACGCCGGGCATGGAGGAGTATGCCCTCAAGGCCTTCGGTGGTGGGCAGGGCCTGTCCTTCGCACCCCGCCGCGTCGCCGGCTCCTGAGACGCACACTCCTCACCACCCGGGCGGGAGCGAGCCGCCGGGCCCGGTGGTGGTGAGGGGTGCAGTGGTCGCGCTGGTCAGTGGTCGCGCCGCACGCAGGCCTCGGCGAGCGCCGTGAGCGCCACCCGGCCCCCCTCGGTGACTTCGGCGCGTTCCAGCGCCGCCATCGCCTGCTCGTGGGCGGCATCGATGGTCGCCTCGACGGTTTCCTTGGCGCCAGAGGCGGTGATGATCTCGCGGCCCCGCTGCACCTGGTCAGCGCCCAGGGTGGCGTCGCCCAGCATCGCGTCCAGCTCGGCGGCCTGCCCGGCCGGCGCGTTGGCCAGTGCGTGGGCCACCAGGACGGTGCGCTTGCCCTCGCGCAGGTCATCGCCAGCGGGCTTTCCGGTGAGCTCCTCGTCGCCGAAGATGCCCAGCAGGTCGTCGCGGAACTGGAAGGCGCGCCCGATCGGCGAGGCGAAGGCCGCCAAATGCCCCTGCAACTGCTCGTCGGCGCCACCCAGAGCGGCCCCGAACTGCAGGGGACGCTGCACGGTGTACCGATTGGTCTTGTACTCCACCACCCGATTGGCCGTGGTCAGGGCCTCCGCCAGGGTGGCGGTGGCCGGGGCGGACTGGGCAATGACATCGAGGAACTGACCGCAGGTCACCTCCGTGCGCATTGCCTCCACCCACGGGCGCGCCCGGTCCAGACGGACCGGGTCCAGGCCGCTGCGGGCCAGCATCTGCTCGCTCCACACCAGCAGCAGGTCGCCCAGCAGGATCGCCCCAGCCCGTCCGAAGGCCTCCGGCAGTCCACGGCCGGTGCGCTCCCGGTGCAGCTGCTCGAACTGCAGGTGGGCGGCCGGGACCCCGCGCCGGGTGTCGGAGGAGTCCATCACGTCGTCGTGCATCAGGGCGCTGACGTGCAGCACGTCGAGGCTGGCGGCCGCCGTCACCAGCGGCTCCGGGTCCTCGGGGGCACCACCCGCCGCCACCCGCCCCCAGTAACAGAAGGCCGGACGAATCCGCTTGCCACCTCCGGTGAAGACGCGCGCCAGCTCCAGCGGCAGGTCGAGCTCGACACCGATGCTCGCCAGTTCGGGCTCGCGCTCGTCGAGGAAGCCACTGATCCGGGCCTGGACAGCCGCGCGGAAGTCGGCGCCGGCGGGATCGGTGGGGTGGAAGTGCTCAACGATGGCCATGCCCCGAGCCTACTGGCCCCCGCGACGAAGTCCACGGCTGCGATCCTGTCCACGGCAGTGGCGGTGGACAGGAGGCAGCCGGTGGAAGCCCTAGTCTGGAGCCCATGTCCGCACGCTCCACCATTGCAGAACTGTTGAGCACGCAGGAGAGGCCCCTGGTCGGCTTCGAGTTCCTGCCCCCGCGCAGTGACGACGGCTGGGAGCGCGTGCACACCGCCGTCGAGCGGCTGGAGCCGCTGGCGCCCGACTTCGTCTCGGTCACCTATGGCGCCTCCGGCACCAACCGCGACCGCACCGTCGAGACCACCCGGCGCCTGGCCGAGACCAGCACGATCCCGGTGATGGGCCACCTCACCTGCGCCTCGCAGAGCCGCTCCCACCTGGAGGGCGTGATCGACGACTATGCCAGTGCCGGTGTGGACCACGTGCTCGCGATTCGCGGCGACATGCCCGGCGGGCCCACCGTGCCCTGGCAGAGGCATCCCGAGGGCCTGGCCAATGCCACCGAGCTGGTGAGGCTGGTCAAGCAGCGGGGCGAGTTCTGCGTCGGGGTGGCCGCCTTCCCCGATGTTCACCCGGAGAAGTCCGACGCCGACCTGGACGCGCGGATCCTGGTGGACAAGGCCGAGGCGGGAGCCGAGTTCGCCATCACCCAGCTCTTCTTCAACCCCGACGCCTACTTCGACCTGGTGCAGCGCGTGCGCAGCCTCGGCTGCCAGATCCCCATCATCGCGGGAATCCAGCCGATCAGCACGATCAAGCAGGTGGAGCGTTTCGAGGAGCTCAGCGGCGCGCCCGTGCCGCGACAGGTGAAGATGCGCCTGGCCGAGGTCGCCGACGATCCTGCCCGGGTGCGCCAGGTGGGCTCGCGGATCGCCACCGAGATCGCGGTCACGCTGCTGCGCGGCGGGGCCCCGGGCCTGCAGTTCTTCACCCAGAACCGCTCGCTGGCCACCCGCGAGATCTACGCGATGCTGCTGGAGCGCCGCTGGTGAGGCCCTCACCAGTCCTGGTCAGAGATGTGTGGCAGCGGTGCCACACAAGTCTGACCAGGATGGTCAGCCACGCGTCTCAGAGGACCGAGCGCCAGCGACCCGGGCGTCCGTCCACGTCGAGCGTGGTCAGGCGCTGCGTCGGACGGGTCAGGGCGACGTAGAGCACCCGCTCCGCGCCGGGGCTCTCGGCGACGATGTCGTCGGGGCTGACCACCAGCACACCGTCGTACTCCAGGCCCTTGCTCTCCAGCGGGGTCACCACGACGGTGCGCTCCAGGTTGGCCACCAGCTGCGGCTGGTCCGAGGCCTGACGACGCACCTGCTCCATCAGCGACGGCGGAACGATGACGCCGATGGTGCCGTTGACCTGCTCGGCCAGCAGCGCCACCTGCTCGCTGATCGCCTCCATCAGTTGCTCGCGGCCGGTCACCTCCAGTGCCGGCTCGTGTCCGGTGGAACGCACTGCGTGCGGCAGGTCGGCGTCGGGGAAGACGGGCGTGATCACCTTGGCGGCCAGGTCGAAGACCTCCGCAGGGGAGCGGTAGTTGGTGTCCAACCGGTAGGTGCGCTGGGCGCCGCTGCCGATCAGCTCGCGCATCACCTTGTCGGTCTCGGCGGCCACCGGCCAGGAGGACTGGGCGGGGTCACCGACCAGGGTCCAGCTGGCCTGCGGTCCGCGACGGCGCAGCATTCGCCACTGCATCGGGGTGATGTCCTGGGCCTCGTCCACCAGCACGTGGGCGAAGGTGTTGTGCGGCTCGTCCTCGTCCAGGTCGCGGTCGTCGCGCAGCAGGTCGGCGGTGGTGACCAGCTCGGAGACATCCTCGCCGCCCTCGACGAACAGGCTGGTCTCCTCCTGCTCGTGGCGCGGGATCGGTCCGACGATCGCCACCAGCTCGTCGAGCAGGGCCACGTCGGCCACCGACCAGGACTGGTGGCGGTGGTCGTCGACGTCGTCGAGGTGGGCATAGGACTCGGCCAGCAGCTCGCACTCCTGCTCGCTGAGCAGGTCACCGGCGATCCGGTGCAGGGCGGCGGCATCGGCGCAGCGGCGCAGCACGCGGGGCGCGGAGAGCATCGGCCACCAGGCATTCATGGCCATCTGGAAGGAGGCCTGGCTGGTGACCAGGTCCTCGAACTGGTCACGGTCCAGCTCGTGTTCCGCGGCCACCTCCTGCGGGAAGCGGCTCCACAGCGAGTTCACCACGGCCTGTTCGGCCACCTCACGGGCGCGGTTGTTGCGGTGGTGCGCCAGCAGGTCGGTGCGCATCCGCCGCAGCTTGTCGGCAGTGAGGGTGAGCACCTCGCCCTTGACGCTGACCCGCACCCGCAGGGCCTCCTCGAACTCCACCAGCGGGGCGCTGACCAGGCGTTGCAGCACCGGCAGCATCCGCAGCGAGCCCTTGAGGGTGGCCGCGGCGGCGGCATCGACCCGCTCCACTCCCAGGCGCAGCACGTCGCTGGGCACCTGCCCGATCGACTTCAGCGTCACCGAGTCCTCTCCCAGGCTGGGCAGCACCCGCTCGATGTAGTTCATGAAGACGGGGGAGGGGCCCACCACCAGCACGCCGCCCTTCTCGAGGCGCTTGCGATTGGTGTAGAGCAGGTAGGCGGCGCGGTGCAGGGCAACCACGGTCTTGCCCGTACCCGGGCCACCGGCGATGATCGTCACACCTTGGTAGGGGGCGCGGATCGCCTCGTCCTGCTGGGCCTGGATGGTGGCGACGATGTCCTTCATCTGGTGCCCGCGGGCGCGGCTGAGGGCTGCCATCAGGGCCCCCTCGCCGATGATCGGCAGCTCGGTGGGAACCGAGTCGTCGAGCAGGTCGTCCTCGATGCCGATGACCACCTCGTTGCGGCAGCGCAGCACCCGACGGCGGATCACGTCCATCGGGGTGTTGGCGGTGGCGCGGTAGAAGGGCTCGGCGGCGGGGGCGCGCCAGTCGATCACCAGTGGCTCGTAGTCGTCGTCGCGCACCCCGATGCGTCCGATGTAGCGTGGCTCGTCGTCGACGGACAGGTCGAGCCGGCCGAAGACCAGTCCCTCGTGCTCGGCATCGAGCACCGCCAGCCGCTTGGCGGCTTGGAAGGCGAAGGCGTCGCGCTCGAACAGGGCGGTGCCGTCCTCCTCACGCATCCAGTTGCCGCGGTCGGTGACGAACTTGCTGCGCCCCTCCGCCTCCACCTGCTTGGCCGAGGCGGTGGCCACCTCGAGCTGGGCATTGACCCGGTTGACGTGGCGCTGTTCGACGGCGATCTCGCGTTCCAGCAGTGCCTGCTGGTCGAGATCTCCGGAGTGGGGTTGCGGTGCGTGCTCGCTCAAGTGGATTCCTCCGTTGAATGACTTGCCCACCAACTTTACGCCAGTGTGGGCCTGGTCGGGAGCAGGTGCCCGGCGCTGGCCTCCGGGAGTCTTCAGCGGATCCTCGGCCGGGCCTGGCGGGCCAGCTTTGGCGGGGTGCGGTTGGAGGGTCGCACGTCCTGTCCGGTGAGATGCTCGTGCACCTCGTAGCTGGCCAGGGCGGCGGTGAGCAGTTCGGCCCAGGGCTGGTGGCCGGCGTGGCTGGCCGCCGAGGCGCGCCACAGGGGAGGCCCGTCGCCGGCCGCTGCCTGCACCAGGGGGCGGGCGGCCCAGTCCTTGAAGTTGGTGGCCGACAGCCCCCAGCAGATGTCGGGGCGTGGCTCGTTGTGATTGTGGACGGTGACGGCGAGTCGGCCGTCGGGCAGCGGTCGGTACCAGCTCACCACGGGGGCGCCGGCGCTGTGGTCGACCAGTTCGACGATGCCGGGCGGGGCGGACGGGTTCTGGCGCTGGTGCTCGACGAGCCACCCAGGGGTCTCGTCGAGGAGCTGGTGGCGCACGGTGGGGGCCAGTGCGGGGCGGCCGATGCGTCGCCCCGCGAAGCCGGTGGGCTGTGCGGGCAGTGCCTCCACCCGGGCGTCGGCCTCCAGACGGGGGGCGGTGCTGATGCGCGACAGGTCGGGCAGCCCCGAGCCCAACAGGGGGGTTGGCGAGCCTGTGCGCTCCACCCCGCGCAGGTCGAGGCGCCGCCCGAGCAGGTCCACCATGGTCGAGGCCCGCAGCGGACGCGCCTGGGCATCGGCCACCTGCCAGCTGCCGAAGCGCCGGTGCACGGCGAGTGTCACCGCCAGCAGGGCCGGGTTACGGCCGGGGGCGGCCCCTGACAGGGCGCCCTGGCTGCGGACGATGCGGGCCAGGTGGGGTGCGCCGCTGCGCTCGGAGAGGTCGTCGAGGCTGGTCTGGGCCATCAGTGCGGCTCGCCGTTGCCGGTCCAGCCGCTCGGGACGGAAGGGTTCCTCCAGGCCCATCGGGCGCAGCGCCATCCACAGCTCGTCGAGCTCGTCGAGCAGGCCGGTCCAGCGCTGTGCGGCCGCGGCACCGAAGGCCTGCTCGACGGCGGCGTGCTGGGCGCCGCGCTCGCTGGGGAGTGCGAAGAGCCGTCCGTCGGCGAAGCGGTGCAGCTGGGGCGGAGCCTCGACCATCTGCAGCCCGCGACGCTCCAGCTCGGGGGGCAGGGGGCGGCCCGTCTTGGTGAACAGGTCGCGCCAGGTGGCCGGAAGTCGGAAGGTCTGGGGCAGCTGGTCCACCTCGACCCCCAGGTGCAGGCCGGCGGCCCAGTGGCCCGCGTCGGGCAGTCCGTCGGCGTCGAGCACCACGTGGTGGCCCAGGCGCGCCAGGCGTGCCGCGCAGGCCATCCCGGCCAGGCTCGCGCCCCGGACCAGGACGGTGGCGGGCTCGCGGGCGGTGTTCACCACTCCCATGACAACAGGTGGGATCCGGGGGCGGCATCCGGGATGACGCACTGGGCGCCGTGCGGGGTGTGCATGATGCCTTGGTCGATCATTCGGGGCAGGCCGGTCTTGGGGTCGATGTGGGTGCGCTGCACCTGCTCCGGGCGGCCGCTGGGGGAGCGGACCTCGATGGCGAGCAGGGGGGTGCGGCCCATCAGGGCCCGCCCCATCTCGGTGGGCGGCTGGGTGTCGTGGACCTCGGTGCGGTGCTCGGTGAGCACCATCTCACCGCGGTGCAGCGGCCGGGGCAGGGCCGGCTCGATGACGCTGAGCTGTTGGTTGGGCAGGGAACGGATGCTGCGCACCTCCAGCGCCGTCACCCCGACCACGCCGGGGCTTTCGCCGGGGGCGTGCTGGACGATGGTGGTCCATCCGTCGAGGCCCTCCACCTCGGCTCGGGAGACCATCCGGGTGGTGCAGTGGGAGACGGGGGAGGTGGCGTCGACCACCGACAGGTCGTGCACGTGCAGGCGCTGCCAGTGGGCCGCCTGCTGCCGGGTGATGCGCTCCAGCTCCTCGGGCAGGTCCGCCTTGGGCAGCAGGTCGCTGATCTGGTCCCACTCCTGGTTGGTCTCGAGGGGCTGAACCAGCCAGCCGGTCTCCACCTGCAGGATCTGTTCCAGGTTGCGCACCACGTCGAGGGAGCCTCCGCGGGTGGGGCGGGAGCGGCCGCTGGCCCAGTAGCTCAGGGTGGCCGTCGAGACCTTGAGGCCGACGGCCACAAGGCGGGCCTGGAGCCGGTGCAGTGAGAGCCCACGCTCGCTGATCGCCTGTCCGAGGCGTTGTGCGAAGACATCGGGGCCCGAGGAGAGGTCCTTGTGGGACGGGGCCGGGGATTGTGTCTCAGTCATTGCCCTCCATCGTCCCATAGCTGGATGGTCCGTGATGGACCTCGGTATGACACTTCAGTGGTCCCAGCCCAGTCCGTAGAGACCAGCCGGCACATTGCGGAGGGCCTTCTGGACGTGGTTGCCGTTGGGGAGTTCCTCGATGATGTCGTCCTCCTCCGGGGCTTCGATCGAGACGGCCTGGAAGAACCGCGCCGCGGTGGACTGTGCCCCTTCCAGGTGGGCGTCCATGACCAGAAAGCGCGCCTCGCTGGCCATGGCCCGGTGGTGCTCCCGGATGGGATGGCCAGCGCTGCTCCAGTGGATGGAGTACTCGAAGCCCACCAGGTCGCCCTGGGCCAGCCGTCGGGGGAGCAGAGCCTCGGCCACCACCTGTCGGCCGCCCTTCTGACGCGCCTGTTCGCCGATCCGGCACCCGATGCCCGCCTCCGGTATCGGACTGTGGTGGTCCTCGCCAATGTCCAGCACGATCGGGAAGCGGTTCCAGCCGTCCTCGTCGGCGCGCGCCAGCTGGCGGATGCGCTCGGTCATGTGCAGCCGGTCCTCGCTGACGAAGTAGGTGGCCTGGAGGGTCTGGTTGGTGGAATGGCGGTTCAGGTCCAGCCCCAGGGAGTCCAGGGCCTCCATCATGTCGGGGCCGCCGTCCACTGCGGCCTGGGGGTCCAACGGCTCATCTGGTCGCCCGGCAGCGAGCGGACCAAGTGCCCGGTGGGGACGCCGAGGATCCTTTCCAGGTGCTCGATGGCCTTGAGCGAGCGGGCACGGGTGGGCAGCGAGCGCCCGGTCTGCCAGTAGCTGAGGGTGGCGATCGAGGTCGGCGTGCCCAGCTGGGACAGCCGGGTGCTCAACCAGTCCAGCTCCCCGACGGCTTGGGAGAGCACCTCGGCGAAGGTGAATTCGGTCGACCGGAGGGTCATGGCATCTCCCAGCGCAGGTGGTGGGTGCCGGCCGCGGCATTGGCGAGGGCCAGCTGGAAGAAGTCGGTCCCCTCCATGGGCTGGCCGGGGGCTCGGTCGAGGTCGGGGTCCAGGGCGCCGAGGTGGTAGCGCAGGTAGTCGGCGTGGCGGGGCAGGGTGTCGGCGAAGAGCAGTTCGAGCACCAGGAATTCGAGCACCAGGAAGCTGACAGGCCGCAGCATTGCATGGGCGAAGGTGTGGACCGGGTCTCGGCCACGGACCAGGTCGTGGTGTGTTCCAACATGGCCATCTCGCCCAGCTGCAGGGGTTGCTCCAGCTCCAGTTCGATCAGGGTCAGCCCGAGATCGACGGAGGAGACTTGCTCGCCGATGCGGCAGCCGACGGGATCGGTCATCTCCGGCGGGGCCTGGTCCTCGTCGGCCTGCCGCACCAGGGGTATGCGGCGCAGCTGGTCCTCGTCGGCCTGGATGAGCTGGATGACGGTCTCGCGCTGCTCGTGCTGCTGGAGCGAGAAATGGGTCCGGTGGTGCACGGTCTGGGTGGTGAAGTCCTGCTGTGGGGGGAAGTCCAGTTCGGCCAGCAGGCGCGCCATGCGGTCGTCACCGTGCAGCTGGCCCAGGGCGGCGGCCAGGTGGCAGGCCGGCAGGCGCAGCAGCTGCTCCAGGACGGCCAGGGCCTTCAGCGACCCTACTCGGGTGGGGATCGAGCGGCCGGTCTGCCAGTAGCTCAGGGTGGCGATGGAGACGGGGGTGCCGGCCGCCTTCAGTTCCTGGTTCAACCGGTCCAGGGTGACGTGGCGACTGGAGACGGCTTCGGCCAGGACATCGGCGAAGGACTGGTTCCCATTCCTCTCGGCGCGGGTGATCCTTTGCTGTGGCAGGGATCCATCATCCCCCACGAATGCTCCGGAGGACATCACGGTGCCCGCGATGGTGGCGGTGCTGTTCTTTTGTCCGAGCCCATGTCTATAGTTGTCCTTGCTCGAACGGGTGTTCGATTGGCTGTCGTGGTTCCACTGCAGGGAGCCCGACCCTCTCGTACGGCCGCGGCCTGACGAGGCCCGGCCTCCTTCGAGCAAGGGATGCCCGGTGGGGTCGGCCTCGACCCCCGGCGCTGCCGGGCATCCCTGCCCGGGTCGGCACGTGTTCCCAGGACTCGTGATGGGGGGAGTCACCACGAGGAACCGGCCAGGGGAGGACCATGATGCGCAGGTGTGATGATGTCGTCGAGGTGCGGATGGGACGCATCACGCCCCCGCAGGGGGCCGTGCCGCAGGAGGCGGGCCAGGACCAGGAGGGTCCCAGCCTCTTCCTGTGGCGCAACCGGCTGTGGCGGGTGCTGTGCGTCCACCAGCGCTGGATCGAGGCGGGGGACTGGTGGCGCCCGGAAACCTGCGAGGGTGCCGACCCGCTGGGTGAGCGCGAGGTCTGGCGACTGGAGGCCGCCGACGGGCGGCTGGCCCGCCGCGGCGTCTACGAGCTGGTCCACCACGGTGGCGAGCAGTGGCGGATGCGGGCGGTGCTGGACTGATGGACCCCTTCGTGCACCTGCGCGTGGCCTCGGGCCATTCGCTGCAGTACGGGGCCAGTCATCCGGATGAACTGGTGGCCGCCGCTGCCGCCCAGGACATGGACACCCTGGCGCTGACCGACCGCGACGGACTCTACGGCGCGGTGCGCTTCGCCGACGCCTGCCAGCGTTCCGGGATCGCCCCCGTGGTGGGCGTCGACCTGGCCGTACCCCACCAACACCCTGCCCCGTCCGGACCCGCGGGGCGGCGCACCGCAGCCAAGGGTGGACAGCTGCGCGACCCCCGGCACCCGCGGGTGGTGACGATGGCCACCAGCCGCCAGGGCTGGGCCGAGATGTGCCGGCTGGTCACCCAGGCCCACCTGTCCGGGGAGCGCGGCAGGCCCGTCGCCAGCCGGGAGTTGCTGGCACGGCACGCCTCCTCGGGGCACCTGCTGGTGCTGCTGGGCGCCGACTCCCCCTATGGCGAGCACGTCCTGGCGGGTCGCCATGACCAGGCACGCGAGGAGTTGCGGCAGTGGCTGCAGGCGGTCGATCCCGGTCAGCTGGTGGTGGCCGCCACCCACCACCAGAGCGCCGAGGGGGCCAGCGGCAGCGCCCGGCATGCCGCCGCCATGGTCGCGATCGCCGACGAGCACCGGGTGGCTGCCGTGCTCACCAACCAGGTGCGGATGGCCCACCGCCACCAGGCCGCCACCGTCGACGTCCTGGACGCCGCCCGGCGCCGCGTGCCCCTCGACCGGCGCAATGTGGACCGCAGCAATGCCGAGGCCCACCTCAAGCCCGGCAAGCAGATGCTGGCCCTGGCCGAGCAGGTGGCGGTGCTGGCCGGCCGCGGCCGCCACGGCGCCGCCGAGCTGCTGGCCCAGACCCGCACCACCGCCCTGCGCTCCCGGCTCGACCCCCGGGCCGACATCGGGCTGGGCGAGCTGCACCTGCCCGAGTTCGAGCTGCTGGGCACCACCAGCGCCGGGGCGATGACGGAGCTGCGCGCCCGCTGCGAGGCAGGCATCGGCTCCCGCTACGTCCGGCCCACCGCCGAGCTCCAGGAGCGGCTCGGCCAGGAGCTGTCCGTGATCGGCCAGATGGGCTATGCCTCCTACTTCCTCACCGTCGCCGAGCTGGTGCGGATGGTGCGCGCGATGGGCATCCGGTGTGCCGCGCGCGGTTCGGGGGCCGGCAGCCTGGTCAACCACCTGCTCGGGATCTCGGGCGTGGACCCGATGGCCCACGGGCTGCTGATGGAGCGTTTCCTGTCCCCGCTGCGCCATAGCCTGCCCGACATCGACCTCGACGTGGAGAGTGCCCGGCGTACCGAGATCTACGAGAAGGTGCTGGAGGTCTTCGGGGGACGGCGGGTGGCCTGCGTCGCGATGATGGAGACCTACCGAGTGCGCCATGCCGTGCGCGATGTCGGCGCCGCCATGGGCCTGCCGCCGTCCGAGACCGACCAGATTGCCAAGGCCTTTCCCCACGTGCGCGCGCGTGATGCCCGCAAGGCCTTGGAGGAACTGCCCGAGCTGCGCCACCTGGGGCTCGGCGAGACCCGGTACCAGCGCTTCTTCGAGCTGGTGGAGTCCCTCGACGGCCTGCCGCGCCATGTGGCGCTGCACCCGTGCGGGATCGTGCTGAGTGATGCCACCCTGGCCGACCGCAGCCCGCTGGAGGCCAGCCACGGGGGCTTCCCGATGAGCCAGTTCGACAAGCAGGACGTCGAGGAGCTGGGCCTGCTCAAGCTCGACGTGCTGGGCATCAGGATGCAGTCGGCGATGGCCCATGCCGTCGACGAGTTGGAGCGCACCGGCCAGCCCCGCCCCGAGCTGGACGCCCTGGCGCCCTTCGACGACCCCGAGGTCTACGACATGATCGCCCACGCCCAGACACTGGGCTGTTTCCAGATCGAGTCGCCGGGCCAGCGCGAGCTGGTCGGCAAGTTCGGCCCCAGCAATTTCGGCGACATCATCATCGACATCTCGCTCTTCCGTCCCGGGCCGGTGAAGTCGAACATGGTGGTGCCCTTCCTCGAGGCGCGCCAGGGCTGGGCGCCAGCCCGCTATCCGCACCCCGACCTGGAGCCGGTGCTGGCCGAGACCGGTGGGGTGGTGGTCTTCCACGAGCAGGTGATCCGCATCATCGCGGTCTTCACCGGCTGCACCCTGGCCCAGGCCGACGAGGCCCGGCGTGCCCTGGGCAGCACCGCCGGTCAGCTCGACGTCAAGGACTGGTTCTTTCCCGCGGCGCTGGCGCGGGGCTACCAGCGATCGGTGGTCGACGAGCTCTGGCAGGTGCTGGAGGCCTTCGCCAGTTTTGGCTTCTGCAAGGCCCACGCCGCCGCCTTCGCGCTGCCCACCTACCAGTCGGCCTGGCTCAAGCGGCACCACCCTGCCCATTTCCTGGCCGGGGTGCTCACCCATGACCCGGGCATGTACCCCAAGCGGCTGGTGCTGGAGGAGGCCCGGCGCTGCGGCATCACCGTGCTGGGAGTCGACATCAACCACAGCCACAGCACACACCGCGCCGAGCACGTGCAGGTGGAGGCTGGTTTCGTGCCCCCTCCGGGTCTCCCCGACGGCTCGGGCTGGGCGATCCGGCTGGCCCTGGGCGAGGTTGCCGGCAGCAATGAGCTGGACATCGCGCGGATCGTCGCCGGCCAGCCCTATGCCAGCCTCACCGACTTCTGGCAGCGCGCCGCAGTCGACCACCAGCTGGTGCACAACCTGGTGCTGGCCGGGGCCTTCGACGAGCTCTACGGCATCGGTCGCGGTCCCAGCCTGCTGCGCCACGGGCACCTGACCCGGCGCGACCTGTTGCTGGCCCTGGCCGACCTGCGCCGCCAGCAGCGTGTCGACCAGCGCGCCGGCAGCCGGGCGCGCGGGCTGCAAGCCTCCCGTCCGGTGGTGCTGGGCGACGACCCGCGCGAGCTGGCCCGCCGCCAGGCCCGCAGCGAGGCGGTCCCCGGCCGTCGCGCGCAGGCGCTCCAGGGGGTGCAGCTGGCACTGGACTTCACCGAGCCACCTCCAGCGCAGGCGTCCTCCGAGCCCGCCTCGTCCGGGGCGGGCGACGGATGGCTCCCGCCGGCCGACGTGGTGGCCACCGGCCTGCCCGAGATGGACGAGTCCGAGCGGTTGGCCGCGGAGCTGGAGATCCTGGGCATGGACGTCAGCCAGCACGTCGTGGAGCCCTACCGGGAGCTGCTCGACGAACTGGGCACCACCCGCTCGGGTGAGCTGCTGGGGCGACGCCAGGCCTCGGAGCACCTGGTGGCGGGAGTGAAGGTGGCCACCCAGACGCCCCCGGTGCGCAGCGGACGACGGGTGGTCTTCCTCACCCTGGACGATGCCTCGGGTCCGGTGGATGCCACCTTCTTCGAGGACGCGCAGGGCCACTACGCCCCGACGGTCTTCACCAGCTGGCTGCTGGTGGTGCGCGGCGAGCTGCGACGCACCGGGCCGCGGGGGGTCTCCTTGCGGGCCACCGGGGCCTGGGACCTGATGGAACTGCACCGGATCTGGCGCGAGGCCCTCGACCGGGGCGCGGGGCGGGTCGAGGCGCTGGCCCTGGTGCGCCAGCTGGTCGACCACCGCCCCGAGCCGCTGCCCGATCCCGGTCCGCGCCGGATGCTGGTGCATCCCAGTGGTTTCGTCCAGTCGCCCTATGCCGACATCAGGCCGGCCGGGATCTCGGGCGCCCAGGCCCCGCGCAAGCTGTGGCACTCCTCGCCGGGAAGTGGTGGGCGATGACGCGCAAGGCCGGCGGGCGGCCGGACATCTCCCGCGTCATCCTGCACGTGGACATGGACGCCTTCTACGCCAGCGTCGAGATGGCGCGGCGCCCCGAGCTGGTGCGCCGGCCGATGTACGTGGGCGGCGAGCACCGCGGTGTGGTGCTGAGCGCCAACTACGAGGCCAGGCGCTACGGCATCGAGGGCGGGATGCCTTCCTCGCGGGCCCGGCGGCTGTGCCCACAGGCGGTGGCGGTGGCACCCGACTTCGACACCTACCAGCTGGTCTCGAAGGGGGTCTTCGCGATCCTGCGCACCATCACCGAGCAGGTGGAGCCGGCCAGCATCGACGAGGCCTTCCTCGACGTCACCGGTGCGATCCGTCGGCTGGGCTCCCCGGTCGCCATCGGGGAGCTGCTGCGCGCCCAGGTGGCCGACGAGCAGCGGGTGCCGTGCTCGGTGGGGATCGGCCCCACCAAGTTCGTCGCCAAGCTGGCCAGCAGGCAGGCCAAGCCCGACGGGCTGGTGTGCGTCCCGCCGGGACAGGTGGTCGACTTCCTGCACCCCTTGCCTGTGGAGGCCATGTGGGGGGTGGGGCCGTCGACGGCCGGCAAGCTGCACCAGCTGGGACTGCGCACCGTCGCCGACCTGGCCCACACCCCGCGCGGCACCCTGCAGCGCGCCTTCGGGGTGCAGTTGGGGGGGAGCCTCCACGAGCTGTCCTGGGGGCGGGATGCGCGTCGGGTGGTGCCGGAGCAGACCGAGCGGTCGATGGGGGCCCAGGAGACCTTCGCCCGTGACACCGACGATCCGCGCCTGGTGCGACTGGAGGTGCTGCGGCTGAGTGCCCGGGTGGCCTCCCGGATGCGCCGTGCCGGCCTGCTGGGTCGCCAGGTGCAGGTGGAGGTGAGGTTCAGTGACTTCACCACGATCAGCCGCTCGGTCACCCTGCAAGGGCCCAGCGATGTCACCGACGAGATCTTCGACGGGGCCTGGCGGGCCTTCTGCCGGCTGAACCTGCAGCGGGCCCGGATCCGACGGGTGGGGGTGCGGGTGGAGCAACTGGTGGAACAGGACCGGGCCTTCCAGCAGCTGCCGCTGGATGCCCCCGACCGGGGGATGAGGGAGGTGGAGCTGGTGGCCGACGAGGTGGTGAGCCGCTTCGGCCCGGCGGCGGTGCAGCGGGCCAGCCTGACCCGTCGCTGAGCCTGCCCGGGGGTCCTTGGCGAGCGGGGGAGACGAGCCTACACTGGGCCTCACCACGTGCCGCGTCGTCGCTGCACGACTGACCCCAGGAGGCTTGTGATGGCTCTGTCCGAGCACGAGCAGCAGTTGCTCGACCAGCTGGAGGCCTCCCTTGCGGCGGATGATCCGATGCTCGCACAGCGGTTGAGGGGCGGGCTGTCGGCGGTCCCCGCCCGCGGCGGCCGTGCAGCCCTGCGTCCGGGCCCCGGCGGCGAGGTCCACGCCCGTCGTGTTGGAGGATGCGTCGCCGGTCTGCTGGTGGGCCTGGCCGGGCTCTTCGGCGGAATGCAGGTGCACCCCGTGGTGGGCCTGCTGGGCTTCGCCGTGATGCTGGTCAGCCTGGTGGTGCTGTCCGACGACGTGCGTGCCGCGAGCCTCGAGCGCGATGAACTGCACGGGCCGGGGCCCAGCCATCCCGCCCATGAGGGGCTGGAGCGCGCTGCCGAGCGGTGGCGCCAGGAGGAGGGCCGCTGAGCCCCGCATCCCAGCCGACCAGACGCACCCCACCTGACAGACATCCGCCGAGGGCCCCGAACCAGCTGGTTCGGGGCCCTCGGCGGGTCTTGTGGACGGGCCGGGTGGCCCAGTGAGTTGGCCTAGTGAATTGGCCCAGTGAGTTGGCCCAGTGAATTGGCCCAGTGGATTGGCCCAGTGCGGTGGGTCAGTCGTCGAAGTCCGACTGCCGCACCACCCGCTGGCTGAGCCGTCGTTCCCGGCGGTCCTGCAGCCGGGCCCACAGCGAGCGGGGCAGCAGTGCTGCCGCCACCTTCTGCCCGGTGGTGGACCGCTCTGCCAGGTCGGCGCGGATGGCGCGCACCTGGTCGGCGGTCTGGCCGGCATCGTCCAGGGCAGGGGCGAAGCGGGACCTCTCCAGGTCGTGCACCAGCCCGTCGATGGCCTCGCGCCCCGACTGGTCGAGCTGCGGGTGCAATGCGACGGCCTTCTCGCGCATCGTGCCGGGGGGCCAGGTGCTCCCCAGGTCCCGAATGCTGTCGCGTACCTCGTACCACCCGTCGGCCACCTGCTGGTGGATGTCGGCGTGCTCACCCAGGCGCTTGCGTCGGGTCAGGGCCCGCACGATGGCCGGCAGGGCCAGCACCAGGAGAACGCCGAGTGCGCTGGCGCCCCAGGCGAGCAGGCGTCCCCAGGGAAGTCCCTGGTCGGTGGCCGGGGCGGGGGCTGCGCTGGCGCTCGGGCTGGCACTGGCCCTGGACACGGTGGCCGAGGGCGTCGGCGCCGCCGAGCTGGCACCGGCCGAGGCGGTCGCCGAGGGCAGCGGCTTGACGTCCTTGTTCACCAGCGACCACTCGGGGGCCGAGGCGACGCGGCTGGTGGGCTCGAAGCGCACCCAGCCGTACTCGGCAAAGTAGAGCTCGGGCCAGGCGTGCATGTTGCTGGCCCTCACCTCGTAGTGGTCGCCCACCTTCTCGCCGGGCAGGAAGCCCACCGAGACCCGCGAGGGGATGCCCTCGATGCGCGCCATCAGCGCCATCGCCGAGGCGAAGTGGACGCAGTAGCCCATCTTGTCCTTGGTGAGGAAGTTGGTGAGCACCTCGAAGCCGTTGCCGGGCGGGGCAGTGGTGGAGTAGCCGAAGTTGCGCGGGCTGGCCAGGTAGGCCTGGATCGCGGCGGCCTTCAGCACCGGGGTGGAGGCCTCCTTGGTCACCTGGTGGGTGATGTCCATGATCGTCTTGGGGACGTCCTTGGGCACCGCACTGGTGGTCTTGACGTCCGGAGGGGTGCCGGGCTGGGCCAGCGTGAAGTTCTCGGCGCCCGGATCGTTGAGCTTGCTGATGACGCGGTAGCTCTTGTTGCGGATGGCCTCGGTGCGGTCCTTGTCCTGCGTGGACAGGATCGTCAGGGTGGCCGGGTCATGGCGCCAGCGCCCGTCGACGGTGTAGTTCTGCGGGGCGTAGGGGGCCGGCAGGTATTCACCGTTGAGGTCCTTGATGTCGATCTGGGTGGAGACCTGCTTGCCGCCGGTGGTCAGGCCGGGCGGGGCAGGCAATGGCCCGTCCTCCAGCTTGGCCGGGGCCATGTGCCAGCCCTCGGCGTCCATCACGGTCAGTGAGGCGGTGCGCAGGTAGAGCGGCTCGTCGGACTGGTAGGTCAGCACCACCCGGTCGCTGGGCAGGTTGAGGTTCTTCGACATGTCCAGGGTGGGGTCGGCCATCTGGATGGGGCCGCTGCCGCGTGGGCGGGCGGACTCGATGTCGAGGCTGCCGAAGCGGGGGGCCACCTGTCCGAGCAGCAGGGCCAGGGCCAGGGCGGGCACGCCCACCAGCGCGCCGAGGCGGCGGGCGCCGGCGGCGGTGTGGCTGCTGGTGACGCTGTCGCTGGCCAGGTTGCGGGTCCAGGCGACGTTCTCGTTGATCCCGTCAGCCACCAGTACCAGCAGGTATCCCAGGCCCAACAAGGCGAAGGGCAGCCAGTGCACGTCCTGCTCGACGGCCAGGGCGGGGATCAGGTAGAGGGTCAGCAGGGATGCCAGCATCCAGGCGGTGGAGCGCAGGGTGGTCACGAGCACGTCGGCGACGATGGTGACCACGCCGACCAGCAGCACCATCAGCCAGCGCACGCTGGGGGTGGTGGCCATCGGGGCGCTCTGGACGCGGATCTGGAGCACGGCGTCGTTGAACAGCTGGCCCAGGTGGCCGAGACTGCGAGTGGCCTCCGGCTGGCTGCCCAGTCCAAGGCCCACGGCGACCAGCAGGAGCAGCAGCACCTGCACCAGGTGCACCAACAGGGGACGCAGCCCGGTGCGGCGCAGCAGCAGCGAGGTGGACTGCAGGGCCAGCACGAGGGCGGCCGAGAGCACCAGGTAGAAACGGTCGGTGGTCAGCGGGGCGAGGCTGGCGGCGCCCAGCGCCATCGCGACGCCCACGGCCAGGGTCGTGCGGTCGGTGTCGCGCATCAGGCTCCTCCTCGTCGTTCCAGTTCGGCCCAGACGCCGGCCACCGTCGAGTTGCGGGTGGCCTGCACCACGCGCCACTGGGCATCGGCCAGCTGGCGGACGCAGTCCTGGTGCTGGGCCATCACCTCGGGGGCGGCGCGCAGACCGCGGATGGTGAAGGAGTCGACGTCCAGCACGATCGCCAGGCCCACGGTGCGCCCGTGTCGCGCGGTGGCCAGGGCAGCGACGTCGTCGGGTGTGAGGCGGCCGAGCACGGCCACCAGCATCTCGCCCTGCTGCTGCATCTTGCTCTCCAGCGCACCTTCGAGGCTGTCGAGATCACAGGTCTGCTCGTCGGTCATGGCCAGCAGCACCGCCTCGCGGGCGGCATGCGGGTCCTCGGCGCTGGCGGTGGGAACGCGGCCCTCGGCATCCACCATGGACAACCGGAAGCCGTTGCCCAGCAGGTGGTGGGCGATGCTGGTGGCGGCTGAGACGGCCCACTCGAAGCTGGCGGTACGGCCGGTGCCTGCGTGGCTGGAGGCGCGGGAGTCGAGCAGCAGGGACACGCTCGGGTCCCAGGCCTGCTCCTCGCGCCGCACCATGATCTCGCCCTTGCGGGCGGTGGAGCGCCAGTGGATGCGACGCACGTCGTCGCCGTCGCGGTATTCGCGCACCAGCACGTCGTCCTGCCCCACGAGGCCGATCTTCTGCGGGGTGGACTCGCCGGAGGCGTTGTTGCCGGCCGCCGATCCGAGTTGGTCGAGCGGCTCCACGGCGGGGGTGACCAGGACCTCGTTGCTGGCGCGGAAGCGACGGTCGATCTCGGCCAGGCCGAAGGGGTCGACGGCGCGCACGAGCAGGGGGCCGACCCGGTAGCGACCACGGGCCAGGCCCATCAGCGGGTAGGTGACCTTGCGCTGCCAGTCGCCGGCGAAGGTGTGGACGGTGAAGCGGGGCCGACGGCCGAGTTCGCGTGGCACGCTGTCCTCGAAGCGCAGCAGGCCGACCGGGAGGGCCCCGGCCTTGCGCAGCACCAGTGAGGCCTCCATCCGTTCGCCCAGCGTGACGCGCGGCGGGTCGATGGTGCGCTCGGCCACCAGGTGCAGACGGGAGCGGCCCACCACCAGGATCGCAGCCACCGGCAGCAGGAGCAGCAGGATGAAGACGCGTGCGAGGTCGCGCTGGCCGAAGGCCAGCGAGAGCACGAGACCCACGAGGCCGACGAGCAGGAAGGCCCGCCCTCGGCCGGTGAGCACTCGCCATGACTTGGCGATCAAGGGATCACCGCCGGTCGGGGATGGCGACGGTCTCGACGGCAGCCTCGATGATCTCGTGCACCGTGCGGCCGGCCAGCTGGGCCTGCACAGAGGGCAGCAGGCGGTGGCCCAGCACCACCGGGGCGAGGGCCTGCACGTCGTCGGGGATGACGTAGTCGCGTCCGGCGAGCGCGGCCTGGGCCCGCACGATGCGCAGCAGGTGCAGGCTGGCACGCGGTGAGGCGCCCAGGCGCAGGTCCTTGCTCTGGCGGGTCGCCGCCACCACGCCCACGATGTAGTCCTTGACGACCGGGGCGACGTAGACGGTCTTGACGGTGCGGGCGAGGTCGACGACGGTGTCGGCGTCGGTGACCGGGTGCAGCTCCTCCAGCGGGCTGGTGGCGCCGTGCGAGTCGAGCATGTCGAGCTCGGAGGCCCGGGTGGGGTAGCCCATCTCGATGCGGGCCATGAAGCGGTCGCGCTGGGCCTCGGGCAGCGGGTAGGTGCCCTCCATCTCTACCGGGTTCTGGGTGGCCACCACCATGAAGGGGGAGGCCAGATGGTGGGTGATGCCGTCTGCCGAGACCTGGCGCTCGGCCATCGCCTCGAGCAGGGCCGACTGGGTCTTGGGGGAGGCGCGGTTGATCTCGTCACCCACCACGATGTTGGCGAAGATGGCGCCGGGCTTGAACTCGAACTCGCGCGATTCCTGGTTGTAGACGCTCACGCCGGTGATGTCGCTGGGCAGCAGGTCGGGGGTGAACTGGAGGCGCCGCACGCTGCAGTCGATGGAGCGGCCCAGGGCCCGGGCGAGCATGGTCTTGCCGACGCCGGGCACGTCCTCCACGAGCAGGTGGCCCTCGGCGAGCAGGACGGCCAGGGCGATGTTGACCTGGTCGGTCTTGCCCTCGATCACGCTCTCGATGGCGGTGCGGACGTGACCCATCACGTCGACCACGTCGGACAGGGTGCGGCTGGGTGCCCCATTCTGCTCCACCGGCTTCTCCTCATCATCTGGGCACCGGCTGGCGCCGCGTGCTGGTCGTCGGGTCGCGGCCGGGGCCGCGGGTTGTCAGCAGTGTGCCCCCGCCGCCTGTGGACGGTCCGCGGGCACCCTGGCGAGCCTACCGCCTGCCATACCAGCCCCCAATGCGGCACACGCTCGGAAAAGCTCTCTGAAGATTGCCCAAGGACGGGCGCGGGGGAGCGCAATGTCTTTGAAGTGGGGGCTGGTGGAGTAATGTGGAGCGCAGTGGAGAGGATCGGCGCAATCGTGGAGTGAGTGGAGGTGTCCCGGTGTTCCTGGGTACGCACACTCCCAAGCTCGATGAGAAGGGCCGCTTCTTCCTGCCGGCGAAGTTTCGTGACGAGCTGGCCGACGGCCTGGTGATCACCAGGAGCCAGGATCGCTGTTTGGCGATCTATCCGACGGCCACCTTCGTCGCGATGACCCAGCAGGTGAGCGCCGCTCCGACGACGGTGAAGCAGGTCCGCGACTTCCAGCGCATGCTGGCGGCGGGGGCCAGCGACGAGACGCCGGACAAGCAGGGACGCGTGACCATCCCGCCCATGTTGCGCAGCTATGCGGGGCTGGACAAGGAGATCGTCGTCGTGGGTGCCATCAACCGGGTCGAGGTCTGGGACGTCGTCGCCTGGCAGGAGTACTCCGCTGCGCAGGAATCGGTCTTCGCCGAGATGAATGAAGAGGTCTTCCCCGGCCTGTGACCGGGGACGCAAGGTGCGGCTTGTGCCGCGAGGCTTCGATCCGGGTCCTGGAGGCCCTGGCTCACCTTCCCCGGTGCCAGGTCCTTCTCTTCCCGACCGGGGGGTCAACCGACTCCCGGGTGGACCCGGATTGAAACCCCGAGGCACAAACGAGTGGATGGGTGGGTCGAATGGGCGAGACCGAGGCTGGCGTGGACGCCATCGGTGGCGACCGCGCGCTCGATCCCGCCCAGGTCACGGCCCTGGAGGCGGCGAGGATCCACGTCCCGGTGATGCGCGAGCGCATCTTGGAGCTGCTCGGTCCGGCCCTGCAGCGCGAAGGTGCGGTGCACGTCGATGGCACCCTGGGCATGGGCGGCCATGCGGAGTCGGTCCTGGAGGCCTTCCCCACAGCGCGCGTGGTGGGCATCGACCGCGATCCCACGGCCCTGATGATCGCCTCGAGGCGCCTGGAGCGCTTCGGTGACCGTTTCATCCCGGCCGAGGCCGTCTATGACGAGCTGCCCGAGGTGCTCGAGGAGCTCGGCATCGACCAGATCCACTCCATGCTGCTCGACCTGGGGCTCTCCAGCCTGCAGATCGACCGGCGCGAGCGCGGCTTCGCCTATTCGGTGGACGCGCCCCTGGACATGCGCATGGACGGCAAGCAGGGGCTCACCGCCGCCGAGGTGGTCAACACCTACGAGCCGCGCGAGCTGGTGCACATCCTGCGCCGCTATGGCGAGGAGCGCTTCGCCGACCGCGTGGTGCGACGCATCGTCGTCGAACGTGAGGTGGAGCCCTTCGACCGTTCCGCACGCCTGGTGCAGGTGATCTCCGATGCGATCCCGATGGCGGCCCGCAAGACCGGGGGCCACCCCGCCAAGCGCACCTTCCAGGCCCTGCGGATCGAGGTCAATGGCGAGCTGGAGGCCCTCGAGGGCGCCCTGCCTGCCGCCCTCGACGCACTGGCCGTCGGCGGACGGCTCGCCGTGCTGGCCTACCACTCGCTGGAGGACCGGATGGTCAAGAACGTCCTGCGCGAGGCCTCCTCGGACACCGCACCCCCCGGTCTTCCCGTGGTGCCCGAGGACATGCAGCCCCGTTTCGGCCTGCTCACCCGCGGAGCCGAGAAGCCTTCCCCCGAAGAAGTCCAGACCAATCCCCGCGCAGCCTCCGCCCGGCTGCGGGTCGCCGAACGTCTCAGGAGTGCCCGATGAGCGCCTTGCTCGCCCCACTGGAAGAGGTCGCCGAGCGTGGCTCCACGCGCGCCCCGCGGCCACCGCTGCGACCCGTCGCGCCCAGTCCGCTGCGCCTGTCGCGGGTCGGTTTCATCATCTTCGTCATCACCCTGCTGGGCGCCGGCATGGTGGGGGTGCTGCTGCTCAACACAAGCATCCAGCAGCGGGCCCAGACGGTGGTCGCCGCCCAGCGCACCGCCGAGGACCTGGGGCACGAGCAGGCCTCGTTGTCGGCGCGGGTGGAGCAGCTGCGCTCCAGCTCCGACCTGGCCGACCGGGCCTGGGCCATGGGCCTTCGCCCCAACCCGCACCCGGTCTTCGTGCGGCTGGATGCCGATGGCACTGGCGGGCAGGTGGTCGGTGAGCCGATGCGAGTCCAGGGCATGGAGATGCCTGACCAGAAGTTCCGCAGCGCCGACGAGGTGACCGTGGGCATGGAGAAGTCGCGTGCCGCCTATCTCGCCGAGCAGGAGGCCAAGCGCAAGCAGGCCGAGGCAGATCGGATCGCGCGCGAGAAGGCTGCCCAGGAGAAGAAGGCGGCGGAGAAGAAGGCGGCCGAGCAGGAGGCCGCCCAGAAGAAGACAGCCCAGAAGAAGACAGCCGAGAAGAAGGCAGCCGAGAAGGAGGCAGCCGAGAAGAAGGCAGCCGAGAAGAAGGCAGCGCAGGACGAGTCTGCACCCACGACGAATGGCACCGGGGGACGCTGATGGCGTCCCAGCATCGACGCCGCCCAACTGCCGCGCGTCGCTCCGGCGCACGCCTGCAGATGGCCGACCCGACGCTGCGGCTGCGCCGACTGCTGGTACTGGTCCTGCTGCTCCTGGGGCTGTGCATGGGCCGCGCCCTGCAGCTGCAGGCGCTCGATTCGCAGGCCTATGCGTCCAAGGCGGCCGCCCAGATGACCCACACCGTTCCCTTGGCCCCCCAGCGCGGCAGCATCAGTGACCGCTTCGGGGTCGTGATGGCCGACACCCTGCCCTCGGTCAAGATCGTGGCCGACCCCAGCATGCTCGCTCGCAATGGTGTGGACGGACGGGTGGAGCTGACGCCTCGCCAGCAGGCCATCGGCCAGGCGGCCCCGGAGGCCGTGGCGGCGGTGCTGGCCCAGCACCTGGGCGGCACGCCGGCCGACTACCTGCCCGCGCTGACCGCCAAGGGCAAGGACGGCACGCTCTTGCAGTACAAGGTGGTCGTCCCGCAGGTGGACACCGCCGTGTGGAACAAGATCAGCAAGCAGTTGCGCAAGGGCGGTTCCGTGGAGGGCCACAAAGTGCCCTACTGGTACGGCCTGTACAAGGAGGACCATCCCCGACGGATCTACCCCTCCGGGTCGGTGGGCGGAAACCTGGTCGGGATGGTACGTGGCGACGGCACCGCCGTCACGGGCCTGGAGAAGTACCTGGACGAGGAGCTCACCGGTGTCCCCGGCGTCGAGACCTTCGAGAGCTCGGCCTATGGCCGCATCCCGCTCGGCACCGATGTCCTGACCCCGGCCGTCGACGGCTACGACTACCAGCTGACCATCGACTCCACCATCCAGCAGGCAGCCGAGGCAGCCCTGGCCAAGGGGGCGATGGGAGCCGCGGCCACCACGGGCACCGCCATCGTGATGAACGTCAAGACCGGCGAGGTGCTGGCCAATGCCAACGTGCCCAGCTATGACCCGAACAAGATCAGCGAGGTCGCAGCCCGCAATTCCATGATGAACCGCTCGGTGGAGGCCATCTACGAACCCGGCTCGGTGCAGAAGGTGCTCACCCTGGCCGCGCTGGCCGACATGGGACTGGTCAAGGCCGACACCAGGGTGCTGGTGCCGCCGAAGCTGGCCTCTGGCGGTGGTTACATCCGCGACTCCTCGGTGCACGGCACCGTCCCGATGACGGCCCGCGGCATCATGGCCCGCTCGTCCAACATCGGCACCACGATGCTGGCGCGCCAGGCCGACAAGGCCGACCTGGTCGCGTACCTCAAGAAGTTCGGGTTGGGCGAGCGCACCGGCCTGGAACTGCCGGGGGAGCAGGTCGGCCTGGTGCCCAAGGCGGACATGCCGGACTACACCCGTGACCAGATCGCCTTCGGCCAGGGCCTGTCGACCACTCCGATCCAGGAGGCCGCTGCCGTGGCCGGGATCGTCAACGGAGGGGTCCACAATCCGCCTACCCTGATCAAGCAGGCCACCACCAGCGAGGGCGAGCAGGTGCAGTTGCCGGCCCGGGAACCGCGCCGCGTCATCTCGAAGGAGGCCTCGGCGGAGGTCCGCGACATGATGGAGTCGGTGATCACCGTCGCCCCCGAGAAGCGCGCCATCCCCGGCTACCGGGCAATCGGCAAGTCGGGCACTGCGGAGCGGGCCGACGGCAAGGGCGGCTATGACGGCTACACGGCCTCCTTCGTGCTCGCCGCTCCCGCCGATAACCCCCAGATCCTCGTCTACACGGTGCTCGACGAGCCGCTGCGCGGGCACCAGGGCTCGGAGGTTGCGATGCCCATTGCCCAGGAGATCATGAAGCTGGCCCTGCCGCGCTACGGTGTCCTGCCGGACCCGACGCCGGCACCCGACAAGCCGTTGGAGTACGAACCGTGAGCCTCACCGACCAGGGCCTGCTCAGGCCCAGCCACCAGCCGCGCCGCGACCTGCTGGAGCTCTTTGCGCAGAGCCCGCAGGGCACGGTGCAGCTGCCTGCCCGCGGCGTCGAGGTCACCGGCATCACACTGGACTCGCGCACCGTGGGGGCTGGCGATCTCTACGTCGCCCTGCCCGGCATGAAGGTGCACGGTGCCCGCTTCGCCGCCCTTGCGGTTGAACATGGTGCGGTTGCGGTGCTCACCGACCCGAGCGGGCGCGAGCTGGCCGAGGCCAGCGGCGTTCCCGTCGTGGTGGCCGAGGACGCCCGCGACGCGATGGCTGATGCTGCCGCGACGCTGTTCGGACTGCCGACCCACCAGCTGGTGATGTTCGGCATCACCGGCACCAATGGCAAGACCACCACCACCCTGCTGCTGGAGGAGGCCCTCCGGGCGGCCGGCCGACGGGTGGGCACCATCGGCACCAACGGTTTCCGGCTCGACGGCGAGGAGCTGCCGAGCACTCGCACCACCGTCACCACCCCCGAGTCGCCCGACCTGCAGGCCCTGCTGGCAGTCATGCTGGAGCGGGGGGCCGACAGCGTGGCGATGGAGGTCAGCTCCCACGCCCTGGCGCTCCAGCGGGTCGACCACATCGGCTTCGACGTCGCCGGTTTCGCCAACCTGGGCCGCGACCACCTGGACTTCCACCCCACGATGGAGGACTACTTCGAGGCCAAGGCGCGGCTCTTCGAGGCCGACCACTGCCGGGTCGCGGTGGTCAACATCGACGACGAGCATGGCCGCGTGCTGGCCGAACGACTACGTGGGCAAGGTCATCCCCGTCTGGTCACCACCGGCATGGGTGAGTGCGACCACCGGCTGGTGCGGGCCACGCCCGAGGGACCGGGCAGCCGAATCGTCTACCGCGGTCCGCAGGGCGAGCGGGAGTTCACCATCGACCTGCCCGGTGAGTACAACGCCCGCAATGCCGTGATGGCGCTGGCGATGGGCCTCGAGGCCGGCCTGGACGAGGACCGCCTCGTGGCTGGCCTGGCCCGTGCCCAGGTGCCTGGGCGCATGCAGCTGGTGCGCCTCGACGAGCAGGCACCCACCGTCTACGTCGACTTCGCCCACACCCCGCAGGCCATCGAGCAGGCGGTGCGCTCGGCCCGCCCCGGGCCCGGCGGCAGGATCGTGGTGGTCGTCGGTGCAGGTGGCGACCGTGACCGGGCCAAGCGCGCCCCGATGGGAGCCGCTGCCGCCACCGGGACGCAGCTGGTGGTGGTCACCGACGACAACCCGCGCAACGAGGACCCGGCCCGGATCCGTTCGGCGGTGGTCGAGGGTGCGCAGGGGGCAGGGGGTGCCGAGGTGGTCGAGCAGGCGGGACGCGCCGCCGCCATCGCCAGGGCGCTGACCGGTGCCGGTGCCGCAGACGTGGTGCTGGTGCTGGGCAAGGGGCACGAGAAAGGCCAGACGGTCGAGGGCACCGTGCACCCCTTCGACGACGTGCAGGTGGTCCGCGAGCAGTGGACCGCCCTGTGTGCGGGGCGGCAGGAGGAAGGGCGATGAGGACGAGCAGTACCCAGGAGCTGGCCCGGCTGGCCGGGGCACGCCTGGAGGGCGACGGCACGGTCGCGGTGGGGCCGGACGTCGTGATCGACGCGCGCAAGGCCACCCCCGGGAGCCTCTTCGTGGCCATCCCCGGGGAGCGGGTCGACGGGCACGACTTCACCTCCCAGGCGGCCGCCGCGGGCGCTGCCGCCGTCCTGGCGAGCCGCGCCACCGGGGCGGACCTGCCGCACCTGCTGGTCGACGAGTCCGTCTCCGGCCTCAGCGAGCTGGCCCGGGGCCTGGTGGCACGGGAACACGGGCGCGGCCTGGTGACTCTGGCCGTCACCGGCTCCTCGGGCAAGACCTCGACCAAGGACCTGCTGGCCCAGCTGCTGGAGGCCCACGGCCCGACGGTGAGCCCGATCGGCTCCTTCAACAATGAGATCGGCGTCCCGCTGACTGCTTGCGGCGTGGACGGGCAAACCCGTTTCCTGGTCAGCGAGATGGGGGCGCGCGGTCTGGGTCATGTGGCCTGGCTGTGCTCGATCACCCGCCCCGATGTGTCCCTGGTGCTCAACGTGGGCACCGCTCACCTGGGGGAGTTCGGCAGCCGCGAGGGCATCGCGCAGGCCAAGGGCGAGATCGTCGAGGCGCTGCGGCCCGAGGGGTGGGCCGTGCTCAATGCCGACGACGAGCTGGTCTTCGCCATGGCGAGCCGCACCAGCGCGCACCTGGCCTGGTGGAGCCGGACCGGCTGGGAGTCGACCGGCGGCAGCGCACCCGATGGCGATCTGCACGTGCAGGCCGTCGACGTGTCCGCCAATGACCTCGAGCAGTACCGCTTCACCCTGGTGGTGGAACGTGCAGGCGGGCGCGAACAGCACCAGGTGCAGCTGCAGCTGCTGGGAAGCCACCAGGTCTCCAATGCCCTGGCTGCCGCCACCGCCGCCATCGCCGCCGGGTGCGATGCGAAGACGGTGGCGAGCAGCCTGTCCGCGGCCACCACCCGCAGTCCCTGGCGGATGCAGATGGACGTGCGCAGTGACGGCTTGGCCGTGCTCAACGACGCCTACAATGCCAACCCCTCCTCGATGGCCGAGGCCGTCGCGACGATCGGTCGGATCGGCCGCACCCGTCGTGCCGAGCACCCGGGAGCGAAGGTCCACGCAGTGCTGGGCGACATGCTGGAACTGGGCGGCGACGCCGAGGCGCTGCACCGCGCCGTCGGCGTGCAGGCCGTCGAGTGCGGCATCGATGACCTGGTGGCCGTCGGCAGCTTCGCCGAGGCCATCGCCGAGGGTGCCCGCAGCGCCGGCGGCCAGGCCCGGGTCATGAAGACCGACCAGGCGGCGGCCTCGCTAGTCTTGGACCCGGCCGACGTGGTGCTGGTGAAGGCGTCGCGGGGGATCGCCCTGGAGACGGTGGCCGAGGCGCTGCTGGGCGGCGACGGTGAGACGAGTGGAGTCACGCAGTGAAGAACATCTTGCTGGCCGGGGGACTGGCCATGGTCGGGACGCTGCTGGGCACCCGCATCCTGATCGGCTTCCTGGTCCGCAAGGGCTACGGCCAGTTCATCCGCGACGACGGACCCACCGCGCACCACACCAAGCGCGGCACCCCCACCATGGGCGGGCTGGTGATCATCATCTCGGTGGTGCTGGCCTACCTGCTGGCGCACCTGGCCACCTGGACCCCGGTGACGGTCTCGGCCGTGCTGGTGCTCTACCTGTTCGTCGGACACGGCGTGCTGGGCTTCCTGGACGACTGGGCCAAGATCTCCAAACAGCGCTCCCTGGGGTTGACGGGCAAGGCGAAGCTGCTGGGCCAAGGTTTCCTGGCCGCCTCCTTCGGCACGATGGCCCTGATGTTCCCCAATGAGCGGGGCATCCGTCCCGCCTCGCAGGCGATCAGCGTGCTGCGCGACGTGAGCTGGCTGGTGCTGCCGGCCGCGCTGGCCGTGGTGTGGATGATGCTGCTCATCGCGGGCGCCTCCAATGCGGTCAACCTCACCGACGGGCTCGACGGCCTCGCCTCGGGTGCCGCGACGATGGTCTTCTGCGCCTATGCACTGCTCAACATCTGGCAGTTCAACCAGTGGTGCGGCGCCCAGTCGACGGCCGGTCCGCGCTGCTACGAGGTGCGCGACCCCTATGACCTGGCGGTGGTGGCGATGGCGCTGGCCGGCGCCTGCTTCGGTTTCTTGTGGTGGAATGCCAGCCCCGCCAAGATCTTCCTCGGCGACACCGGCAGCCTGTCGCTGGGTGCGGCGCTGGCTGGCCTGGCGATCCTCTCGCGCACCGAGTTCCTGCTCGTCGTGATCGGTGCCCTGTTCGTCATGGAGACGGTCTCGGTGATGATCCAGGTGAGCTACTTCAAGGCGACCGGTGGCAAGCGGCTGTTCAAGATGACGCCGATCCACCACCACTTCGAACTCCTGGGCTGGGCCGAGGTCACCGTGGTGATCCGTTTCTGGATCATCTGTGGGCTGGCCGTGGCCACCGGGCTCGGACTCTTCTACGCGGAATGGGTGGCAGGACAGTGACTGTGAAGGACTGGATCGACACGGCCGACCGCACCTCGCCGTGGCCGGAGGCGAAGGTGGTGGTGGCCGGTCTGGGGACCTCCGGCTTCGCCGCGGCGGACGGCCTGCTGGAGGTGGGCGCGCAGGTGCGCGTGCTCGACGAGAACGAGTCGGAGGCCAATGTCGACAAGGCCACCCTGCTGGAGGTCCTCGACGCCACCGTCGAGCTCGGCAAGGGCACCACGACCACGCTGCCCGACGATGTCGACCTCGTGGTCACCTCCCCGGGCTGGCGCCCTTCGGCGCCGCTGCTGGCCCAGGCCATCGCCCGCGGCATCCCGATCTGGGGCGAGGTGGAGCTGGCCTGGCGGATGCAGCACCCCGAGCGCGCGGTGCCGTGGCTGGCCGTGACTGGAACCAATGGCAAGACGACCACCACCCAGATGCTGGAGTCGATCCTGCGGGCCGCCGGGCTGGAGACTGCCGCGGTCGGCAACATCGGCCGTCCGGTGATGGAGGCGGTGCTCGACGAGACCCAGCACGACGTGCTGGCGCTGGAGCTGTCGAGCTTCCAGCTGCACTGGATGCTGCGCAACCCGCACTGCCCGGTGCAGATGCACTCCGCGGCGGTGCTGAACCTGCAGCCCGACCACCTGCAGTGGTACGAGGGTGACGGTTTCGACGCCGAGCTGTCGCCGATCGACCGCTATGCCGCCGACAAGGCCCGTGTCTACGAGCAGGTGCGTCACTCCTGTGTCTACAACGTGGCTGATCCCCGCACCGAGCGGATGGTGGAGGAGGCCGACGTGGTGGAGGGGGCCCGCGCGATCGGCTTCACCCTGGGCACCCCCGCCATGAGCATGCTCGGCGTCGTCGACGACCTACTGGTCGACCGCGCCTTCGTCGAGCAGCGCAAGGACTCCGCCCTGGAGATCGCCAAGCTCGACGACGTCCACCCGCAGGCGCCGCACAATGTGGAGAATGCGCTGGCCGCGGCGGCGCTGGCCCGCTCCTTCGGCGTGCCGGCCAAGGCCGTCGGGCAGGGCTTGCGCGACCTGACGCTGGGCGGCCACCGCATCCAGACGGTCGTCGAGCACGATGGCGTCACCTATGTCGATGACTCGAAGGCGACCAATCCGCACGCCGCGAACTCGTCGATGCGCGCCTTCGACTCGATCGTGTGGATCGCCGGCGGCCAGGCCAAGGGAACCACCTTCGACGAACTGGTCACCACCCACGCCGGGCGGCTGCGCGGCGCAGTGCTGCTGGGCGTGGACCGCGAGGTCGTCGCCGAGGCGCTGCGACGCCACGCCCCCGAGGTCCCGGTGGTGGTGCTGGACCGTGACGACACCGGCGTCATGGCCGAGGCCGTCGCGCAGGCGGCCAGGATGGCCCGCCCGGGTGACACGGTGCTGATGGCCCCTGGCTGCGCCTCACAGGACATGTGGAGCGGGTACGACGCCCGGGGGGACGACTTCGCCGCCGCGGCACGAGCACTGGGCCACTGACCGGTGGTCCTCGACGACGGCGCCGGCGGCCGACAGCAGTCCGGGCCGTTGGGCACGGGCCGGGCCTCGAAGGACAGGAGCAGGCAGACGACCGGGGCAGCAGCACGAGAGGGGGAGGCAGTGGCAGATCGCACGGCCCAAGGCACGCCGCGGGGTTCCCGTCCCCGGGCAATGCCGCGGGGTTCCCGTCCCCGGGGGCGTGGCGGCGCGACGGCAGCGCGCACCCCGGTAGAACGTCTCGGCATGATCGGCCAGGCCCTGGCCGCGCCCCTGGCCTCCTGGTACCTGGTGCTGGTCTCGGCGACCCTGCTGGTCTTCGTCGGGGCCTTGATGGTGCTGTCCAGCTCCTCGGTCTACTCCCAGTCGATCAATGACGGCGATCCCTATTACATCGCCAAGCGCCACGTGGTCTTCCTGGTGATGGCCCTGCCGGTGGCCTGGTGGCTCTCGCACCAGAAGGCCTCCCGGCTCAAGGTGCTGGGCTGGGTGGTCTATGTGGGTTCCCTGGTGATGCTGCTGGCGATCTTCGTGCCCGGGCTCGGCGACGACGCGGGCAAGGGCAATCTGGCCTGGCTGAAGCTCGGCCCCCTGACGATCCAGCCCTCGGAGTTCGCCAAGCTCGGTCTGGTGATGTGGGCTGCCTCGGTGGTCAGCGCCAAGGAGAAGGTCCTGGACCGTCCCCGGGAGCTGCTGCCCCTGCTGGGCGGCTTCGGGCTGGTTCTGGTCCTGGTGCTGGCCCAGAAGGACCTCGGAACCGCGCTGGTGATCGGCGCGATTGCCTTCGCCATCCTGTTCGTGATTGGCGTCCCGGTGCGGATGCTGGGTGCCCTGCTGGGACTGGCGGGTGTCCTGGTGGCCGCGCTGGTGGTCACCAGCCCCAACCGGATGAAGCGCATCGCCGCCTTCGTCACCGGCCATGCCGCCGAGGACCCCGCTGCCTCGCAACAGCCGCTGAGCGCCATCTATGCGTTGGCCTCGGGCGGCTGGTGGGGACTGGGCCTGGGCAAGTCGCGCCAGAAGTGGGGCAACCTCTACGACGGCGCCCAGAACGACTTCGTCTTCGCCGTCCTAGGCGAGGAGCTGGGCCTGCTGGGAACCCTGACGGTGCTGGCGCTGTTCGCCGTGCTGGGCTGGGCCGGGCTGCGGATTGCGATGCGCGCCGACTCGACCCTGGTCCGGGTGCTGGCCGCGGGCACCACCTGCTGGCTGATGTTCCAGGCGCTGGTCAACGTGGGGGTGGCGATGAGCCTGCTGCCCGTGGTCGGAGTCCCGCTGCCCTTCATCTCGGCCGGAGGCTCGGCACTGATGGCCAACATCTTCGCCGTGGGCATCCTGCTGGCCTGCGCGCGGCAGGAGCCGGCGGCCCGCAAGGCGCTGGCCCGCACGGCTGGCGAGCCGCGCCCCAAGATCACTACCGTGGTGGACGCCGGCCGGTGAGCCGTCCTGAGTCCCCACTGTCCCGAACCACTTGCCTGGAGGAATGATGGTCGAGCGCCCCACCACCCGGATCGTCCTGGCCGGCGGCGGCACCGCGGGTCACATCGCCCCGATGATCGCCACCGCCCAGGCGTTGGCCGAGCTGCCCGGGGCACCCGAGCTGGTGTGCATCGGCACCGCCCGCGGCCTCGAGACGCGGCTGGTGCCCGAGGCGGGACTGCCCCTGGAGCTCATCCCGCCGGTGCCCATGCCGCGCCGCCCCACGCTGGCGCTGTTCAAGGTGCCCTCGCGGCTGGCGGCTTCGGTGCGCCGCGCCGGGGAGGTGCTCGACGGTGACGGCGCCAGCCCCCGGGCCAGCGTCGTGGTGGGCTTCGGCGGTTATGTCTCGATGCCTGCCTACCTGGCGGCCCGGCGTCGCGGGATCCCGGTGGTGGTCCACGAGGGCAATGCCGTGCCGGGACTGGCCAACCGGGTGGCCGCGCGCTTCGCCTCCCGGGTGCTGTCGACCTTCGCCGACACCCCGCTGCCGCGGTGCGAGCACGTCGGCATGCCCGTGCGCCGCGAGATCGACGCGCTGGCCGCCACCGGCCGGGCCGCGACCCGGCGCGAGGCCCGCCAGGGCTTCGGGCTCGACCCGGATCGTCCCACCCTGGTGGTGACCGGCGGTTCGCAGGGCGCCCGCAGCATCAACACCGCCGTGCTGGCGGGCCGCGACGACCTGCTGGCCGTCGGGGTGCAGGTGCTGCACGTGTGGGGGCCCAAGAACTTCACCAAGGACATGCAGGTGGTCACCGATCCCACCACGGGTGCCGCCTACCACCCCGTCGCCTATGTCGACGGCATGGAGCGCGCCTATGCCGCTGCCGACATGCTGCTGTGCCGCTCGGGAGCCGGAACCGTCTACGAGGCGGGCATCTGCGGGCTGCCCGCGGTCTTCGTGCCGCTCCCGCACGGCAATGGGGAGCAGGCCCGCAATGCCACCGGACTGGTGGCCGCCGGCGGGGGAGTGCTGGTGCCTGACGACGAGCTCGATGCCGCCCGTCTGCTGGGCGAGGTGCTCCCGCGCATCCTGGACGACCAGGCCCTGGCCACGATGGGTGCGGCCGGTCCGGCCCTGCTGGGCGCCGGGGCCGCACAGGCCGTCGCCCGCGCGGTGATGGACTGCGTGCCGCAGGCCGGCCCCCGTGCTGGCACCACCCGCCCCGAGAGGAACTGACATGCTGCGTGAACCCGTCGAGGTGATCCCCGCTGCCGAGGCCGGGCCGGTCCACTTCATCGCCATCGGCGGCGCCGGGATGAGCGGCATCGCGCAGCTCTTCGGCGAGTTGGGGGTGGAGGTCTCCGGATCCGACCAGCACGACTCTGCTGCATTGCGTTCCCTGGCGGCACAGGGCATCCGCACCCACGTGGGCCACGCCGCCGAGCAGCTCGGCCAGGCGCGCACGGTGGTGGTCTCCTCCGCGATCCGCGAGGACAACCCGGAGCTGGTCGCGGCCCGCAGCCGTGGCCTGCGCATCTGGCACCGTTCCGCCGCGCTGGCCAGCCTGATGCTCGACACCGAGGCGGTCTCGGTGGCCGGGACGCACGGCAAGACCACCACCACCGGCATGGCTGCGGTGATGCTGGCCGGTGCTGGCGCCGACCCCTCCTATGTGATCGGCTCACCCCTGGCCGCCACCGGCAAGAGCGCCCACCTGGGCAGCGGGGCCGCCTTCGTGGTGGAGGCCGACGAGTCCGACGGTTCCTTCCTGCAGTACCCCACCAGCATCGCCGTGATCACCAATGTCGAGGCCGACCACCTGGACAACTGGGGCACTGCCGAGGCCTACTGCGCCGGCTTCGAGCGCTTCGCCACCGGTGAGCGGGTACGGGCCGTCGTGCTGGACGGCGACGATCCGCTGGCCGCCGAGCTGGGCCAGCGGCTGCGCTGCCAGGGGCAGCAGGTCCTGGCCTTCGGCGAGTCCACCGACTGCGAGGTGCGCCTGTCCGAACTCGACTTCGAGGGCACCCAGGCCGCGGCCACGATCAGCCATGACGGATGGAGCGGGCGGCTCCGGCTCCAGGTGCCCGGCCGCTACAACCTGGGCAATGCCGCGGCTGCCTTCGCCGTGGGGCGCCTGCTGGGCCTTGACCCGCAGCGGCTGGTCGACGCTGCCGCCACCTTCACCGGCACCCTGCGCCGCTTCCAGCTGGTGGGCCAGCCTGCTGGGGTGCAGGTCTTCGACGACTACGCCCACCACCCGACTGAGATCCGCGCAGCGCTCACCGCCGCACGCAGGGCTGCCGGCGAGGGGCGTGTGGTGGCCTGCTTCCAGCCGCACCTGTACAGCCGCACCCGCGAGTTCAGCCAGGACTTCGGCCAGGCCCTGGCGCTGGCCGACCTGGTGGTGGTCAGCGACGTCTACGGTGCCCGTGAGGACCCGGTCGAGGGTGTCGACGGCAGCCTGGTCGCCCGCGCCGCCCAGGCGGCCGGCGCCCGGACCGTCTACGTTCCCGACAAGGCAGCCCTGCCCACGGAGCTGGCCGGACTGGTCACCGTGGGCGACCTGGTGATGACCCTGGGTGCCGGCGACGTGACCCTGGTCGGCCCGCTCCTGGTGGCCGAGCTGGAGCAGCAGGGACGCGAGGCCTGATGGCCCCCGCCACCCGGGCTCCCGAGCCGGCCCGTCGTCGGCCCGCCACCCCCACCGATGTCTCCGCCGCGATCGCCGAGCGGCGCAGGCTGGAGCGCCGACGTCGCAGGCTGGCCGTCGCAGTGGCCGTGGGCTTGCTGGTCCTGGCCCTGGTCGCGGTCTGGCTGGTGCGCTTCAGCCCGGTCCTTGCTGCCCGTCATGTGGAGGTGCAGGGCGCCCGACGGGTCTCCCAGGAGCAGGTGGTGCGGGCGGCCGCGGTGCCGATGGGCACGCCACTGGCCCGGGTGGACGTGGAGTCGGTGGGCCGGCGGGTGGCCGAGGGTCTCACCCCGGTGGAGAAGGTGGAGGTGCGCACCAGGCCCCCGTCGACGGTCGTGGTCGAGGTGACCGAGCGCACCGCGGTCTTCCAGCGCCGTTCTGGCCCCAACCACCAGTTGGTGGACTCCCACGGGGTGGTCTTCGCGAGCCAGACGGACCCGGTGGAGGGGCTTGCCGTGGCGCGCACCAGTACCGTCGACAATCGGCTGCTGGCCGACGTGGCGACGGTGGTGGGCAGCCTCAGCCCGGCCGTGGCCAAGCAGGTGGACTCGGTCCAGGCCGACAGCGCCGACCGGATCGAGCTGCAGCTGGACGAAGGCCGGCGCGTGGTCTGGGGCAGCTCGTCGGCCTCGCGGGAGAAGGTCCGGGTGCTCGAGGTGCTGCTGGGCCAGCAGGCCCAGGTCTATGACGTCAGCTCACCCGGGACACCCAGCACGCGTTGAGATCGGGGCCCTCGACCAATGGCTCAAGGCTTGGTTGAGAGTCTGTCCCCGGCGGGGCTCGCGTGTTGGACAGCGGTTTTGCGCCTCTCATAGCCTGTTGGGGTCAACCTGAGCGTTGCCCCCGACGCCTTCTGGTCGAGTGGGGTGGCGTGTGGTTCCCAAACCCACACGTACAAGAATTGAGGCGGGGTCCCCGTGGCGAGTGCATCGCAGAACTATCTGGCAGTGATCAAGGTCGTCGGTGTCGGCGGCGGCGGTGTCAACGCCGTGAACCGCATGATCGAGGCCGGGCTCAAGGGCGTGGAGTTCATCGCGATCAACACCGATGCCCAGGCGCTGCTGATGAGTGACGCGGACGTCAAGCTCGACGTGGGCCGCGAGTTGACCCGTGGTCTTGGCGCCGGCGCGGATCCCGACAAGGGCCGCCAGGCCGCCGAGGACCACGCGGAGGAGATCGAGGAGACCCTCAAGGGTGCCGACATGGTCTTCGTGACCGCTGGTGAGGGTGGTGGCACCGGTACTGGTGGTGCCCCCGTCGTGGCCAAGATCGCCCGTTCGCTGGGCGCCCTGACCATTGGTGTGGTCACCCGCCCCTTCTCCTTCGAGGGCAAGCGCCGCTCGAACCAGGCCGAGGAGGGCATTGGCCGCCTGCGCGACGAGGTCGACACCCTCATCGTGATCCCCAATGACAAGCTGCTGCAGATGACCGACCACCAGGTCGCCATCCTGGATGCCTTCAAGCAGGCCGACCAGGTGCTGATGCAGGGTGTCAGTGGCATCACCGACCTGATCACCACCCCGGGCCTGATCAACCTCGACTTCGCGGACGTGAAGTCGGTGATGAGCAATGCCGGCTCGGCCCTGATGGGCATTGGTTCGGCAAGGGGAGAGGATCGTGCCCGCGCCGCGGCGGAGACGGCGATCAACTCGCCGCTGCTGGAGGCCTCCATCGACGGCGCCCACGGCGTCCTGCTGTCGATCGCGGGCGGTTCGGACCTGGGTCTGTTCGAGGTATCGGCCGCTGCCAACCTGATCGAGGCCGCTGCCCACGACGAGGCCAACATCATCTTCGGCACGATCATCGACGACGGCCTGGGTGACGAGGTGCGTGTCACCGTCATCGCCGCCGGTTTCGACGGTGGTTCCCCGCCCCGCCGCCAGCCGGGCGTGCAGCGTTCCCCGGGGCTCAACATGAATGGCACCCGCAACACGCCGCTGACGCCGCCGCAGGCGCAGAACACCCCGACGGCCACCCAGGTGGCCCGCGGGCCGCAGGTGACGGGCTCCACTTCGCCGCAGGTGCAGCGCCAGCAGCCCGCGCAGCAGTACCAGCCGCAGCAGCAGGCCCCGCAGTTCCAGCAGCAGGCTTCGCAGCAGCCGCAGCAGGCTTCGCAGCAGCCGCAGCAGGCCTCGCCCTACCAGCAGGCCAATGCGCAGCAGAATGCCTTCGAGACGGCGCGTACTCCGCGTCCCGTCGAGGACGACAACGACCTGGACATCCCCGACTTCCTGAAGTGAGCACCCTCGCGCAGGGCGCGTGACGCATCGCCTGTCCGGCCGCAGCATCCCCCGAGGCACTAGCCTCGGGGGATGTTCTGCTTCCACGAACGGATCACCGGCGCCAGGGGCACCATCCAGGTGGCCTTCACCGACCGTGAGGGTGGCCACAGCACCGGCTCGATGGGCAGCCTGAACCTGGGGCGCACCGATGTGGACGAGCTGGTGGCGGTGCGCGCCAATGGTGAGCTGGTGCGCCGGGCCCTCGGTGCCGAGCTGCTGGTCGCCACCCACCAGGTGCACGGGCGGGAGGTGCTGGTGGCCGACGAGTCCTTCCTGTCCGGCTGGGGCCGCGACTCCTGGCTGGGTGAGGCCGCTGGTGGGCCGCCGCTGCCGCAGGCCGATGCAATAGTCACCGACCGGCCCGGCATCGCGCTGGTGGTGCGGGTTGCCGATTGTGTCCCGGTCCTGCTTGCCGACGCGACCGGCGGGGTGCTGGGCGTCGCGCATGCCGGGCGGGCCGGGGTCGACCTGGGCGTACTGGAGGCAACCGTCACCGCGATGCGGCGGCTGGGCGCCGGAAGGATCGAGGCGGTGGTTGGGCCGCACGTGTGCGCCGGCTGCTACGAGGTGCCGCCGCAGATGGCAGAGCAACTCGAGACGCGCCATCCGGGCATCCGGGCCACGACCCGCTGGGGGAGCGACTCGCTCGACCTGGGTGGTGCCTGCGGGCGTCAGCTCGAGGCGCTGGGGGTCGGGTGGCGCAGCGTGGGCGGATGCACCATGACCACACCGGTGCTGCACTCGCACCGGCGTGACGGCGACGGGGCGGGACGCCTTGCAGGGCTCGTGTGTCGCGTGTCGTGAGCTGCCCTTGACCCACCGTGCCCGCACACCGGGTAGTGTCGTCCCAGACGTCATTCCAGGAGGCACACATGTCGGAAAGCAGCATGAAGAAGGTGGGCAAGTGGCTCGGCCTCATCGAGGACTCGCGCTACGACTACGAGGCGAACGGGGAGCTGACCGAAGAGGTCTTCACCGATTCCCGTGAGGAGTCCTCGCAGATCACCTCGCTGCCCGAGCGTCGCGGCGGTGCCACCGTGGCCCCCAAGCCGGCCGAGCAGCTCGCGCCACAGTCGGTCAGCGTGAGCCCCGCGCCCGCACAGCGTCCGGTTCCGGAGCCGAGCACCGCTGACCTGACCCGGATCATCACGGTCCACCCGCGCACATACAATGAGGCGCGCACCATCGGCGAGCACTACCGCGACAATGTCCCGGTGATCATGAACCTGTCCGACATGGAGGATGCCGACGCCAAGCGTCTGGTCGACTTCGCGGCAGGGCTCATCTTCGGCCTCCGGGGCACCATCGAGCGGGTCACCAGCAAGGTCTTCCTGCTCTCTCCGCAGAACGTGACCGTCACCGCCGAGGACAAGGAACGCATCGCGGCGGGCGGTTTCTTCAACCAGAGCTGAAGCTTGGCCAAGAGCGCAAGCGGGCTCACGGCCAACCCTCGACCTGGCGGTGGTGCCCCCGCTCGCGGCTGGAGTAGCCTTGCGACAGGTCCCGGGGAATGGACCGGTCCCGACTGACGTGGCCACCTGACCCCCGGTCCCGGGCGACGCGCCGTCGCCCGGGGTGAACAACCTCATCTAGCTGGGAGTAACACATGACGCTGACCCTTGAGGACGTGAAGAACGTTCGCTTCCCGATCGCCAAGCGCGTGGGCGAGGGCTACCGAGCCACCGAGGTCGACGATTTCGTCGACAAGGTCGACCTGACCTTCGGCAATGTGCTTGAGGAGAACGAGCGTCTGCGTGCGCAGCTCGAGGCCCTGGATGGTGCCGCCACCCCCGACCCCCAGCAGGAGGCCGAGCAGGAGCGTCTGCGCGCCGAGCTCAGGTCCGAGAACGACGAGCTGCGCCGCCAGCTCGATCAGTTGCGCCGTGACAGCGCTGCGGGCGAGGCCGACGACGCCGAGACCCGTCGTCTGACGCAGGAGAACGAGGAGCTCAAGCGCCAGCTGGAGCAGGTGCGCAGTGAATTGGAGCAGGCCCGCCAGGCCACCGGCCTGACGGTGATGGACGGCTCGGGCAGCAGGATCGAGAAGATCGTGGTCAGCACCGCCGCCCAGGCCAGCCCCGCAGTGACCCGTCTGGTGCAGCTCGCCACCGAGCAGGCCGAGGCCGTGGTCACCGAAGCCGAGAACGAGGCAGAGCGCACCGTCGCCGAGGCCGAGCGCAGGGCCCAGGAGCTCACCAATGAGGCCAATGCACGCGCCGAGAAGACGCAGTCCGAGGCCCGTGTGAATGCCGACCAGCTCACCTCCTCGGCCCAGGCCGAGGCGCAGCGTCTGGCCGCCGAGGCTCGCGCCAACTCCGACCGGGTCAACACCGACGTGGAGAACCGCCGTCGCGAGCTCTTCGCCAAGCTGGAGGCCGAGCGCGACCAGCTGGTCGTGGCCATCGACAGCCTGCGCAACTTCGAGCGTGAGTACCGCAGCACCATGGCCGAGCAGCTGGCCCGTCAGCTGGAGTCGGTGCGCAATGGTCACGCCGAGCCCTCCCAAGCCCCCGCCTCGCTGGACGAGGCCCGGGCAGCCCAGGGCAATGGCTCGCAGACCCCGCGTCTGGATGCGCTGCTCGCCGAAGGAAAGTGAGCGCCACGCACCACGGGAGGGCCCGCGACCGTCACGACGGTCGCGGGCCCTCCATCATGTCCTGAGGGCGTGGTCCCGTGCGGTGCATCCTGCCCGCGGAGCGCCTGCACTGCTATGGGAGGGGCGGCGCAGTGCCCCGTGTCCTGCAGCGGCTTGACCTCTGGTGTATCTTCGGCAACTCAGGAGGCGGCCATGGCCGCCAATGCGAGCACGACGAGGCCATTGGGGTCCTCGTCCCCATTGCCAGAGGGAGCACACAGTGGCCAGCAACAAGTCACAGGACGAGAAGGTCGTCCTGCCGGTTCGTGACGGTGAGGAGCCGTGGACGGCCGAGGAGGTCGCAGAGGTCCGCGAGGAGCTCACCCATGACATCGAGCGCATGGAGAAGGCCATCGAGGTGGCCGAGGCGGAGCTGGCCGGCCTGATGCGCGAGGGCGGCGACGGGGCCGGGCGTGATCCGGCCGACGTGGGCTCCTCCAACTTCGAGCGCGACCAGGAGATGTCGCTGGCCCAGAATGCCCGCGAGATGCTGGAGCAGTCCCAGCTCGCGCTGAGCCTGTTCGACAAGGGCCAGTACGGGCTGTGCGAGGTGTGCAACGAGCCGATCGGCAAGGCGCGCCTGCAGGCCTTCCCGCGTGCCACCATGTGCGTGTCCTGCAAGCAGCGCGAGGAGCGACGCTGAGCACCCCCGCGCGGGGGGCGTCCCACGGCACCCCCCGCGCCCGTCTGGTGATGGCGGTGGTGGCCCTGCTGGGGCTCGTGCTCGACCAGAGCAGCAAGGCGCTGGCCGTGGCGCGGCTCGATCCCCAGGACCCGCCGGTGCTCTTGGGGGGCTTGTTGCGTCTGCAGCTGATCCGCAATCCGGGGGCGGCCTTCTCCCTGGGGGCCGGTTCCACCGTCGTGATCAGCCTGCTGGCCCTCGCCGCAGCCATCGCCATGGTGGTCGTCGTCGCCCCCCGGTTGAGCACCCGTGGGGAGGGGCTGCTGGCTGGCCTGGCCAGCGCCGGCATCCTGGGCAACCTGGTCGACCGGTTGCTGAGGCCGCCGGGGCCGCTGCGCGGACACGTCGTGGACTTCTTCCAGCTGCCCCACTTCGCCATCTTCAACGTGGCCGACATCTTCATCACCAGCACTGCCGCGGTCCTGGTGGTGCTCGCCTTTCGTGGTGAACGGCCTGCTCGGGAGGAGTCATGAGCATCCTGCTGGTCCCCGACGGGCTGGACGGCGAGCGTGTGGATACCGCCGCGGCCCGTATGACTGGACTCTCGCGCTCCCGTGTCGCCGACCTGGTCGAGGCCGGTGCCGTGCAACTGGACGGCAGGCAGGTCTCCAGGACCTCCCAGCGGGTGATGGTGGGCCAGATGCTCGAGGTGGAGCTCGATGCCGTCCCCAGCGGGGTCCAGGTGACACCCCAGGAAGTGGAGGGGGTACGGATCGTGCACGACGACCGCGACCTGGTGGTGGTCGACAAGCCCGTCGGGGTGGCGGCCCACCCGTCCCTGGGATGGGAGGGTCCCAGCATCGTCGAGCACCTGGCCGGTGCCGGCTTCCGGATCTCCACCAGCGGAGCCCCGGAGCGCCAGGGCATCGTCCAGCGTCTCGACGTGGGTACCTCGGGACTGATGGTGGTGGCCAAGAGCGAGCATGCCTACACGGTGCTCAAGCAGGCCTTTCGGGACCGGACCGTCGACAAGACCTACCATGCGCTGGTGCAGGGCCATCCCGACCCGCTGCGCGGCACCATCGACGCGCCCATCGGCCGTCATCCGGGCAGCGAGTGGAAGATGGCCATCGTCGACGGTAGCCGCCACTCGGTGACCCACTACGAGACGCTGGAGGCCCACCGGCACGCGAGCCTGCTCGAGGTGCACCTGGAGACGGGGCGCACCCACCAGATCCGTGTGCACATGGCCGCCATGAAGCACCCCTGCGTCGGCGACCCCACCTATGGTGCCGATCCGGTGCTGGCCCAGCGCCTGGGCCTGGTGCGCCAGTGGCTGCACGCGGTGGAACTGTCCTTCACCCATCCCGGGACGGGGGAGTGGGTCACCTTCACCTCGGACTATCCCGACGACCTGGCAGTGGCCCTGGAGATCGTCCGCGAGGGGTGAGCCCCGGCGTCGGTGGGGTGACGGGGGCGTGAACAACCCTTGGCAACCCGGCGCGCTCAGCCTTTCCACAAGAGGCTTCAGGTAGTCTTGACCTGTGCGTAGAGCAAAGATTGTGTGCACGCTCGGGCCGGCAGTCTCGACCCCGGAGCGTATGGAAGAAATCGTCAATGCGGGCATGAACGTCGCCCGCCTCAACATGAGTCACGGTGACTACTCGGAGCACGACAAGCGCCTGACGCTGGTGCGCGATGCTGCCGAGAAGACCGGCAAGACCGTGGGCGTCTTGGCTGACCTCCAGGGCCCGAAGATCCGCCTCGGGCGTTTCGCCGAGGACAAGGTGCAGCTGAGCTATGGCCAGACCTTCACCATCACGACCGATGACATCAAGGGTGACCAGACCCGCTGCTCGACCACCTTCAAGGGCCTGCCGGGTGACGTGAAGCCCGGCGACACCATCCTGATCGACGACGGCCGGATCGCCATGGAGGCCACCGAGGTCACCGAGACCGACGTGGTCTGCCGCGTGACCGTTGCGGGCCCCGTGTCCAACAACAAGGGCATCAACCTGCCCGGCGTCGCCGTCAGCGTCCCCGCCCTGAGCGAGAAGGACGAGTCGGACCTGCGCTGGGCGCTGGGCAAGGGCGTCGACATGATCGCCCTGTCCTTCGTGCGCAGCGCGGACGACATCACCCGCGTCCACGAGATCATGGACGAGGAGGGTCGCCGAGTCCCGGTGATCGCCAAGCTGGAGAAGCCGCAGGCCATCGAGAACCTCGACGCCATCATCGACGCCTTCGACGCCTTCATGGTGGCCCGTGGCGACCTGGGCGTGGAGCTGCCCCTCTACGAGGTGCCGCTGGTGCAGAAGCGGATCGTGCGGGCCGCGCGCAAGTGGGCCAAGCCGGTCATCGTCGCCACCCAGATGCTGGAGTCGATGATCTCGGCGCCGCGTCCGACGCGCGCCGAGGCTTCCGACGTGGCCAATGCCATCCTCGACGGTGCCGATGCCGTCATGCTCTCGGGCGAGACCTCGGTGGGTGCCTACCCGATCGAGACGGTGCGCACGATGGCCGACATCGTCAACAACACCGAGGAGCACGGCCTGGCGAAGATCAACGAGATCGACTGGGACCCGCACACCACTGGTGGCGTGATCGCCAAGGCGGCCGCCGAGGTGGCCAAGCGCGTCGACGCCAAGTACCTGGTGGCCTTCACCAAGTCGGGTGACACCGCCAAGCGCCTGTCGCGCCTGCGTCCAGCAATCCCCATGCTGGTCTTCACCCCCGACCAGTCGACCCGCCAGACCATGACCCTCACCTGGGGTGCCACTGCGCAGATCACCCCCGAGTTCACCGATCCGGAAGAGATGGTGCGCGCGGTGGAGAAGATCATGCTGGACGCCGGCCAGGTACAGGTGGGCGAATACATCGTCATCGTCTCGGGCTCCCCGATGGGCGTGCCCGGCAAGACGAACTCGTTGCGGGTCCACAAGATCAAGGGCCCGGCGATGGACGACCAGCACTGATCCGGCAGTCTGCATGACGCACCACGTGATGTCGTCGGCACCCGCCCGTGGGGGTGGGTGCCGACGATGGTGTGACATGTCACGCCGATGTCGTTGTGGCATCATGGACAACTCAAGATCCACCTGCCCGGGTGGCGGAATGGCATACGCGGACGGCTCAAACCCGTCTGGTCTCACGACCGTGGGGGTTCGACTCCCCTCCTGGGCACTCCCTGGGCACACCCGTGGTGCCCGTGGGTTGTGGGGGAATACCAAGCTCGTCCGGCCTGTTGACCACACGGCGTGGTGTGGAATCCTGAGTGAGGTCAGACCACCCAATCCCCTGCAGTCCGTACAACGCCAACGCAAGGACGCCCCGTGAGCAACGCAGAGAACACCACCACCCGTCCCAGGTCGCGCGTCCTGGTCGCCGAGGACGAGGCCCTCATCCGGATGGACCTCGTCGAGCTGTTGACCGACGAGGGCTATGACGTCGTGGGCCAGGCCGCCGACGGCCAGGAGGCCGTCGAGCTGGCCCGCGAGCTCGACCCAGACCTGGTCGTGATGGACGTCAAGATGCCCCGGATGGACGGCATCACTGCCGCCGAGGTCATCGCCGAGGAGCGCATCGCCCCGGTGGTCATGCTGACGGCCTTCAGCCAGCGAGACCTGGTGGAGCGGGCCCGCGAGGCCGGCGCCATGGCCTATGTGGTCAAGCCCTTCGATGCCTCCGACGTGGTGCCCGCGATCGAGATCGCGATGGGGCGTTTCGCCGAGATCCGCGCCGTTGAGGACGAGGTGGCCGACCTCGAGGAGCGCCTGGCTTCCCGCAAGGCGGTGGACCAGGCCAAGGGCATGCTGCAGGAAGGGCTGGGCCTCAGCGAGCCGGAGGCCTTCCGCTGGATCCAGAAGACCGCCATGGACCTTCGCATCTCGATGCGCGAGGTCGCCGAGAAGGTCATCACCCAGGGCAAGACCAAGAAGTGACCGCCGGGGCGGCGCAGGACGGCATCAGCTGCCCGCGCCGCCCGGCCCCTTGCCAGGGGTGGGCCTGACCAGGCAGGTCAGCCGGCCGGAGGCGGTGCGTCGGCCCTCGTCATTGGTCAGCTCCACCTGGTAGCTCACCAGCTGCCGCCCCCGCTGCAGGGGGGTGGCAACGCCCGTCACCCAGCCCGTGCGCACGGCGTGGTGGTGGGTGATGTTCAGGTCGATGCCGACCGCGATCCCGCCCTGCTCGCGCGCATGGGCCAGTGCCGCCACCGATCCGAGCGTCTCCACCAGCGCGGCGCTCGCCCCTCCGTGCAGCAGTCCCACCACCTGCGTGTTGCCCTGCACCGGGATTCGCCCGACGACGCGTTCGGGACCCACCTCAAGCAGCTCGAGGCCGAGCTTGTCGTCCAGGGGGCTGACCAGGTCGGCGACCCAGTCGGGCAGTTCGGCACCATTCATGCGCGTCACTCTAGGGCAGCTCGCGCCGACGGCCATGTCGCTGTCGGTGGCGGCCACTAGAGTCGGGGACGTGACTGATCTGACCCCTGCCCAGCCGAAGCTCCTGCTCGTCGACGGCCACTCGATGGCCTACCGCGCCTTCTTCGCGCTGCCGGTCGACAACTTCTCCACCAGCACCGGACAGCACACCAATGCCGTCTACGGCTTCACCTCGATGCTGATCAACCTGCTGCGTGACGAGGCGCCGACCCACGCCGCGGTCGCCTTCGACCTGTCGCGGGTCACCTTCCGCACCGAGAGCTATGCCGAGTACAAGGCCACCCGTTCGGCCTCGCCGGACGAGTTCAAGGGCCAGGTGGCGCTGATCCAGGAGGTCCTCAAGGCCCTCGAGATCCCCTTCGTCACCAAGGACAACTACGAGGCCGACGACATCATCGCCACCCTGTCGACGCAGGCCACCGCCGCCGGCTTCCAGACCGTGGTGGTCAGCGGTGACCGCGACGCCATGCAGCTGGTCGACGACCACGTCACCGTGCTCTACCCGAAGAAGGGCGTCAGCGAGCTGGCCCGCATGACCCCCGAGGCGGTCGAGGAGAAGTACCTCGTCGCGCCAGCCGTCTACCCGGAGCTGGCCGCCCTGGTGGGGGAGACCAGCGACAACCTGCCCGGGGTGCCCGGGGTGGGGCCGAAGACGGCCGCCAAGTGGCTGGCCCAGTACGAGGGGTTGGAGAACCTCATCCGGCGCGCCGACCAGGTCAAGGGCAAGGCCGGCGAGAGCCTGCGCGCGCACCTCGACGACGTGCAGCGCAACCGCCGGCTCAATGCCTTGGTCCGCGACCTGGAGCTCGAAGTCACCCCGGCCGACCTGGAGCGGCGCGACTGGGACCGTGAGGCGGTCCACGGCCTGTTCGACCAGCTGGAGTTCCGGGTGCTGCGCGACCGGTTGATCGAGGCCTTCGGCGAGCCCGGCCAGGTGGCCCAGGTCCAGGACGGCTTCGAGGTCACCGGGGCCCAGCTGGAGGAAGGCCAGGTGGCCGGCTGGCTGGCCGAACATGGCCACGGCGAGCTGACCGGACTCGACGTCACCGGCCAGTGGGGGTCCGGCAGCGGGGACATCACCGCCCTCGCGCTGGCCGCTTCCGACGGCCACGCCGCCTGGATCGACAGCTCCAGGCTCAGCCCCGAGGACGACCAGGCCCTGGCGGCTTGGCTGGCCGACGAGGACGTGGCCAAGGCCATCCACGATGGCAAGGGGCCACGCCTGGCGGCTTGGGCCCGGGGCTGGGACCTGCGTGGAATCAGCTGTGACACGGTGCTGGCCGCCTACCTGTTGCGGCCCGACCAGCGCACCTTCGACCTGGCCGACCTGTGCCTGCGTCACCTCAAGCGCGACCTGCGCGCCGAGTCCAGCGGCAGGTCTGCCGTTGTGGACCAGGAGTCGCTCTTCGACGAGCCGGCAAAGGGCCCCGACCCGGCACAGGTGCAGGCTGCCATGGTGCGGGCACGCGCCGTGATCGACCTGGCGCGACAGCTCACCGAGGAACTGGAGGCCATGGGGGAGCTGTCGCTGCTCAGCGAGGTGGAACTGCCCCTGCAAGGGGTACTGGCCCGGATGGAGCGCGACGGGATCGCCGTCGACGTGGAGCACCTCGAACAGCTGCGAGCCGACTTCGACGCGAAGGTGGTCGCCGCCGAGAATGCCGCCTACGAGGTGATCGGCAAGAAGATCAACCTCGGTTCGCCCAAGCAGCTGCAAGGGGTTCTCTTCGACGAGCTGGACATGCCCAGGACGCGCAAGACCAAGAGCGGCTGGACCACCGATGCCGACGCGCTGGAGGGGCTCTACGCCAAGACGCAGCACCCCTTCCTGGAGCACCTGCTGGCCCACCGCGACGCGATCCGCCTGCGCCAGACCGTCGACGGCTTGCTCAAGAGCGTCGGTGACGACGGGCGTATCCACACCACCTACATGCAGACGATCGCGGCCACCGGCCGGCTCAGCTCCACCGAACCGAACCTGCAGAACATTCCGATCCGCACCGAGGCGGGACGCCGCATCAGGGAGGCCTTCGTGGTCGGTGAGGGCTACCAGAGCCTGATGACGGCCGACTACTCCCAGATCGAGATGCGGATCATGGCCCACGTCTCGGCCGACAAGGGGCTCATCGACGCCTTCCGCAGCGGCGAGGACTTCCACTCCGCCATGGCCTCGAAGGTCTTCGAGACCACTCCCGATGCGGTCACCACCACGGAGCGGGCCCGGATCAAGGCGATGAACTACGGGCTGGCCTATGGCCTGAGTGCCTTCGGGCTGTCCAAGCAGCTCACCATCCCGGTGGCCGAGGCGAAGGAGCTGATGGAGGGCTACTTCGAGCGCTTCGGCGGGGTGCGGGACTATCTGGCCGGTGTGGTCGACGAGGCCCGTCGCACCGGCTACACCGCCACCCTGCTGGGTCGTCGCCGGCCCCTGCCCGACCTGAACTCCACCAACCGCCAACGCCGCGAGATGGCCGAGCGGATGGCGCTCAATGCCCCCATCCAGGGCTCGGCCGCCGACATGATCAAGGTCGCCATGCTCCAGGTGGAGAAGGCGCTCGACGAGTCCGGCCTGGCCAGCCGGGTGCTGCTCCAGGTGCACGACGAACTGGTCCTGGAGGTGGCCCCGGGCGAGGCCGAGCAGGTCGAGGCCGTGGTGCGAGACAGGATGGGCAGCGCGATGGCACTCGACGTCCCGCTCGACGTGAGTGTGGGCACCGGTCGCAGCTGGCACGAGGCCGCGCACTGACCGGGCGCCCACACGGCTCCGGCGACCCGATCGGCCCGGGGCGCCAAGGGCTTCCGGTTCAGGCGGTGATCGGCTCGGCGTAGTAGATGATGCGGGAGTCCCAGTGCTCGCGTCGCGCGTCGAAGTCCCAGCAGGTGACGATCGCGAGCTGGTGCCTGCCCTTGGCGTCGTAGAGGACCGTGGAGTCCGGGTCGTAGTCCTTGACGGCGATCTTGGTGCTGGTGGTGTAGCGGTAGCACAGGGTGCGGCCGGTGGCATCGGAGACGCGGATCACGTCGCCGGCGCGCAGGCCGCCGTTGCTGGCATGCATGGCATTGCCCAGGGCACCGCCGTTGCGGAAGGTGTGCGCGGTGAGCACCACCTTGCCCGTCACGTCGCCGGGGCGGGGGCCGAGGTTGTACCAGCCGATGGAATTGGGCTGGGAGAAGGGCGGGGTGGCCACGCTGCCGTCCTTGGCCACCCCGAGGCTCAGCACCGGGGTGTCACGCACCAGGTCACCCACGGTGGCCCGGGTGGGCGTCATCCTGGAGAAGTCCGTGGAACAACCGGCCGGTGGGGCGGGGGATGCCGCGCCACTCGGCTGGGGCGACGCGGAGGTCTGGCCAGTCGGCTGGCCTGCCCCCATGGACGACCCGCCGGAGGCACTGGAGCCTGCCGAGGCGGAGCCCGAAGCCGCGCCCGCGCTGGGTGAAGTGGTGCTGGGTGGTGTCGTGTTGGGGGCGGGATCAGCCGTGATCGACTGCTGGCGCCCGGTCAGCACCCACCAGGTGGCGAGCAGCGCCAGTGCGGTCACGCCCGCGATCACTGCGACGATCCGGCGTGCTCTGCTCATTCGTGGGTCCTCCTCGGGTGCACGGGGACGGACGAGCCCCCGGGGGTCCGACAGTACCCGGGGTCCCGGTTGCCGGTGCCAGTACCCGGTTGACCCTTCAGGAGGGCAAAAGATAGACTCGGCAGTGCGCTGTGGTCTGCGCATCCTCGGACGGAGCAGGCTGTGCTCGTCGTGTCATGTCAATCGCCGGACCTGTTGGTCCGGCCCGATCCTGGCTCGTCGAAGGGCCACGGAGCACCACACGACACACACATCCACTACGGAGTCCTACTACATGACCTCCAGCACTGAGGCCGCACCTCAGGTCGCCATTGACGACCTCGGCTCGCCCGAAGCCTTCCTGGCAGCGATCGACGCCACCATCAAGTACTTCAATGACGGTGACATCGTCACCGGTACCGTCGTCAAGGTCGACCGTGACGAGGTTCTCCTCGACATCGGTTACAAGACCGAAGGCGTCATCCCCTCCAAGGAACTCTCCATCAAGCACGACGTCGACCCCTTCGAGGTCGTCAGCGTCGGCGATGAGATCGAGGCCCTGGTCCAGACCAAGGAGGACAAGGAAGGCCGCCTGATCCTGTCCAAGAAGCGCGCTCAGTACGAGCGCGCCTGGGGCACCATCGAGAAGATCAAGGAAGAGGACGGCGTCGTCACCGGTTCCGTCATCGAGGTCGTCAAGGGCGGCCTCATCGTCGACATTGGCCTGCGCGGCTTCCTGCCCGCCTCCCTGGTCGAGATGCGTCGCGTCCGCGACCTCCAGCCCTACGTGGGCCAGGAGCTCGAGGCCAAGATCATCGAGCTCGACAAGAACCGCAACAACGTGGTCCTGTCGCGTCGCGCCTGGCTGGAGCAGACCCAGAGCGAGGTTCGCCAGAACTTCCTCACCCAGCTGCAGAAGGGCCAGATCCGCAACGGCGTGGTCTCCTCGATCGTCAACTTCGGCGCCTTCGTCGACCTGGGCGGCGTGGACGGCCTCGTGCACGTCTCCGAGCTGTCCTGGAAGCACATCGACCACCCGAGCGAGGTCGTCGAGGTCGGCATGCCCGTCACCGTCGAGGTGCTGGACGTCGACATGGACCGCGAGCGCGTCTCGTTGTCGCTGAAGGCCACCCAGGAAGACCCGTGGCAGACCTTCGCCCGCATGCACCAGATCGGTCAGATCGTGCCGGGCAAGGTCACCAAGCTCGTCCCCTTCGGCGCCTTCGTGCGTGTCGAGGAGGGCATCGAGGGCCTGGTCCACGTCTCCGAGCTGGCCGAGCGCCACGTCGAGATCCCCGAGCAGGTCGTCACGGTCAACGACGAGGTCATGGTCAAGATCATCGACATCGACCTCGAGCGTCGTCGCATCAGCCTCTCGCTGAAGCAGGCCAACGAGGGCATCGACCTCGGCTCCGACGACTTCGACCCGTCGCTGTACGGCATGACCGCCAGCTACGACGAGCAGGGCAACTACATCTACCCCGAGGGCTTCGATCCGGAGACCAACGAGTGGAAGCCCGGCTTCGAGGAGCAGCAGCGTGCGTGGGAGGCGCAGTACGCCGAGGCCCAGGCCCGGTGGATGGCCCTCAAGAAGCAGGCCGAGGAGGCCGAGCAGGCCGACAAGAATGCCGTTGTCGAGACCAGCAGCAGCGCCCCGACCTACTCGTCCTCGGCCCAGGCCGATGTCGAGCCCGAGGGGTCGCTGGCCTCCGACGAGGCCCTGCAGGCCCTGCGCGACAAGCTCTCCGGCAACGCCTGAGCTGATGAACTGGTGAACCCTGCTGTGGCAGGGTGAGCACCGAAGGGCCCCGACCATGCGGTCGGGGCCCCTCGTCGTGTCCGGAGGTCCAGCGGTTCGCCACGGCTGGGAGGGTGCGGGGCACTAGCATCTGTGCCATGTATCCCCCGATCTCCCCCCACGATTCCGGGATGCTGACGGTAGGACCCTCCCTCGATCTGTACTGGGAGACATCCGGCAATCCCGAAGGCATCCCGGTCCTGTACCTGCATGGCGGACCCGGTGGCATCCTGCGCCCCGGCTACCGTCGCCACTTCGACCCGTCGAAGTACCTCATCATCGGCCTGCAGCAGCGCGGTGCCGGTCGCAGCACCCCAGCAGACGCTTCCCCCGAGCGTCTGGTGGAGGGCACCGACACGGCCCGCCTCGTCGCCGACATCGAGGTCGTGCGCGAGCACCTCGGCATCGACTCCTGGCTCGTCAGCGGTATCTCCTGGGGCTGTACCCTGGCCTTCCACTACGCCCTGGGTCATCGTGACCGCGTGCGTGGCCTGGTGCTGGTGGCGGTCACCACCACCAGCCCCGACGAGGTGGACTGGATCACCGAGGGCGTGGGCATGATCTACCCGGAGGCATGGCAGCAGCTGGCCGCAACCGTGGCCGCCCACAGCGACTGGGCGCCCGGCAAGGGGCGCCTGGTCGACGCCGTGGCCCAGATCATGCTCACTGCCGACGCGGAGGTGCGCACCGAGATGGCGCTGGCCTGGATGGACTGGGAGCAGACCCACATCCAGATCGGGCTGCCGGTCGACCAGTTGCGCCCCGCCAAGGTCGGTGACGAACCGATCGCCCAGCAGATGGCCTTCACCACCCTGGTGAGCCACTACTGGTCGCGCCATGCCGCCCTCGACCCGCAGTGGTTGCCCGACGGCCCCCTGCTCGGCCGCCTGGCTGCCCTGGAGGGACTGCCGCTGTGCATGGTGCACGGGCGCCGTGACATCTCAGGGCCGGTCGCCGTGCCGTGGGCGGTCAAGGCGGAGCTGCCCGAGGCCCAGCTCCACGTCGTGGAGGCCGAGGGCCATGGCGGGGAGCACGTGATGGAGCTGTGGTGCCGGGCCACCGACTCCTTCGCGGCCAGCGGTGACTTCCAGCTGGGCCCTGCCTGATCCCGCCCCGCACCGGGCACTGCGCGGCCCTGGTCGGGCCCGCCGTGGCGCAGTCGGGTAGCGTCGTCACGTGCGAGGGGACATGACGATGCGAGGGAGTGGCGATGATCAGGGTGGGTCTGACCGGGGGCATCGCCTCGGGCAAGTCGACGGTGGGCGAGCAGATGCGTCTTCTCGGTGCGCTGGTGGTCGACTCCGACCAACTCGCCCGCGATGTTGTGGTGGCCGGCAGCGAGGGCCTCGCCGAGGTGGTGGATCACTTCGGAAGCGAGGTGCTGCTGGCCGATGGCAGCCTGGATCGCGCCCGGCTGGGCAGCATCGTCTTCGGCGACGAGCAGGCACTGGCGGTGCTCAACGGCATCATCCACCCCCGGGTGCGCGAGGCGAAGGCGTCCATCGAGGCGCAGGTCGAGGACCCCTACGCGATCGTGGTGCACATGGTGCCGCTGCTGGTGGAGACTGGCCAGGCCGATGACTTCGACGCCCTGGTGGTGGTCGATGTCGACGAGCAGGTCCAGCTGGAACGCCTGATGGCTCGCAATGGCCTGGACGAGCAGCAGGCCCGGGCCAGGATAGGGGCCCAGGCCAGCCGGGTCGAGCGGCTCCGGGTGGCCGATTTCGTGATCCGCAATGATGCCGGTCTCGAGGAGCTGGCCGAGCGCACCCATGCCGTCTGGCACGAGGTGCTCAAGCTGCGCGGCCAGCAGGGGGACGGCTGCGGCTGCTGAGCCGTGATGGCAGAGCCGTCCTCTGCCGATGCAAGGATTCGGCGTGGTGTGCGCACATCTCAGTGCTTTCTGATCGAAATCTCAGACGAATCCCGCAACATCCCCACCGGTGGCGTGCATGGACAGTGTGAAAGATGCGGTGGACGCGTCCTCCATGTCAAGGAGAGTCACCATGAACACCAGCCCTCGCATCCTCGCCCCTGCCGCCGGCCTGGCCATGGCCGCCAGCCTGGCCTGCTCCCTTCCCGCCGATGCGGCGGTCGCCAAGGGGGCCGCCACCGGCCGGACCACCGCCCAGCTCAGCGTCCGCACGGCGCCCACCACGCAGGCGCAGCAGCTGGGCATCCTCCACAAGGACGACAAGGTCACCGCTACCTGCAAGGTGCGTGGCCAGCGAGCGGCGGGCAATGACATCTGGTACCAGATGCGTGACGGCGAGGGGGTTGCCTTCGTGGCCGCCCGCTACGTGAAGAACGTCGGGGCGCTGCCGCACTGGTGCCACGGCAATACCACCACCGTCCTGACGGCCCGCACCCGCGCGGCGGTCAAGCAGGCCCCGCTGGCGAAGGCGCCCACCGTGCGCACCATGGCGCCCCGCAGCCACGCGACCGCGGTGTGCCGCGTCGAGGTGCAGCAGGCCAGGGGCGGCACCCAGGGCTGGTACCACCTGCGTGACGGACGCTGGGTGGCGGTGAACTCGGTGCTGGCCAAGCACGCGACCGCTGCCTGCCACTGACCCCCCTTCATGGCCCCCGGCGCCACGCCGGGGGCCATCCTCTTGTCAGTGGGCCCGGGTAGCCTCTTCGTCATGCGCAAGGTAGACGAGATCCAGCGGGTGGTGGCCCCCTTCACGATGCAGGCGGGTTTCGAACCATCCGGTGACCAGCCCCAGGCGATCGATGAGCTGGAGCGGCGCATCAGGGCCGGTGAGCAGGACGTGGTGCTGCTCGGCGCCACCGGCACGGGCAAGACGGCGACCATCGGCTGGCTCACCGAGCGGCTGCAGCGTCCGGTGCTGGTGATGCAGCCCAACAAGACGCTGGCTGCCCAGTACGCCAACGAGCTGCGCCAGTTCTTCCCCGACAATGCGGTGGAGTACTTCGTCAGCTACTACGACTACTACCAGCCTGAGGCCTATGTGCCGCAGACCGACACCTACATCGAGAAGGACTCGAGCCTCAACGAGGAGGTCGAGCGGTTGCGCCACTCCACCACCGCCAGCCTGCTCACCCGTCGCGACGTGATCGTGGTGGCCACGGTGAGCGCCATCTACGGCCTGGGCACGCCCGAGGAGTACGTCGACCGGATGGTGAAGCTTCGGGTGGGGGAGGAGTACGAGCGCGAGGCGCTGCTGCGTCGCCTGGTGGAGATCCAGTACGCCCGCAATGACCTGGCCGGGACCCGCGGCACCTTCCGGGTGCGGGGTGACACCGTCGAGGTCTTCCCGATGTACGAGGAGAACGCGGTGCGCATCGAGTTCTTCGGCGACGAGGTGGAGGCCCTGAGCACAATGCACCCGCTGACCGGCGAGGTGCTGAGCACCGATGACGAAATGTACATCTTCCCGGCGACGCACTATGTGGCCGGTCCGGAGCGGATGGAGCGGGCCATCGTCGGCATCGAGGCCGAGCTCGAGCAGCGCCTGGGCGAGCTGCACCAGCAGAACAAGCTGCTGGAGGAGCAGCGGCTGCGGATGCGCACCAGTTATGACATCGAGATGATGCGCCAGATCGGCACCTGTTCCGGCATCGAGAACTACTCGCGCCACATGGACGGACGCCAGGCCGGCGAGCCCGCCCACACCCTGCTGGACTTCTTCCCCTCGGACTTCCTGCTGGTGATCGACGAGTCGCACGTCACTGTGCCGCAGATCGGTGGCATGTACGAGGGCGATGCCAGCCGCAAGCGCACCTTGGTGGACCACGGCTTCCGGCTGCCCAGTGCGCTGGACAACCGGCCGCTGCGCTTCGAGGAGTTCGTCGAGCGCATCGGCCAGACGGTCTACCTGTCCGCCACCCCCGGCAACTACGAACTGGCCCGCTCCGACGGCTTCGTCGAGCAGATCATCCGGCCCACCGGCCTGGTGGACCCCGAGATCATCGTCAAGCCCACCAAGGGCCAGATCGACGACCTGCTGGCCGAGATCCGCCCGCGGGCCGAGCGCGACGAGCGGGTGCTGGTCACCACGCTCACCAAGAAGATGGCCGAGGACCTCACCGACTACCTGATGGAGAACGGGGTGCGCACCCGCTACCTGCACTCCGAGGTGGACACGCTGCGGCGCGTCGAGCTGCTGCGCGAGCTGCGGATGGGCGAGTACGACGTGCTCGTGGGCATCAACCTGCTGCGTGAGGGCCTCGACCTGCCCGAGGTGAGCCTGGTGAGCATCCTGGACGCCGACAAGGAGGGCTTCCTGCGCTCCGACCGCTCCCTGATCCAGACGATCGGCCGTGCCGCCCGAAATGTTGCCGGCCAGGTGCACATGTATGCCGACAAGGTGACCCCCTCGATGGAGCGGGCCATCGACGAGACGAATCGTCGCCGCGCCATCCAGGTCGCCTACAACACCGAGCACGGCATCGACCCGCAGCCGCTGCGCAAGAAGATCGCCGACATCACCGACATGCTCGCCCGTGAGCAGGCCGACACCGCCGAACTGGTGGGCAAGGCCAATCCCAAGGGCAAGCGTCCCACCTCGCCGGTGCCGGGGGTGGTGGAGAAGGCCCGTGGGCTCGACACCTCGAACATGGCCGTCGGCGAGCTGGCCGACCTGGTGCAGGAACTCACCGACCAGATGCAGACCGCGGCCGAAGAGCTGCAGTTCGAGCTCGCGGCACGCCTGCGCGACGAGATCGGCGACCTGAAGAAGGAGCTGCGCGCCATGATCGAGGCCAACAAGTAGCCGTCAGTCGGGCCCTCCAGGCCCGGCCGGGACGACGAGAAGGGCCCATCCCGAATTCGGGATGGGCCCTTTGCCGTGGAGCTGCGGTGCAGGTCAGTGCATCGCGTCGAGCTCCTCCTGGCTCATGCCGCGGGTCTTCATCAGGCTCGCGACGGTGGTGATCAGCAGGGTGCTGACGATCACACCGAGGCTCACCTCGATGCCGATCTCGGCCCAGTCGCCCACCAGGTGGTAGTGGTGCGCGGCGTGCAACACCAGCTTGATGCCGATGAAGCCGAGGATCACCGACAGGCCGATCGGCAGGTAGACCAGCTTGGTCAGCATGCCACCGATGAGGAAGTAGAGCTGGCGAAGGCCCATCAGGGCGAAGACATTGGCCGTGAAGACCAGGTAGGGCTCCTGCGTGAGGCCGTAGATCGCGGGAATCGAGTCGAGCGCGAACAGGATGTCGGTCGAGCCCAACGCCACGATCACCAGGAACATCGGGGTGAACAGGCGCTTGCCGTCGATCTTGATGGTGCTCTTGGTGCCCTGCCAGTCATCGGTGAAGGGCAGCGTGCGCTTCACCCAACGGATCATGACGTTCTCGGTGGCCTCGTCGTCGTGGTCCTTCTGGAGGAAGTCCTTGACCAGGTCGAAGGCGGTGTACAGCAGGTAGGCACCGAAGATGAAGAAGACCCAGGCGGCGGCCTCGATCATGCTCTTGCCCAGGGCAATGAAGATGCCACGGAAGACCAGGGCCAGGATGATGCCCACCAGCAGCGCGTACTGCTGCAGGTGCCGGGGCACCTTCATCTTGGCCATGATGATGATGAAGATGAACAGGTTGTCCAGGCTCAGGCTGTACTCGGTCAGCCAGCCGGCGAAGAACTCCTTGCCGTACTGCGCGCCGGAGAAGTACGTGACGCCGATGCCGAACAGGATGGCCAGGCCCACGAAGATGCCGACGAAGATGCCGCACTCCTTCATGGACGGTTCGTGTGGCCGCCGTCCGATCACCAGCACGTCGAAGAGCAGCACAGCCGTCATGACGCCGACGGTGATCAGCCAGGTGTAGAGATGGATGTCCACGCGGAACCCTTTCAGGGAAGATCTTCGGAGGTCTCGTCCGCCCGGGTGGGCGGCAGGCCCGGATACCGGTCAGCGGCACCGTGGTGACGGGACTGCACTTTGAGGAGTACTCCCCTCCGCTACAAGAGTTTCCCACCCTTGCCCCGTCTTCGCGCAATCCGACCATCTGGCGGAGTCTCAGGAAAGCCGTGCCCTCGCGTCGCTGTCGATCTCGCTGAACTCCCGGCCGCGGCCCTCCCGGGCCACCAGTACGGCGGTCGCGGTGATGACGAAGGCCGCCAGGTAGACCACGGCGATGGGGATGACCGAGCCCGAACGGCGCATCAGTTCGGCCGCGAGCAGGGGAGTGAACCCGGCGCCCAGGGTCGAGGCGCTCTGGTAGGCCAGGGACGTGCCGGTGTAGCGCACCTCGGTGGGGAAGAGCTCGGACAGGAAGGCGGTGTAGGGGCCGAACAGCGCCCCTTGCACCAGGGCCTGCCCGACGATGATCGCCACCGCAGTGCCCCAGATGGTTCCGGTGTCGAGTGCCAGCAGCAGGGGGAAGCTGAGCACGGCACCCACCGCGCAGGCGGTCAGCATCACCGCGCGCCGGCCCACCCGGTCGGAGATCCAGGCGGCCAGGGCCATCACGATGAACATGCCCAGCGGAGCCCACGCCTTGATGTCCAGGATCGCGGGCTGGGGAACGCGCAGCTGGCGGGCGTGCTGGACCGCCCAGACCGACAGGATGCCCTGGGTGGCGAAGCCGGCGATGCCGGCCAGGATGCCCAAACTCAGCACACGTCCGTGGCGGGTGAAGACCTCGGTGGCCGGCGAGCGGCGCGACTCGGCGCGGTCCTGCAGGTCCTGGAAGAGCGGCGTCTCGGCCACCTGGACGCGCACCACCATGCCCACGGCGAGCAACAGCACGGAGAACAGGAAGGGGTTGCGCCAGCCCCACGACAGGAAGGCCTCGGGCGACAGGCTGCGACTGGCCAGCCCATCGCGAAGGCCGCCAGGAAGGAGCCGGCCGGCCCACCCAGGTTGGCGAAGGAGGCCGCGAAGCCACGACGCGCGCCGGGCGCGTGCTCGACGGCCACCAGCACCGCGCCACCGATCTCGCCACCCAGCCCGATGCCCTGCAGCACCCGCAGGATCAGCAACAGCACGGGCGCGGCGATGCCGATGGAGTTCTGGTCCGGCAGCAGGCCGATGCCCACCGAGGCCAGCCCCATCAGCATCATGGTGACCACGAGCATCTTCTTGCGGCCCAGGGTGTCGCCGAACTGGCCGAAGAGCCAGCCGCCGAAGGGGCGGGCCAGGTAGCCGACGGCGAAGGTGGCGAAGCCGGCGACCGTCGCCATGCCGGGGCTGAGGTTGTTGAAGAAGACCTTGTCGAAGACCAGGCTCGTGGCCAGCGCGTACAACAGGAAGTCGTACATCTCGATCGCCGAGCCCATGAAGCTCGAGAACAGGATGCGGCGCATCGCCGGCGTGTTCAACCCGGCGGGCTACGACGCGGGGGTGGCATCGGGGGTGGGGTGGGGATCGCTCACCCCGGGGAGGCTAGCGGAACGACTGCCACCCGGCGGCTGGTCTCACCGTCCGCGCCCGCGTCCCGGTCGACCAGGTGCGGGCGTTCGGCCCGATGGTGGTCGGGTCGCCGTGACCGGGCCAGACGACGGTGTCGTCGTCGAAGGGGGCGACCAGGTGGGTCTCGACGTCGTCGAGGAGGCTGGAGAAGTCGTCTTGGCTGGAGGTCTTCCCGACGGCTCCGGGGAACCCTGCCGGGGGGAGTTCGGATGCGTCCGCGCTCGTCCACGGGGAGAGAACGGTATCTCTGCCACGCAGCGAGGAACTCATCGTGCGACCTTCCCGGGTGCTCGGCATCCCAAGCACAGGTGAAGCGGTTGTGCTCGAACTGCTCGCCGATCGACGTGTCATGGTGATCGCGGGAAGTGCGGTCGTGCTCCAGGGCATCGGCCAGTGTCTGGTGCCCGCCGGTCTCGGCACAGTAGTCCCGCATGGCTGCGTCGAAGTGGAACCCCTCACCCACCTGAGCGACGAACCAGCCGAAGGTCCAACCCCTCGATGTGTGCGAAGTCGTCGGGGTTCGCGGTGTGCAGCGGCATGGCCTGGGAGATCGCCACTGCGGCGATGAGCGCGTCGTACCCACGCGCTGCTGGCTTGCGACGCGATGCACGCAGCGACGCCGCCACAGCGGCGAAGGCACGCGCGGCAGCGGCGTCAAATGGCAGGGGATCGAAGGATGCCTCCGCCAGCTGAAGCACCTGCTGTCGGCGCGCTCGCTCCGTCGGGTCACTTGCGAGGAGCGGTCCAATGGACAGCTCCGCGAGGGTGACTGTGCTGATGAGCGGCACCTCGGGGAGGTCCTCGGGGGTGACGCGGGCGAGGTCGATCACGAGATTCGTGTCGAGGAGGCCAACGCCCTGTGTCGTTCTCACAGCCACCAGTCCAGCATGTCGTCGATGTCGTGCCGGAACTGCTCCGTGTCAATCGGGGGGAGCGTTGCCCAACGCTCCAGCAGTCGGTCCCGATGGAGTGGAGTTCGGCGGAGGGGAATGACTTCTGCCAGCGGCTCGCCGTCCTTGGTGACCACGACACTCTCGCCCTGCTGGACCCTCTTCAGCAGGGCGGCGCTGTTGTTGCGGAGATCACGAACCGGAACGCTCATGAGCCATGAGTATCACCCGTGATACGCAATGGTTACCAGCCGCGCGTGCGCCACTCGTCCAGGTGCGGGCGTTCGGCCCCGAGGGTGGTCGGGTCGCCGTGACCGGGCCAGACGACGGTGTCGTCGTCGAAGGGGGCGAACAGGTGGGTCTCGACGTCGTCGAGGAGGCTGGAGAAGTCGTCGTGGCTGGAGGTCTTGCCGACGCCTCCGGGAAAGAGGGCGTCGCCGGTGAGCAGCTGCACGGGGGCGCCGGGGGTGCGCACGACCACCGCCACGGAGCCGGGGGTGTGGCCCACCAGTCCCACCAGCTGCAGGGAGTGCTTTCCCAGCTGCACCACATCACCGGTCCACAGGCCCTCACAGGCCACACCGGTGGCCTCTTCGATGGCCGCGGCGTCGGCTTCACCGCAGACGGTGCGGGCCCCGGTCCGCTCGGCCATCTCGGCCAGGGCCTGGATGTGGTCGTGGTGCCGGTGGGTGGTGATGATCGTCTCGACGGTGCACTCGCCCACCAGTTCGCGCAGGCGGTCGGGCTCGTCGGCGGCGTCCACCAGTACGGCACGGCCTTCCTCAGTGTGCAGCAGGTAGGCGTTGTTGCCCATGCCTCCCACCACGGTGGTGCTCAGGCTCAGGCCGTCGGACAGCTCATGGGTCTGGATGGTCATCTACAACTCCGGGAGTTCGAGGCTCTCCGCGCCATGTACCTCGTCGGCGCTGGCGCGGCTGGTCAGCCACCCGAGCAGGTGGGCGTCGCTTCCCCGCACCAGGGGCGCGTCGGCATCCTTCGGCCCGATGCGGGAGGTGAAGCCGCTGGTGCTGGAGACCTGCAGGGCGGGGAAGTCCTGGCGGCGGGCGATGCGCTGGCAGTTCCACTCCAGCAGCCACCGGGCGATGTCGGCTTCCACCTGTCCGGCGGTGAAGCCGTGGTCGAGGTCGATGCGGTGCAGCACCACCTCGTTGAGGCGGGCCACCATCAGGTGGTGGGCGGGCATCCACACGCCGGGACGCACCTCGACGTCGTCGGCGATGCCGGCCTGCTGGAGGTAGTCGAAGGTCTCGTTGAGGTCCCCGGTCGAGGTGTCGAGGTCGATCTGCAGTTCCAGCGCACCGCGCCGCGAGCCCGCCTCGAGCTCGCGCCGCCGGGTGCGCTCGTCGGGGTACATGGTGGTGGGGACGTGGGTGAGCAGGCCGTGCACCACGCGGCGCAGTCCGTCGGCATTGCGCGCCAGGTGGGTGGCGACGTGGGCCCGGGTCCACCCGGTCAGCCTGCTGGGTTCGTGCCACTGCTCGTCGGTGATCGAGATTGTGTCGCCGAGCAGGGCCTGGGTGGCCTCCAGCTTGCGGCGTCGCAGCAGGGCCATCGACGCTGTCACGGGCATGACCTGCGCGTCGGCCTCCTGCTGATCGCTCATGTACCAAACCTAGCTGCCGTGGGGAGCGGTTGACCACCAGCCTCCCGCACGGCCACCTGCCGGGCGGTCCTGGAGGGTCCGGATCGTCGCCGTCGCGGACTTGTCAGTGGGGCGCCCTACTCTGGAAGGGTGAATGATCGTCTTGTCGTCAAAGGTGCCCGTGAGCACAACCTGCGCAATGTGTCCTTGGACCTGCCGCGCGATGCCCTGATCGTCTTCAGCGGCCTGTCGGGCTCCGGCAAGTCCTCCCTGGCCTTCGACACGATCTTCGCCGAGGGCCAGCGCCGCTATGTGGAGTCCCTCAGCGCCTATGCCCGCATGTTCCTGGGTCAGATGGACAAGCCCGATGTCGACTTCATCGAGGGCCTGTCCCCGGCGGTCTCGATCGACCAGAAGTCGACCAGCCGCAATCCGCGCTCGACGGTGGGCACCATCACCGAGGTCTACGACTACCTGCGACTGATGTATGCGCGCATCGGCCACCCGCACTGCCCCGAGTGTGGTGAGCCGATCAGCCGCCAGAGCCCGCAGCAGATCGTCGACCGGCTGATGGCGCTGCCCGAGGGGACCCGCTTCCAGGTGCTGGCCCCGGTGGTGCGTGGGCGCAAGGGCGAGCACGTCGAGCTCTTCCGCCAGTTCGCCACCGACGGATTCAGCCGGGTGCGGGTCGACGGCCAGGTGCACCAGCTCACCGACCCGCCCACGCTGGACAAGAAGTTCAAGCACGACATCGACGTGGTGGTGGACCGGGTGGCGGTCAAACCCACGGCGAAGCAGCGGATCACCGACTCGGTGGAGACCGCGCTGCGCCTCACCCAGGGCGTGGTGGGCATCGACTTCGTCGACCTGGACGCCAAGGACCCTGGCCGTGAGCGTCGCTATTCGGAGAAGATGGCCTGCCCCAACGAGCACGACATCTCCATCGAGGAGCTGGAGCCCCGCCAGTTCTCCTTCAACGGCCCCTGGGGCGCCTGCCCGGCCTGCACCGGCCTGGGTACGACCAATGAGGTGGATCCGGAACTGGTGGTGCCGGACGAGACGAAGTCGCTGGTCGACGGCGCGATCGCGCCTTGGGCCAATGCCCACGTCGCCTCCCACTACGAGCACGTCTTCGAGTCGATGGCCGAGCAGCACGGCTTCAGCGTCACCCAGCCCTGGCGCGAGCTCCCGGCAAAGGTGCAGAAGCTGCTGCTGGAGGGCGCTGGGGACCCGGTCTACGTGCGCTACCGCAACCGTTTCGGACGCACCCGCACCTTCACCCAGAACTACGAGGGCGTGCTGCGCTATGTGCGTCGCCGCTTCGACGAGGCCGAGACGGACTCGGCCAAGGATCGCTGGGGCGGCTACCTGCGCGAGATCCCGTGCCCCACCTGCCATGGCGCCCGCTTGAAGCCGACCAGCCTGGCCGTGACCGTCGGTGACCGCAACATCTCGCAACTGGCCGACATGTCCATCCGGGAGGTTGCCGACTTCCTTGGGGCGCTGCAGATGAGCGAGCGGGAGTCGCAGATCGCCGAGCGCCTGGTCAAGGAGATCAACGAACGGCTGCGCTTCCTGCTCGACGTGGGCCTGGAGTACCTGACGCTCTCCCGGGCGGCGGGCACCCTGTCAGGTGGCGAGGCGCAGCGCATCCGTCTGGCCACCCAGATCGGGTCTGGACTGGTGGGCGTGCTCTACGTCCTCGACGAGCCCTCGATCGGCCTGCACCAGCGCGACAACCACCGGCTGATCCAGACCCTGCTGCGACTGCGGGACCTCGGCAACACCCTGATCGTGGTCGAGCACGACGAGGACACCATCCGGATTGCCGACTGGACCGTCGACATCGGCCCCGGCGCCGGTGAACTGGGCGGCAATGTCGTGGTCTCGGGTCCCGTCGAGGAACTGCTGGCCAGCAAGGAGTCGCTCACCGGCGCCTACCTCTCGGGACGGCGCTCCATCCCGCTGCCGGCCAGCCGACGGGCCTCGACCGGCCGAAGCCTCACCATCCGGGGTGCGCGCGAGAACAACCTCCGGCAGGTGGACGTCACCTTCCCGCTGGGCCAGTTCGTCGCCGTGACCGGCGTCTCGGGCTCAGGCAAGTCGACGCTGGTCAACGGGATCCTCTACAAGGCGCTGGCACAGCGGATCTACAAGTCCAAGGCAGTGCCGGGGCGGCACCAGGGCATCGACGGCATGGACGAGATCGACAAGATCATCCACGTCGACCAGTCACCGATCGGCCGCACGCCGCGCTCGAACCCGGCCACCTACACCGGTGTCTTCGACAAGATCCGCAACCTCTTCGCCGCCACCCCCGAGGCGAAGGTGCGCGGCTACCAGGCCGGGCGCTTCAGCTTCAACATCAAGGGCGGGCGCTGCGAGAACTGCATGGGCGACGGCACGATCAAGATCGAGATGAACTTCCTGCCCGACGTCTACGTCCCCTGCGAGGTGTGCAAGGGGGCCCGCTACAACCGCGAAACCCTCGAGGTGCACTACAAGGGCAAGACGATCGCCGAGGTGCTGGACATGCCGATCAGCGAGGCCGTCGACTTCTTCGCCGCCCACACCGCCATCTCACGCCACCTCAAGACGCTGGACGAGGTGGGCCTGGGCTATGTGCGGCTGGGGCAGCCGGCCACCACGCTCTCGGGCGGTGAGGCGCAGCGGGTGAAGCTCTCGACCGAGCTGCAGCGACGCTCCACCGGACGCACCATGTACGTGCTCGACGAGCCCACCACAGGCCTGCACTTCGAGGACATCCGCAAGCTGCTGGGCGTGCTGCAGCGTCTCGTGGACCATGGCAACTCGATCGTGGTGATCGAGCACAACCTGGACGTGATCAAGACCGCCGACCACCTGATCGACATGGGCCCGGAGGGCGGATCGGGTGGCGGCACCGTGGTGGCCCAGGGCACGCCCGAGCACGTCGCGGCCTGCGAGGAGAGCTACACCGGGCATTTCCTCAAGCAGGCGCTGGCCGGCAAGGAGGTGCCGGTGGCCGAGCCCGTGGAGCTGCCGGCCGCGGCGACGGCCCCGGCCAAGGGTGCGAAGAAGGCTGCCGCGAAGAAGACCACTGCCAAGAAGACAACTGCCACAAAGGCGACGGCGAAGAAGACCACGGCCAAGAAGACAACTGCCACAAAGGCGACGGCGAAGAAGACTGCGGCCGGCAGGTCCTCCTAGGGTCCGACCTCTCGGCCGCCGGCCGGCAGCCACGGGGCGGGCCATGATCACGATGATCATGGCCCGCCCCTGGTGTCATTCGGGGTGCCGATGGAAGACGTTGGAGGGGCGGGGGCAGCACGCTCCTCGCGCGATTGGTGGGCTGGCTCAGGAGCCGGAGACCCTGACGGTGTCACCCTCGACGGTGGCCACGGCCCTTCCGAGCCCACCCTGGGCGGGGCCGCCCAGCACCGACCCGTCGGCCGCGGAGAAGCGGGAATTGTGGCAGGTGCACACGATCTCGGACTTCTCCACGCGGGTGACGTCGCAGCCGGCATGCGGGCACATACGGGTGAAGGCCTTGAACTCACCGGCCGTGGGCTGCGAGACCACGAAGTTGGAGCCCTCGATGATCTTGGCGCTGCCGACAGGAACCTCCGAGGCCGGCACCTCGGCCGGGCCAGCGGTCTTCTCCTCGGGGCTCGAGCAGCCGGCGACGCCGACCGCACCAGAGGCGGCGCCAGCGGCCAGGCCAGCGGTCTTGAGGACGTCACGACGGGTGGGGCTCATGGGTACTCCTGGTCAGGTCTTGTCGACGGGGGCTCGTCTGGTGGCCCACGCTACCCGGTGGACCGGGAGCCCGCAGTGTGGCCCCGTCTCAGGCTTCGCGCAGGGTGACGACCTCCCCGTCGAGGGTGGCCATCGCGCCGCTGAGGCCGGTTTCGGCAGGGCCGGAGAGCACCGACCCGTCGGCGGCGGAGAAGCGGGCATCGTGGCAGGTGCACACGATCTCGGACTTCTCCACGCGGGTGACGTCGCAGCCGGCGTGCGGGCACAGCCTGTCGAAGGCCTTGAACTGTCCGGCGGTGGGCTGGGCCACGACGAAGCGGGAGTCCTCGACGATCACGGCACCCCCGACCGGCACCTCCGCGGCCTTGATGGTGGCAGGGCCCTCGGCGATGGTCTCGGGCGAGGAACAGCCAGTCAGGCCTGCGGCCCCGGTGGCTGCTCCGGCGGCGAGGCCAGCGGTCTTGAGGACGTCACGGCGGGTGGGACTCATGGCTACTCCTGGAGGTCGTGGTCCTGACAACCTATCCACCACCCCTGGCGTCGTCGGCAGGGGGCCTCGGGGTCAGCTGGCGGGCGGCCTCCCGACGAGATCGGGTCTGTCGGAGGCGCCTCCTAGACTGGCCGGCATGGCCGATCCGTCCACCTACCGCCCCCAGCCCGGCACGATCCCCACCGACCCGGGGGTCTACCGCTTCAGCAACGCCCACGGCCAAGTGATCTACGTCGGCAAGGCCAAGAACCTGCGCCAGCGGCTCAACTCCTACTTTGCCGACCCGGCCAACCTGCACTTCCGAACCCAGACGATGGTGCGCACCGCCGCCAAGGTGGAGTGGACGGTGGTGCAGAACGAGCTGGAGAGCCTCCAGCTCGAGTACACCTGGATCCAACAGTACGACCCTCGCTTCAACGTCAAGTACCGCGACGACAAGTCCTACCCGTGGCTGTGCATCACCTGGAGCGAGGAGTACCCGCGCGTCTTCGTCGGCCGCGGCGCCAAGAAGAAGGGCTACCGCTACTACGGCCCCTTCGCCCAGGCCTGGGCGATCCGCGAGACCGTCGACGCCCTGCTGCACGTCTTCCCGATGCGTTCGTGCACCAATGGGGTCTTCCGCAATGCCGCCGCAGCCGGGCGGCCCTGCCTGCTGGGCTACATCGGCAAGTGCTCGGCCCCCTGCGTGGACAGGATCAGTCCCGAGGAGCACCGCGAGATCGTTTCCGACTTCTGCAGTTTCATGGCGGGCCAGACCGGCCAGTTGCTGCGCCGCATCGAGGCGGACATGAAGCAGGCCTCCCGCGAGCTCGAATTCGAGAAGGCTGCAGTGTTGCGCGACTCGCTGGAGGCACTGCGGCAGGCCAGTGAGCGCAATGCCATCGTGCTCGACGACGGTACCGATGCCGACGTGATCGCGCTGGCCGAGGACCCCCTCGAGGTGGCGGTGCACATCTTCAACGTCCGCCAGGGCCGGGTACGGGGTGAGCGCGGCTGGGTGGCGGACCGGGCCGACGACGCCGACACCGCGGAGCTGGTGGAGCAGTTCCTGCTGCAGATCTATGCCGACGAGAAGGCCGCCGACACCGAGACCGCCTCGGCGATCCCGCGCGAGGTACTGGTTCCGGTGATGCCGGCCTCCGGCGAGGCGATGGCCCAGCTGCTGTCCGAGCAGCGCCACGCCAAGGTGAACCTGCACGTGCCCCAGCGCGGGGACAAGCGGGTGCTGATGGAGACCGTCGCCAAGAATGCCACCGAGGGCCTGCAGCAGCACAAGATGAAGCGGGCCAGCGACCTGTCGACCCGCAACCGTGCGTTGGAGCAGATCCAGGACCTGCTGGAGCTGCCCACCGTGCCGCTGCGTCTGGAGTGCTATGACATCTCCCACCTGCAGGGCACCGAGGTGGTCGGCTCGATGGTGGTCTTCGAGGACGGGCTGCCCCGCAAGAGCGAGTACCGCCGTTTCGTGATCAGGAGCTTCGAGGGCTCCGACGACCTGCGCGCCATGAAGGAGGTGCTCACCCGGCGCTTCCGCCGCTTGCTGGACGACCGGGCGAGCATGAGCGCCGAGGCTGAGGGGGGTCCGGTGCTGATCGACGCCACCACCGGGGCGCCCCGCAAGTTCGCCTATGCCCCTCAGCTTGTGGTGGTCGACGGCGGCCAGCCCCAGGTGGAGGCCGCGGCCGAGGTGTTGGAGGAGCTGGGGCTGGCCGGCGAGATCGCCCTGTGCGGGCTGGCCAAGCGGCTGGAGGAGGTGTGGATGCCGGGGGAGGAGTATCCGCTGATCCTGCCGCGCACCTCCGAGGGGCTCTACCTGTTGCAGCGGCTGCGCGACGAGGCGCACCGTTTCGCCATCACGCACCACCGTGGCCGGCGCAGCAAGGCGATGGTGGAGTCGGTGCTGGACGACGTGCCCGGCCTTGGCGAAACCCGGCGCAAGGCGCTGCTCAAGCACTTCGGCTCCCTGCGCAAGCTGCGCTCGGCCAGCGAGGAGGAGATCGCGATGGTGCCCGGCTTCGGCCCCAAGCTGGCCGGCCAGGTGGCCTCGGCGTTGCGGGCCGAGGAGCCCGGCGAGCAGGTCAACATGACCACTGGCGAGGTGCTGCCGGCCTGAGGGCCCCGCGACCCCCCCGGACCGATCGCTGGATGGGCGTCGGTACCGGACTGGCAAGGGTGGCCACGGTGACAAGGCAGCCGCGGCTTTCGCCGTGCTCGGCCATAATGGGGCCATGAGCCCCCAGAGCAGTCCTCGCGTCGTCGTCATCACCGGCATGTCCGGCGCCGGGCGCCGCACGGCCGCCCATGCGATGGAGGACCTCGGTTGGTATGTCGTGGACAACCTCCCGCCGTCCCTGTTGCCCAACCTCGTCGACCTGGCGAGGGACAAGCAGATCGAGAAGCTGGGCGTCGTGCTCGACGTGCGCAGCCGCACCCTGTTCGACCAGCTCGGCGCGGTCTTCGCCGACCTCGGCGAGCAGGGCGTGGACATCGAGATCCTCTACCTCGAGGCCGACGATGCCGTCATCGTGCAGCGCCAGGAGTCGATCCGCCGCCCGCTGCCGCTGCAGGGCGACGGCCGCCTGCTGGACGGGGTGGAGAAGGAACGCGCGATGCTGTCCACGCTGCGCGCCTCGGCCGACATCGTCATCGACACCTCCAACATCAACGTGCACCAGCTCGGGGCACGCGTGGCGCACTCCTATGGCGGGGACGACGGCGACCGGATCCGTGCTGCGGTGATGAGTTTCGGCTTCAAGAACGGCGTGCCGCTGGATTCCGACCTGGTGCTCGACGTGCGCTTCCTGCCCAATCCCCACTGGGTTCCCGAGCTGCGGCCCCAGACCGGCCTGTCCGAGGCGGTCAGCGGCTATGTGCTGGCCCAGCCCGGGGCCGAGGAATTCCTGGACCAGCTCGAGGGGCTCTTCGCGACGATGGCTCCCGGCTATGTGCGGGAGGGCAAGCGCCAGGTGACCATCGCCATCGGCTGCACCGGAGGCAAGCACCGCTCCACGGCGATGAGCGAGGCCTTCGGTGCCCGCCTGCGCGCCCGGGGCATCCCGGTGACGGTGATGCACCGCGACCTGGGCAAGGAGTGAGCCGATGAGTCGATCCGATCGACCGGCGGTCACCGCGCTGGGTGGCGGCCATGGCCTGTCGGCGAGCCTGAGCGCCCTGCGCCGGGTGACCGACCGGCTCACCGCGGTGGTCACCGTCGCCGACGACGGGGGCTCCTCGGGCCGGTTGCGCGGCGAGTTCGACTGCCTGCCCCCCGGTGACCTGCGGATGGCCCTGGCCGCGCTGTGTGGCGACGACCACGACGGCCGGCTGTGGGCCGACGTCCTGCAGTCGCGCTTCACCGGGGACGGGCCCCTGGCCGGGCACGCGGTGGGCAACCTGCTCATCGCCGGACTGTGGCAGCACCTGGACGATCCGGTCGAGGGGCTGGACCGGGTGGGCCAGCTGCTGCGCACCCGGGGGCGGGTGCTGCCGATGTCACTGACCCCCCTCACCATCGCCGCCGAGGTGATCGGCCTTGATCCGCTGCGTCCCGACGAGATGTGCACCCTGGCGGGTCAGGCGACGGTGGCCAAGACGCGCGCCCAGGTGCAGAAGATCCGGCTCGAGCCGGCCGATGCGCCCGCCTGTCCGGACGCCCTGGCCGCCATCGAGCAGAGCGACTACATCGTGCTCGGCCCGGGCTCGTGGTTCACCTCCGTGCTGCCGCACCTGTTGGTCGACGAGCTGGCCACGGCCATTGCCGGTGCGCGCGGGAGGCGGATCCTGACGCTGAACATCGCACCCGCGGACGAGACCGACGGTTTCAGTGCCTCGCGCCACATCGAGCTGGTCGCCGAGCATGCGCCGAGCCTTCGCCTGGATGTCGTGGTGGCCGACCAGAGCTTCGCCGACGAACACCTGGACACCTTCGTCCGCTCCCTGGGGGCGGAGCTGGTGGTCGCCGACGTGGCGATGCGCGACGGGACGCCGCGCCACGACCCCTTGCGGCTGGCCTCGGTCTATGCGGACCTGATGGGGGAGTGAGCTGTCCCCAGCTGCCCGGGGCCCGTCCACCGGTGGTCGCGCGCCGAGGGCGTGATCATGGTTGAATCACCCCCGTGTCGCGGGCCTCGTCGTGCAGGCGGTGTCCGGCCTCGGGGGAGGCAGCTGGATCGCGGGGGCGACTGTCGTGCCCGCTGAACGCAGTCGTGCCCGCTGGACGGGCAGAGGAAGGACATCCCCATGGCCATGACCCCCCAGGTGAAGGCGGAGCTTGCCACCATTCGCGTCAGCAAGCCGTGCTGTCGCCGCGCCGAGGTGGCCAGCATGCTGCGCTTCGGCGGGGGCCTGCACATCGTCAGCGGCAGGATCGTCGTCGAGGCCGAGTTCGACACCGGTGCCGCGGCCCGTCGGCTGCGCACCGCCATCCAGGAGCTCCACGGGCTGACCGCCGAGATGATCATGGTCAACGCGTCCGGGATCCGTCGCCAGACGCGCTACACCCTCCGCCTGGTGCAGGGTGCCGACGACCTGGCGCGGCAGACCGGCCTGACCGACTCCCACGGCCGCCCGGTGCGCGGCCTGCCGTCGATCATCGTCGGTGGCGGCACCTGCTGCCAGGTGGCGGCCTGGCGTGGCGCCTTCCTGGCCCACGGCTCGCTGACCGAGCCGGGCCGGTCCATGTCGCTGGAGGTCACCTGTCCCGGCTCCGAGGCGGCCCTGGCGCTGGTCGGGGCGGCCCGTCGCCTCCAGGTCACGGCCAAGGCCCGTGAGGTGCGCGGCGTCGACCGTGTGGTGGTGCGGGACGGGAACGCGATCGCCGCGATGCTCACCCGGCTGGGGGCCCACGAGAGCCTGCTGGTCTGGGAGGAGCGCCGGATGCGTCGCGAGGTGAGGGCCTCGGCCAACCGGCTGGCCAATTTCGACGATGCCAACCTGCGCCGCTCGGCGCGCGCCGCGGTCGCCGCCGGTGCCCGGGTGGAGCGTGCCCTGGAGATCCTGGGTGACGACGTGCCCGACCACCTGCGCACCGCGGGCCTGCTGCGCCTGGAGCACCGCAATGCCAGCCTCGAGGAGCTGGGTCAGCTGCACGTGCCTCCGTTGACCAAGGATGCCGTCGCGGGCCGGATCCGTCGCCTGCTGGCCACCGCCGACAAGCGGGCCCACGAGCTGGGCATCCCCGGTACCGAGGCGGGCCTGCACGGGGCCGGGGCGGGCCCGGGCGGGGGCGACCAGGGCTGAGGGGCGCACGATGCCCCCGAACGGGTCATTGCCGGCGCCGGCAGGCCGCTGTTCGCGTGACGCTGATACCACTGACTGTTGCGGTCTGGTCAAGCGGCATCAGGCGCGGTTCGGTAGACTCGGGGTGTCCGAACACGTCGCAGCACGTGTGTGCAGCGACACTGATATCTCGAAGGAGATAACGCATGACCGTCAAGGTTGGAATCAACGGCTTCGGCCGCATCGGCCGCAACTACTTCCGTGCCCTCATCGAGCAGGGTGCCGACATCGAGGTCGTTGCCGTCAACGACCTGACCGACAACAAGACCCTCGCCCACCTGCTGAAGTACGACTCCCTCATGGGCCGCTTCTCCGGTGAGGTCAGCTACGACGACGAGTACATCACCGTTGACGGCAAGAAGATCAAGGCCCTGGCCGAGCGCGATCCCAAGAACCTGCCCTGGGGCGACCTGGGCGTCGACGTGGTCATCGAGTCCACCGGCTTCTTCACCGACGGCGAGACGGCCAAGGCCCACATCGAGGCCGGCGCCAAGAAGGTCATCATCTCCGCCCCCGGCAAGAACGTGGACGGTACCTTCGTGATGGGCGTCAACGACGGCGACTACACCAACGAGATGAACATCATCTCCAACGCCTCCTGCACCACCAACTGCCTTGCCCCGCTGGCCAAGGTGCTGAACGACAAGTTCGGTATCGAGCGCGGCATCATGACCACCATCCACAGCTACACCGGTGACCAGCGCCTGCTCGACGCCCCGCACAGCGACCTGCGTCGCGCCCGCGCCGCCGCGCTGAACATGATCCCCACCAAGACCGGCGCCGCCCAGGCCGTCGCCCTGGTGATCCCGGAGCTCAAGGGCAAGTTCGACGGTCTGGCCGTCCGCGTCCCCACCCCCACCGGCTCGCTGACCGACCTGACCTTCGAGGCTTCGAAGGAGGTCACCGTCGACGAGATCAAGGCTGCCGTCAAGGAGGCCGCCGAGGGTGAGCTCAAGGGTGTCCTGAAGTACACCGAGGACCCGATCGTCTCCTCCGACATCGTGGGCGACCCGCACACCAGCATCTTCGACGCCAACGAGACCAAGGTCATCGGCAAGCTGGTCAAGGTCCTGTCCTGGTACGACAACGAGTGGGGCTACAGCAACTCGCTGGTCCGCCTGACCTCGCTGGTCGGCTCCAAGCTGGCCTGATCCACCGCAGAACCTGTGTGACGGGGTGGGACGCTCCGGCGTCCCACCCCGTCGTCACATCATGGCATCGGGGCGCAGCTCCGCACCAGGACATCGGGGCCTGGCCCCGCACACTTTCCAACGGAAGGGATTGACGTGAAGTCGATCAAGGATCTCGGAGACCTCAAGGGCAAGCGGGTGGTCATCCGCTGCGATTTCAACGTGCCGCTCGACGGCCAGACCATCACCGACGACGGCCGCATCAAGGCCGCGCTGCCCACCCTCAACGAGCTGCGTGGGGCCGGCGCCCGCGTCGTCGTGCTGGCCCACCTGGGCCGCCCCAAGGGTGAGGTCAACCCCAAGTACTCCCTGGCGCCCGTCGCCAAGCGCCTCGGCGAGCTGCTCGGCACCGAGGTGAAGCTGGCCTCCGACGTGGTCGGCAGCTCCGCCCAGGAGACCGTCGCCTCCCTGGCCGACGGCGACGTCGCACTGATGGAGAACGTCCGCTACGAGAAGGGCGAGGAGAGCAAGGACGAGGCCGAGCGCATCGAGCTTGCCAAGAAGTACGCCGAGCTGGGCGACGTGTACGTCTCCGAGGGCTTCGGCGTCGTGCATCGCAAGCAGGCCTCGGTCTACGACATCGCCAAGCTGCTGCCCAGCGCCGGTGGCCTGCTGGTGAAGAAGGAGGGCGACGTCTTCTCCAAGGTCCTCTCCGACCCCGAGCGTCCCTTCGTCGTGGTGCTGGGTGGCGCCAAGGTGGCCGACAAGCTGGCCGTCATCGACAACCTGCTCAAGATCGCCGACACCGTCATCGTCGGTGGCGGCATGGCCTACACCTTCCTCGCGGCCCAGGGCCACGAGATCGGCCAGTCGCTCTTCGACGAGGCCTCGGTGGAGGCCTGCAAGGGCTACCTGAAGCAGGCCGAGGAGTCGGGCAAGAAGCTGCTGCTGCCCGTCGACGTGCGGGTGGCCACCGGCATGGACTTCGACGCCAAGACCGTCGAGGGTGAGGTGGAGGTCGTCAAGTCCGATGCCATCCCCGCCGACAAGATGGGCCTGGACATCGGCCCCGAGACCGAGAAGCTCTACGCCGACGCCATCAAGACCGCCAGGACCGTGGTCTGGAACGGCCCGATGGGCGTCTTCGAGATCAAGGAACTGTCCCACGGCACGGCTGCCGTCGCGAAGGCCCTGACCGAGGTCGACGGCCTGTCCGTCGTGGGTGGGGGCGACTCCGCCGCCGCCGTGCGCGAGCTGGGCCACGCCGACGACGAGTTCGGCCACATCTCCACCGGTGGTGGAGCATCGCTGGAATACCTGGAGGGCAAGGAGCTCCCGGGTCTCACCGTTCTGGAAGGAAGCAACTGATGGCACGCAAGCCGATCATGGCAGGCAACTGGAAGATGAACCTCGACCACGTCGAGGCCACCGGCCTGGTGCAGAAGCTGGCCTGGACCCTGAAGGACAAGGGCTACGACGAGAGCAAGTCCGAGGCCGTCGTGCTGGTCCCCTTCACCGACATCCGCACCGTGCAGACCCTCGTCGAGGGCGACAAGCTGCCCATCGCCTTCGGTGCGCAGGACGTCTCCGCACAGGACAAGGGCGCCTACACCGGTGAGGTCTCGGCCCCGATGCTGGCCAAGCTGAACTGCTCCTACGTGGTCGTCGGCCACTCCGAGCGTCGCCAGTACCACGCCGAGGACGACGCCCTGGTCAATGCCAAGGCCAAGAAGGTCATCGAGAATGGCATGACGCCGATCATCTGCGTCGGCGAGGGCCTGGACATCCGCAAGGCCGGCAACCAGGTCTCCTACACCCTGGACCAGGTCCGTGGCGCGCTGCAGGGTATCCCCGCCGCCCAGGTGGCCAACCTGGTCATCGCCTACGAGCCCGTCTGGGCCATCGGCACCGGCGAGGTTGCCACCCCCGAGGACGCCCAGGAGGTCTGTGGCGCGATCCGCGAGGAGATCGGCAAGCTCTACGACGCCCCGACCGCTGAGGCCGTGCGCATCCAGTACGGCGGCTCGGTCAAGGCCAAGAACGTCGGCGAGCTGATGGCCAAGCCCGACGTCGACGGCGCCCTGGTGGGCGGCGCGAGCCTGGACGCCGAGGAGTTCGCCGGCATCGTTCGTTTCTACGAGCTGCCGGCCGTCTCGGTCTGAGTCACGCACCAGCAGCAGTCCCCGACGGGGCGTCACCGCATGCGGTGACGCCCCGTCGGGCGTCTGTGCGCCGCGCGCGAGGTCCCCGGCAAATGTGGAAATGCAGTGGCCGTGGGTTACGATCTGCCTTGTGATTCTGGTACCGCTGACGACCTGGCCCATCATGACACTCTCGATCATCCTGATCGTGCTGAGCGTGATCCTGGCCCTGTTCGTCCTGCTCCACAAGGGCAGTGCGGGCGGCATGTCCGATCTGTTCGGTGGCGGCATGTCCACCTCGATGGGTGGCACCTCGGTGGCCGAGCGCAACCTCAACCGTTTGACGATCGTCATCGGTCTGCTGTGGTTCGCGACCATCATCGGCCTGCTGCTGCTCTACCGCTACGCCTGAGCCGACGGGCCATGTGGCCCGTCACCGGATGACAAGGGCGCCCCTGGGCGCCAGTGACGCGCCACATGGGCGTCAATCGAGCCGTGATGAACAGAGGAGTGCACAGTGGCTGGTGGCAGCGCCATTCGGGGGAGCCGCGTCGGAGCAGGACCCATGGGGGAGGCGGAGCGCGGGGAAGCAGCACCGCGCGTCCACATCTCCTTCTTCTGCGCCAATGGACATGAGACCCGGCCGGCTTTCGCGGTCGAGGCCCAGGTCCCGGAGGAGTGGGACTGTCCGCGCTGCGGGCTGCCGGCCAACAGGGACTCCGAGAATCCGCCCCCGCCGCCGAAGATCACCCCGTACAAGACGCACCTGGCCTATGTGAAGGAGCGCCGCACCGACGAGCAGGCCAAGGCCATCCTCGACGAGGCACTGCAGATCCTGCGTGAGCGTCGCGCCCGTGGCGACGTCATCTACTGAGCCAGCAGCGCCACCTGCCGAGACGACAGCACGACGAAGGCCCTACCCGCTCGGGTAGGGCCTTCGTCGCCTCCGCGGGGGCAGGGCCCCGGTGGTCAGAGCTCGCAGTGGTAGGAGGGCAGGGCCAGCGCCGCGTCCTCGTCGACCCACCAGACCAGCTCTCCGCGCGGGTCGAGGTGGGAGGCGGGGCTGTCGGGATCCTTGGCCAGGGTGCGGGCCAGGGCATCGGCCTTGTGCTCGCCGGAGGCCACCACCCAGATGCGTTCGCTGCGGTTCAGGGCCGCATAGCTCAGGCTGATCCGCTCCTGGCAACCGACGGGCGCGTCGGTGATGCCGACCACCTGGGAGCTGCTGGCATCGCTGGGCACCCGGCCGGGGAAGAGGCCGGCGACGTGGCCGTCGGTCCCCAGGCCGAGCAGGCAGATGTCGAGCACCGTCTCGCCCAGGTCACGGGCATAGGCGAAGGCGGCCTCGTCCGGGTCGTCCTGGCCGTCGCTGCCCGGCATGGGGTGGGTCTCGGTGCGGCTGATCGGTAGGGTGCGGGCCAGGATCGCCAGGGCCTGCAGGGCATTGCGCTGGGGATCGCTGGTGGGCAGGAAGCACTCGTCGCTCCACCACAGGCGGATGCCCTCCGGTCGCAGCCCACGGCCGGGCGCCACCTGCGCGAAGCGTTCGTAGACCCGGTTGGCGGTCTGCCCACCGGTCAGGCCGATGTTGATCACCTCCTGGGTCTCCTGCAACCGCAGCACGGTCCGGGTCCAGGCCTCGGCGACCTCGTCGACGAGCTGGTCCAGGTCATCGTGACGCAGGACGCGTTGGCTGCTCATCGGGCGTCCTCGTCATCGGCCCGGGCGTTGCGTTCCAGCAGCGTCTGGCTGGCCTGCTCGAAGATGGCGTCGGCATCCATCCGGCGCAATTCCTCGGTGATCAGCTCGTTCACGTCCCGCCGCGGCAGCGCCACCTGCCGCTCGGGCTGGCCCGGCACCTGGTAGCTGGCGACGCTGCCCTTGCTGGGCCGGGTGATCGCGATGTCCCCGGCAGCGGTGGTCAGGCGCACGGCGCTGATGCCGGGACCCTTGGTGGTGCGGCGCTCCACCTGCACGCCCAGGCGGGCCTGCAGCCAGGCCGCGAGGAGTTCGGCGGGGGCATTGTCCTTGGCAGCCTCGACGGTGGCGCCGCGCACACGGCCCGGGTACTGGTCCAGCGAGGCGGCCAGCAGTCCTCGCCAGCGGGTCAGGCGGGTCCAGGTCAGGTCGGTGTCGCCGGGGGCGTGGTAGCGGGCCCGGATGGCGACGGCCTCGATCGGGTGGCGGGCCCCCGAGGCGTCGGTGATCCGTCGCGTGGCCAGGGCCCCGATGGGGTCATCGCCGGGGTTCTCGGGTGACTCATTGGGCCACCAGACCACCACCTGGGAGTCGGGCAACAGCAGTGGCAGCACGACCGAGGCGGCGTGTTCGCCGACCTCACCGCCCATGCGCAGGGTGACGATGTCTCCCGGCATCCCCTCACCGGTGCGGATCTCAGCGTCCAGCCGCGACTCGGCCTGGCTGTCGGTGACCACCAGCAGGATGCGGGAAGGATGCTCCGAGCCCGCCTGCAGGCAGGCCTGGGTGACGCGCTTGGCGTGCTTCTCCTGGGTCACCACCACCAGGGTGAAGGCCATGGCGGTGGTGCCGGTCTGCTGGTGGGCCTGCTGCAGCGCCTTGGCGATCTGCGAGGTGGAGGTCTTCTCGAGTTCGATGATCATGTCGCGCCTTTCAGGGACGTCGCCAGGTGAAGCCGTCACGGGCCAGCATCTCGTCGGCCCCGGCGGGGCCCCAGGTGCCGGCGGGGTAGCCCTCGGGTTGGCCCTGCGTGGCCCAGAAGTCCAGCACCGGGTCGAGGATCTTCCAACCGAGCTCCACCTCCTCGTGCTGGGGGAAGAGTGGGGGCTCGCCGAGCAGCACATCGAGGATGAGCCTCTCGTAGGCCTCGGGGCTGGACTCGGTGAAGGAGCCGCCATAGCCGAAGTCCATGGTGACGTCGCGGATCTCCATGGCCGTGCCGGGCACCTTCGCGCCGAAGCGCATGGTGACGCCCTCGTCGGGCTGGATGCGCATCACCAGGGCATTGGTGCCCATCGCGGCGGTGTCGGTGTCGTTGAAGGGCAGGTGGGGTGCGCGCTTGAAGTTGAGCGCCACCTCGGTGACCCGTCGCGGCATCCGCTTGGCGGTGCGCAGGTAGAAGGGGACGCCCGCCCAGCGGCGGTTGTCCACGTCGACCCGGATGGCCGCATAGGTCTCGGTGCCGGAGGTGGGTTCGATGCCGTCCTCCTCCAGGTATCCCTTGACCTTCTGCCCGCCCTGCCAGCCGCCCAGGTACTGCCCGCGGGCGGTGTGGGCGGCGAGGTCGGCGGGGGTGGAGGCGGCGCGCAGCACCTTGGTCTTCTCGGCGCGCAGCTCGTCGGCCTCGAAGGTGTTGGGCTCCTCCATCGCGGTGAGCGCCATCAGCTGCAGCAGGTGGTTCTGGATGACGTCGCGGGCCGCACCGATGCCGTCGTAGTAGCCGGCGCGCCCGCCGATGCCGATGTCCTCGGCCATCGTGATCTCCACGTGGCTGACGTAGTTGTTGTTCCAGATCGGCTCGAACATCTGGTTGGCGAAGCGCAGCGCCAGCATGTTCTGCACCGTCTCCTTGCCCAGGTAGTGGTCGATGCGGAAGATCGACTCGGCCGGGAAGACGCTGCCCAGCACGTCGTTGAGCTCGCGGGCACTCTCGAGGTCGTGGCCGAAGGGCTTCTCGATGATCACCCGGCTCCAGGAGCCATTGCGGGCCTCGGCCAGGCCGTGGCGTCGCAGCTTGCCCACCACCGAGTCGAAGCTGCCCGGGGGGATCGAGAGGTAGAAGGCGTGGTTGCCGCCGGTTCCCTCGCTCTCGCGCAGGTCGGCCAGGGTCTGCTTGAGCCCGGCGAAGCCCTCGTCGCCGGAGAAGTCGCCCTTCACGAAGCGGATGCCGCGGCGCAGTTGCTCCCAGACCTCGGTGCGGAAGGGGGTGCGGGCGTGCTGCTTGACCGCCTCGAGCACCACTTCGGAGAAGGAGTCGTCGTCCCAGTCGCGCCGGGCATAGCCGACCAGCGCGAAACCGGGCGGCAGCAGGCCGCGATTGGCCAGGTCGTAGACGGCCGGCAACAGCTTCTTGCCGGCGAGGTCTCCGGTGACGCCGAAGATCACCAGGGCGCAGGGGCCGGCGATGCGGGGAAGGCGCCGGTCGCGTGGGTCGCGGAGGGGATTGATGCGTTCGTCGTCGCGCACGGGGGCTCCTGTCGGGTCTGTGTGGAGTGGGGACACAGGACGGCCCGGACCGGCACCGCCTGCCGGCCCGGGCCGTCGAGGTGAAGCTGGTCAGGCCTTTGCGGCCTCCACTGCTGCCCCTACGGTACCCACAAGCTCCTCCCAGGAGGTCACGAACTTGAACACGCCCTCCTCCTCGAGCTGGGTGACCACGTCATCCATGTCGATCCCGACCGATGCCAGGGCCCCCATGGTCTCGACGGCCTCGTCGATGGCCTCGGTGATGGTGTCACCATCCGTCTCGCCGTGGTCGGCGAAGGCTTCCATGGTCTTCTCGGGCATTGTGTTGACGCAGTCCTCGGCCACCAGGCCGGAGACGTACATGGTGTCGGGATGGGCGGGGTCCTTGACGCCGGTGGAGGCCCACAGCGGACGCTGTGGGTGCGCCCCGCGCAGCTTGAGGCGACCCCAGCGCTCGGAGGTCATCACCTCGAGCCAGGCGGCGTAGGCGATGCGGGCATTGGCCAGCGCGGCCCGTCCCTTGAGCGCGCGGGCCTCGTCGGTGCCGATCTCGTCGAGGCGCTTGTCCACCTCGGAGTCGACCCGGGAGACGAAGAAGCTGGCCACCGAGTGGATCTCGTCGATGTCCAGGCCGGCCTCCAGGGCATCCTCGAGGCCCGACATCCAGGCGTCCATCACGTCGCGGTAGCGCTCGATGGAGAAGATCAGGGTCACGTTGACGCTGATGCCCTGGCCGATCACGCGACGGATGGCCTCCAGCCCCGGGACGGTGGCCGGGATCTTGACCAGCACATTGGAGCGGTCGACCTTCTCGAAGAGCTCCACGGCCTGCTCGACGGTGGCCTCGGCATCCATCGCCAGGTCGGGGGCCACCTCGATCGAGACCCGGCCATCGACCCCGTCGGTCTCTTCGTTGAGGTCGCTGAACAGGTCGCACGCATCGGCCACGTCGGTGGTGGTGAGCTCCCGGATGGCGTCCTCGGCGTCGAGTTCGGGATTGGCGGCGACGAGCTCGGCGAGCTGCTCGGCATAGGACTCGCTGTCGCCCAGGGCGGTGGCGAAGATGCTGGGATTGGTGGTGACACCGGTGACCGACTTCTGCTCGATCATCTCGGCCAGGCTTCCGCTGGTCAGCCGGCTGCGGGAGAGGTCGTCCAGCCAGATGGACACGCCGGCCTCGGCCAGCTTCTCGAGTCGCTCGTTCACGCTTCCTCCTGGAAACTCGTGGGGATCATTGCGCCACCCTCGACGCTAGTCGGCCCGCGGTGTGCGGCCAACAGGTGGACGCGTGTTGCCTGCCTTGGCACGAAATCGGTTTTGGGCCGAAGTCGACGTAGACTCTGCCGAGTTGACCCCGCCCGTCTGGGCCGGGGCGGGCAAGCTGGCCGTCGCCGCGCCCGGGGGAGGAATGAGTTTCGTGACCACGCACCACACCGCCGATCGGCGCACCTTCGGCGACGGCGCGACCAGCGACCCGGCACTCGACAGCGCGGATCGCCCGGCCACCACCGGTGACGTGGTCAAGGCCTATGTGGCCCTGACCAAGCCCCGCATCATCGAGCTGCTGCTCACCACCACGCTGCCGGTGATGTTCCTGGCTGCCAGGGGCGTGCCCCACTTGGGCGTGGCCTTCTGGACGATGATGGGCGGCATGCTCAGCGCGGGCAGCGCCAATGCCTTCAACTGCATCCTGGACGCCGACATCGACGAGAAGATGCGCCGCACGCGCCGCCGGCCGATGCCCCGCCACCAAGTGTCAACCCGCAATGCCTGGATCTTTGCGATCGTCCTGGCGATCGTCTCGACGCTGGTACTCGGCCTGGGAGCGAACTGGCTCTCGGCGGGACTGGCGCTGGCGGCCAACGCCTTCTACGTCTTCGTCTACACGCTCTGGCTGAAGCGCCGCACCAGCCAGAACATCGTGTGGGGTGGCATCGCCGGCTGCTTCCCGCCCCTGATCGGCTGGACCGCGATCACCGGCCGGGTCGACTGGGAACCGCTGATCCTTTTCCTGGTGGTCTTCTTCTGGACCCCGCCCCACACCTGGGCCATGGCCTTCCGTTACCGCGAGGACTATGCCGCGGCCGAGGTGCCGATGCTGCCCGTGGTGATGGATGCCGTGGGGGTGGCCCGTCGCATCATGGCCTACACGATTGCCACAGTGGCCACCACGCTGGCGCTGTGGCCGGTGGCGCACACCGGTTGGCTCTACCCGGCGGTGGCGGCCGCCTCGGGTGCCTGGTTCATCTGGGAGGCCTGGCAGTTGCTGGTACGTGCCAAGCAGGGCAAGCGTGACTCGGAGCTCAAGGCGATGCGCCTGTTCCACTTCTCCAACAGCTACATTGCGGTCCTCTTCCTGGCTATCGCGATCGACCCGCTGATCTTCTGATCCACCTGATCTTCTGACCCCCGTGGCGTCGTCGGCCGCCTGCCGGAGGTACTTGTCCACGGGAGAGGAGGACAGCATGCATGCAGCACTCGTCACGGGGGTGGGGCGTCGCCGGGGGATTGGGGCCGCCATTGCCCGCAGGCTGGCCCACGATGGCTGGAACCTCGCCCTGGGCTACCACGCTGACTACGACCGGCGCGTGATGCGTGAGGATTCCGACGTAGAACTGCTCGCGGAGGAGTTGCGTTCCCGGGGCGTCGAGGTCGCCCTGCTCCCAGGAGACCTGGCAGAGCCGGAGGTGCCTGCAAGACTGGTCGAGCGGGCCGAGGCAGAACTGGGAGTGCTGTCAGCCCTGGTGGATGAGCCACTGCGAGAGCGTGGACTCGGACTACTTCAGCACCACCGTCGAGAGCTTCGACCGGCACTACGCCGTGAACGTTCGGGCACCGTGGCTTCTCACCCGCGCTTTTGCCGCGCAGGTCGGCCCCGACGGCGGCTCCGTGGTGGCGCTGACCAGTGACCACGTGGCCTTCAACCTGCCCTATGGCGTCACCAAGGGGGCACTGGACCGGCTCGTCATCGCCGGGGCCACCGAGCTGGCCCAGCGAGGGGTGCGCTGCAATGTCGTCAACCCCGGACCGATCGACACCGGCTGGATGGACGCCGAGACCCGGAGGAAACTCAGCGCCATGACGCCCGGTGGGCAGCTGGGAAGTCCCCAGACTGCTGCCAACCTCGTGGCGTGGTTGCTCTCCGAACAGGGACGCTGGATCAATGGCCAGCGCCTGTACAGCGACGGCGGTTTCAACCCCTCCAGGGGGTGAGCGGCGGGGCAGTCAGGCCGGCAGGCCGCTGCGGGTGCCGTAGTAGAGCCAGCTCGCCGCCGTGGTCACCAGGCCGATGCCGAGCATGTGGCAGATCACCAGACCCAGTGGGAGGCCGTTGAAGTACTGGGCGTAGCCGATGGCACCCTGCAGCAGCTCGGCGGCCAGCAGCCAGGCGACCATGTTGCGAAGGCGCACGTTCTGGGTCCTGACGGCCAGCGCCAGCAGGCCGATGGTGAAGCCGACGACGGCCCAGATGGTCCAGGCGTGGGCCTTGGCCATGGTCTCGATGTCCAGGTTGTTACGTGCCACGCCGTTGTCGCCGGAATGGGGTCCGGCCCCGGTGACCACGGTGCCGAGCCACAGGCCGAACATCAGCAGCCAGAAGGTGATCACGACCAGACGTCGGTGCAACGGCTCCACCACGACCGGATTCCCGTCACCGCTGAGCTGCACCAGCTTCACGCACCAGGCGATCAGCATCACCGACAGCAGCAGGTGGAGTGCCACCACCCACGGGTTCAGGTGGGTGAGCACGGTGATGCCGCCGATCACGCCCTGGAAGGGAATGCCGAGCAGGATGAGCAGCGCGAGCGTGCGCTCGCGCTGCGGTGCGCCGGAACGGATGGCCGTGACGAAGGTGGCGATGGCGATGGCCAGCAGCACGAAGGTGAGGGTGCGGTTGCCGAACTCTACATACGAGTGCCAGCCGAGCGCGGGGTGGGCGGTGTAGCTGTCCTCGCTGCACTTGGGCCAGGTGTCACAGCCCAGGCCGGAGCCGGTCAGCCGCACCACCGCGCCGGTGACGATGATGCCGATGTTGGCCACCAGGTTGGCGATCGTCCAGCGGCGCAGGGCCGTGCGGGTGCCGAAGGGCCCACCTTTCTCGGCAACGGGTGAACTGGGGGCTAGGACGTCCATCGGAAGGCCTTTCGGGCGATGAGGTGGGCCACGACGGCCCAGATGACCAGGACCAGGAGGGAGTACCAGGTGACGCCGCCGGTGGTCCAGTGCCGCAGCACCTCACCGAGTGCCCCTGTCGGGAGCGAGGCGATCACCGGCTGCAGGGCGTGGGGGAAGGAACTGACCGGCCACATGATGCCGCCGGCCACCAGGCCCACGAGGTAGAAGATGTTGGCGAAGGCCAAGGTGGCCTCGGCCCGCAACAGCCCGGCCATCGCGAGTGCCAGGTTGGCGAAGACGAACATGGCCAGCGGCACCGAGACGAGCATGATCGGCCACTGCCACGGTGAGGGGTGGATGTGCCAGCCCAGCGCCTGGGCGACGGCGCCGAGCAGCAGGAACTGGCCCGTGGCGATCATGGCGATGCCGACGGCCTTGCCGGCGAGCAGCCCGCCGTGGCCCAAGGGGGTGGCTGAGAGCCGCTCCAGCACGCCGTAGCGGCGCTCGAAGGCCGTAGCGATCGCCAGCGAGGTGAAGCAGGAGCTCCACACGGCCAGGGCCATCACATTCGGGGCGATGTGCTCCGCGGTGATGCCATAGCGCCCCCGGGCGAAGTGCCCGAACAAGAGCAGCCCCAGCGGGATCAGCAGGGCGACCATCAGCTGTTCCCCATTGCGCAGGATCAGCTTCGCCTCGGTGAGGGCATGGTTGAGCACCATCCGGGAAGGCTGTGCGGGGGCGCTGCCCGGGGTGAAGTCCAGGGCGGTCTCCAAGGGCTTGTCGGTGATCATCGGCGTCTCCTCCGTCCGCGACCCTCGGGCGTCCCGACGCGTGCGGTGGTGTTGAGCAGGAAGACATCCTCGAGGGGAGCCTCCCGGGTGAGTTCGGTGACGGTCCCGCTGACCACGACCCTTCCCTGGTCCACCATCCAGACATGGTCGGCCAGCCGTTCGGCCTCGTCCATCGCGTGGGTGGTGAGCAGTACGGCGACGCCGTGGTCGCGCAGGGTGCGGATCACCTGCCAGGTGTGCCGGCGCACGTGCGGGTCCATGCCGGCGGTGGGCTCGTCGAGGAAGACCAGGTCGGGCCGGCCCACCAGCGCACCAGCAAGGTTGACGCTCTGCTGCTGCCCGCCCGAGAGGCGACGGTAGGGGGTGCGGCGGAAGTCGTTGATGCCCAGCAGCTCGATCAGCTCGTCGACGGGCTGCGGGTTGGCATAGAGCCCCGCGAGGTAGTGCAGCAGCTCCTCGGCGCCGATCCCGCTCCACGCACCGGTCGACTGCGGCATCAGCCCGATGCGGGAGGCAGCCTCGGGGCTTCCGGCGGCATGGCCCAGCACCCGGATCTGACCAGCTTCGGGGGCCACCAAACCGGTACAGCAGCGGATCATCGTCGTCTTGCCGGCCCCATTGGGCCCGAGGACGGCGGTGATCTGACCGCGCGCGGCCCGCAGGCTCAGGCCCTGCAGTGCCTGGGTGTGACCGAAGGAGACGACGACATCACTCAGTTCGAGCGCAGGCCTCTCCCCGGCAGTGTCTTGGCTTTGGATCACCGCTGCAGTCTAGACCTCAGCCCTCGGCCAGCCGGTCGACGATGAGTTCCTTGAGGGCGCTCACGTCCTTGGGCAGCTCGACGACGTGGCGCGGCAGCTCCATGATGCCGGAGAAGGCGGCCGGCATCTCCGGTTCGCGGCCCAGCGCCTCGGTGATGGTGGCAGAGAACTTCACCGGCAGGGCCGTCTCCAGGACGATGACGGGAGCCTCGAGGCTTCCTGCCCCCAGCGCGCGGCGGGCCACCGTCACCCCGTCGGCGGTGTGCGGGTCGACGACCACCTGGTCGTCCTCCCAGACCTCGCGGATGGTGGCGACTCGGTCGGCATGGGTCGAGGAGCCGGACAGGAAACCGAAGTCCTCGGCCAGCGACTGGAACTCGGGCGTGCCCGACAGGTCGAAGGAGCCTTCGCGTACCAGCTCCTCGGCGAAGAGCTGGTGGGTGCGCTCGGCGTCGCGGCCCAGCAGGTCGAAGACGAAGCGCTCGAAGTTGCTGGCCTTGCTGATGTCCATGCTCGGGCTGGAGGTCTCGTGGGTCTCGGCGGAGGTGCGCACCCGGTAGACGCCGGTGCGGAAGAACTCGTCGAGCACATTGTTCTCGTTGGTGGCCAGCACGAGGCGGTCGATCGGCAGCCCCATCTGGCGCGCGACGTGTCCGGCGCAGATGTTGCCGAAGTTGCCGCTGGGGACGCAGAAACTGACGCGCTGGTCGTCGCGCTCGCTCACCTGGACCCAGGCGGCGACGTAGTAGACCACCTGGGCCACCAGGCGCGCCCAGTTGATCGAGTTCACGGCCCCGATCGAGTGCTTGGCCTTGAAGGCGAGGTCATTGCTGACGGCCTTGACGAGGTCCTGGCAGTCGTCGAAGACGCCGTCGACGGCAATGTTGACGATCGACGGGTCGTCCAGGCTGAACATCTGGGCCTGCTGGAAGGGGGTCATGCGCCCGGCGGGGGTGAGCATGAAGACCCGCACGTGCTCGCGGCCCCGCATCGCGTACTCGGCAGCCGATCCAGTGTCGCCGCTGGTGGCGCCCAGGATGTTCAGCTCGCGGCCGCGACGGCCGAGCTCGTACTCGAAGAGCTGGCCCAGCAGCTGCATCGCCATGTCCTTGAAGGCGGCGGTGGGGCCATTGGACAGGTGGGTGATCCACAGCCCGTCGCCCAGCTGGCTGACCGGCACGACCTCCTCGGTGCCGAAGACCTCGCGGTTCCAGGCGCGCTCGCAGATGCCGCGCAGGTCGTCGGCGGGGATGTCGTCGATGAACTCCGACAGGAGCGTGAAGCCCAGGCCGGCATAGCCGTCGCGGTGCCATACCTGGCGCAGCTCTCCCAGACGGTCGCCGATCTGCGGGTAGCTCTCGGGCAGGTAGAGGCCACCGTCGGGGGCCAGGCCCTCGAGCAGGATCTCGCAGAAGGGACGCGACGTGGACGTGGACCGGGTGGAGATGTAGCGCACGCGCCAACCCTAGCCGCGCGGCGTCGTCGGGCTGGGGACATCCCAGAACGTGGGTGACGACGCAGCAAGCAACGGGAGGCCGGCAGGCAAGGCCCGGGTGACCAATCGTGTGAATGTCAACCAGGGGTGACATGACTGGGGTTGGCGGGGAGGGTGGTCGCATGAACCCGATGCAGACCTCCGTGGCCGTCATGGCCGTCCTCACCGTCCTGTTCTGCCGGCCCTTCCAGGGGCAGCTCTCCCTCACGGCCGTGCTGGTGGCCCTCGTCGCAGCCCTCGCCCTCGTGCTGGGCGCCTGGTGCGCCCCGGCGACGGGCAGGCCATTCGCCCTCTCCGGCGACGCGGCCTGGCGTCGCGCCAAGAATGTCCAGCTGGTGGTGGGGGGCAGTGGTCGCCTACGCCGCGCTGCTGCTGTTCACCGACATGCCGGGAATGGCCGCCATCTGGGGGATCTTCGCCGCCCTGGGCGCAGGCGCCCTGATGCCCGGTGCCTCGCCGACGCAGTCCGCGGAGGACCCCACGACGGGTGACAGACTGGACTGATGGATTCACTCGACGCCATCGCGCAGGCCCTGGACCGGCTCTCACAGGCCGAACAGGAGCTGCACGACAGCGTCCGTCGGGCGCGCTCCCAGGGACGTACCTGGCAGGAGGTGGCCGACGTGCTCGGCGTGACCCGTCAGGCCGCCTTCAAGCGTTTCGGTCACCCGACCGACCCCGAGACCGGCGATGCCCTGGAGACCGTCCCCCCTGTCGACCTCCCCTCCCTCACCCGCGAGGCGGCGGCTGACCTCGGCGCCGGTGACTTCGGGCGCCTGCGCTCCCGGATGACCCAGGCCTGTTCCCGCCAGCTCACCGCCCGCGTGGTGTCGAGCGTCTGGAGCGATATACTCGGCAGCTACGGAGATCCGGTAGCCATCGGCAGTGTGGGCTGCCATGGCCCGGCGGGGGAGCGCCTGCCCGAAGGGCCGGTGCGGGCTCCCGCCGTGGGGCGGGCAGAACTGGTGCACGAGCACGGCGAGCTGGTGCTCAAGGTGCAGGTGAACCGCAACGGGCGGATCACCGGTCTGGTGATCCGCCCGTCCTCGGCGCCGGAGACGTGGCCCCTGTGAAGTGGACCCTGTGAGGCCCCAGGGGGTGATGGCTACTTCACCGCACCGGCAGTCAGGCCGCTGACGATGTACTTCTGCAGCCACAGGAAGAGCACCATCACGGGGATGGCGGCCAGCACGGCTCCGGCGGAGAAGATCGGCCAGTAGGTGTTGTTCTCCGTCGAGACGTACTGGTACAGGCCGATGGCCAGGGTGGACTTCGACGAGTCATTGCCCAGCACCACCGAGGCGATCACGAACTCGGTGAAGGTGCCGTTGAAGCTCAGCAGCGCCACCACGGCGAGGATCGGTGCCACCAGGCGCAGAATGATGGTGAAGAAGATGCGCGCGTGGCCGGCGCCGTCCACGCGGGCCGCCTCGTCGAGCGAGGCGGGGACCGTGTTGAAGAAGCCGTACATCAGGTAGGTGTTCGTGCCCAGGGCGCCACCCAGGTAGACCAGGATCAGTGCCAGGCGGGAGCCGACGCCGATCTGGGGGAAGACATCGCCCAGGTTGGTGAGCAGCAGGAAGATCGCCACCACGGTGAGCAGGGCCGGGAACATCTGCACCAGCAACAGCGCCATCAGGCCGGGGCGGCGGCCCTTGAACCGCATCCGGCTGAAGGCATACGCGGCGCAGGCGCCGATCAGCACGGTGCCGATGGCCGAGACCGCCGCGATGACGATGGTGTTGACGTACCACTTCATGTACGGACGGCTGGTGTCGGTCAGCAGCTTGCGGTAGTTGTCCAGACTGACGGCGTCGAAGAGCTTGTTCGAGCCGGTCAGGGTGCCGGACGGGTTCAGCGAGGCCGACAGGACGTAGACCAACGGGAAGGCGGAGAAGACGACGGCGAGCAGCCCGATGACGTGGCGCCAGCCGATCACCGCCATCCACTTGCCGAAGCCCATCTTGGGCTGGGGCGGCAGCGTGATGTGGCTGCCGTCATGGGCCTGCAGGGTGCGTCCGACCTCGGCCGGTCCGTCGACGCGCGAGTTCTCGAGTGGGGTGGACATCAGTTCAGGTTCTCCAGGGTCTTGGTCTGGCGGAAGGCGAGGTAGGAGATCCCGCCGATCAGGAAGAAGATGATGATGCTGAAGGCGCTGGCCAGGCCGTAGTCATGGTTGCCTCCGGCGAAGCCGGCCACCTTGAAGACCATCGAGATCAGCAGGTCGGTGTGGCCTGCGGTCAGCGAGGTGCCCTGGAACTGCGGGCCGCCATTGGTGAGCAGGAAGATCAGCACGAAGTTGTTGAAGTTGAAGGCGAAGGAGCTGATCAGCAGCGGCGCCAGCGGCACCATCAGCAGCGGCAGCTTGATCTGGCGGAAGGTCTGCCAGGGGCTCGCGCCGTCCATCCGGGCCGCCTCGAGGACGTCGTCGGGGATGGACTGCAGGGCGCCGGTGGCCACCAGGAACATGTAGGGGAAGCCCAGCCACAGGTTCACCAGCAGCACGGACACCTTGGCCCAGACCGGGTCGGTCAGCCACGGGATGCGGGCCCCGCTGAGCAGCACCTCATTGATGAAACCGAACTCCTGGTTGAACAGGCCCGCCCAGACCAGTGCCGACAGGAAGCCGGGGAAGGCATAGGGCAGGATCATCGCGACGCGGTAGACCTTCTGGCCACGCATCCGGGGCTCGTTGAACATGATCGCCAGGAACAGGCCCAGGGCGAAGGTGGTGGCGACGCTGAGGAAGGCGAAGGCGAAGGTCCAGGCCGTCACCTTGAGGAAGGGCCCGCGGATGTCGGGATTGGTGAAGGCACGCGTGAAGTTCTCGAAGCCGACGCCCACCTTCCAGCCCGGTTCGATGCGCTGGCCGTCGGCGCTGACGAAGGAGCCCTTGCCGGAGTCGGAGTAGACGGTGCCCTTGGCGTCGGTGAAGGTGTCCTTGGCCTGGTCATAGCTGAGCGTCGACTTGTACTCGAAGGCCTTGGTGCCGGTGGTGGTGCGGATGAAGCCCGAGTTCGGGTCCTCGTCCATCTTAGCCTTGAAGGCCCCGATCTCCTTGGAGCGCTGGGTGATGTCGGAGAAGCTCAGCACCTGGTAGCCGGGGGCCTCCTTGATGCCGCCGATGCTGGTGACCTGCACGCCCTCGACGGGGGCCAGCACGCCGCCGTCCGGGGCGGCCTTGACTTGCTTGGTGGCCGGGTCGACCACCAGCAGCACGAGCTTGCCGTCCTTGAGGGCCACGGCCGAGGTGTAGGTGGGCGAGTCGGGCACGCGGGCGGTGTTGTTGGCCTGGATCGCGCTGATCGCGTCCGATTTCGACGAGTTGTGACCGTCGCCGTAGTTGGTGAAGGAGATGTAGACCGTGTAGAGGATCACGCCGATCGAGAAGATCGACAGGAAGACCAGGCCCGGGAAGAGGTACTTGGCCGGCAGGAAGCGGTTGGGGGGCAGGTAGATGCCGTTGAGCAGGACCAGCAGCACGACGATGGCTGCGAGGATCCACCAGGCCGAAGCCCCGACGGCGGTGATCGCACCCAGGACCAGGAAGGCGTCGAGGATGCCGAGCACGGCGATCTTGATGATCCAGGGCAGCGGCCCGGACGAGTAGGTGGCCTGGGCCTTGGAGACCGCGGTCTCGCGGTCGGCCGGTGAGAGTGTGGCGTTCATGGTCCTTCGCTGGTTCTGGTGGTGGGTGCCCGGAAGTGCCGGAGGGCTTCGGGGCCGACGGCTGGTCAGCCCCGAAGCCCTCCGGGTTCAGTCAAGCGACGAGGTCACTTGATCTTGCTGTTGAGCGTGGTGACCATCTTCTCCCACACCTGGCCGGGGTTGGAGGCCTTCTGGCCGATGATCTGCGCCTGGGCGGTGCCCCAGTCGGTCCACACGCCGCTCATGGCGGGGATGTTGGGCATCGGGACACCCATGGCGCTCACGGCACCGAAGGCGGCGACGTCGGCATCGGCCTTGGCGGCCTCGTAGGCCTCCTTGTTGGCGGGGGCGCGCAGGCCGGCCTTGTAGAGGTCGGTCTGCACCTGGGCGGAACCGATGTAGTCGTTCAGGAAGGTCTGGACGGCCACCGAGTTCTGGGTCTTGGCGCTCATCACGAAGCCCTGGACGGTCACGAAGGCCTGGGCGTCCTGGTCGCCGGCCTTCGGGATGGCGTCGACGGCGTACTTGATGCCGGCCTTCTTGGCATCGGCCAGGTTCCAGGGGCCGCTGAGGAAGTAGGGGGCCTTGCCGGCGAAGAACTGGGCCTTGGCGATGTCCTGGGTCATGTTCAGGTTCAGCACCTTGGCCTTGCCCTGATCGGCCAGCCACTGGGCGAACTGCGCACCCTTGTCGCCGCCCATGGCGACCTTGCTGGCGTCGAAGCCCTTGTCGCCCAGCTCGAAGATCGGGGCGCCGAAGGAGGTCTGGAAGGGGTACAGGTGGAAGGGATCGGCGGTCTTGGGATCCAGGCCCACCAGGAAGGGGTACTTGGCCTTGCCGCCGGCGACGATCTTCTTGCCCTCGGCGATCATCTCGTCGAAGGTGGCCGGGGTCTTCTCGGGGGCCAGCGCGGTGTTGCGCAGGATGGCGATCGACTCGGTGGAGTAGGGCAGGCCGTAGACCTGGCCGCCGTAGGTGAAGGCCTGGACGGAGACGTCCTCGAAGGCGGAGGCATCGCCCAGCTCGATGGGGGCGACGACGCCGTTCTGCACCAGTCGGCCGGTGGCGTCGTGCGGCATGATCGAGGCGTCGGGGCCCTTGCCGGTGGGCACCTGGGTGACGAAGTCGTCAGCCAGCTTGCCGAAGTCCTTGACGACGAGCTTGATGCTGACGCCGGTGTCGGCCTTGAACTTGGCGGCCAGCGGCTTGAGGACGGGCTCGCGGTTGGAGTCGGTCCACACCGTGATGCTGCCGGCATTGGCGGGCGCGGAGCCGCCGGCTGCCGGGGTGCTGGTGGTGGTCGTCGTGGTGGTGGAGGTGGCGGTGGTCTCGCCGCCGCCACAGGCGGTCAGGGCGGTGGCGCCCACGGCGAGGCCGGCCATGCCGATGAAGCCGCGGCGGCCAAGGATGTAGCTCATTGTCGTGCCTTTCTTTCGTGCCGGCCTGGGCCTTCGTCGTCCAGGCGTCCCGCACACGGTTGACGCCATGCGGCACCGCTGCCGCACGCTGGAGACATCATGTCATGGTCACTGGATGGTTCAAATGGCAGGAGGGCCCCGATCGCCCACATTCTCCTGAAGGTCTTCTGAAGCGACCGGATGGTGGGCGATTGAGGGTCGAATCGTGGACCAGGCCCGACTTAGGCAAGGCTTGCTTGTGGGAAGCGGCGCAATTAGGTAAACAAGATGTTGTGAAAACCGACGAGACAGCCGTGCGCCCGCCGCAGACGGGTGTCTTCGAGGCGGAAGAAGACGACACCACCCGTGACCGCGTCGTGCGCTCCATTCTGGAACAGGGCCCCAGTACCGCCGTGGAACTTGGCGAACGCCTGATGCTGACCCCCGCCGCCATCCGGCGCCACCTGGCCGTGCTGGTGGAGCAGGGTCACATCGAGGCCCGCGAGCAGCGAGTCTACGGGGTCCGCGGACGGGGGCGCCCCGCCAAGGTCTTCGCGCTCACCGACGCAGGCCGGCGCAACTTCTACCAGGCCTATGACGAACTGGCCCTGCAGGCACTGCGCCAGCTGGTGCGTGCTGCCGGACCCACCGCCGTCAGCGCCCTGGCCGAACAGCGCGTCGCCGACGTCGAGGCCGCCTACCACCGCATCCGCGCCGAGAACCCGGAGGCTCCCGCACCCGAGGTGCTCGCACAGGCCCTGAACACCGACGGCTACGTCGCCAGCGTGCGGCCCACAGAAATCACCGGGCACGGCGTGGTGGGCGAACAGCTGTGCCAGCACCACTGCCCGGTCGCGCACGTGGCCCAGGAGTTCCCGCAGCTGTGTGAGGCCGAGACCCAACTCTTCAGCCGACTGCTGGGCAGCCATGTCCAGCGCCTGGCCACCATCGCCCACGGGGACGGAATTTGTACGACCCACATTCCGTTCCTCGACAGGGAGGGGTCGCGCCCGAAGGGCGAGGACCCGAACCAGCACGAAGCATCCAATCGAAAGGCCAATGACAATGACTGACCTGCAGAACAAGCCGGTCGTCCCGGGCACCGGGGCCTCGCAGGACGAGCACCTGGACGCCCTGGGCAACTACCGCTTCGGCTGGCACGACGCCGACACCGCCGGTGCCTCCGCGCAGCGTGGCCTCAACGAGGGCGTCGTGCGCAACATCTCCGAGCTCAAGAGCGAACCCGAGTGGATGCTGGAACGGCGCCTCAAGGGCCTCAAGCTCTTCGAACGCAAGCCGATGCCCACCTGGGGTGCCGACCTGTCGGAGATCGACTTCGAGAACATCAAGTACTTCGTGCGCTCCACCGAGCGGCAGGCCCAGAGCTGGGAGGACCTGCCCGAGGACATCAAGAACACCTACGACAAGCTGGGCATCCCGGAGGCCGAGAAGGCCCGCCTGGTGGCCGGCGTGGCCGCCCAGTACGAGTCCGAGGTGGTCTACCACAAGATCAACGAGGAGCTGGAGCGCCAGGGCGTCGTCTTCCTCGACACCGACACCGCACTCAAGGAGCACCCCGAGCTCTTCGAGGAGTACTTCGGGACCGTCATCCCCACCGGTGACAACAAGTTCTCGGCCCTGAACACGGCCGTCTGGTCGGGCGGCTCCTTCATCTACGTCCCCAAGGGCGTCCACGTGGAGATCCCGCTGCAGGCCTACTTCCGCATCAACACCGAGAACATGGGCCAGTTCGAGCGCACGCTGATCATCGCCGACGAGGGCTCCTACGTGCACTACGTCGAGGGCTGCACCGCGCCGATCTACAAGTCCGACTCGCTGCACTCGGCCGTGGTCGAGATCGTGGTCAAGAAGAACGCCCGCGTTCGCTACACCACCATCCAGAACTGGTCGAACAACGTCTTCAACCTGGTCACCAAGCGCGCCACCTGCGAGGAGGGCGCCACGATGGAGTGGATCGACGGCAACATCGGCTCCAAGGTGACCATGAAGTACCCGGCCGTCTATCTGATGGGCGAGCACGCCAAGGGTGAGACCCTCTCGATCGCCTTCGCGGGCGAGGGCCAGCACCAGGACGCGGGCTCCAAGATGGTGCACTGCGCTCCCCACACCTCCAGCTCGATCATCTCCAAGTCGGTGGCCCGTGGCGGCGGCCGCTCCAGCTACCGCGGCCTGGTCGAGGTGCAGGAGGGTGCCTCGCACTCGGCCTCCAGCGTCAAGTGCGACGCCCTGCTGGTGGACCAGATCTCGCGCTCGGACACCTATCCCTACGTGGACGTGCGCGAGGACGACGTGTCGATGGCCCACGAGGCCACCGTCTCCAAGGTCTCCGATGACCAGCTGTTCTACCTGATGCAGCGCGGTCTCGAGGAGGACGAGGCGATGGCGATGATCGTGCGTGGCTTCGTCGAGCCCATCGCGCGTGAGCTGCCGATGGAGTACGCCCTCGAGCTCAACCGCCTCATCGAGCTCCAGATGGAGGGCGCCGTCGGCTGATGCCGACGCCCTCCGACCACTCGAGAGCCTGCACGGCTCAACCAGCACAGAGCGCAACCAGCACAAAGGAAGCACACGTGAGCATGCCCGAAGCGGACACCCGTCCGGACGGATCCGACCCCACCACCGGTGACGATGGCCGCGAGGTCACCACGCCCGAGGCCGTCACCCCGGCCGTCGCCGCCGCGATCGAGACCGTCGCCAGCCACCTGCACCCCACGCCCTCGTGGGACCTCGACGACCACCCCGAACCCCAGGGGCGCGAGGAGGTCTGGCGTTTCACCCCGATGAAGCGCGTCGCGCCGCTGCTGGGCGCCGGCCCGACCAGCGACAACCTCGACTGGAAGGTGGAGCTGCCCGAGGGTGCCACCCTGCAGCAGATCAGCAAGGACGAGGCCCGTGAGCTCGCCGTCGAGGCGCCGCTGGACCGTCTCAGCGCCCTGGCGGCGGCCAATGCCGCCTACGGCGTGCGGATCGATGTCCCGGCCGAGACCGAGCTGACCAGCCCGATCGTGCTCACCGGCACCGGCCAGGGCGGCACAGTCAGCGAGCACACCGTGGTGACCATCGGCAACTTCGCCAAGGCCACCCTGGTGATGCGCTTCGAGGGCAGCGCCAACTTCGCCGAGAAGCTGGACCTGCGCGTCGGTGACGGCGCCCAGGTGACCCTGGTCACCCTGCAGGACTGGGCCGACGGCGCCGTCCACGGTGGGCAGCGCTCCGTGCTGGTGGGCCGCGACGCCCACGTGCGCCTGATCACCGCCTCCCTGGGTGGCGACCTGGTGCGCTTGCAGGAGGACGTGCGCTATGCCGGCCCCGGCGGCCAGCTCGAGCAGTACGGCCTGTACTTCGTCGACGCCGGGCAGCACGTCCAGCACCGCATCTTCGTCGACCACAACGCACCGCGCACCAAGTCGAACGTCGACTACCGCGGGGCGCTGCAGGGCGAGGGCGCGCACTCGGTGTGGATCGGTGACGTGCTGATCCGCAAGGTTGCCGAGGGCATCGAGACCTACGAGGCCAACAAGAACCTCGTGCTCACCGACGGCTGCAAGGCCGACAGCGTGCCCAACCTGGAGATCGAGACCGGCGAGATCGCCGATGCCGGCCACTCCTCGACCACGGGTCGCTTCGACGACAACCAACTCTTCTACCTGATGAGCCGCGGCGTCTCCGAGCGCGATGCCCGACGCCTGGTCGTCCAGGGCTTCTTCGTCGAGATCATCCGCCGCGTCGGGATCCCCGAGATCGAGCAGCGCCTGATGGAGACCGTCGAGAAGGAACTCGCCTTCATCGACACCGTCCAGGCCTGAGCCACACCCACCACACAGACTGCGGCCCCGGGCCCGGCGCCCAAACCGCCCAAGAACTACGGAGAACCACAATGTCGAAGCTGGAAATCATCGACCTGCACGTGGACGTCGAGACCGAGACCGGCCCCAAGCCGATCCTCAAGGGCGTCAACCTGACCATCAATGACGGCGAGGTGCACGCCATCATGGGCCCGAACGGCTCGGGCAAGTCCACCCTGGCCTACTCGATCGCCGGGCACCCCAAGTACACGATCACCTCGGGCCAGGTGCTGCTCGACGGCCAGGACCTGACCGAGATGAGCGTCGACGAGCGTGCCCGCGCCGGCCTCTTTCTGGCCATGCAGTACCCCGTGGAGGTGCCCGGCGTCAGCGTCGCCAACTTCCTGCGCACCGCCAAGACCGCCATCGACGGCCAGGCCCCCAAGGTCCGCACCTGGGTCAAGGACGTCAACGCCGCGCTCGAGAAGATGCAGCTGGACAAGGAGTTCAGCTCCCGCTCGGTCAACGAGGGCTTCTCCGGTGGCGAGAAGAAGCGCCACGAGATCGCCCAGCTCGAGCTGCTGAACCCGAAGGTCGCCGTCCTCGACGAGACCGACTCGGGCCTCGACATCGACGCGCTGCGCGTGGTGAGCGACGGCATCTCCCGCTTCAGCGCCCAGGGCGATCGCGGCGTGCTGCTGATCACCCACTACACCCGCATCCTGCGCTACGTGAACCCCACCCACGTGCACGTCTTCGTCGACGGCCGCATGGTCGCCGAGGGTGGCAAGGAGCTGGCCGAGAGCCTCGAGGTCGAGGGCTACGAGAAGTACATCAAGCAGGCCCAGGCCGACGCGCAGGCCTGACCCGGCACTCACCAGCCGACCGGTGGGGCCGTCGTCCGGCGGCCCCACCATCCCCAGCCAGAAGGAGGACACTCGTGAACCTTGACCTCACGAGGATCCGAGGCGACTTCCCGATCCTCTCCCGCACCGTGGGGGAGCATCCGCTGGTCTACCTCGACAGCGCCAACACCTCGCAGAAGCCGCAGCAGGTGGTCGATGCGATCAGCAACCACTACCTGCAGCACAATGCCAACGTGGCCCGGGCCATGCACATGCTCGGCGGCGAGGCCACCGGTGCCTTCGAGGGTGCGAGGGCCCGCATCGCCGACTTCATCGGTGCCGCCAGCGCCGACGAGGTGGTCTTCACCAAGAACGCCTCCGAGGCCCTGAACCTGGCCGCCAACACCCTGGGTGCCCGGCTCCAGCCGGGCGACGAGGTGCTGGTCAGCGTCATGGAGCACCACTCCAACATCGTCCCCTGGCAGCTGGTCTGCGAGCGCACCGGTGCGACCCTGCGCTGGTTCGACGTCACCGAGGAGGGGCGTCTTGATCTTGAGGCGGCCGAGCGCAACGGGCTGGTGAACGAGCGGACCAAGATCGTCTCGCTCACCTGGATCAGCAATGTGCTGGGCACCGTCAATCCGATCGCCACCATTGCCGAGCAGGCGCACGCCGTCGGTGCCCTGGTCGTGGTCGACGGCTCGCAGGGAGTTCCGCAGCGCGCCACCGACGTCACCGAGCTGGGCTGCGACGTGCTGGTCTTCACCGGCCACAAGATCTGCGGACCCACCGGGGTCGGCGTCCTGTGGGGGCGCGGCGAACTCCTGGAGAGCCTGCCGCCCTTTCTGGGGGGCGGCGAGATGATCGAGGTGGTGCGGATGGAGGGCTCCACCTTCGCCCCGCCGCCGCACCGCTTCGAGGCCGGCACGCCGCCGATCGTCCAGGCTGTCGGCCTGGCAGCCGCGATCGATTACGTGGCCGCGCTCGGCATGGATGCCATCGCCGAGCACGAGCAGCAGGTCACCAGCCACATGCTGCAGCGCCTGGGGGCCATCGAGGGCCTGCGCATCCTGGGGCCCACCGAGGCGGTCGAGCGTGGGGGAGCGGTCTCCTTCACCCTCGACCAGGTGCATCCGCACGACATCATGCAGATGCTCGACAGCAAGGGCATCGCGGTGCGCGGCGGCCACCACTGCGCGCGTCCGCTGCACGAGCGACTGGGCATCCAGTCCTCGGTGCGTGCCTCCGGCTACCTCTACACGACGCTGGAGGAGGTCGACGCCCTGGCCGATGCGCTGGAGTGGACCCGCGACTTCTTCGCCGGCCGTTTCGCCGCGGCCACCGGCAGCAGCATCCGTCGTCGCCGCGAGGAGCGTCGCAAGAACTTCGACCGCAGCGAGACGGTGGAGCACGACGCGTCCGTCGAGGCGAACACGAAGACCTCTGAGGAGCAGCGGTGAGTGTCGAACGGAGAGAGCGGCCATGAGTGTCGAACGGAGAGAGCGGCCATGAGTGTCGAGCAGATGTACCAGGAGATCATCCTGGACCACTACCGGGAGAAGCTGAACTCCGGCCTGCGCGAGCCCTTCGGGGCAGAGGTTCACCACGTGAACCCGTCCTGTGGAGACGAGATCACCCTGCGCGTGGAGCTCGACGGCGACCGCATCGCCGATGTCAGTTACCACGCCGAGGGGTGCTCCATCTCCCAGGCCTCCACCAGCGTGATGAGCGAGCTGCTCATCGACCGCCCCATCGACGATGCCATGGCCCTGCACGACGAGTTCCTCGAGATGATGCAGAGCCAGGGCAAGGCCGAGCCGGACGAGGACCGGCTTGAGGACGGGATCGCCTTCGTCGGCGTCTCCCAGTTCCCGGCCCGCGTCAAGTGCGCCATGCTCGGCTGGTCGGCCGCCCGTGACGCCGTCCTGCGCGCGCAGTCGGGCCCGGCCCAGGGGGCAGAGCAGTGACCACGAACGTCAATCCCACCGAAGAAGGAGGACCCTTGTCCACCACCGAGACGCCCCAGGAGCCTGTGGCGCAGCCGGAGCAGCCTGCCACCGGGCAGCCGGCCGAGCCCCGCCCGTCCGACCTGGTCAAGGACGAGCTTCCCAGCACCACCCCGTCGGCCTCGCTGCCCACCGTGGAGGACCTCGAGGAGGCCATGCGTGACGTGGTCGACCCCGAGCTGATGGTCAACGTCGTCGACCTCGGCCTGGTCTACGGCATCCACATCGACGAGCAGGCCAACTGCACGATCGACATGACGCTGACCAGTCCCACCTGTCCGCTCACCGACCGCATCGAGTACGACACTCAGAGCGTCCTCGAGGGCCTCGTGAACAAGGTGACGATCAACTGGGTCTGGCTGCCGCCGTGGTCGCTGGAGATGATCAGCGACGACGGCCGCGAGCAGCTGCGCTCGATCGGCTTCAACGTCTGATTCGAGCCGTCGAGATCTTGACCAACCACAGGGTCCGGACGCCGATGGGAAACCATGGGCGGCCGGGCCTTCGTGATCCTTGGTGAACATGCCGCTCGGCCTCGGCTGTCGAGAGTGACCAACGGCGGGCCGGAACCTCCCCCACAGGGGTTCCCGCCCGCCGCTGGCGTACTGGCCGCGCCGAGGGGTGGCCGGAAAGGTGCACAGGCCATCGAGATGGCCCTGAATTCCTTTCCTGCACGAGATTCTGCCTGAAACTGTGAATTTGCGCAGGACTGTCCACCGATGGTTTTTCGTACTCGGGCCGTGAGCTGGAAGAATCGGCAGGTGCTTCAAGTCAAGGATCTCGAGGTGCGCGCTGGCGCACGACTGCTCGTCTCTCCCATCTCCTTCCAGGTGATCCCCGGTGACCGGATCGGCCTGGTGGGACGCAATGGTGCCGGGAAGACCACGCTCACCCGGATCCTGGCCGGCGAGGGCATGCCGGCCGGCGGTGAGGTGACCCGGGGCGGCCAGCTCGGCTACCTGCCGCAGGACCCGCGCGACGGCGACCTGCACACCATTGCGCGCGACCGGATCCTGTCCGCTCGTGGCCTGGACCGTTCCATGGTCAGGATGCGCGAGCTCGAAGAGAAGATGAGCACCGCCACAGGCGCCGAGCGTGAGGCTGCCATGGCCGCGTACAGCAAGGCCGAGGCGCAGTTCGTCGCGGCCGGCGGCTACGGCGCCGAGAGCGAGGCGCACCGGATTGCCTCCAACCTGTCGCTGCCCGACCGCGTGCTCGCCGAGCCGCTGCAGAACCTGTCCGGTGGTCAGCGCCGCCGCATCGAGCTGGCCCGCATCCTGTTCTCCGGTGCCGACACCCTGCTGCTCGACGAGCCCACCAACCACCTGGACGCCGACTCGATCACCTGGCTGCGCGACTTCCTCAAGACCTATCCCGGCGCGCTGTTGATGATCAGCCACGACACCGGCCTGCTGGAGGCGACGGTCAACAAGGTCTACCACCTGGACGCGAACCGGGCGGAGATCGACATCTACTCGATGGGGTGGAAGCTCTATCTCAAGCAGCGCGAGACCGACGAGAAGCGTCGCCGTCGCGAGCGCGCCAATGCCGAGAAGAAGGCCTCCCAGCTGCTGTTGCAGGCCGACAAGCTGGGGGCGAAGGCCACCAAGGCCGCGGCCGCGCACAACATGCAGCGCCGTGCAGAGCGGATGCTGTCCGGACTGGAGGCCGAGCGCGATGCCGACAAGGTGGCGCGCATCCGCTTCCCGGAGCCTGCCCCGGTGGGCAAGGTGCCGCTGATGGCCGAGGGCCTGAGCAAGTCCTATGGCTCGTTGGAGGTCTTCACCGGCGTCGACCTGGCCATCGACAAGGGCTCGAAGGTGGTCATCCTCGGCCTCAACGGTGCCGGCAAGACCACGATGCTGCGCATCCTCGCGGGCGTGGAGGAGTCCGACACGGGCCGGTTGATCCCGGGCCACGGCCTCAAGATCGGCTACTTCGCCCAGGAGCACGACCTGATCGACCTGTCGAGTTCGGTGCTGGAGAACATGGTGGCCAGTGCCCCCAACATGAATGCCACCGAGTGCCGCAAGGTGCTGGGCAGCTTCCTGTTCACCGGCGATGACGTGGAGAAGCCGGCCCGGGTGCTCTCCGGTGGTGAGAAGACCCGTCTGGCCCTGGCGATGCTGGTGGTCAGCTCGGCCAATGTGCTGCTGCTCGACGAGCCCACCAACAACCTTGACCCGGCCAGCCGCGAGGAGGTGCTGGCAGCGATCGCCACCTACACGGGCGCGATCGTGCTGGTCACGCACGACCCGGGGGCGGTCGATGCCCTGGACCCGGACCGGGTGCTGCTGCTGCCCGACGGGGACGAGGACCTGTGGAGCGCCGACTACTCCGATCTGGTGCACCTGGCCTGAGGGCTGCGTCTTCCTCCGGTCGGGATGTCGTGGTTCACTTTGATCTTGGTCCTCCATCCGGCGGGGGTGGGGGCATCCTTCGACGAGAGGTTTCGCGATGGCAGCACAGCAGGTCTCCCGACCCCTTCCGGCCGGTGTGCGGATCACCGGGGAACTGCGCGCGCAACTGCGCGACGAGGTGGTGCAGCGCTATGCCGCCGGCGAGGCGATCCGTTCGATGGCCGAGGACCTGGGCCGCTCCTACGGTTGGGTGCAGGGACTGTTGAAGGAGGCCGGCGTGACCCTTCGCGGCCGCGGCGGCGCCACCCGTGGCGCGGCCGGTGCCGCCCGGGCCAGGGTGGCGGGCGGTGGGGCGCGTCCTGCCCGGGCCAAGGCCAGCGCTGCTGCACCAGCCACGCCGGCGGCTGGGCAGGAGGTCGCTCCGGCCAAGCCCAGCAAGACAGCGCCTTCGGCCGAGCAGACGAAGCCCGCCAGGAGCAGCAAGACCTCTGCCAAGGTCAAGGCTCCGGCCGGGACGACGGTTGCCGACGAGCAGGTGGCCAAGAAGGCGGAGAAGTCGACCAAGGCCAAGAAGCAGGTGGACGAGGCCACCGCCAAGGCCGACAAGGCCAAGAAGGTGGAGAAGTCGACCAAGGCCAAGAAGGACGACAAGGCCAAGAAGGACGACAAGGACGAGAAGGACAAGAAGACCAAGAAGCAGAAGGCAGTCAAGCCTGCCAAGGAGGCCGCGGCAGACGCCAAGAAGTCCAAGGTCAAGTTGGACAAGGCCAAGAAGTCCAAGGTCAAGTTGGACAAGGCCAAGAAGGACAAGGGTGACGCCAAGAAGGACAAGCCCAAGAAGTCCAAGAAGGACAAGAAGGACCGGAGCACGAAGTAGACGATGAGTGGCATGGGCGGCCCCGGCGGCCGAATGATGGGTGGCCTGCGCAAGGACCCGGCGGTGAAGGACCACGACCTGGCGCCCGGCACGGTGCGCCGTGTCATGGGCTACGGCGCCCCCTACAAGGGGCTCTTGCTGGTCTTCCTGCTCACCGTGGTCCTCGGCGCCGTGGTCGCGGTGGCCCCGCCCCTGATCTTCAAGCGGATCGTCGACGACGGCGTCCTGCAGGGCAACCGGGGTGTGGTCGTCGAGCTCTCCCTTGTGGTGGCCGCGCTGGCCGTCGCGGAGGCGATCCTCGGCGTGGTGCAGCGCTGGTGCTCGGCACGCGTCGGCGAGGGACTGATCTACGACCTGCGCACCTCGGTCTTCGACCACGTCAGCTCGATGCCGCTGGCCTTCTTCAGCCGCACCCACACCGGCAAGCTGGTCAGCCGCCTGCAATCCGACGTGCTCGGGGCCCAGCGCGCCTTCACCACGACCCTGTCGAGCGTACTGAGCAATGTCATCTCGCTGGTCCTGGTGCTGGTGGCGATGATCTCGCTGAGCTGGCAGCTCACCCTGGCCGCGCTGGTGCTGCTGCCCGTCTTCATCATCCCGGCACGCATCATCGGCGGCCGGCTCGCCGGGCTCACCCGCGACTCGATGCAGCTCAATGCCGACATGTCCGCGATGATGACCGAACGCTTCACCGTCTCGGGAGCCCTGCTGGTCAAGCTCTTCGGACGTCCGCAGCAGGAGCACGACCTGTTCGCGGGCACCGCCGGCCAGCTGCGCGAGGTCGGGGTCACCACCGCAATGGTCGGGCGCATCTTCATGACCGCCCTCACCCTGGTGGCGGCCCTGGCCACGGCGCTGGTCTACGGCGTCGGCGGCCTGATGGCGATCGGCGGCAACCTGACCGTCGGCACCCTGACAGCCCTGGCCGGGCTGCTGGCGCGCCTCTACGGGCCGCTGGTGCAGCTCACCAATGTGCGGGTCGACGTGATGACGGCCCTGGTCAGCTTCGAGCGCGTCTTCGAGGTGCTCGACCTGGAGCCGCTGATCAAGGACGCCCCGGGGGCGCGTGCCTCCTCCGGTATCGCCTCGATCGACTTCGACCACGTCGACTTCACCTATCCTGACCCCGAGAGCTTCTCGCTCACCTCGCTGGAGCCGGTCACGCCGGGCAAGGAACAGCAGAACCGGCGGGTGCTCGACGACGTGAGCTTCCACGTCGCCCCGGGCCAGACGGTCGCACTGGTCGGCACCTCAGGCGCCGGCAAGACCACCATCACCAACCTGCTCACCCGCCTCTACGACGTCACCGGGGGTGCCGTGCGGATCGGCGGCGACGACGTGCGCGAACTGACCATGGCGAGCCTGCAGGAGATGGTCGGCTACGTCACCCAGGACGCCCACATGTTCCACGACACGATCCGCAAGAACCTCGCCTACGGCGCGCCGGGGGCCAGCGAGGAGCAGATGCGCAGCGCCCTGCAGGCGGCGCAGATCTGGCACCTGGTGGAGCGGCTCCCCGACGGGCTCGACACGATGGTGGGGGAGCGCGGCTACCGGCTGTCGGGCGGTGAGCGCCAGCGTTTCGCGATCGCGCGGCTGCTGCTCAAGGCCCCGCCGATCGTGGTGCTCGACGAGGCCACGGCGCACCTGGACTCCGAGAGCGAGGTGGCGGTGCAGCATGCACTCGATGCCGCGATGGCCGATCGCACCTCGGTGGTGATCGCGCATCGTCTTTCGACGGTGCGGGCAGCCGATCAGATCCTGGTGCTCGACGCCGGCCGCATCATCGAGCGCGGCACCCATTCGGAGCTGCTGGCCGCCGGTGGCGCCTACGCGGAGCTGCACCACTCCCAGTTCGACTGAGAGCCCATCGGCCGCAGCCCAAAGGGCTCAGGCAAGCCGCGCCGGGGCCGACTACTGCTGCAGTGCCGCGCGGCGAAAGATGCTCAGCTGCACGTCGGCGTCCACCTCGAGTCCGTCGACCACCTCGCCGTGCTCGTGGAAGGCACTGGGCCCCATCTGCACCAGGTCCTGCAGCGACCCGACGTCCAGGTCCATGGTCCAGCGGATCCGCTGGCTCCAGATGGCCTCGAAGGCGCCCGCCATGCTGCGGTTCAGCCGCGCCAACTTGTCCTCCTCGATCCCCAGCAGGCCCAGGCGCTCCCGGGCCTGAGTCAAGTGGCCGGCATTCGGGGTGACCACCAGCAACAGGCCGCCGGGGCCGGTGACGCGGGCGAACTCGACGGGATTGCGCGGGGCGAAGACGCACAGCAGCGCGTCGGCCACGCCCGAGCGCAGGGGCAGCCCGGCCCAGGTGTCGGCCACCACCGATCCCATCCGGTCATGGGCCTTGGCCGCGCGTCGGGCCGCCATCGGCGAGACGTCGGTGGCCAGGCCGGTGGCCGCGGGGTGGGCGTCGAGCACCCGCGCCAGGTAGTGGCCGGTCCCGGCCCCCACCTCCACGATGCGGCGGGCCAACCGGGTGCGCGCCACCAGGGCGTCGACGATCGGCTGGTAGTGCCCGGCACCCAGGAAACGGGCCCGGGCGGCCACCATCTCGGTGGTGTCCGCATTGGCGGGCGCGGCCCGGCCCAGCAGGTTGACGTGCCCCTGCCGGGCCAGGTCGAAGCGGTGCCCGGTGCGGCAGCCGAGGGTGCGCTCGTCGAGGCTGAGGGCCAGCCCACAAGTGGGGCAGGCAAGCCAGGAGGTGACCGGTGCGAGGCCCACGGGGCTCAGATCGTACGCAGCGCGCCGCCGTCGAGGGCGACCAGGCTGCCGGTGACATAGGAGGCGGCGGGGGAGAGCAGGAAGCAGGCGGTGCGTCCGAACTCCTCCGGACGGCCCAGGCGGCGCAGCGCGATCCCGCGCTCGGCGGCCTTCTGCTCCTCCTCGGCCCCGGAGTACAGGTCGGTGATCCTGCTGGTGGCGACCAGGCCGGGCATCAGGCCGAAGGCGCGTCCGCCCTGCGGGCCCACCTCGTCGGCCAGCTGCTTGATGAGCATCGCGAGGCCGGGGCGCAGGCCATTGCTGGGGGCCATCTGCTCCAGCGGCGACTTCGCCGAGGTGGACAGCACGAATCCCATGGTGGCCTGCTCATTGGCGCCGAAGACCGCCCGGGCCATCCGGATGGCCGGCAGGAAGACCGACTCGAAAGCGCCCTGCCACTGCTCGTCGGTGGTGCCCAGGACGGTCCCCTTGGGAGGGCCACCGACGCTGACCATCGCGCCGTCGACGCGCCCGTAGTGTTCCAACGCCGTCTCCACGGCCTTCTGAGGGGTCTGCGGATCGGCCAGGTCGGCGGCCAACGTGGCGGCGTCCAGCTCCTCGCCGAGCTCCTGGAGCACCTCAGCGCGCCGGGCGACCAGCACCACCCGGGCACCCTCGGCGACCAGTTCCCGTGCGGTGGCCAGCCCCAGCCCCTGGCTGGCGGCCGTCACCGCGAAGACCTTGTCCTCAAGTCCGAGTTGCATCGTCATCCTCCTGGTTGGTCCCGGGGCCCGCAGTGGGCTCCGGCTCGCGTGTGGCGAGGCGCTGCGCCTTCGCCTCGGCGCGACGCTTGTCGCGCAGGTCGTTGCGGATCAGCACCCCGACGCCGGCCACGGCGATCACGGTGAAGGTGAACCACTGCATCGCATAGGACAGGTGCGGGCCCTCGGTGAGCTCGGGCGGCACCATCGGCTCCAGGCCGCCTCCCTGGGGCGGGGTGGAGGAGATGACCCCCACATAGCCGTCGAGCGCCCGATAGGGCAGCGTCTGGCTGATGGCCTCGGAGTTGACCAGCCGTACCTTGGCGTCGACGGGGGTGATGGCATTGGGCTTGCCGTTCTCGCTGCGCCGCACATAGCCGACCACCTCGACGGTGCCCTTCGGCGGCGGGGGCAGCACGGCCACCTCGTTGGCGCCCCGGCTGCGGGGCAGGAATCCGCGCGAGACCAGGATCCAGTCGCCCTGCTCGGTGCGCATCGGCGTGATCGCCTCACTGCCGGCCTGGTCGGCCTGGTTGCGGTACATCGCCTGGATCTCGTGGGCGGCGTCAAAGGTGCCACGCACCCTGACCCGCTGCCACTGCTGGTCGTCGCGCACCTCGCCGCCGAAGACCTCCTGGTAGGGCTTCACGGGCTGCTGCTGGTAGGCGACGATGCGGGCATTGACCTCCCGTCGCCAGTCAAGGCGGTGCAGCTGCCACTCGCCCAGGCGGATGAAGGCGGCGGCCAGCAGCACGACGAAGAGCACCAGCGCCGTCCACCTGAGCCACAGTTTCCTCACCTGGCCGAGACTACCTGTCCGTCTCGTCCACTTCGCCCTTGATGACCTGCCCGGGGCTGATCGCCAAGGTTGGTGCGGGCTCTTGCGCGCGCACGACGGGCTGGCTGCGGTTGTCACGGTTGTTGGCCAGCACGACGGCGATGGCCGGCAGCACGGCGGCGCCGGCGATGGCGACGAACTTCCACAGGCCAGGCACGAAGAACATCAGGCCGAAACAGGTGGTGCGGATCGTCATGGTGAGGATGTAGCGGCGCTGGCGCATCTCGATGTCGTCGCTGCGGCCCACCCGCACCTCGGTGATGGGCACAGCCTCGTCCACGGCGCGGATACTGCTGCTGGTCACCACACCGCCACCCTACGCCGGGGTCGTGGACGGGCAGCACCACCCGGATGGACGAAAGCTCCAAAGAAGCCCGCCCTGCCTTGTACTGCACGACACCCGGGCGAGGGTGGCTGTGTCCTAGCGTTGGAGGGTGAGCCCCAACCAGACCCCCACCCCGTCCATGGCACCCGAGAGCACCGGTGCAGCGGTCGAGCCGCGCAGCGTGCTGGTCACCGGTGGCAGCAAGGGCATCGGCCGCGCGATCGCCGCCGACCTGCTCGCCGCCGGGCACCAGGTGGCCGCCACCTACCGTTCCGGCGACGTCCCCGAGGGGGTGCTGGGCGTACGGTGCGACGTGACCGTGCCGGAGCAGGTCGAGGAGGCCTTCGCCACCGTCGAGCAGGCCCACGGCCCCGTCGAGATCCTGGTGGCCAATGCCGGCATCACCGCCGATGGGCTGCTGATGCGCATGGGCGACGAGGACTGGGACCGGGTGATCGAGACCAACCTGACCGGCACCTTCCGCCTGGTGCGCCGCGCGGTGCGTCCCATGATGCGTGGCCGTCACGGCCGCATCGTGCTGGTCAGCTCGGTGGTGGCACTGACCGGCTCGGCCGGGCAGGTGAACTACGCCTCCAGCAAGGCCGGCCTGGTCGGCCTGGCCCGCAGCGTCGCCCGCGAGGTGGGCAGCCGCGGCATCACCTGCAATGTCGTCGCCCCCGGATTCATCGAGACCGACATGACCGCCGTGCTCGACCAGAAGACCATCGAGGGCTACCAGGCCCGCATCCCGCTGGGACGCCTGGGCAGCACCGAGGACATCGCCGCGGCGGTGCGCTACCTCACCAGCGATGCCGCGGGCTATGTCAGCGGAGCGGTCATCCCCGTCGACGGCGGCCTGGGCATGGGACACTGACAAGCGCACACCACCCGCCCCCATCCCCAGCACAGAAGGCAGTCCATTGGGAATCCTCGAAGGCAAGTCCATCCTGGTCACCGGCGTGACCCACAAGACCTCGATCGCCTACCAGGTGGCCAAGATCGCCCAGGAGCAGGGCGCCACGGTCGTGATCAGCAATTTCGGCCGGGCCATGAGCCTGACCAATCGCGTCGCCAAGTCCCTCGATCCGGCCCCGGCCGTGATCGAGCTCAATGTCACCGACGAGGAGCACCTGGCCGCACTGCCCGAGACGCTGCGCGCCAACGGCATCGAGCAGATCGACGGCATCGTGCACTCGATCGCCTACGCCAATCCCGAGACCGCGCTGGGCGGCGGCTTCCTCACCACCCCGTGGGAGGACGTGGCCACCGCGCTGCAGGTCTCGGCCTTCTCACTCAAGAGCCTCACCATGGCCTGCAAGCCGCTCTTCGGGCCGGACGTCTCGGTGGTCGGGTTGACCTTCGACGGCCGCATCGCCTGGCCCACCTATGACTGGATGGGCGTGGCCAAGGCCGCCCTGGAGTCCACCAGCCGCTACCTGGCGCGCTACCTGGGCGCCGAGGGTGTGCGCTGCAACATCGTGGCGGCCGGTCCGCTGGACACCATCGCCAAGAAGGCGATCCCCGGCTCGCAGACCTTTAACGACTTGTGGGGCGACCGCGCCCCGTTGGGCTGGGACACCAATGACGCGGTGCCCACTGCAAAGGGTGTCGTGGCGCTGCTCAGCGACTGGTTCCCGATGACCACCGGCGAGATGGTGCACGTCGACGGCGGCGTGCACGCCATGGGTGGCTGAGCTGCGGCTCGACGGCCGAAACTCAGTCCTGCAGCGCCTCAGCGGGCCAGGAGCAGGCAGCGCTGACCGCGTCGAGGGCGGCCTGCTGCAGCTCGCGCAGGTGGCGCTCCCGGGTGAGGACGGCGTGGGAGTGCAGCACCTCGTGCTGCGAGTCCAGCGCGGCATCGACGGCGCCGAGCAGCATCCAGGCACGTTCCAGCAGCGCCTGCGGCTGGCGGGGGAAGGCCCCGCCCAGCCGTGGCGCACCCTCCAGCTCTGGATGGGCGCCCCCAGAGAGGTCGAGCCCGGCCATCGCCTGGGCCGCGCTGGCCACGACGCGGGAGAGCTGCCGGGAGGCCTCCCGCGGGTCGGGGACGGGAAGCGGCCGTTCGGCGCGGGCGAGCCGCCACTGCACACCGGCACCCACCCGCTGGCCGAGCCAGGCGAGGCTGCCGTCGTGGGTCATCACCACCGCCTCGGCCTCCAGCGCCGCGCGGTTGACCTCCAGGGGGCCCCGCAGCCCGGCCATCCGGCCCGGTCGGGGCAGCAGCAGCGCCCAGACGGGGGCAGGGCCCAGTGCCCCGTGGCCAATACGGGCCAGGGCCAGGCGCAAAGGCACCCCGGCCAAGGGGTCGAGGCCCAGCAGCTGGTCGGGGTCGTGGACGTGGTGCGGCTCCTGGTGCTCGCTTCCTGCGTCCCGGCGCACCATCAGCTCGGCCTCGGCGGCCGTGACGGCCCCGTGGGACAGGCTGTTCAGGGCCAGGACCAGGCGCACGGACTCGTCGAACATGCAGGCGAGGATATCGATGCCCACCAGCTGCTTCGGCCCATGCCAGGCTTGGGATGCGATGGTGCGTCCGATAGGTTTCACCCATGGCATCAGTGGTGGAGCTGTCGGGCGTCGGGGTCCAGCGCGGGAACAAGCAGTTGCTGGACGACATCAATTGGCAGGTCGAGGAGGACGAGCGCTGGGTGCTGATCGGCCCCAATGGTGCCGGCAAGACCACCCTGCTGCAGATCCTGGCCACCCAGATGCATCCCACCCGCGGCATGGCCGAGATCCTCGGTGAGGTGCTCGGAACCATCGACGTCTTCGAGCTGCGCCCCCGCATCGGCGTCACCTCGGCTGCCGTGGCCGACCGCATCCCGCGCTCAGAGACCGTCCGCGACGTCATCGTCTCGGCCTCCTATGCCGTGGTGGGCCGCTGGCGCGAACACTACGACGAGATGGACCTGGGCCGCGCCGAGGAACTGATGACCCAGATGCGCATCGAGGACCTGGGAGAGCGCACCTTCGGGACCCTCAGCGAGGGTGAGCGCAAGCGCGTGCAGATCGCGCGCTCCCTGATGACCGATCCCGAGCTCCTGCTGCTCGACGAGCCCGCCGCCGGCCTCGACCTGGCCGGCCGCGAGGAGCTGGTGCGCACGCTGGGGGAGCTGGCCCTGGACGCCTACGCCCCGGCCAGCGTGCTGGTCACCCACCACGTCGAGGAGATCCCCCAGGGCATCACCAATGCGTTGCTGCTCAAGGAGGGCCGCATCATCGCCCAGGGTGCGATCGACGACGTCATCACCGATGCGTCGATGAGCGAGACCTTCGAGGTACCGCTGCACCTGGAGCGCAGCCGCGAGGGCCGCTGGTCGGCCCGGGCCGTGTGGCAGCGCCGGGCACTGGACACCGACAACTGGGAGATACAGCGATGACTCCCCTCGAGAACGAACTCGCCGGCTGGTTCGGCGACAACCTCTGGGCGATCTGGGGAGTCCTGTCCTTGGCCCTGGCCACGGCCGAGATGCTGACCCTCGACCTCACCCTGCTGATGCTCGCCGCCGGTGCCGCCGCAGGGGGACTCACCGCGCTGGTGGCACCCGGACTGTGGTGGCTGCAGGTGATCGTGAGCCTGGCCGTGGCCACGGCGATGCTCGGCCTGCTGCGCCCCACCCTGCTGCGTCGCACCCGCGAGTCCATCGGCTACCGCTCCAGCGTCGACAAGCTGGTCGGCTCCCAGGGTCTGGCGACGGCCGCGATCACCGCCAATGGGGGCGAGGTGAAGGTCAACGGCGAGCTGTGGAGCGCCCGCACGATGGGGCCGGGCGACGCGATTCAGCCCGGTGACCCGATCGAGGTGTACGAAGTGGATGCGACGACCCTGGTCGTCTACCCCGCCGACGGGGGAGCGCAACATCGCGAACTGGAGTTCTGATCCCGTCCCTCCACGACGGGGTGGGCTTCGACGAATGAGGAGGAGCACGTGCCTGACATCGGATTCATCCTGATGATGCTGCTGGTGGCATTCGTGGTGGTTGCGCTCGCGCAGTCGCTGCGGATCATCAAGCAGCAGCAGATCGCCGTGGTGGAACGCCTCGGCAAGTTCAGCCGCACCCTGGAACCCGGACCGCACCTGCTGGTGCCGCTGATCGACCGGGTCCGCTACACGATGGACATGCGTGAGGAGGTGCAGGCCTTCCCGCCGCAGGGCGTGATCACCGAGGAGAACCTCATGGTGAACATCGACTCGGTCATCTACTTCCAGATCGTCGACCCCGTGCGTGCCGCCTACGAGGCGCAGAACTACCGCGGCGCCATCGAGCAGCTCACCATGACCACCCTGCGCAACATCATCGGCGGCATGGACCTGGAGCGGGCCCTGACCAGCCGCGAGGAGATCAACCAGAAGCTGCGCAGTGTCCTGGACGAGGCCACCGGAAAGTGGGGCATCAAGGTCAACCGCGTCGAGCTGCGCGCCATCGAGCCGCCGGCCACCATTCGTGACGCGATGGAGAAGGGTGCCCGTGCCGAGCGCGACAAGCGCGCCTCGATCCTGCTGGCCGAGGGTCAGCGCCAGTCGCAGATCCTGTCGGCCGGCGGTGAGCGGGAGTCGGCGATCCTGCGCGCCCAGGGGGATCGGGAGTCCGCGATCCTGCGCGCCCAGGCCGACCGCCAGGCCCAGATGCTGCGCGCCGAGGGCGAGGCGCAGGCCATCACCACCGTCTTCAACGCCATCCACGCCGGCGAGCCCGACCAGGGCCTGCTGGCCTACCAGTACATGCAGATGCTGCCGGCGCTGGCCCGTGGGGACTCCAACAAGGTGTGGATCGTGCCGAGCGAGCTGAATGACGCCCTCAAGGGACTGGGTTCGGCCGTCACCGGCACCGACCTCGCCGAGAAGCTGCAGGGCTTTGCCCCCAGCGACAAGTCGAAGTTCACCGCGCCCGAGAAGGTCGACGTGATGGCCGAGATCCGGGCCCAGACCGACCAGGAGCGCGCCCAGAGCGACGACGTGGTCCAGTCGGTGATCCAGGAGGCGGAGAAGCTGTCGATCCCCGTGGCCCGCTCCCGCAAGAGCGAACCGGTCGCGGTGGGGGAGACGCCGGCCCCGGAGCAGCTGGGCGGGGCGAGTGCCGCCGACCAGACTGCGGCCATCGGGCGCGGCGAGGCCCCGGACGGTCAGGAGGGGCTGACGCAGGAGGTGCCCCTCGGTGAACCTGCCCAGCCCGAGGCGGTCCAGCAGGAGGCGGCCGAGCCGCACAATGAGGGCCTGGCCCCCGGTGGTCCGATGTACCAGACGGGCTGGGAGCCGCCGGCCAAGGGCCAGTGATCCTGGACGAGTATCGGTGACGCACGCGAGGGGCGGGGCTGGTGGACGATTCCACCGGTCCCGCCCCTCGTCCTGTGCCGGGGCTTGGACGACCCGCCGAGGCTGCGACCGGGCAGTGGGTCAGTCCCGGTCGTCGGGTGCCGTGGCGGCCCAGCCGGGCGGCGTCGTGGTGGTGAGGCTGGTCGCGGTTGGCCGTTTCCGGGGCACCTCCTGGTCGGCCCCGTTCGGCTGTGGCGGGGCACCCGGGGTGACGGGACGGACCGCCGAGCCCAGCGCCTTCTCGAGTGCCTGGGCAAAGGGTGACTGCCCCGAGGGCCTGGTGTGCTTGCGGATCTCGGCCATGGCCCGAGCCTAGCCAGCGGTCGCGGCCGGGCGGGACGGGGCGTCGGTGGTGCGGGCGTCGGTGGTGCGGGCGTGACGGCTCGCCAGCACGCTGCAGGCCATCAGCTGCAGCTGGTGGAAGACCATCAGGGGGAGCACCAGCAGACCGACATCGCCCTGTGAGGCGAACATCACCGTCGCCATCGGCACACCAGTGGCCAGCGACTTCTTGGTGCCGCAGAACTGGATGGCGATCTGGTCGGCCCGGTCGAAGCGCATCCAGCCGGCCACCGCCCAGGTGAGCCAGAGCATGAAGGCCAGCAGGACCATGCAGATCACCACGAGCCGGACGATGTCCATCGGTTCCACCTTGGTCCACATGTGCTCGCGCATGCCGGCGCTGAAGGCGGAATAGACCACCAGCACGATCGAGGCCTGGTCGACGAGCTTCAGCTTCTTGTGGCGGGCCACGAAGCCGCCCACCCAGGGCCTGGTGAGCTGGCCGACCATGAAGGGAACCAGGAGCTGGAAGACGATGTCCAGCACCGAGCTCGCGTCCAGTTGCAAGCCGCCGGTGGCACCCATCAGCAGCAGCGCCAGCAACGGGGTGAGCACCACGCCGATCAGGTTGGAGAAGGAGGCGCTGACGATCGCCCCGGCCACATTGCCCTTGGCGATCGAGGTGAAGTTGATGCTCGACTGCACGGTGGAGGGCACCAGGCACAACCACAGCATCCCCAGGTAGAGCGGCTCGCTGATGATCTCGGGGACCAGCACCTGCATCGCCACCCCGATGGCAGGGAAGAGCAGGTAGGTGAAGGCGAGGATGGTGGAGTGCAGGCGCCAGTGCTTCAGGCCCGAGAGCGCCTCCTGGGGCGACAGGCGTGCGCCGTAGAGGAAGAAGAGTACCGCGATCATGATCTTGCTGGCCAAGGAGACCACCGGGACGGCCGCCCCGGTGGCCGGCACCAGGGTGGCCAGCACCGCCGTCGCGATGATGGCCATCAGGAACCAGTCGGTCTTGGGCATCGGGAGTCTCATGGTGCAGGCCAGCCTATCCACGTCGTGACCCGACCGGACGGGGATGTGGCGGACAGTCTTCTGGTGTGGCCGCGGGCCTAGACTGCGCCAGTGCTCATGATCGTCGACATCAGCGACCCCGCCGACCCGCGCCTCAACGACTACGTAAGGCTGCGCGACACCTCGCTGCGGCAGTCGATGGAGGCCGCCGAGGGCTTGTTCATCGCCGAGGGAGACAAGGTGATCCGCAGGGCCCTCGAGGCGGGCTACCGGCCGCGCTCCTTCCTGCTGGCACCCCGCTGGGTCGACGAGCTCTGCGACGTGCTGGAGGGCTGTGAGGTGGAGGTCTACCGGGTGGACTTCGCGCTGGCCGAGCAGGTGACCGGTTTCCACGTCCATCGCGGGGCGTTGGCCTCCTTCGAGCGCCAGACCAGACACCGGCTCGACGACCTGCTGGAGGCCCAGCGGCTCGTGGTGGTGGAGGACATCGTCGACCACACCAATGTCGGCGCGATCCTCCGCTCGGCGGCGGGCCTGGGTTGGGACGGCGTGCTGCTCTCGCCGCGTGCGGCCGATCCGCTCTACCGGCGCTCGGTCAAGACGTCGATGGGGGCGGTCTTCAGCCTGCCGTGGGCGCGGATGGACTCGTGGTCCGATGACCTGGACCGTCTGCGGGCGGCCGGCTTCACGATCGTCGCCCTGGCACTGAGGGAGGACTCGACGAGCCTCGACGAGTTCGCCGCCAGGATGGTACCGGGTCAGAAGTTGGCGGTGCTGATGGGGACCGAGGGCCAGGGGCTGAGCGAGCACTGGCTGGCGCAGGCCGAGGCGGTGGTGCGCATCCCGATGGGGCATGGTGTCGACTCGCTCAATGTCGCCGCCGCCACGGCCGTGGTCTGTTATGTGCTTCGGGCCTGAACCGCCTGCCCGGCCCCACCCGGCCGGGGCGGAGATCACTGCCACAGGAGACTCGGATAGATGGTGTCATGTACCTGACGATCTAAAGTATCTGAGTACATGATGGAGTCATGGAACATGATCCCCAGATGCTCAAGGGGGTGCTCGCCCCCCCTGCTGCTGCTGCTGCTCGACCGCAGGACCGACTACGGCTATTCCGTCGTCACCCGTCTGCACGAGGCAGGCTTCGACGAGCTGGGGGAGGCGACGGTCTACCCGGCGCTGACCCGACTCGAGAAGGCCGGCCTGTTGTCATCCGAACTGCGCCCCTCGACCTCGGGTCCGGCGCGCAAGTACTACACCACCACCCCGGCGGGACGTGCCGAACACGTGCGTTTGATTGGCGCCTGGCGTCAGCTCGCCACAGCAGTCGAGACCGTCATCCAGGAAGAGAAATGAACCTGCGCAACCAATGGCTGGACACCCGTCATGACTTCTGGCTGGACTACTACGGCGTCCCTGGCAAGGCGAGGCGCCATCTGCGACGAGAGCTGCAGGCCAACCTCGCGGACTCGGCAGCCGACCGGGGTTGGGAGCGCGCCCGCGACGCACTGGGCAGCATCCGGCTGCTGGCCAAGGAGAATGCCGATGCGCTGCGGGATCCCCGCAAGCCCGCCTGGAATTCGGGCGCCACCGCGGCAGCCCTCGCCTTCGTGCTCATCCTGTGGATGGCACTGTTCGGCAGCGTCGCCTTCGGGGATGCGGTCCGGGCCTCCTCGCTCCCGGCGGGGACCGAGATCGAGGCCGGACTCACGATGATGCCGGGGGTGAGGGCCTCGGCCGCGGCTGACAAGGGCTTCATGTTCGCCCTGTGGATCAGCCCGTGGCTGCTCTTCGGTTTGCCTGCCCTGGTCTTCTTGCTGGCCTCGCGGGTGTGGCGGCTGGTCCTGGGAGGACGGGAACTGGCCACGGTGTGAGGGGGGGGGCGCAGGTGGATGCCCGGCTGAACCTGTCGGACGGCCGGGAGATCCCGATGGCCGGGATGTCTGGATGGATGCAGGAGCCGAGCTCAGCGGCGCCGCTTGCTCCCGGTGCCCCCATTGGCCCACTGGTCGTAGCTGAAGTTGCCGGCAGTCGAGACCGCAACTGACATCAGGCCCGCCATCAGGGCAGCGCAGTACTCCCAGCCGCCCTGGCCGACGAGCATGCCGTTGTGGCGGTGGATGAACCAGATGGCCCCGGCCATCTCCAGGGCCAGCAGGGTGCACACCACCCAGGTGTAGGCGCCCAGCACCAGGCAGGCGCCGCCGAGCACCTCGAGGGCCGCCACCAGCGGGGCGACGATCTCGGCCTGGGGAATGCCCCAGGCGGTGAACTGCTGGATCGTGGACTGGATGGTGGGGGCAGTGAACTTGCTCCAGCCGTGCAGCACGAAGACCACCCCGAGGACGGCGCGGCTGACCAGCAGGATCAGTCCGCGCAACGGATTGTCCTGGAAGGGGCTCTGGGTGGGATGCATCAGGCCTCGTCGCGGCGGCCCTTGGGGCTCAGGGGCCAGTCGTCGGGGTAGAGGTGCGCCAGGTCCGCCACCTGCTCGTCGAGCTTGCGACGGGCCCGCTTGCTGAGCCGGTCGCCGAAGACCATGCCGCCCAGGTGATCGGTCTCGTGCTGCAGGCAACGGGCCAGCAGGCCGGTGCCGGTGAGGCTGACCTGGTTGCCGAAGGCGTCCTGGCCCTCGCACAGCGCCTGGTCGGGGCGGGCCAGCGGCTGGTAACCGCCGGGCCAGCTCAGGCAGCCCTCCTCGGTGGCGTCCAGCTTGCGGTCGCGTCCCTCCGGCAGGGTGACCACGGGATTGCAGAAGACGCCCTTGTGGTTGACGAGGTCCTCGTCGGGGCAGTCGTAGATGAACAGGGCCAGGTCGACGCCCACCTGGGTCGCGGCAAGCCCGACGCCCTGGGAGGCCTCCATGGTGGCGAACATGTCGCGGATGAGGGTGTGCAGGTCCTCGTCGAACTCCGTCACCGGGCGGGTGGGGTTGTGCAGGACGGGTTCGCCCCAGCGCGTGATGCGGCGGACGGTGCCTCCGGTGGTGAGGTCGTCGAGTGTGCTGGCCATCGCTGGTGTGCCTTCCCGGGGCTGGGCCCCGCTGTCCTGGCCGCCTCTGGTCGGTGGCCTGTGATTCGTCGACGCCAAACCTACCGCGTCGCCCGCCGGGTCCGAGTCAACCCATCCTGGGGTCAGCACCGGGCCAGTATCGGCAGCAGCACCGGGCCAGTATCGGCAGCAGCACCGGGCCAGTCTCGGCAGCAGCACCGGGCCAGTATCGGCAGCAGCACCGGGCCAGTATCGGCAGCAGCACCGGGCCAGTATCGGCAGCAGCACCGGGCCAGTTGCGGCGGCAGGGGTCAGGCCAGCGGCAGCAGCCGTGCCGGCCGCGTGACGGCCACGGCATCGACCAGTTCGAAACCGTCGGGGGCGCGGCGCAGGCGGCGGACCTCGTCGGAGTCCTGGTTGGCGACCCACAGCTGCCCATCCACTTCGCGCAGGTCGCGCGTCTGGCTGCCGCCCGTGGGGCTGAGGTCCACCAGTTGCAGGTGCTCCCCCTCACGCCAGGCCAGCATCACCAGCTCGTCGGTGCCGCGGTTGGCGAGCACCAGGTCAGCCCCGAACCAGACCAGACCGGAGGGCTGGGACTGTCCGGGGCTGCTGGTGGCCGACAGCTGCTGACCCACCCACCATCCGGTCGACCAGTCCAGTCCCTCGTGACGCACGAGCACGACGCGGCCCGAGAGCTCACCGGCAATCGCCAGGTACAGGTGCCCGTCGAGGGGGACGGCGCTCCCGGTGGCCTCGTCGTGCCACGGCACGGCGTGGCGGGGGCCGGTGCCGGCGGGCAGGTTCACCGAGGTGACCAGGGTGGGGCTCCCTTGGTCGTCGACGCCGACCACGTGCAGCTGGTCGGCGCCCAGGTCGCAGACCGCCACGTGCTCGTCGTCGAGCCACAGCGCCTGGTGGGCGTGGGAGGAGTCCTGACGTTCGGTGTCGGGGCCGGAGCCGTCGAAGGCAAGACGTCCCCGCGCCTCCTCCAGGGCGTCGTCGGTGGGGGTGGCGTGGATGGTCACCTCGCCCGAGCCGTAGTGGGCCACAGCGATCCACGCACCGGCGGGGCTGACCGCCAGGTGGCAGGCGTGTGCCCCGCCGGTGGGGACCTGGCTGAGCACCTGGGCCTCGCCCTGGTCGATGCGCACGAGGCTGAGCAGGGACTCGGCGAGCTCGCTGCAGGCCAGCACCCGTCCGTCGTGCAGCTCCAGCCAGCTGGGGCTGGGCAGGTCGAGCACCGGGGTGGCCGTGAGGCCCTCGCTGTCGGCGTGCACCAGCTGGAGGCCGCCGGTGCCCTCGTCGTCGGTGTAGCACCCGACCAGGACTGTGGTGGGCTGGCTGGTCTGTTCGCGTGGGGTGCTGTGTTCCATGGGGGAAATCTAGACTCGTCCCATGGCTGCCACCACCCCCCGATCGCACGAGCGCGTGGAGCTGTGTGCCCCCTTCGCCTCCGTGCTGGACGAGTTCGTCGCGTGGCTGCGCGACGAACGACGCAACTCCCAACACACTGTGCGTGCCTACCGAGGGGACGTGGAGGCACTGCTGCGCCACGTGCAGGGGAGGGGCATCGAGCGGGTGGATCAGGTGCGGCTGCGGGACCTGCGTGGTTGGTTGGCCTCGTTGCAGGCCGATGGTGCCAGTGCCGCCACCCTGCAGCGTCGCAGCGGATCGGTGCGCGTCTTCTTCGGCTGGGCCCGCAGGGAAGAACTGGTCGAGACAGATCCGTCGGCCACTCTCAGGTCGCCCAAGGTCCCGCGGCGCCTGCCGCCCGATGTGAGCGCCTCCGACCTCGACGTGCTCTTCGCCGCGGTCCAGGCGCGTGTGGCCGAGGAGGGGGGGCCACTCGCCGCCCGAGACCAGGCGATCCTCGAGGTGCTCTACGCCAGTGGGATTCGCGTCCAGGAGCTGTGTGGGCTCGACCTCGACCACCTTGACCTGGGGCGGGGCACCGTTCGGGTGCTCGGCAAGGGCGACAAGGAACGCGTGGTGCCGATCGGCGCCCCGGCCATCACCGCCGTCGAGCAGTGGATGGCCCGACGTCCGGAGCTGGTCCGTGCCCAGGACCCGACCCCCAAGGCGCTCTTCCTGGGGGCACGGGGAGCCCGCATCGACCCGCGGGTGGTGCGCAGGGTGGTGCATGCCGCCCTCAACGCGGTGCCGCAGGCGCCTGACATGGGTCCGCACGGCCTGCGCCACGCCATGGCGACACACCTGCTGGAGGGTGGGGCAGACCTGCGCACCGTGCAGGAGGTGCTCGGCCACACGTCGCTGGCGACCACGCAGATCTACACCCACGTCAGCAACGAGCGGCTGCGCAGCGTCTTCGAGCAATCGCATCCGAGGGCCTGACCGGCGGCCGGGTCGAGGCGCTGGCCGGTCAGGCCATGGTGGGGGCGTGGTCACAGCGCACCTGCCGGGTTCACCAACGCCCCGTCCTGCCAGACCATGAAGTGCAGGTGGCAGCCAGTGGAATAGCCAGTCGTGCCGACGCGGCCGAGCTGCTGGCGCTGCTGCAGGGTCTGGCCCGGCGCCACGTCCAAGGACTGCAGGTGGTTGTAGGAGGTGCGTATCCGTCGACCTTGGATGGTGCCGTGCTCGACCACGACGCGGTTCCCGTAGGCGATGTTGCGTTCGGCCAGCACGACCTTGCCTGCTGCCGAGGCCAGCACCGGGCTGCCGCACGCGGCACCGAAGTCCATGCCGTCATGCAGTTTCCACACGTGGAGCACCGGATGGAAGCGTTGTCCGAAGGCGGAGGTGACCGGCCCCGACGACGGCCGCACCAGCCCTGAGGACGAAGCGGGCAGGGCTCCGAGCAGGAGGTCGGGGAGGCCACCGCCCCGCGGGGCGGGCGGCCGGGGAGGCCGGAAGCCTCGCGGTAGGAGGCGCACCACCGCGTCGTCGGTAGGTCGGGTCGGGTCCAGGTAGGTCTGCTGGTGCTTGAGGCCCCAGTGCAGGCAGGCCGAGACGCAGTGTGTTCCGACGGTCACCGTGCCCACGACCATTCCCGTGGTGACCAGTTGCCCCACCTGGACCGCGGTACGCACCGGCTCCAGCGTCGTGTGGAAGCCGCCGCCCAGGTCAATGGTCATCACTTCGCGGCCCGCGACGGGGCCGGCGAAGATGACGGTGCCGTCGCCGGGGGAGCGCACCGGCATCCCGACCTCGACCGGCAGGTCCACGCCCCTGTGCCCGCGCCCCCACTTCTCCCGTGGTGCGTCGAAGGGGCGGGCCGGGGCACCTTCGACGGGCGGGGTGAGTCTTGGTGGGGCAGGCAGGGGTGGGGCAGGCAGGGGTGGGGCAGGCAGGGGTGGGGCAGGCTGGGCAGGTGCGGGTCTGGGAGCGCTGCTCCCGGTGGGAACCGGGCGCGGCGGTGCCTGCGGAGGGGGTGCGGGCCGGGGCGGGGCCGGTCTGGTCCTGACTGGCGGTGGTGGTGCGGCCAGGGCAGTGGTGGACAGGCCGATGGGGGAGCCGAGCGAGACCCCGGCGGCGAGCAGGGTCAGGGCCCAGCAGGCGACCAGGGCGCGCCAGGAGCGCAGGCAGAAGGTCCTCATGGTTGCAGTGTGTGGGCGGCCACCGCCCCGGCGTCACGGTGCGGAGGGGCTGTGGATGGATCCTCGGTGCCAGCCAAGCTGTGGACAAGCCCGTGGTGGATCGTGACCGTTTGGCGACCACCCCGCGCGGGGCGTAGGATGCCGATGCGGTCCGGACCGATCCGGACTGACTTCGCATGCGTCGATCCCGAACAGTCGGGCTCAGGCCACCATCGGTTCCGCGTCCCGCGCGGCAGGTGGCGGAGGGCGCATCAGGTGGCACCGAACCGCTCGGTGCCGATGGAAACCGTGCGGGTGCAGTGCGCCCGCGAGAAGGAAAGGACCGGCCATGGCCGTCGTCACCACCCGCCAGCTGCTCGAGAGCGGCGTCCACTTCGGACACCAGACCCGTCGTTGGAACCCCAAGATGAAGCGCTTCATCTTCACCGAGCGCAATGGCATCTACATCATCGACCTGCAGCAGTCGCTGACCTACATCGACAAGGCCTACGCCTTCGTCAGCCAGACCGTCGCCCGCGGCGGCCAGATCCTGTTCGTCGGCACCAAGAAGCAGGCGCAGGAGACCATCGCCGAGCAGGCCACCCGTGTCGGCATGCCCTACGTGAACCAGCGTTGGCTGGGCGGCATGCTCACCAACTACCAGACGGTCATCAAGCGCGTGCACCGCCTCAAGGAGCTCGAGGTCATGGACTTCGAGGACGTGGCCGCCTCCGGTCTCACCAAGAAGGAACTCCTGGGCCTCAAGCGCGAGAAGGACAAGCTGGAGAAGACCCTCGGCGGCATCCGCGAGATGGCCCGCGCTCCGCAGGCCGTCTGGGTTGTCGACACCAAGAAGGAGCACCTGGCCATCGACGAGGCGCGCAAGCTGCACATCCCCGTCGTCGCCATCCTCGACACCAACTGCGATCCCGACGAGGTCGACTTCCCGATCCCGGGCAATGACGACGCCATTCGTTCGGTCTCGCTGCTGACCCGCATCATCGCCGACGCCGCCGCCGATGGCCTCATGAAGCGCTCCGGTGGCAACGCCGGTGGCGAGGCCCCCGCCGAGCCGATGGCCGACTGGGAGAAGGAGCTGCTGGCCGGCCACGAGGGCGACAAGCCCGCCGCCGAGCAGGCCGTCACCGAGGCCTCCGCCGAGCAGCCCGCCGCCGAGGCCTCCACCGAGCAGCCCGCCGCCGAGGCCACCCCGGCCCCGGCCGAGGAGACCACCGAGGTGACTGCCGAGCAGGCCGCCACCGAGGCTCCCGCCGAGAACAACTGATCCGTCCTCCAACCCTTCCAAGAACGGAAAGACACATGGCAATCACTGCTGCTGAGGTCAAGAAGCTGCGCGACGTCACCGGCGCCGGCATGATGGACGCCAAGAAGGCCCTGACCGAGGCCGACGGCGACTTCGAGCGCGCGATCGAGATCCTGCGCGTCACCGGCCAGGCCAAGATGGCCAAGCGCTCCGACCGCGAGGCCAGCAATGGCATCGTGGCGAGCTCCGGCAAGAGCATCATCCAGCTCGGCTCCGAGACCGACTTCGTCGCCAAGAACGGTGAGTTCATCGCCCTGGCCGACAAGATCGTCACCGCCGTGGCCGCCGAGGGCGCCAATGGCGTCGAGGCCGCCAATGCCGTCAAGCTCGACGAGGGCACCGTCAAGGAGGCCGTCGAGGCCCTGGCCACCAAGATCGGTGAGAAGCTCGAGCTCAAGGATGCCATCAGCTACGAGGGCGAGACCCACACCTACCTGCACCGTCGCTCGCAGGACCTGCCTCCGCAGGTCGGCGTGCTGGTCGAGTACACCGGTGACGACGCCCAGCTGGTTCACTCCGTGGCGCTGCAGATCGCCTCGATGATGCCGCAGTACGTCTCCCGCGAGGACGTTCCCGCCGATGTGCTGGAGAAGGAGAAGCGCATCGCCGAGGAGACCGCTCGCGAGGAGGGCAAGCCGGAGAACATCCTGTCCCGCATCGTCGAGGGTCGCCTCAACGGCTTCTACAAGGATGTCTGCCTGGTCGAGCAGCCTGCCGTCTCGGACGACAAGAAGACCGTCGGCCAGCTGCTGGACGCCGCCGGGGTGAAGATCACCCGCTTCGTGCGCCTGTCCGCCGGCGCCTGATCGTCGCCCCCCAACTGGAGGCAGGCGCTGCCGGCCTCCAGTCGCGGGACGGCCCAGTGGGGAGGGGCTCTTCGGAGCCCCTCCCCATCGTCGCGTCCGGGCAGCGGGGGCTCGCCCTCGTCGGCCCACGGCGCCAAAGTTCAGTAGAGTGGCGAGCAACCACGTCATGACGTGGCCCATGCCGCAGGCCCGTGAGGGTCGGTCGTCGGTTCGACGTGCAGGCGGTCGGCATGACCCTGGAGGAGGAAATGTGAGCAAGCCCTACAAGCGAGTGCTGCTGAAGCTGTCAGGCGAGGTCTTTGGTGGCGGCAAGATCGGGGTCGATCCGGCCGTCGTGAGCAATATTGCGGCGCAGGTGGCAGATGTCGCCAACAGTGGCATCCAGGTGGCCATCGTCGTGGGCGGCGGAAACTTCTTCCGCGGCGCTGAACTGTCCCAGAGCGGCATGGAGCGCGAGCGTGCCGACTACATGGGCATGCTCGGCACCGTGATGAATGCCATTGCCCTGCAGGACTTCTGCGAGAAGGCCGGCGTCCCCACCCGCGTGCAGAGCGCCATCACCATGACCCAGGTCGCCGAGCCCTACATCCCCCGTCGCGCCTCGCGGCACCTGGAGAAGGGCCGTGTGGTCATCTTCGGCGCCGGCGCCGGAATGCCCTACTTCTCCACCGACACGGTCTCGGCCCAGCGGGCCCTCGAGATCGGCTGCGAAGCCCTCCTGATGGGCAAGCAGGGGGTCGACGGGGTCTTCGACTCCGACCCGCGCACCAATCCCGACGCGCGCATGTTCGACAATCTCAGCTACGACGACTACCTCGCCAAGGACCTGAAGGTCGCCGATGCCGCCGCCATCTCCCTGGCCCGCGACAACGACCTGAAGATGGTCTTCTTCAACCTGACCGTCGACGGCAACATCGCCAAGGCGGCCAACGGCGAGAAGCTCGGCACCACCATCCATCGCTGAGCCCACCGGCCCGGCACAGACCCAGCAACGACCGAAGGAATCATCGTGATCACCGACATCATCAAGGACGCCGAGAAGAAGATGGGCGCCGCCGTGGACTTCTCCCGCGAGGACTTCGCCGGCATCCGCACCGGTCGGGCCAACCCGGCCATGTTCAACCGCCTCCTGGTGGACTACTACGGCGCCCCCACCCCGCTGCAGCAGCTGGCGACCTTCCAGTCGCCCGAGGCGCGCACCATCCTGGTGACGCCCTTCGACCGTTCCGCGGTCAACGCGATCGAGAAGGCGATCCGCGACTCCGACCTGGGCGTGAACCCGTCCAATGACGGAAACATGATCCGCTGCATCCTGCCGGCCCTGACCGAGGACCGCCGCAAGGAGTACGTGAAGATGGCCAAGCACAAGGCCGAGGAGGGTCGCGTCGCGATCCGCAACGTTCGCCGCAGCGCCAATGACGCGATCAAGCGCCTGGAGAAGGACAAGGAGATCGGCGAGGACGAGGCAAGTCGCGCCGAGAAGCAGCTGGACGCCACCACCAAGAAGTACGTCGAGCAGATCGACGAGCTGCTCAAGAGCAAGGAGGCCGAGCTGCTCGAGGTCTGAGCAGCTTGCATCCGATGAGCCAGGAGAAGATCTCGCCGAGCAACGTCACGCCCCCACCCAAGACCTCGCGGGCCGGCAGGAACCTGCCGGCCGCGATCGCGGTCGGCGTGGCTTTGTTCGGTTCGGTCGTGGTCACGCTGGCGTGGTGGAACTGGGGCTTCGTGCTGTTCGTGGCGGTGGCCTTGAGTCTGGGCGTCGTCGAACTGCACCGGGCGATGGCGCGCATCGGCGCGCGATCGGAGGTGGCGCCCCTTGTGGTGGGAACATTCGCCAGCGTCATCGGGGCCTACCACGCCGGACAGTCCAGCACGACCAACCTGCCGGCGAACAGCCTGATCATCGGTCTGCTCGCGTTGACCTCGCTGGGCTGTCTGGTGATGCGTCTGTCTCGCGGGGCCGAGGGCTTCGTTCGTGACGCCTCGGCCAGCCTGTTCACCCTGGCCTATGTGCCGCTGATGGGGTCGACGGTCTCGCTGATGCTGGCCGACGACAACGGCCGGGCCAGGATCATCACCTTCCTGCTGTGCGTGATCGCCTCCGACACCGGCGGCTACATCGCAGGGGTGCTCTTCGGGAAGCATCCGATGGCCCCGAAGGTGAGCCCGAAGAAGACCTGGGAGGGCTTCGTCGGGTCGGTGACGGCAGGCATGCTGCTGGGTGCGGCCTGCAGCCACTGGCTGTTGCACGCCTCCTGGCTGGTGGGAATGCTGCTGGGTGTGCTGCTGGTGGCCTTCGGCACCGCAGGTGACCTGGTGGAGTCGATGGTGAAGAGGGACGTGGGCATCAAGGACATGAGTTCCTTCCTGCCCGGACATGGAGGCGTGATGGACAGGCTCGACTCGCTGCTGGTGGCAGCCCCCGTGGCGTGGTTCGCCATGTTCATGATGGTGCCGGCCGCATGAGCGCCCCCGACGGCCGCAACCACGCGGCACCGCGCCCGCAGGCCGAGCTGACCCTGCCCGCAGAGCCGCTGGCTGAGGGCAAGGCCCTGCCGCTGGTCTTCAAGGCCCCGCGGCGGGGCAAGCCTGCCCCTCACTGGATCGACCTGTCCGTCGACGAGCGGGTGGCAGCGGTCAAGGAGATGGGGCTGCCCGCCTTCCGGGCCAAGCAGATCTCCAAGCACTACTTCGAGCGCTTCGAAACCGATCCGACCACCTGGACCGACCTTCCGGCCGCAGCCCGTGAGCAGGTGGCCGACAAGTTCTTCCCCGAACTCATCAGCCCGGTCAACGAACAGCGCTGTGACGGGGACACCACCGTCAAGACCCTGTGGCGGCTGCACGACGGCGCCCTGGTGGAGTCGGTGCTGATGCGCTACGGCGTGCGTCGCGACGACCCCACGGGCGAGCGCAGCCATGTGCGCAACACGCTGTGCATCTCCTCGCAGGCCGGCTGCGGCATGGCCTGCCCCTTCTGCGCGACGGGCCAGGGCGGCCTGCAGCGCAACATGTCGGCCGGCGAGATCGTCGCCCAAGTGATGCACGCCGAGCAGGTGCTGGCCGCAGGCGACCTGCCCGGTGGCGTCGGCCAGGTGAACAACATCGTCTTCATGGGCATGGGTGAGCCGCTGGCCAACTACAAGGCCGTGATGTCGGCCGTCCACGCCATCAGCGACCCGGCCCCGGACGGGCTGGGGATGAGCCGGCGGGGCATCACGGTCTCCACCGTGGGCCTGGTGCCGAAGATCCACCAGCTCACCGCGGAGGGGCTGCCGATCACGCTGGCAATCAGCCTGCACGCTCCCGACGACGAGCTGCGCGACGAACTGGTGCCGATCAACACCCGCTACAAGGTCGACGAGGTGCTGGATGCCGCCTTCGCCCATGCCGAGACCACGCGTCGCCGGGTGAGCATCGAGTACATCCTGATCAAGGACATCAACGACCAGGTGGAGCGTGCGCGGCTGCTGGCCAAGCGGATCAAGGAGCGCGGTGACTGGGGCTGGGCACACGTCAACCTGATCCCGCTGAACCCGACCCCGGGATCGAAGTGGACGGCCTCGCGCAAGAGCGACGAGCAGGCCTTCGTCAAGACGCTGGAGAACTGGCAGATCCCGGTCACGGTGCGCGACACGCGCGGCCAGGAGATCGACGGCGCCTGCGGCCAGCTGGCAGCCCAGGGCGCAGAGGACCCGGAGGCCTGACCCGTTGTCGTCCCCGCCGTGGAGGAGGGACGGTAGGGCAGGCGGGGCTCCGCTGCCGCGAAGGTCACATCGTGACCATTTCGATGTCGAGGAATGGGAATCTGTAGCCTTTTCCACGTCGCTGCTCGTGCAGCGGCCATCCATGGGACGGCTTGTGGGCACTTGCGCCAGGTCGTGATTTCCGTGGTGGAGATCGGACGGTGTGCGTCTGCGCACCAGAGGAAGGAGCCCCAGATGGCTGATCTCGACCAGGTCTACGAGACCGTCGTGAAGCGCAACCCCGGCGAGGTGGAATTCCACCAGGCCGTGAAGGAGGTGCTCGACAGCCTGAGCCCCGTGCTCAAGCGCAACCCCCAGTACACTGCAGGAGCCGTGCTCGAGCGGATGTGCGAGCCCGAGCGCCAGATCATCTTCCGGGTCCCGTGGATGGACGACGAGGGCAAGGTGCAGATCAACCGCGGCTTCCGCGTCGAGTACAACTCGGCCCTGGGCCCGTACAAGGGCGGCCTTCGCTTCCACCCCAGCGTCTACCTGGGCATCGTCAAGTTCCTCGGTTTCGAGCAGGTCTTCAAGAACTCCCTGACCGGCATGCCGATCGGCGGCGGCAAGGGTGGTTCGGACTTCGACCCCCGTGGCAAGAGCGACGCCGAGGTCATGCGCTTCTGCCAGTCCTTCATGACCGAGCTGTACCGTCACCTGGGTGAGTACACCGACGTGCCCGCCGGCGACATCGGCGTGGGCGGCCGCGAGATCGGCTACCTGTTCGGCCAGTACCGTCGCATCACCAACCGCTACGAGGCGGGTGTGCTGACCGGCAAGGGCCTCACCTGGGGCGGTTCGCTGGTGCGCACCGAAGCCACGGGCTACGGCACCGTGCTGTTCGCCAACCGGATGATGGAACGCATGAACGGTGGACTCGACGGTCAGCGCGTCACCGTCTCGGGCGGTGGCAATGTGGCGATCTATGCGATCGAGAAGGCCCAGCAGCTCGGTGCCCTGTGTCACTCCTTCAGCGACTCCTCGGGCTATGTCCACGACCCGGCCGGCATCGACCTCGACCTGCTCAAGCAGGTCAAGGAGGTGGAGCGCGGTCGCGCCGCCGACTACGTCGAGCGACGCAAGGGCGCCACGCTGCACACCGAGGGCAGCGTGTGGAACATCCCCACCGATGTCGCCCTGCCCTGCGCCACGCAGAACGAGCTCAGCGAGGACGACGCCAAGGAACTGGTCAAGAATGGCGTGAAGGCCGTGGCCGAGGGCGCCAACATGCCCACCACGCCCGGCGGCATCGAGGTCTTCAAGGCCAACAAGGTCGCCTACGCCCCCGGCAAGGCGGCCAATGCCGGTGGCGTGGCCACCTCGGCGCTGGAGATGCAGCAGAACGCCTCGCGTGACTCCTGGAGCTTCGAGTACACCGAGGAGCGCCTGGCCAGCATCATGGAGAACATCCACGACAACTGCGTCGACACCGCCGAGGAGTACGGCGCCCCCGGCGACTACGTGCTCGGTGCCAACATTGCCGGCTTCGTCAAGGTCGCCGACGCGATGATCGCGATGGGCCTGGTCTGATCCGCACTACGGCATGAACGATGGTGGCCGGCGCCCCGCACGGGGTGCCGGCCACCATCGTCTTCCCCGAAAGGATTCACCTGTCGTAGACCACGCGGTCACCCTGCCACCCGCGCAGGACAAGCAATCCGAGCGTGACGTACCCGGCCGCCTGGGTGACCCACACGAGCGAACCATCGGCAATCCGCGGGGCGAAGCCCAGTGCGAGGTTGGTGAGGTGCAGTCCGGCATGGACGCCGATGGCGCACCACAGCGGGCGCATCCGCAACGCCAAGGCGCCAGCGAGGAAGGCGAAGGCCATCGCCTGCAGGGGATAGGTGATGGCCTCGATGCCGTGCATTCCCCCGTTGGACACGACGTGGAGGGCGCCGAAGACGACGGCTGAGACCACCAGCGCCAGGCGAGGGCGGTCCTGCAGGCAGTTCATCAGCCAGCCACGCCACACCAGTTCCTCGGGGATGCCCTGCAGTGCAATGGCCTGGGCCACCTTGGCGAGCAGCACCAGGGCGAGCACGGAGCCGGTCATGCCGGCGCACTCGGACGCGGTGGAGAAGGTCTCGATCGGCAGGCCAGGGATGCAGGCCAGCGCCTGGGCGCCCAGACCCACGGCCGCGGCCGCAGCCCACCCCAGACCGAAGAGCCGCCAGCTGTCCCGGCTGACTCGCCAGCCGACCTCTCCCAGACGCCTCCCCAGCACCCATCGGCTGGCGAGTGCGACCAGTACGAGGGACGTGGCGAGTGTCACGAGGCAGGCCAGGATGTTGACGACACGGTCCTGGCCCGGTGTCGGATCGGGTTGCATGGCCTTGGCAGCGAACTCCAGCGGGACCAGACCGATGTAGTTGGCGAACATCAGGACGACGGCGATCAGGGTGCAGGCCCAGAAGGTGAGCCGGGCGCGAATGCGGTGCTGGTTCGTGGTCATGGCACCAGTCAACTCTTGGCCAGGTGGGGAAACAGGTTCCCAGGGTTGCCACTTCGTCGCACAGAACCATGACCGTGGTCACGGGTCTGTCATGCCCGCCCCGCCCTAGGCTGAGGGGGTGACGTCGCGTCAGGTCGGTCTCCTGGTGTGCCTGCTGGCTGGGCTGCAGGCGATGGTTGCCCTGCTCTCCTGGTCACACAGCCCGGCGGTGCTGATGGTGGTCGCCCTGCTGGGAAGCGCGCTGGTGATTCTGGGCTGGTTCGCCTGGCGGACGGGCCATGGGCGTGGGTGGGTGGTGGTCCTCTTCCTGGCCAGCTTCGCGAGCACGGGACTGGACGGGGGTGGCTCGACCGTCCTGATCCTGATCCTCGGCGTGGGACTGCTGGGTGACACCCTCGGCACGGCCTGGGGCCTGCTGGGGCTGGCCGTGATGGTCTGCCTGATCGAGCTGACGACCTATGCCTCGGGCAACCTCGGCGGGTGGGGCGTGGCCGGGGTCCAGCTGCTCGCCGTCACCTTGATGCTGTCGCTGGGCGTGCTGCTGGGGCAGCTCCTGCGTGAACTGGACCAGGAACGTCGGCGCAATGCCGAACTGCTCGACGAGGTGCGTCGGGCTGCCGTCACGGAACAGGAACTGATGCTCGTCGACGAGCGGTCGCGTTCGGCCCGCGAGCTGCACGACGGGCTGGGCCACCAGCTCACCCTGGTGGTGCTCAGCCTGGAGTTCGCGGAACGGATGCGGGACAAGGACCCCGGGCGGGCCTTCGCCGAAGTGCAGACCGCACGCGAGACCGCCGCCGAGGCCCTGGCCCACATGCGGCGCTGGGTGCGGGCACTCAACCTTCCACGGGAGGAGTTGGTCACGGGCAATGCCGCCTTCGAGGCGATCGCCCGCTCCTTCCGCGGTACCGGACTCGACGTGCGCCTGCCCCATCGCGGCCGGGAGCGAGAACTCGACCGCGCCAGCTCACTGTCCGCGTTGCGCCTGGTGCAGGAGGGGCTCACCAATGTGGTGAGGCACTCATCGGCCACTCACGTTGACCTGCTCGTCGACTGGCAGCCTGAGGCCCTGCGCCTGGTGCTGGCCGACGACGGGGGAGCGGTGGCAGACCTGGCCCCCGGTTTCGGGCTGCGGTCGCTGGCCGAGCGCGCCCCGACGCTCGGCGGCAGCTTCGAGGCGCGCGGCACGCAGCAGGGCGTCGAGATCAGCGGAACCATTCCCACCCAGGAGGAGAAGTGACCAGGATCCTGTTCGTCGGCGACCAGCAACTGCTGCGGCGAGGACTTCGCCTGCTGTTGGAGACCGAGGACGGCCTGGAGGTCGTCGCCGAGGCAGCCGACGGCCACGAGGCGCTGGCGGTGCTGCGCGGCACCGAGGTGGACGTGGTGCTCACTGACGCCCGGATGCCCGGGATGGACGGCCTCGAGCTGGTCCGGCAGCTCGCTGCCCGGCATCCCGGCCTGCCCGCGGTGGTGCTGACCACCTTCGATGACGAGCACATCGTCACCGGTGCCATGGCCGCTGGGGCGGCGGGCTTCCTGCTCAAGGACGTCTCCACCACACGGCTCGCGGAGGCCATTGCCGAGGTGGCCTCTGGCGGCTTGGTGATCGACCCCCGGGTGGCCCGTCTGGCGCTGGGGCGCGGAGCGGAGCGCACCGACCCGCTGGCGGTGTTGACCCGCACGGAACGGCTGCTGGCCGAGCACGTCGCGCGGGGTGCGACCAATGGCGAGATCGCGGCGGCCATGCACCTGCCGGAGGGGACGGTGAAGAATCAGTCTCGGCGCTGCTGCGCAAGCTGGAGCAGCGCGACCGCACCGGTCTGGCGTTGACGCTCTACCGGTTGCTGCACGGCTGAGCTCAGCCGAGCAGCACCTCGGCGGCCTCCTCCACCCGGTCGACCAGGTGGATCCGGGTGCCCATCTGGCGGTCCCGGCCGAGTGCCTGCAGCAGTGGCCAGGCGGGCAGCCGCTCGGTCCACTGCTCCCGCCCCACCAGCACCATCGGCGTCGTGGTGCCGCCCTCGGGGGTGTAGTAGTTGCCGGTGGCGGTCTGGAAGATCTCCTGCACCGTGCCGGCCGCGCCGCTGAGGTAGACGATGCCGCCCCGGCAGCGCTGCAGCAGCGTGTCCTCGCGGATGGCATTGCTGAAGAACTTGGCCGCGACGGTGGCGAAGCCGTTGGGCGGTTCGTGACCGTAGAACCAGGTGGGGATGCCCACGGAGACGCCGGAGGGCTGCCACTGGCTCCGCACCTCGACCATGGCGCGCGCCCAGGCGGTGATGTCTTCGTGGAAGTCCGCGGCCTCGGCCAGCACCGCGATGGCGTCGTCGAGGGCCTCGGGCTGCCCGGCCAGGTAGGCGCCAAGGTTGGCCGCCTCCATCGCGCCCGGGCCGCCACCGGTCATCACCAGCCGGCCGGCCCGGGTCAGCTCTCCGGACAGCCGTGCCGCGGCCCGGTAGGTGTCGGTGCCGCGCGAGGCGGCGTGACCACCCATGATGCCGATCGAGTCCTCGGGCGGACGTCCCTGGCACCAGTCGTCGAGGGCCTCGTCCATCGAGTGGTCGTGCAGGGTGGTGGACAAGGTGGCACCCAGGTTGGGACGGGCCCCCTGTGCCTGGTGCCAGGCATAGATGCGGGCGTCGTGGCTGTCGGCATACTCACCACCGGCGACGACGGTGTCGAAGAGGTCTTCGGCGGTGTAGAGGCGCGGGCGGTAGGGGTTGAAAGGGAGCTCGGGGATGCGCGGGAAGACCAGCGCCCCATGGGCGCGCAGCTCCTGCTCATCCCCGGGCTCCACCAGGCAACCGAGGAAGATCGCCGCTTCGACACCGGCCAGCGCCAGTTCGGCCCCGCGTCCACGGATGTCCACTGACTGCACCACGCAGCCGTGCAGCGTGTTCCCGGCGGCCAGGTGCCGCTCAAGGTCGTCGAGGCGCTCGATCTCCAGGGTCTGTGGCGTCATGGTCCAAGACTATGAGGACTGGCTGGGTAGGTGCCCCATCCCCTGCCACGCCACCAGCTGTGCGTCAGCATCGTCAGGCGCCAGACGTCAGGGAGTGTCGGCAGCGTCTGCCAGTATTGGCCCATGGCAGCTCGTGACGTGGTGATCCTTGGCAGCACCGGTTCCATCGGGACCCAGGCCCTGGAGGTGATCTCCAGCCGGCGTGACGAGTTCCGCGTGGTCGGCCTGGCTGCCGGCGGCTCCGACGTCGCCCAGTTCGCCGCCCAGATCCTGGACTTCCAGCCGCAGGTCGCGGCGCTGGCGAAGGCGACCGCCGGGCAGGACCTGCAACTGGCGCTCTACGCCGAGGCCAAGAAGCGGGGCTGGAACCAGGGCGAGGTGCAGCTGCCCAGGATCCTGCTCGGCCCGGACGCCGCCACCCAGCTGGCCAAGCATCCGTGCGACGTGGTGCTCAACGGCATCACCGGATCGGCCGGGCTGCTGCCCACGCTGGCCGCCCTCGAGACCGGGAGCACGCTTGCCCTGGCCAACAAGGAATCGCTGGTGATCGGTGGCCGCCTGGTCACCGAGGCCGCCGCACCCGGACAGATGGTGGCCGTCGACTCCGAGCACTCGGCCTTCGCCCAGTGCCTGCAGGCAGGGCGCGCCGACGAGGTGCGACGCCTCATCCTCACGTGTTCCGGCGGACCCTTCCGCGGGCGCTCCCGCCAGGAGCTGGTCGACGTCACCCCCGAGCAGGCGATGGCCCACCCCAGCTGGGACATGGGCCGCGTCATCACCATCAACTCCTCCACCCTGGTCAACAAGGGCCTGGAGCTGCTGGAGGCCGGCTTGCTCTACGGAGTCGACCTGGATGACATCACCGTCGTCATCCACCCCGGCTCGGTGGTGCACTCCATGGTGGAATTCCACGATGGGGCCACCATCGCCCAGCTGAGCCCGCCCGACATGAAGCTGCCGATCGCCCTGGGTCTGGACTGGCCGCGCCGCATCGAGGGCGCCAGCCGTCCCAATGACTGGTCGCAGCCCACCAGTCTGCACTTCGAGCCGCTGGACTCCGAGGCCTTCCCGGCGGTCGAGCTGGCCCGACGCTGCGGCAAGGCGGGCGGCTCGGCGCCGGCGGTCTTCAATGCCGCCAACGAGGTGTGCGTCGACGCCTTCTGCGAGGGACGCATCGGCTTCCTGTCCATCGTCGAAACCATCGCCGCGGTCGTCGACGAGCACCTCGCCACCAGCGCGGGGGAGGGGGCGCACCTGTCCGACGACCAGATGAGCGTCGAGGGCGTGCTCGCCGTGGACGCCTGGGCTCGCCGTCGGGCCGCCGAGATCTGTGCCGGGTGACGGCGGAACAGGCATGACGCTGGTGGTGACGCTGCTGGCCGCGCTGGGCTTCTTCGCCCTGGTGATGGCCTCGATCGCCCTGCACGAGCTCGGCCACCTGGTGCCGGCCAAGCTCTTCGGCGTCAAGGTGACCCAGTACTTCGTCGGCTTCGGCCGCACCCTGTGGCGCACTCGCCGAGGCGAGACCGACTACGGGATCAAGATGCTGCCCCTGGGCGGCTATGTCCGGATGGTCGGCATGTACCCGCCCGGGTGGCCCGGACGCCCCGACTCCCGGCTGAACCGTCTGGCCGACGAGGCCCGAGCCGTCGAATTCGACGAGGTGGGGCCGGGCGACGAGGGGCGACTCTTCCACCAGAGGCCCACCTGGCAGCGCGTGGTGGTGATGGCCAGCGGTCCTCTGATGAACCTGCTGCTGGCCTTCGTGATCCTTGCCGGCGTCAATGCGTTGCACGGCCAGTACCGCCCCCAACTGGTGGCGGCCGCCGTCAGCGAGTGCGCCGTGCCCGCCAGTCGCGCCGCCCAGGGCTGCACCGATGCCGATTCCGTCGCGCCGGCCAAGAAGGCGGGCGTGCAGGTGGGGGACCGGATCGTCTCCTTCAACGGTCAGCGGCCCGAGGACTGGCCGGCGCTTTCGGGGATGATCCGCGCCAACAAGGGACAGGCCGCCCGCCTGGTGGTGGAGCGCGACGGCCGCCTGGTCACCCTGCCCATGGTGCACACGATCGTCACCGCGCTCCCGTCCAGGATGGATCCGGCCCGCACCGAGCAGGCGGGCTTCCTGGGGGTGACCCCGACCACCGAGCTGGTGCAGGTGGGGCTGGGTGGCACGGCACAGGACCTGTGGCGCCAGGCGGAGCGCTCGACCCGCGCCCTGCTGCGTTTTCCCGTCAGCGTCTGGAATGTGGCGACGGACCTGGTGACCGGTCGTGACCGCGAGGCCAATGGCCCGGTCTCCATCGTCGGCGCGAGCCGTGCCGCCGGGGAGGTGGTCGGCAACCATGCGCTGGAGCGCAACGACCGGATCGCCTCGTGGTTCATGATGCTGTCCTCGGTGAACCTGTTCGTCTTCCTGCTCAACTGCGTGCCCCTGCCGCCCCTGGACGGCGGCCACATCGCGGCCGCCCTGGTGGAGACCGTGCGACGTCTGGTCGCCCGCGCCCTGGGACGTCCGGATCCGGGCCCGGTGGACACCGCGCGCCTGCTCCCGGTGGCCTACCTGGTGGGAGGCTTCCTTGCGCTGGCCGGCGCGGTTCTGGTGGTCGCCGACGTCATCAGCCCGGTCCAGATCTTCTGAGCCAGGCTTGCCTGCCGCCGGGGTCGAGGAAGTTCGCGCGCCTCCATTCGATGTCCTCGTCGGGCCGCCTGTGCCGGGCGCGGTCCAGGACCCCGCGTCAGTATCCAGTCCGACGACATCGCATCCTTGGGCACTCAGCCGCGCCGAGAGGAATCCGTCACCGCATCCCACGTCGAGGACACGGTCGCCTCTGCTGGCGAGCCGGGCGAGCAGCTGGTCGTGGTGGATGTTGAGATTCCACGGGCGGGCCGGATCTGCCATGCATTCACCCTAGGCGCCATCGGGCAGTGGTCCACCCGCCACGAATGCCCACAAGAGGACGGGTTGGGTTGGCAGGTTGACCACAGCCCCGGACGGCTGCCTCGTGCGGCTCTAGGTGTCACTGGGCACCGGAGGGGGCGGAGCAGCTCCCCGGGGCAGGAGAGCGTGTCTGCCGGGCACATCATGCCAGTTGGCGGGGCGGCGCCTGGGCTCGTGAGCGCGGGCTTCCCTCGGCTTCATTGGGTAGTCTCCTGTCCATGACGACGCCCTTGCCCGCCATCGCCCCCGCGAGCGACGAGCGATCAACCCTGACGTCCTTCCTCGACTTCCAGCGCACTGCGGCGCGCCGCAAGACTGAGGGCCTGGACGACCAGCAGCTGCACACCCGCCTGGCCGGGCATCCGTCGACGATGAGCATCGGCGCGATCATCAAGCACTTGGCCAGCTGCGAGACATGGTGGGCTCGCGGCTGTTTCGCCGGGCAGGACGTCGAGGAGCTGGACGATCTGTGGCGCTCGGGCTGGCAGCAGCCTGAGGGTGACTGGGAGTGGGAAGCCGACGCCGACTCGGGCGAAGACCTGCGGGCGTGGTTCGACAAGGCTATCGCCAACGCGAACAGCACCTACTCGGCCGCGCCGACGCTCGACGAGCTCAGCGTCCGGGCGTGGGGATCGCCCACGCCGGCGCACGTCAACCTGCGTTGGATCCTGGTTCATCTCATCGAGGAGTACGCCCGCCATCTGGGCCACCTCGATCTCCTGCGTGAACAGGTCGACGGCGCCACCGGAGACTGAATTGCGAGGCGGGGTCAGTGAGCTCGTCGCGGCAGATGATCGAGTCTCCGGATGGTTCGATAGAACCGTGACACCCGTCGTTGTGGAGGTTGCCCCGAGCACGTTGGCAGTTCGGCAATTGGTGGCCTGGATCCACGAGGAATCCGTGGTG